>CAZMXG010000011.1:0-90966 GCA_964570175.1 uncultured Heliomicrobium sp. | reverse complement strand
CCATCGGAGCCGCTCCGCTGACGGCGATGGGCTTGGCGCTGAATCATTTGCAGCGCCAGGCGATTTTCAATAATTCGAAAACCGGATTGGCGACTGCACGAGCGATTGCGATGTTGTCGTACAAATCCGACAAACTGTTTGATGAACGTTTTGCCCGCCGCCCAAACCGCAATGGTGAAGACCCGCTGCATTCGTTGACGGAACGGTATGATATTGCCGGGTACCTGGATTATCAGGGAGACATCTTCACGCAGCGATTTGATGCGAATTCGTATCTATCCATCACCAAAGCGATGGACAACTTTCATCCGGCGGTCGGGTACGAATCTGAAACGGCAGCATTGGCTCGCATTCAGGCAAAAATGTTGATGATTGGAATTTCGTCTGACTGGTTGTTTCCGCCCGGCGAAGTTCGCAGCCTGACCGAACGAATGCTTGCCGCTGGAGCCGACGCTGAATACGCCGAGATTATTTCCGACCACGGCCACGATGGATTTTTGGCCGAACCGCATTCGCTGTTGCCGCTGATTCGCAAAACATTAGAGGCGGGATGATTTCAACGCAAAGATGCAAAGGTTGGGAAAACTTCTTGCGGTTTCCAGCAGATCGTTTCTCCAAATTCTGCTTGCGTCTTTGCGTGAATAAGTCTCACGAGTTTTATGCAACTGCCAATTTCGCTCCGCACTGCCATCGAACAGGAATTATCAAGCGTTAGTTTCAGTTCGTTGACCGCCGCAGCCACCGAGCTTTCCGACCGTTATCGCCAACAACGAAAAGCTGAACGATTCATGACAAGCGACGCGCATCGGCTGGCTTATGTGGCCGTGCGAATGCCCGCGACCTTTGCAGCCGTCAGCAAAACATTGGAATCTGTTTGCTATTTAATGCCTGATGTTCAGCCGCAAAGTCTGCTGGATTTAGGAGCCGGAACCGGCGCGGCTGCTTGGGCCGCGGCGGAAGCGTTTGATTCCTTGCGTCAATTTTCGTTGATCGAGCAGGATAGCAGGTTGATTGAACTTGGCCGCAAGCTGGCACAGGAATCCGAACATACTGCGCTTCGGTCTGCGGATTGGCGCTTGGCAAATTTGAACAGTGTCAAAGAATTCCAGTCACACGATTTGGTTCTCTGTTCGTATGCGCTTGGCGAAATTGACTCTGCTGCGGTCGGCAAAATTATCAAAGCCGCCTGGCAATCCACCGGACATCTTTTGATCATTGTCGAGCCAGGAACGACAAAAGGCTTTACGACGGTTCGCGCTGTGCGGGATCAATTGATTGAAGCCGGAGCTGTTCTGGTCGCGCCTTGCCCGCATTCCAACGCTTGCCCGATGCCGACAGATGATACTGATTGGTGTCATTTTTCGGCGCGCTTTGACCGAACGCAGCTTCATCGCCGACTGAAAGGCGGCTCGCTGGGGTATGAAGACGAAAAGTTTTCGTACATCGCCGCCTCCAAATACCCAGTGACGCCGGAATCGGCGCGCGTCATTCGCCACCCGCTTCGTCAGCCCGGATTCACGCAGCTTCAGCTTTGCACACCCGAAGGATTCCAAACCGTTTCCATTATCAAGCGAGACAAAGACACCTGGAAGCGTGCGCGCAAAACCGATTGGGGAGACGGTTTTGCCAACGAACAAGAGCGGAAAACGAACTAGACAGGATGAACAAGATGAAACAGGATGGGCGTTGCAATCTGGCTCTTAACCTGTTGAATCGTGTCAATCCTGTCTAGTTTTTTGGAGGAAGCCGCTAAATGATCGAACTTGATGGCGAATCGCTATCGCTGGCGCAAACCGAATCCGTCGCGAACGGCGAGCCGGTTTCGCTTTCAGCCGATGCGCGACAGCGCATGGAAATGTCGCGCCGCTTTGTGGAAGAAATTATCGCGCGCGGTGACGTCGTTTATGGCATCAACACAGGCTTTGGTGCGCTATCCGAAGTCAACATTCCCAACGAAGAGCTTCGTGAATTGCAGATCAACCTGGTTCGCTCACACGCTTGCGGTGTTGGCGATCCGCTGCCGGAAAAAGTTGTTCGCGCGATGTTGCTGCATCGGGCGAATGTGCTGGCCAAAGGCTTTTCCGGCTGTCGGCCTCTGATCGTTGAAACCTTGATTTCGATGCTGAACAACGGCGTTCATCCGATGATTCCGGCGAAAGGTTCTGTTGGAGCATCGGGCGATCTGGCTCCGCTGGCGCATCAAGCACTGGTGACAATCGGTGAAGGAGAAGCTTTTTATCGGGGCGAACGAATGGCGGGCGGCGACGCAATGCTGCGCGCAGGAATTGAACCGCTGATGCTGGAAGCCAAAGAAGGATTGGCGCTGCTCAATGGCACACAGGCGATGACGGCAGTGGGCGGTTTGGCGCTGGTGGACGCTTTGAAACTGGCCAATGCTGCCGACGTGATTGGCGCGATGACGATGGAAGCATTGCGCGGAACTCCGGTCGCGTTCGATGAAAAGATTCATGCGGTTCGGCCGCACAAAGGCCAGCGCGAAAGTGCGCGGCGGTTGCGCGAACTGATCGAACACAGCGAAATCCGCGAATCGCACCGTGACAAAGCCGCCGACCCCAGAGTGCAGGATGCGTACGCGCTTCGCTGCATGCCGCAAGTTCACGGCGCTGTGCGTGACGCGCTGGAACACGCGCGGCAAATTGTCGAAGTCGAAATCAATTCCGCGACAGACAATCCGCTGGTGTTTGCCCCGCACGGCAATCGAGCCGGAGAAGTGTTGTCCGGCGGCAATTTTCATGGCGAACCGGTTTCGCTGGCTTATGATTATGCGGCGGTTGCCGTGGCGGATTTGGCAACGATTTCCGAACGTCGCGTTGAGCGGTTGGTCAATCCGTCGCTTTCGGGCTTACCCGCATTTCTGTCGCCTCATCCGGGAACGAATTCGGGAATGATGATCGCGCAAGTCACCGCCGCAGCGTTGATTGCCGAAAATAATGTGCTGGCGCATCCGGCTTCTGTGTTTACGCTGCCGACTTCGGCGAACAAGGAAGACCACGTTTCGATGGGAATGACGGCAGCGCTGAAGCTGGCGCAGATTGTCAAAAACGTCGAAACCGTACTGGCGATTGAATTGCTTTGCGCGGCACAGGGGCTGGAATTTCTGAAGCCGCTGAAGCCGGGCCCAAAACTGGCTGAAGTGTATCGTCGCGTTCGTCATCACGTGCCAGCGCTGGAGCGCGACGCGCAGTTGTCCGTGTTCATCGAATCGCTTGCGCCAGTGGTGCGCGAACTTGGGTGAAGCTTTGCGACTTACCGAAAAGAAAATTCGTCCGCGAACCCACACGAAGAACCACGAAGACGGTAGATTTTTTTTCTTCGTGTCCTTTCGTGTGCCTTCGTGGATGTTTTATTTGATTATGCTCGGCGTGTCGCTGCCGACATGGTCGGTCGCTTCTCAACAATCGGCTGAGCAATTGCTGCGTCAGGCGCGCTCCGAATTCGATCAGCGTAAATTTGCCGAAGCTGCGGCCACGGCCCGCCGAGCGCGCGAAGCCGATCCGAAGCTGATTGAAGCCTGGAAACTGGGGGGCTTGGCGTTTCAACTTACGCAGCAATACGGCCAAGCCGAAGCCGAGTTTGAAGACGCGCTGAAGCTTTTCCCGAAGGACACTGAATTGTGGTTTTACCTGGCGCGTGTGCAGTTTTTGCAATCTTCGTTGACAAAATCCGCCGCTTCGTCGCGCCGAGCGATTGCGCTGAAAGCAGATTCCGCTGACGCGCACACGCAACTGGCAATGGCGCTGGATGCGATGAATGATTCCGAAACCGCGCTGGTTCATTACCGCCAGGCGATTCAAAGTTGCCGGCAGCAAAAACGAATTCAGCCCATCACCTTTCTTTACGCCAGCCAACTGCTTCTCAAGCTCAGTCAATATGACGAAGCCGTAAAAATCTTATCAGAGTTGATTGCCGCCAATCCGAAATCCAGTCAGCCGTATCTGCTTCGTGGCGGAGCGTATGAAAAACTCGGCAAACTGACAGAGGCGGAAAAAGACTTTCAGCAATCGGCGGCGCTTGACGGGAACGCGTTGGCTCGCGCCGCGCTGGAAAGACTGAAGGCAGGAGTTACTGCAACGGGAAGACGCAAAGGCGGAGAGACTGTGGGCTTGGGGGAAGGGGTAAAGTTTCGCGAGGTTGCTCAGCAGGCGAAGCTCAATTTCACCTTGCGAAATTCGGCTTCGCCGCGAAAGTATCAGATCGAAACGATGACGGGCGGTGTGGCGGTGATTGATTTTGACAACGACGGATGGGAAGACGTTTTCTTCGTCAACGGCGCGGAGTTGCCCGCAATGAAAAAGGCTTCGCCTCAATTTTGGAATCGGCTTTTTCGCAACAATCAAAAAGGCGGCTTTGAGGATGTGACGGAAACTGCTGGAGTCAAAGGCGAAGGCTTTTCGATGGGAGCAGCCGTAGCCGATTACGACAACGATGGCGATGCGGATGTTTTCGTTGCCGGAGTCAATCACAACATCCTGTACCGCAACGATGGCGGACGATTCACGGACGTAACGGGTACAGCCGGTTTGACGAATGCGAAGCTGTGGTCAGTTGCTGGGGCGTGGTTCGATTTCGACAACGACGGCGACCTGGATTTGTTTGTCGCTAATTACTGCAAATGGCATCTGGACGCCGATCCTTACTGCGGTGCCCAAAAAGAAGGCTGGCGGACATATTGCTTCCCGGATAAATATGAAGGGTTGCCCAACCAGCTTTTCCGAAACAATGGAGATGGAACGTTCACGGATATTTCTGCTTCGAGCGGCATCGGCAAACACATCGGCAAAGGAATGGGCGTCGCCGTGGCCGATTTCGATGACGATGGTTTGATGGACGTGTTTGTCGCAAACGACACTTTGCCGAATTTTCTGTTTCGGAACCTGGGCGGCGGCAAATTCGAAGAAGCGGCGTTGTTGGCCGGTGTCGCCGTCAACGAAAGCGGCCGCCCGGTTTCCAGCATGGGCGTGGATTTTCGCGATTACGACAATGACGGGCGACCGGATTTGATTTTCTCGGCGCTGGAAGGCGAAACCTTTCCGCTGTTTCGCAACCTGGGCAAAGGCTTTTTTGGCGACGCAACCTGGCCGAGCGGCGTTGGCGCGACAACGGCCATACGCAGCGGATGGAGTTTGGGGCTGTTCGATTTCAACAACGACGGCTGGAAGGATTTGTTTGCCGCCAACGCGCATGTCAACGACAACATTGAACTGTACAACGAACAAACCTATCGCCAGCCAAACAGTTTGCTGGTGAATTTGGGCAACGGCAATTTTCGTGATGTGACGGCTTTGGCTGGCGCAGAGTTCCAAACTAAACGAGCGCATCGCGGCGCAGCCTTTGCCGATTTCGACAACGACGGAAGGATGGATGTTGTTACGACTTCGCTGAACGAACCGGCGGAGTTATGGCGCAATGAATCACCCGGCGAAAATTTCTGGCTGAAACTGAAGCTGATTGGCACACGCAGCAACCGCGACGGCATTGGCGGAAAGATCAAACTGGTCACTACTGAAGGCAAAATGCAGTTTAATCACGTCACGACCAGCGTCGGGTATGCTTCGTCCAGCAGCCGGATTGTTCATTTTGGATTGGGGAAAGAAAGCCAGGTGAATGAGATTGAAATTCGCTGGCCCAGCGGCATTGTGCAAATCTTGCGCGACGTGAAATCCGGACAGCTTCTGGAAGTTAAAGAATCTCGATGAAGTGAGCATTCCGAAGAGAGAAACAGCAAAGGCGCGAAAGAGAGCTTTCACTCTTTTTCGCGCCTTTCGCTTGGGGGTGGGTAACTGTTGCCAGAGTTAGAAGATGAACTTAAACCCTAGCTGGATGTGACGCGGATAAGCGACTTCGGTATCGCCCGCCAGACGCGGGAAGGTGCTGCCGAAGGTGCTGTCATCCGGGTTGTTGGTGAAGTTCCTGAAACGGTAAGAGTAAGTGTTCGTAAAGTTGAACATCTCAAGCCGGAACTGGAAGCTCTTGGATTCGGTGATCTTCGTGGTCTTGTTAAACGAAAGATCGGCGTTTGGCGGCGAGTGCAGCCTGACCGTCGAAGAACGGAACGAGGTGTAACGCGGCACGAAACCCGAGGCATTGCGGCGAATCATGTCAACATTCGCCAACGAGCAACCATTGAGATTGGCGCTGTACGAAGTCAGAGACAAGCTATTGTCATTGTTACGGCGCGCGGCGCACACCGAGCGGATATTGGGATTGGTTTTGTCAGGGTAGGTGCGCATTGCCCAAACCTGATCCGCGCCTTTCCATTGGATGTCTTTGAGATAACCGTCAGGATTCAGCCATTCGATTTCACCACTCAAATCCCACGGACGGCCCGATTGCCATTGCAGAATCAGGCTGGTTTGCCAACCGCCGAAGAGTTTTTTGGCAAAGTTGTTGTTGAAGTTCAGGAACTTCTTGCCCGGCCCAAACGGCAATTGATACACGCTGCCAACGGTGAAGCGGTGTGGGCGATCCGTCAGATACAAACCGCGTTGTTCGATATTCTTCTGCACATCATTGAAGCCCCATTCTTCAATCTGCTTCGCAAACGTGTAGGTGGTGATGACGTTCAGGTCGTTACGGGCGCGTTTTTCAAACGTCACCTGCATCGAGTCGTAATTCAAACTGCCATCATTGCGCGCGCGCATTTCAAAGCCGCCGAATTGCGGGTAAGGCCGCGAAAGTTCCCAACGCGAAAGCGTGGCGCTGGTAAAACGCGAGGTGCCGCGGAACGGTTCCAAGCCAAAGAACGGGTTCGGCAACAGTTCGTTACAGAACGACGGATTGCCGCCTTCGAGCGGATTGCACTTTTGACGCAAAGCCAAATCCGGTTCATTGAAAGCTTTCACCGTTTGCAGATTCACCGTGCGATTGCCGACGTAAGAAACCTCAAGTTTCGATTCCCACGGCAGTTGATATTGAATGCCGAACGAGAACTGATGCACCTTCGGCACCTGGAAGTCCAGATTGACGAAATGCGGAGAACGACCCACAAAGGTGTTCAGTCCAGCGGCGGAACCCGCCGGAACGGTGATGCCTGTCGGGAAGGGATTGCCCACGGTGTTTGCCACCGGAGTACGCCCGCCATCATTCGTGCTGATAATGTCGGTTGTGATCTGGAAGCCGTTGAACTGCAGGTAATCGTTGTTGGGATTGACGAAATACAGGCCCCAACCGCCGCGCAATACAATTTTGTCTGTGAGCAGATACGCCGCGCCAAGGCGTGGTTGGATGTTGTTCCAATCGGTATTCGCCGCGTTGCGCAACGAACCTTCGGTGCCTGCAAACAGCAAGCCGCCTTTGACCTGTTGGAACCCGGGGTATTTTGTGCGGTCAATTAGCCGGTCAATCGGGCTGACCGTCGTCTGATCAAAACCACGATTGAGCCGGTTGTACCGTTCATTTGGCGGGGTGTTGATATCCCAGCGAAGCCCCAGGTTGAGCGTCAGCTTGCGATTGAGTTTCCAATCCTGTTGCACCCACGGGGCGTAATAAGCGCCAAGCGTAGTCGGGAACAGGTTGTAATCAGCCGCGCCGCCTGTGTAACCCAGCAGGAATGCCGCAATGCTATTGCCACTTTGAGCGTCAGCTTGGTCCCAACGCTGTTGCGTATAGCGACGTTCGGCAGTCAAACGGAACGGATTGCCTTCGTTGCGGGTAATGTACTGCACCCAGCGCATGTCCACGCCGCCACGCCACGTTTGCGAACCGCGAATCCAGGTCACGTTTGGATGCGAAGCAATCGTGTTTGTCAGATTGTTGCTGGGATAACGGCCAATAAAGCTGTAGCCATCACCCATTTCATAACGCCCAAAGGTTTTGGTGCCCGGCAAGGAACCAATCAGCGCCGAGCCGAAGCCCAGAGTGGTTTGGTCGAATCCGAGATCTTCTTCGGCCACGCCTTTTTCTTCAAACCGGTTAAAGGAAACACGGAAGTTGAAGATCAGATTTGGCGTGAAGCTTGCCACGTGATCCGCCACAAACGCATCGTTGAGGCGTTTGAACGGCAACTGGCAGCATTCGCCCACTGCGTCAACGACGCCGTTTTCGTTGCGGTTTTCGCGGCGGTCGTTTTTGGCGAAGCGCAGGTACATGTGGTGCTTTTCGTTGAACTGCTGGTCTACTTTTGCCGTCCAGTTATAGAAAGCATCGGTGGCGATATTCGGCGACAGGAAGAAATTTGCACGCGAATAGGCCTGACCTGGCGTTGTGACATTGGGTTTCGGGAAGTAACTCAGAATCTTTTGCGAGATCGGGTTGATGCGATTGGCGGGAATCTTATTGTCCGGGAACGGAGTACGGACGTAGTTATTCGCCGCCGTGCCGGTCAACGGATCATAAATGACAATTGGTTTGCCTGCGGCATCCACCAGCTTGCTGAAATCGCCGTTGGCGAATTCTGTTGCTGGCACCGACAAGGTCAACGGTTGGGGCACGCCTTCGCGGTATCCTTCATAGTTGAACATGAAGAAGCTTTTGTCTTTGCCGTTGTAAACCTTCGGCACATAGATCGGGCCTTCCAGTTGGAATCCGTATTGATCCAGATAATGCAGCGCTTTGGGCTGGTTACGGGCATTCAGGCGAAAGTCCGTTGCATCAAGTTGTTCGCGGCGTAGAAATTCATAGACCGTGCCGTGAAACGCGTTCGTGCCCGACCGCAGGTTGACGTTGATGATGCCACCGGAAGTTTTTCCGTACTGGGCGTCATACGTGTTGGTCATGATTTTGAAATCCTGCACGGAATCCACTGGCGGCACGTAAGCGATGTTGTTGCCGCCTGCCTGGCCGTTGTTCGGTGCGCCATCGAGCAGGAATTCGTTGCCGTTCTGCTGGCTGCCGTTAATCGTCCATTGGGCAATTGCGCCGTTGTCGAAAGGGCGCTGCCAGATCGAAGCTCCATTGAAGTTCACGCCAGGAGCCAGAATGCCAAGCATGAATGGGTTGCGTGAATTGAGCGGTAGTTCAAGCACTTTTTGACGGTCAATAACGCCGCCGCGATCTGCTGTGGCGGTTTCGATGATTGCGGCTTCGCTGGTAATCGTCACGCTGTCGCTGACGTTGCCCGGTTCCAGCGCGAAATCGAAAGTGGCGGCTTGCGAAATCACCAATTCGATATTGTCGCGCGTGGATTTTTTGAATCCGCTGGCTTCGACTGTAATGGAATAAGCGCCAGGACGAAGGAAGGGGACTCTGTAATTGCCTTCGCTGTTGGTGGTGGCGGTTGACACTTCATTCGTGCCGATATTTTTGACTTGCACTGATGCATTTGGAATCGCAGCCCGGTTGGCGTCTGTGACGCGGCCTGTGACGGTCGCGCGGAAATCCTGAGCCAAAGCCGATGCGGTTACAGTAAAAAGGCAAAGTGCAATCAGGATGGTAGTGCGGATAGTCCTGATCAAGGTAAACCTCCTAATGCTTGGGGCGACTGGTGCGCCGATGGGTTTGATGGATCGCCATAAGCAGGGCGCTTACAGCATGGAATACACCTCAAGCTTGCTGTTGGATGAAAGCAACCTCAGTAAATTAAATTTCTGTCTAAAAAACTTGGATCAAAAAAGCTTGGATAATTTAGTCTCTGGGGACTAATTTTTGTGGCGACGAATTATGTTCTGGCTTGGTAATACCGTCAAGCAATCGGAAGATAAATTCTGCCGCAAACGGGAAGAATTTATCCCCTTTCTGAATTTACAAACTCCCTACGGCAACTGGTAGTAGTTCTGTCCGCAGACTAGCATCCCACCTCGCTGCCGATTGATCAGGAGCAATCGCGCACATTCATTACTATTTCCGCTCAACAGAAAGGGACCTTTATGCTCACTCGAAGAAAACCCGTTTTCTCCCTTCGCGCACTTTCTATGCTTCTGACTGCATTTATTGCCTTTATTGGTGTGCAGATTCGGGCGCAATCTCCGAATACGGCATCCATAATTGTCGTTGTGACGGATCAAAATGGCGCTAACGTGAAGGATGCCAAAATTTCCGTCATAAACACGGCCACTGGTGCCGTGCGCGAATCGGTTTCGGGAAGCGATGGCAGTGCCACCATTTCAGCTCTGTCGTTGACGGGAACATATATGGTGAGCGTGTCCAAAGATGGCTTTGGTAATCAAGAATTAAAAGATATCACGTTGCGTTCCGGGGAAACTGCGACCTTGAAGGTAAAGCTGCTGGTAGGTTCCCAGACTGTGGAAGTTACAATTTTTGGCACGACTGATGGCGTGCGCGCGGATGCACAGATTGGCCGCCGGCTCGACAGTGTGCAAATTGATGAAACGCCGATCCTTGGCCGCAAGGTAACGACACTGCCACTGCTCAATTCGGCATTCCGGCAGGCAAAGGGCACGGGAGACCTTTTTGTCAACGCGACATACTTTGTCACTGGAGTAGGCGGGCGTCGCCAGACGACAGTCCTGCTTGATGGCGCAAACAATGACGAAGGCTGGGGTCGCCAAACCGCGATTGCCACAGTGCCGCTGGGAGCGATTCAGGAAATGACGGTGTTGTCGAACGCCTTTTCTTCTGAATTCGGCTGGACTTCCGGCCCAGCGCTGAACATCGTCACAAAATCCGGGACAAACAGCCTTCACGGAGAGGTGCTGTTTATGGCGCGTCCGGGTGATTGGCAGGCAAAGACGTTTTCGACCAAAGGGTTCTGCCCACCGTCGGTTTCCAGTTGCGTCACTCCCACCACACTCACCGCAATCAATCCGGTGGATATTCCGGACGCATTGAAGCAAGGTTCCGTTTCAATCGGCGGGCCATTCATCAAAGACAAAACCTTCTTTTTTGCGACGGCTGATCATACGCAGCAAGATCGCACGACGTTTCTTTCTGCTGCGCTGCCCGCTTTCCTTTTGCCGGCGGATGGCCGCCTGGATTACACCGGTCACTACCGGCAAACGCTTTTTGACGGACGCCTGGATCACAAACTCACATCCAATCAGACGTTGATGTTCCGCTTTAACAGCGACCGGTTTTTTGATGACAACCCCCAGGATGCGGTCGGCGGAACGAGCGCGCCAAGCGTTGCACGCCGGTACACGCGCCGGTCATGGACGACACAGGCCAATCACACGGCTGTCATCAACGCGGATATTCTTAACGAAGCGCGGTTTGCCTATCTGCATGGCGACCCTGTCACGCTGTGGGAAGCGCAGTCTTTATCAACAACGTACACGCGTGCCGGAAATGTGCCTTTCACCATTGGGCAGTCAAGAGCCTCTGACATTTACAGCCATCAAGTGCAGTTTTCAGACACGCTTTCGTGGTCGCTGGGCAGGCATTACCTTCGCTTTGGCGGCAGTGCGATTCATCATTCTTCCGGCGGCACGGGCAGCGAACCTGGCACGGCGATTCTGGGCACGTTCACATTCAGGAACACGACAACAGCACCGTTTGATCAACTGACGCTGGCAGATGTGCAGAACTACACGCAGCCGATCAATTTCGGAATCAGCAGCTATGACCTGAATCAATGGCTTTATACGGGCTTTGTGCAGGACAGCATTCACGCGCGAAGCGACCTGACAGTGGATGTCGGTGTTCGTTACGACCGGCAGACGCTGACCGACGCGAAAAAGAACTTTGCGCCGCGCGTCGGTTTCGGCTGGCATCCGGGAGGCGATTCGCATCTTTCCATTCGTGGCGGGTACGGCATGTATTACACCCAAATTCGCTCCAATGCGGTTGCTGGGTATTTGGTGAACGGCCTGGATGGATTGACGACTTATACGGCAGCTCCGGGACAGTTGGGTTTTCCAACCTGTCTGACTGGCTCATGCCTGCCCCTGTCATTTGATCCGAAAACGCTTCCAGCTTCGCAATTGCCTGCGCGCGACATCACCATACGGGCGGGGCAGCGGGCTTTCTATCAGGCACAGTTCGCCCGATATGGACTGGATTTTTCCAAGCTGCCGAATTATCCGGATCAGCTAGAAAATCCTCGCAGCCAGGTTGCATCCATCGGCGCGGAACGTGAAATCGTCAGAGGGTTTTTTGTCGGAGGCGATTATGTGCATCAGCACCTAACCGGTATTGATCGCACAGTGGATTTGAATGCTCCGTCGCCATTTGATCGCACTGCGCCCGGACAGGTCAGAACCGTGGCCGCCGCCAATGCCACGCGTCCGATTTTGCCGGTCAACGGTGGCGTGCGGCAGGTCAATGTGTTGATGAACCTGGGCGTCGCTGATTACGATGGATTGCAAACCCAGGTCAGCTATCGTGGCAACCGGCGCCTATATGCCGCACTCAGCTACACGTTGTCCAAGGCGACCAACAACAGTGAACCGGATGGCAACGGCATCGGACCGGACCAAGGCACGTTCGAGCGGCAAGGCGAATTCGAGCGTGGCCCAAGCTTGCTGGATCAGCGTCACCGCGCGGTCATCACGTTTAGTTACCAGTTCCCGCACAATTTCACGCTTGGAACCGTGACACAGCTTGCGTCTGCGCGCCCGTTCAATGCCACAACGGGCGTTGATAACAACGGGGACGGTGCGAACAACGACCGCCCTGTCGTCAACGGCACGGTGCTTAGCAAGTCGGCGTTCCGTGGCACTTCGACGCAGGACGTGGCGCTTTTTGTTGAAGATCGCATCCGAACGTCAGAACACACGTCCATCCTGCTCCGGTTGGAGGGCTTCAATGTCTTCAACCACGGAAACTATCTTGGACGCGGGCAAACAATTTACGGCGACGCGGCCACGGTGAGTTCGACGTTCGGTCAATTAGTCGCTGTCGGCACGGCGACCAACGCACTTCCCGCATTTGCAAACGTTGATCCGCCGAGAATGGTCCAACTGCAAGTGCGGTTCATCTTTTAGGAAAAGCAGCCGAGGTCCGCAAAATGAAGAGCGCTGATGTGGGAAGCGCTCTTCATTTCCTCGGAGGCTTGGCAAAGCAAAACTGACTGCCGAGGTTGCGCTGAAAACTCAGTGCCGAATCCGGCTTCACGCGTTTTCAATAAAATATAAAAGTGGCACCGAGGAGGAGGAGGGAGTAATAGAGGGGATCGGAGTAAAGAAGAAGGCAGGTGTGTCAGGCCTAAACCCTTTTTTATTTCGTTCCCTTCTGTTTTCTATAAACTCGAGATGCCAATGAATGAAACGCTGCTGACTATTCAGGGAATTTCCAAACGCTATGCGCCTCGCTGGGTGTTGCGCAACGTCAGTTTTGCCGTCCATTCGAGCGAAACCCTTGGCCTGATTGGGCCAAATGGCGCGGGGAAAACCACGCTCTTTGAATGTTTGGCAGGGCTTTCCCCTGCCGACGCGGGAACTTTGACGTATCGCGACCAGCCGCTGGCATCCGAAAATCGCCAACAGGCGCTGTTCTATTTGCCGGATGGTATCGCGCCGTGGGCTGTGCAAACCGTGCGTTGGGCGTTGAAGTTTTTCGAGAAGCTGTATGGCACTTCCCAAACGAATGCCAACGAACTGGCGCAAGAATTGAAGCTCGATCATCTGCTTTTGTCGCGCATCGGCTCGTTATCGAAAGGCGAACGCAAACGCCTGTTGTTGGCGCTCGGACTGCTGACGCCGCAGCCGCTGTTGATGCTGGACGAACCGTTTGACGGGTTGGATTTGCGCCAAACGCGCGATGTGATGGCGCTGCTCCGGCGGCACGCCGAAGCCGGGCGAACCTTGATGCTTTCGATCCATCAATTGACCGACGCCGCGCGCGTCTGCGACCGGTTGGTCTTGCTCAGCGAAGGCGAAGTTGTCGGCGAAGGCACGATTGACGAGCTTCGGGCACAGGCCAATCTGAACGGAAGCGAACTGCCGCAAGCGGGACTGGAGGAAATTTTCCTTGCGCTCACTTAAGCTCCTTCCGCTGCTGTTTGCCAAAGAATGGCGCGAGTTGATGGCTTCGCGCGCGTACTGGTTGCTACTGATTTTCATCGGACCCTTGGTTGGCAACAGTTTCATCACTGCGGTCAATCTGTATGCAGAAGCCAGCGGGATCGGCGGCGGCGCAGCGGCGTTGGCGCAAGGATTGACACCGCTTGACGGCATTCTGGTTCCGACCTGGGGCGCTTACGATCTGGCCGTGACGCTGCTGTTTCCTTTCGTTGCGATCCGATTGATTTCGGCGGAAAAAGAAACCGGAGCCTGGAAATTGGCGCTACAACTTCCGGCAAGTTTGGCCACCGCCATCACGGCAAAAGTGCTGGCTTTGTTGGCCGGTTGGGCGGTTGCGTGGTTGCCCGGCTTGGTCGCGGTCGCGATGTGGAAATCTTACGGCGGGCACGTGTATTGGCCGGAAGCATTGAATTTGTTGCTTGGTCACTGGCTGAGAATGCTGCTCAGCGCAGGCGTGGCAATGGCGGCGGCTGCGTTGGCCGAGAGCGCCGCCAGCGCGGCAATTGTCACCCTAAGCTTCACACTGGGCACCTGGGCGCTAGATTTCATTGCCGCCGGTCGCGGCGGTTGGCTGGCCGAAATCGCGGTGTTTACGCCAACGGCGGCGCTTCGGTGGTTTGAACAGGGCTTGTTGCGGTTGAGCACCTTGCTTGTGCTGCTGGCGATGGCGTTCGCAGCGTTCGCGCTTGCCGCAATCTGGCAACAGGTCGGTCGTAAATTCAGCCAGCGATGGTTCCAAACAGGCGCGTTGACGGCAGCAGTTTTGGTTGTGATTTGGGCCAGTGCAGTGACTCGCGCAAGCTGGGATATGAGCGAAAACCGTCGCAACTCCTTCTCGCGCGCCGACGAAATTGCGTTGCGACAGCTTCACGAACCGCTGCGCATCACCATCAATCTGGCGCCGGAAGACCCGCGCTTGATGGATTACGAACGGAATATCCTGAACAAGCTCAAGCGATTATTGCCGCGCTTGTCAGCCGAATTTGCCGCGCAAAGTCGGACAGGCTTATTTGAAACAGGAACCGGCAGCGCCGATGGCGAACGCTACGGCGAAATCTGGTACGAGGTGAACGGTCAACGAGTGATGAACCGTTCGACGACCGAACCGATTGTGCTGGAACAATTGTATGAACTGGCTGGCGTCCGCGCGCCGGCCAAAACCGATGAGCCTGAATTTCCAGGCTACCCACTCGCGGCTACTCCCAAAGCCGCACGATTGATTTTTTATGCGCTGTGGCCACTGATTGCCTGTTTGGCCTGGTGGCTGGCGCGCAAGCCTTAGGAGAGTCACCTTTATGAAACGCAAACTATTGATTTTGAATCTGTTTTTACTGGGAATTGTCTGCGCCTTTTTCGCTGTTCAGGCGCAAAGCAAAAAGCCTGTTTCCAAATCTGCAGCCCCCAAAAGCATTCGCATAGATGTGAATAAAGACAAAGTCGGCAGCGAATCCTCGCGCTTTCTTTCGATGGTTGGCGATTGGATGGTTGTTGACGACGGCGGTAGGAAAGTTTACGCCGCTGATGGCCGTCAATGGCTGCGCGGAAATCCGGCGCGCGGGCTGGCCGAAAAAGCCAGAACCATTTATGGCTCGAAGCACGAAGATTTCGTGGACAACGTCAAAGCTTTCGCTTATTTCCCAATCTCCGTCGCCAAAGACATCGAGAATTTCGAGAACGGCGAAATCAGCATGAAGTTTAAGATGGTTTCGGGCCAGCTAGACAAATGCGCCGGGATTTTGTTCAACGTCAAACCCAACGGCGATTACCTGACTGTGCGGTTCAACGGCAAAGAAGACAATCTGGTTCTGTGGACGTTCAAACAGGGCAAGCGCAGCTTCGTCAAAAAAGGCACGGAAAATGTGCCACTGGAACTGGGCAAGTGGTATGACATGAAAATTGCGGTTCACGGCGCGCAAATCGAAGGCTGGCTGAACGGCAAAAAACTGCTGGATTACACATGGGCGGAACCGATTTCAGGCAAGGTCGGGCTGTGGTCCAAAACTGACAGCGTCAGTTACTTTGACGAATTTACAGTGACGCCGATGGCAAAATAAGCCTGATCGGAAATTCGTTGGCAGGAATTCAATAAGGTGGTGTGAGACGACTCGCGCCACCTTATTTTCGTGCCTGGACAGCGCTTATTGCTGCCGTTTTGCTTTCTTTTTCGATTCCGGCTTGGTTGGCAGAGTTTGTGCAGGCGTATTGTTCTGTTTGCTTGAAGCGGAAGCCTCTTTGGGTGATACCTGCGCGATTACGCCCAGGCTGGAAAGGCCAAACCCAAACAACGTCAAAATCGTCAAAAACAATACGACAAAAACAGCCAAGCTGAACAGGCCTTGAATAAATCGAAAGGCGCTGCTTGCTGTGTAAGATCCGGTCTGGATGTACGACGGGTTCTGGCCCTGGCTCAAAAATTCCTGATAGCGAGCGCGGTAACTGGCTACGCGCGGCTGTGTTTCAGTGGATGTTGGCTCAGCAGATTCCTTTTCGGTCGAGTCGGAAAAAATAGATAAAAGCTGTGTTTTCATCTCAAGCCTCCTTCCTGGCATGAACTGGTTAATACAACCCACGGCGAAAAGACGCACTTCGGGACAATATCGGGGCGTACTTCGGGGTAAGTAAGCGGGACGCCGGACGGGGCTTCGGGCAAAGGTCAACGCTTAGTCTTAGTTATCAATGAATGTGGTTATCAACGGATGCGTGTGTAGTTGTTCAAATGGCTGATGCGCACTTATGAGACATTCTCAGCCGCAGTGCACATGAGAATTGAGATGCTTATAGTTTGGGGGAATTGAATTAACTGTTGTAATTGACGGACGTCATCATAAAAACCGGCGGCTGGGGTGTCAAATGCAAACCCGTTACGGCAGTAAATAGCTTTTCTATTTTAATAACGCTATTTCCAGCCTGCGCAGTTTGAATCCGGAAAACTTTGAATTAGTATGCAGCCTCGCCTTTCAAGTTCCGCATCGGTTTTTCAACCACCACTCTTCTGCGGGACAGCAAGCATTGCAACGGAGGTCTTCAAGTAGTGAAAAAACATTGGCTACGGGTTTCGACGTTTCTGTTTTCTGTCGTCTTGATTACCAGTCTGGCTGTTTTGCATTCCCAGGCAGTGACCGACGATCGTTTAGCGCAAGAAAAACTTGCCCGCGATTACATACAGGCGATGGAACTGGTGCGAGAACATTATGTCGTCCCGGTTGAATACGAAACGCTGACGACCGCAGCCATTTCCGGCATGTTGCGTGTGCTTGATCCCCATTCCAGTTTTTACGACCGCAAAGCCTTTGACGAAATGCGCATGGAGCAGCGAAGCCAGTATTTCGGCATCGGAGCTTCCATTCAATCGCGCGACCGTGGCGTTTACATCATGGAAACCTTCAAGGACACCCCGGCGGCGCGGGCAGGGCTTCGATACGGGGATCAGATCATCAAAGTGGATGGCGAAAATGCCGAAAACTGGAATTCAGATAAAGTCCGCGACCATTTGCGCGGCGAGCTTGGTTCGGAAGTCAAAGTAACAGTTGTTCGCGAAGGAACGACGCAGCCTGTGACCGTGGCGCTGGAACGCGCTGCCGTAGACCTGCCATCAATTTCCGGCTATTACCTGCTCAAACCCGGCGTCGGTTATGTTGCTCTATCGCGCGGATTCCATTCCACGACCAGCGACGAGCTTTCAACGGCGATCAGCAGTTTGAAAGAGCAGGGAATGAACCAACTGATACTGGATTTGCGCGGCAATCCCGGTGGATTTTTGGATCAGGCGATTCGTGTTGCTGACAAGTTCCTGCAACGCGGCCAGATTGTGGTTTCCGTGCGCAATCGCGACGGCAAAGCAGGGGACAGAGACTGGCAGGCTGAATCAGGCGCACCCGAAAACTTTCCGTTGGTGCTGATGATTGATGAAGGTTCTGCTTCGGCTTCGGAAATCGTTGCTGGCGCAATCCAGGATCATGACCGCGCTTTGATCATTGGCCAGCCAAGCTTTGGCAAAGGCCTGGTGCAGACAATCTATCCGATTTCAGGCGGCACGGGACTGACGCTGACGACGGCTCGCTACTTGACGCCGAGCGGACGTTTGATCCAGCGCGATTATTCCAACGGATCGGTTTACGAATATCATTTCCGCCGGAATGCCAATGGAGACGTAAAGCTTGATGACAAAACCAAAAGCCAAATGCGTCGCACAGACCTGGGACGAACGGTTTATGGTGGCGGAGGCATTGAGCCAGACATTAAAGTCGAACCTGTAACCGTCACAAACGAACAAGGCGTGATTTGGACGACCGGAGTATTTATGTTTGTCCGCAAGCTGATGGCTGGCAAAGTTGCCGCTGCGCCCGGCTTCAAACGAGATGGCATTGAATTCGACCATCAGCCACACGCCAACGAATTTGCCATCAACGACGAAATCTTGAAGGCCTACCGTGAATTTATGACGGATTTCATCGCCAAAAATCCCGAGTATGGTTTGACGATGAAAATGGTTGACGATCATTTGGCATGGTCGCGCGGGAAAATCCGCGAAGAGGTTTTGCTGGCTGCGTATGGCGTTGACACGCAGAAACGAATCATGGCCGATGAAGATTTGCCCCTGCAGCGCGCCTTGACTGAAATCAATAACTCCGCGCAATTGGCTGAAAAGGCAAAACGTTTGTCGAAGACGTCCAAGAAATAGCTTCAAATTGCGGAAGCACGGTTGGAGTAAGTGTGCGATGCGCTCTTACTCCAACCGCATTACCTTCAGCCTAATTCTGAGCGCTCTTGTAAAACTTGTAAAAGATTGTTGGCAAAACTTGCAATCCTTAGCCAAAAGCACAAAATCCGAACTGCGCAGGTTTGCCGAACGTACAGCAAACTCACCAACCCGCAGGTAGTTTTTGAAACCACAATCAGGAGTCGAACTTATGAGCAAGCCAATCTTGACGCTGCTTCTTGTCCTAGCTTTGGCCAGTTTTTGCCTGGCGCAAACCGAAGCCACACTGTTCCAAAAGCCCACTGTTAATCAAACCCACATCGTGTTCGTTTATGCCGGTGATTTATGGAGCGTGCCGCGCGCTGGCGGTGATGCCAAACGTCTGACCACTGGCGTTGGCACCGAATCCGATCCGGCCTTTTCCCCGGACGGAACCCAGATCGCTTTTACCGGAGAATACGACGGCAACACAGATGTGTATGTCATGCCTGCTGCGGGCGGTGTCCCCAAACGGCTGACCTATCATCCGAGCGCAGATGTGGTTGCCGGCTGGACCTCTGACGGCAAACGCGTGTTGTTCAATTCATCCAGCAACAGTTACGCTGGGTTTGTGCGACTGTTTACGATTGGGCTGGAAGGCGGGTTGCCGGAGGAAGTACCGTTGCCGATGGGCGAACGCGGCGCGTTTTCGCCGGACGGTTCGCAAATCGCGTATGAGCCGTTGAACCAGTGGCAACCGGAATGGAAACGTTACTACGGCGGCCAGCAAGACGTTGTTTGGATTGCAAAGATTTCCGATTCCTCAATTGAAAAGCTTCCGCGCAAAGGCGGCAACGACCGCTTCCCAATGTGGGTGGGCGACAAGGTTTATTTCCTTTCAGACCGTGATGAGAGGTACGCGCTATACAGCTACGACGTGAAATCAAAGCGGGTTGATCTGCTGGTCAAAGACAATGTTTTCGATATTAAATCCGCGACAGCCTGGCGCGGCGATGCCAAATCCGCTGCGACAATTGCCTTCGAACAATTCGGCACCATTCATCTTTACGACATCAAAACCAACAAAGCTCAAAAGGTGAACATTCGTGTAGCGGCGGATTTGGTCGCCGTGCGGCAGCGGTTTGATAAAGTCGGAACGAGAATTTTCAACTCGCATATTTCACCGACCGGCGCGCGCGCAGTCTTTGAAGCGCGCGGTGAAATCATCACTGTGCCTGCCGAAAAAGGCGATCCGCGCAACCTGACCAACACGCCGGGCGTGATGGAGCGCAATCCGGCCTGGTCGCCAGACGGAAAATGGATTGCCTATTTCAGCGAAGAATCCGGCGAATACGCATTGCACCTGCGTGATCAAAAAGGCGAAGGCGAGGTGAAAAAGATTTCACTGCCGCCAACTTTCTACAATTCGATCACCTGGTCGCCAGACAGCAAGAAAATCGCCTATGGCAGCAGAATGGTAGACCTGTGGTACCTGGAAATTGACAAAGGCACGCCTGTCAAAGTGGATCAAAATCCCATTGGCAACAACGACAGCGTGATGGACCCGGCCTGGTCACCGGACAGCAAATGGGTCACGTACACCAAACAACTGCCCAACCTGCTTCGCGCCGTGTTTGTGTATTCGATGGAAACCGGCAAAGCCACGCAAATTACCGACGGAATGAGCGATGCGCGCTATCCGGTGTTCGACCGCAGCGGCAAGTATTTGTATTTCACCGCCAGCACGAATCTAGGCCCCAGCATCAGCTTTGCCGATCTTTCCGGCATTGCGAATCAACCGACGCGCAGCGTGTATGCCGTGGTGTTGCGTAACGACATTCCGTCGCCGCTGGCGCCGGAAAGCGATGAAGAGAAGGTCGCCGAGGAAAAGAAGGACGCGGCGACTCCGGGCCAGGGCGACGCGGCGAAGCCTGCAGAAGGTGAAAAGAAAGCCGATGCTCCACCCGCAGCGGCTGGCGCTCCGAAACCACCCGCCAAGAAAGACGAACCCACGCGCGTTGATCTGGACGGAATTGACCAGCGGATTATTGCTTTGCCGATTCCGACGCGGAACTATTTCGGCTTGATTGCCGGCAAAGCAAATTTGGTCTACATCCTGGAACAGGGAGCGCCCGGCGTAGGCCAACCTGGGTTCATCGTTCAAAAATACGACCTGGAAAAACGCAAACTGGACAAAGCCATTGATGGCGTAACGTCATTTGAAATTTCCGCCAATGGCGAAAAGGCTCTGTACCGGCAGGGCTTCGGCAACTGGGTGATTGGTTCCACCGCAACGTTGGGAGCGCCAACGCCTCCGGGAGCGCCGGGTGGACCAAGCATGCTCAAGACCGCAGACATGGAAGTGCGTGTTGATCCGCAGGTCGAATGGCGGCAGATGTATAACGAAGCCTGGCGCAACGAACGCGATTTCTTCTACGACAAAAACCTACACGGGTTGAATCTGGAAGAGATGAAAAAACGATACGAACCTTATGTTGCCGCCATCGCCCATCGCAGCGATCTGACGTATCTGATGACGGAAATGCTGAACCAGTTAACTGTCGGTCACATGTTTATCCGAGGCGGAGATCAGGATCGTCCCAATTTTGTGCCTGGCGGATTGCTTGGCGCGGATTACAAAATTGAAAACGGGCGCTACCGATTCGCCAAAATCTACAATGGCGAAAACTGGAACCCACAATTGCGTGCGCCGCTGACACAACCGGGCGTCAACGTTAAAGAAGGCGAGTACCTGTTAGGCGTTGGTGGCCGCGAGCTTCGTTCAACGGACAGCGTGTATCAAGTGTTTGAATCCAAAGCGGGCAAACAAGTTGTGATCAAGGTCGGCCCGAATCCGGATGGCACAGGTTCGCGTGAAGTGACCGTTGTGCCGGTTGCCAGCGAACAAGGCCTGCGAAACCTGGCTTGGATCGAAGGCAATCGCCGCAAGGTGGATCAGCTTTCGGGCGGCAAGTTGGCATACATCTACATGCCCGACACCTCCAACGGAGGCTATACCAGCTTTAATCGCTATTTCTTTGCGCAGACAAACAAACAAGGCGCATTGATTGACGAACGATTCAACAGTGGCGGATTACTGGCCGATTACGTCGTCCAGCTTTTGAGTCGCCAACAACTCAGCAACATTTATTACCGCGCAGGCAGCCAAGACGTGCCGGTTCCTGCGGGCGGCATTTACGGTCCAAAAGCCATGCTGATCAACGAGATGGCTGGTTCCGGCGGAGACGCCATGCCCTGGTACTTCAAAAAATCCAAGCTTGGGCCACTGGTTGGCAAAAAGACCTGGGGCGGGTTAATCGCTTCGTTCTCTCCGCCGCCGCTGATGGATGGCGGTGGACACACTGCGCCTGACGCCGCGATTTACGGGTTGGATGGCGAATGGGAAGTCGAAAACGCAGGTGTCGCGCCGGACATTGAAGTCGAATTCGATCCGGCAGCTTGGCGTCAAGGTCGCGATCCGCAGCTTGAACGTGCAGTGGAGTATTTGCTCGACGAGCTGAAGAAAAATCCGCCCAAACAATACAAACGGCCTGCCTTCCCGAACTATCACAAAAACGTAGCCCCTGCGGCTGGCGGTCAAAGCGCGCGAGGCAATCAATAGGGATGTTTTTTAGGATGTAATTTGGAGTGCAAGCTTCGGCCTGCACTCCAAGGTCAAAGATTTTGATGGAGAAAAAAATGAGAAAAGTCGTTTTGATTTTATCGCTCTTGTTAATCGCTGCGGCGATTCTGATTTCAGATAGCAGCAAGGCTCAGTCGCCGCAGCAATTGTTACTATTGCGCAGGCCTACAATGAACCGCACCCACATTGTCTTTCAATACGCGGGCGATTTGTGGAGCGTGCCGCGCACAGGCGGCGAAGCCACGCGGTTAACCAGCGGCGTCGGCACGGAAAGCAGCCCGGTCTTTTCGCCGGATGGCCAGACGGTGGGATTTACCGGCGAATATGACGGCAACACGGATATTTTCACCGTGCCTGCCACGGGCGGCGTGCCGAAGCGAATCACTTCCCATCCGGGTGTTGACGCCTTGTGTAATTGGTCGCCTGACGGCAAGCAATTGCTCTTTATTTCGGAGCGGTCCAGTGAATCGCGCCGCTTTATGAAATTGTTTACCGTGTCCGCTACTGGCGGACTGGCGACGGAGCTTCCGCTGCCGACGGGCCACGAAGGATCGTTTTCGCCGGATGGCCAGCGGTTGGCGTATGAACCGCTGCCGCGCGGGTTCAATGCCTGGAAACGGTACCGAGGCGGCATGGCTTCTTATATCTGGATTGCTGCAATGAGCGATTCCAGCATCGAGAAAATCCCGCGCGAAGATTCCAACGATTTCAATGCCATGTGGATCGGCGACAAGGTGTACTTCCTGTCAGATCGCGAAGGGCCGATTACGCTGTTTAGTTATGACACGAAAGCCAAACGCGTCAACAAACTGATCAACAACACAGGCCTGGACATCAAAGCGGCGACGGCGGCTGGCGATGCCATCGTGTATGAACAGTTCGGCGCGCTGAACATTTTCGACCTGAAATCCAACAAAAGCAGCAAGGTCAATGTGACGATCAACGCCGACCAACTGGCCGTGCGACCGAAATACGAAAGAGTCGGGCAGCGGATCAGCAATGTCGCCGTTTCTCCGACCGGCGCGCGTGCCGTGTTTGAAGCGCGCGGCGAAATCATCAGTGTTCCTGCGGAAAAAGGCGACGCGCGCAATCTGACCAACACGACCAACGTCGCCGAACGCGATCCGTCGTGGTCGCCGGACGGCAAATGGATTGCTTATTTCAGCGATCAATCCGGCGAATATGAATTGCACCTGCGCGATCAAAAAGCCGCTGGCGAAGTCAAAAAGATCAAACTTGAACCATCGTTTTATTACGGCCCGCAATGGTCCCCTGACAGCAAGAAGATTGCTTTCAGCGACAAACGTCTGAACCTTTGGGTGGTGGACATCGAAAACGGCCAGCCGAAAAAATACGACACTTTGATCGCAGGCGGCGGCGGAACCAGCGTCAGTTGGTCTTCTGACAGTCGTTGGCTGACGTATTCCAAACCGCTGAAATCCTATTACAGCGCCGTCTATGTTCATTCGCTGGAAGACGGCAAAACCACGCAGATCACTGACGGTATGAGCAATGCCGCTTCGCCGGTCTTCGACAAGAACGGCAAATACATTTACTTCACCGCCAGCACCGATACCGGCCCGAAACTTTCCGGCTTTGATATGTCTGCTTACGCGCATCGTTCAACCAGCAGCGTTTACGTTGCCGTACTGCGGAAGGATTTGCCTTCACCGCTGGCGCCTGAAAGCGACGAAGAGAAAGTAACGGATGAGAAGAAGGACGCGACGGGAGATGCCGCGAAGCCTGCTACGCCAGATGCTGCGAAACCTGCGGATGCTGCGGCAGCCAAACCGGCTGACAAAAAAGAAGCTCCGAAGGTTAATATTGATTTTGACAACATCAGCCAGCGCATTCTGGCGTTGCCGATTCCCAATAAAAACTATGTCGGGTTGGATGCCGGGAAAGGCAATCTGCTTTGGGTGTACGAATTTCCGGATGGCGCACAAGGCATCGTCATTCACAAATTCGACATGGAAAAACGCAAGCTCGACAAGGCGATGGAAAATATCTTTTCGTTCGTTTTGTCATCCAATGGCGAAAAGGCGCTTTATCGAACCGCTCCGGGCTGGTTTATTGCCGCAACGGCAACGATGGGAACGCCTGCGTTCAAGCCCGGCGAAGGCAAAATCAGAACCGAGGACATGGAAGTGTACGTTGATCCCAAGGCTGAATGGGAACAGATGTACCGCGAAACCTGGCGCATCGAACGGGATTTCTTTTACGCGCCGAATTATCACGGCCTGGATTTGAAAGCGACCGAAAAGAAATACGAACCCTATCTGCAAGCCCTGGTTCATCGCTCAGACTTGAATTACCTGTTCCAGGAAATGCTGGGCGAACTGACTGTCGGTCATTTGTACGTTCAAGGCGGCGACGTTCCTGACCCCAAACGTGTTGCGGGCGGATTGCTCGGAGCCGATTACAAAATTGAAAACGGGCGGTATCGTTTTGCAAAAGTGTTCAACGGCGAAAACTGGAACCCGAATCTGCGCGCGCCGCTGACGCAACCGGGCGTCAACGTTGTTGCGGGCGAATATCTGCTGGCGGTCAAAGGTCGAGACCTGACGGCTGCGGACGACATCAACAGCCTGTTTGAAAGCACGGCGGGTAAACAGGTGACGATCAAAGTCGGCCCGAATCCCGACGGCTCAGGCTCGCGTGACGTGACGGTTGTTCCGATTGCCAGTGAAGGCGCGCTCCGTAATCTGGCCTGGATAGAAGACAACCGACGCAAGGTCGAAAAGATGTCCGATGGCAAACTGGCTTACATCTACCTGCCGGACACCGCGCAAGGCGGTTACACATTCTTCAACCGCTACTTCTTCTCGCAGCTCGACAAACAAGGCGCAGTGGTTGACGAACGCTACAACAGCGGCGGCCACGCGGCGGATTACGTTGTGGATTACCTGAAGAAACCGCTGAATAGTTTCTGGGCGGGTCGTGAAGGCACGGATTTCCGTCAGCCTGTTGCTACCATGCCAGGGCCGAAAGTGATGCTGGCCAACGAATATTCCGGTTCCGGTGGCGATTATCTGCCGTACCTGTTCCGTCGTTACCAGATTGGTCCAATCATCGGCAAACGCACCTGGGGTGGTTTGGTTGGCATCGGCGGCTATCCAACCTTGATTGACGGCGGTTCGGTAACGGCTCCGCATTTTGCGTTCTACACGCCGGAAGGCAAGTGGGACATTGAAAATCGCGGCGTTGCGCCCGACGTCGAACTTGATCTGGACCCGAAAGCCTGGCGCGAAGGCCACGACGTTCAGCTTGAAAAAGCCGTCAACTGGTTGCTGGACGAACTGAAGAAGAATCCGCCGAAAGAATACAAACGTCCGCCGTATCCCGATTACCACAAAGCCAATCCGATTGCTCCGGCGGCTGGTGGTACTGGGCAGTCGGCGAAAAATGGCGGAAGCCAGAAATAGACCTGGGAGCGCAGGCGTCTCGCCTGCCGGTGCGAGCGTAGTGAGCTTACAACCTTTAATCGCTACGCTCGTTTTTGGAGAATGAAATGATAAAAAGAATCACCTTAAGTTTGATTTTCTTATTGACCGCAACGGGCGTTGGCTTAGCCCAGGAATCGCCGCTGTTGTTGCAGCGCCCATCCTTGAGCAAAACGCATATCGCGTTCAACTTCGCCGGAGATTTGTGGATCGTCGCGCGTGAAGGTGGCGAAGCCAAGCAATTAACCACTGGCGTCGGTTTTGAAGCCGGCCCGATCTTTTCGCCGGACGGTTCGCAAATCGCGTTCACCGGCCAGTATGACGGCAACACGGACGTGTTTGTCGTTCCCGCAACAGGCGGCGTGCCGCAACGGTTGACTTGGCATCCCGGAGCAGATCAGGCGGTTTCCTGGACGCCTGACGGCAAAAACATTCTGTTCAGGTCTGGCCGTGCCAGTTATTCGGGCTTTGCTCGTTTCTTTACGGTTCCTGCAACCGGCGGCGTCGAAACCGAAGTTCCTTTGCCAATGGCTGATGAAGGAGCGTATTCGCCGGATGGGTCGAAACTGGCGTACACGCCGTTGGCTCCGGCGTTTGGCGGCGCGGCAATGTGGAAAAATTACCGTGGCGGACGCGCCAGCAAAATCTGGCTGGCGAATTTGAGCGATTCCAGTGTTACGGAAATTCCTCGTGATACGGCAAACGATTTCAATCCCATCTGGACCAATGAAAAGCCTGAAAAGGTCTACTTCCTTTCTGATCGCAATGGCCGGTTCACGTTGTTTGACTACGATGTGAAGACAAAGAAAGTCTCGCAGTTGTTGAAAAACGACGGCTTGGACATCAAATCGGCGTCTGCCGGGCCGGGAGCAATCGTTTACGACCAGTTTGGGGAAATCAAACTTTATGATTTGAAATCGGGTCAGGTCAGCAAGGTCAACATTACGCTCAATGCTGATTTGCCCAGCGTCCGCGCCCATTTTGAAAAAGTCGCGGGCCGCATTTCCAATTTGGCTTTGTCGCCAACCGGCGCTCGCGCTGTGTTTGAAGCGCGTGGCGAAATCATCAGCGTGCCGGTCGAAAAAGGCGGCCCGCGCAATCTGACCAACACACCTGGCGCGGCAGAGCGGTATCCTGCCTGGTCGCCGAACGGCAAATGGATTGCTTATTTCAGCGATGAATCCGGCGAATACGCGCTGCATTTGCGCGAACAATCCGGCTTGGGCGAAGTCAAAAAAATCAGCCTGGGCGAACCGCCTTCGTATTTCTATTCACCAGAATGGTCGCCCGACAGCAAGAAAATCGCTTTCACTGACAAACGGCTGAACCTTTGGTACGTGGACATTGAAAAAGGCGCGCCGGTCAAGGTGGACACGAATACGTTTGAGAATCCCTTCCGCGTGACCGATCCCAACTGGGCACCGGACAGCAAGTGGATCACCTATACCAAGCAGTTGAAAAATCACCTTTGCGCGGTCTTCGTGCATTCGCTGGAAACCGGCAAAAGCACGCAGGTCACTGACGGGCTGAGCGATGCTCGTTTCGCCAACTTCGACAAGAACGGCAAGTATTTGTACTTCACTGCCAGCACTAACGCGGGGCCAACCGCAGGCTGGCTGGATATGTCCAGTTTCCCCTATCAGGTCACGCGCAGCGTTTATCTGGTAGTGTTAAAGAAAGGCGACAGTTCGCCGCTTGCGCCGGAAAGCGACGAAGAAAAGATTGCTGAAGAAAAGAAAGACGAAGCTCCCAAAGGACCGCCGAAAAAGGAAGAAGTCAAAGTCACGATTGATTTCGACCGCATCGGCCAGCGCATTCTGGCGTTGCCGATTCCGGCGCGGAATTACGTCGGCCTGAGCGTCGGAAAAGCGCAGACTTTATTCCTGGGCGAAGGCGTCGCCAATCAGCCTGGAGCAACGCTGCACAGGTTCGATGTTGAAAAGAAGAAGCTCGACAAAGTTCTGGACGGCGTTGCGAGCTTTACGCTTTCGGCCAACGGCGAAAAGATGCTGGTTGGCCAGGGCTTCGGTCCGGCCACGCGCTACACGATCATGCCGGCAATGACGCCAGCCCCTCCCGGCCAGGGCGTGCTGAACCTGGGTGATATGGAAGTGTACGTGGATCCTAAAGCCGAGTGGAAACAGATGTACAACGAAGCCTGGCGCATTCAGCGAGACTTCTTTTACGACTCGAAACTGCACGGGTTGGATTACGAAGGCACGAAGAAGAAGTTTGAAGTTTACCTGAACGGCATCGCGCACCGCGAAGACCTGAACGCGCTGTTTCGCGAATCCATGGGCGGAATGTCTGCCGGACATCATCGTACATTTGGTGGCGATCAACCCACGCCCAATTTTGTGGCGACGGGATTGCTTGGCGCAGATTACACCGTCGAAAACGGGCGGTACCGTTTCGCCAAAATTTACAACGGCGAAAACTGGAATCCGCAATTGCGCGCGCCGCTCACGCAACCGGGCGTCGAAGTCAACACAGGCGATTACCTGATCGCCGTTAGTGGCCGCGAAGTCCGTGCGACAGAAAACATCTACAGCTTCTTTGAATCGAAGGCCAATAAACAGGTGACGATCAAAGTTTCGGCCAATGCCGACGGTTCAAGCGCCCGCGAATACACGGTTGTGCCTGTTGCCAATGAAGGCGGCCTGCGCAATCTGGACTGGATCGAAGGCAATCGCCGGAAGGTAGACGAACTGAGCGGCGGCAAGCTGGCGTATGTTTATCTGCCGGACACTGGTGGCGGTGGTTACACCAACTTCAATCGCTACTACTTTTCGCAGATTGAAAAAGACGGTGCGGTAATTGATGAACGCTTCAACGGTGGCGGATCGGCAGCGGATTACATTGTCGAAGCTATGCGCCGTCAGGTTCACAACAAATTCGCCACCCGCGAAGGCGAAGATTTCAACACGCCTGTCGGCGCAATCGTCGGTCCCAAAGTCATGATCATCAACGAATACGCTGGTTCGGGCGGCGACATGATGCCCTGGTTGTTCCGCAAAGCCGGGATTGGCAAAACCGTCGGCAAACGTACGTGGGGTGGCTTGGTCGGCATTTACGATTATCCGCCGCTGATGGATGGCGGATACATCAGCGCACCGCGCGTAGCGTTTTACAACCTGCAAGGCGAGTGGGATGTCGAAAATTACGGCACACCTGCGGACGTTGAAGTGGATTTGGATCCGGCAATCTGGCGCAAAGGCCGCGACCCGCAGCTTGAAAAAGCCGTCGAAGTCGCCTTGGCCGAACTCAAAGCCAAACCCATTCCGAAATACAAGAAACCGGCTTACCCGAATTACAACAACGGCAACGGGCTTTCGCCGGTCGCTGGCAGCAATTCCAAACCGGCGAGTAAAGCTGTGAAATCGGGCGGCGGCAGTCAGAGGTAACGGATTCGGCAAGCCAAAACCAAAAGCGCAAGCGTTGATCTCTCCTCAACTGCTTGCGCTTTTTGACTTCAGCGAGGCAAAAATCAGTTGCTTGACACTGTGTTGCCGTATTGGCAACATCTGAAACGGAAGATCATTGTCATGCACATCATCAGCCGAAAAAGATTGGTCAAGTTTTGGAGCGGGTACCCGGATGCCAAAAAGCCGCTGGAGGTTTGGTATCGGATGACTAAAAAAGCGCGGTGGAAGAATGTGGCAGAAACCAGGCAAAGCTTTCCGCACGCGGATCAATACAAGGAATGCACGATCTTTAACATTGGCGGAAACAAGTATCGGCTGATTGCCAAAATCTATTATGAAGACCAGACCATTCTAGTTCGTTTTGTGCTGACTCATCCCGATTATGACAGGGAGAAATGGAAAGATGATTGCAGTTGCTAAAACCAGAAAAACTTCTGCTCAGCGGTATGCCGATTTGCTGGCGACTGCTTTGCCGAAGCCGATTGAAACGGAAGCTGAAAATGAACGCGCGCTGGAAATCGTCAATGGATTGATGACAAAAGGCGAAAAAAATCTGACTGCCGAAGAACGCTGGCTACTCAGAATGCTGGTTCGCTTGATTGAAGATTTCGAGGAGAAAGCATATCCGATTGAAGAAGCTTCACCGCGAGCTGTGCTGAAAACGCTAATGGAAGATCGCGGGTTGAAGCAGATTGATCTTGCTCCATTATTCGGCGGTCGAAGCCGAGTTTCTGACGTTTTGGGCGGGAAACGCGAAATTAGCAAAACTCAGGCAAAAGCCCTGGCTGAGTTTTTTAAAGTTACCGCGGATTTGTTTATCTGATTTCAAGATGACTAATTTTGCAGAACGAGTGAAAAGCTTGCCACGACTTGGTGTTGGCCTTTCCGGAGAATTTAACATCGCTGTCAAAGGCATGGATGTGAATTGGGTCAAAGAACATTATCCCGATCTGATTCACTTTTATGAATATGGCGGTGATCTGGAGCGCGGCTTGGATGCGGGTGTGCGCCGTTGGGCGGCCGATGGTTTGCCTACGACCTATCATTTTCTGGACATCAATCTGGAAGAGAAACTCGATCTTGATCCTGTCTGGATCGCGCAAACCAAAGCCCTGGCAAAAGAAATCAACGCTGCCTGGTTATGTGGTGATGCTGGCCGCTGGCATTTCGCTTCGCGCGAACGTGGTCACGGAATGTTGATGCCGCCCATTCTTTGCCGCGAATCAGCGCTGGAAACGGCGGAAAGCATCGCACATATCGAAGCCGAAACAGGCTTCAGCGTTCTACCTGAAAATCCTCCGGCGGTAATTTATCTGGGCGATTTACATTTGCTGGATTACTTCGCGCAGGTGACCGACAAAGCCGATTGCGGAATGGTGCTGGATGCGGCTCATCTGGCCATTTTTCAGCAAACGCGCAATTTGCCGCCGCTGGCAGGCTTGGACAGCTTTCCGCTGGATCGCGTAGTGGAAATGCACGTCGCCGGAGGAGCGCTCACAGACATCGAAGGTTACGCTTTCATCGAAGACAATCATTCGCCTGAGCCTTTGCCCGCAACTTGGGAAATCCTGGAATACGTCGTTCCGCGCGCAAAGAATCTCAAAGCCATCGTGTTTGAATGCGAACACAACCAGCCGGAAGAATGTCTGGAAGTGTTTGAACGGCTGAATTCGCTCTTTCCCACCGTTGTCGCCAAAGCAGAAGCCGCTTAAAGGAAAACCGGGCAGATGAGCCACCACACGCTTCAAAAACTGGTTGTTCGCATGCTTTTTGACGAGGCGTTTGCGGGGTCTGTGTATACAAACGCGGATCAAGCGCTGGATGGATTTGATTTGACACCAGTTGAGCGTGATCAATTGATTGGCGTTGATCGCCGCGCCTGGCGGCACGATGCGCTTCGCAAACGGCGAACGCTCAGAACCTTGGCCGAAGAGTTCAAAATTTCAACGACGATCATTCTGGCTGAAACGCGCTCGCTGGCTTCGCTGGAAGCGTTCTTTTCCAGCCGGTCCTTTCATTCCGCCATTCAAGATCGCGGTTCGTTGGGGCGAGGTTTTGCGGATTTTCTGCTGGATGGTTGCCAGCGCGGCGCGTGGCAAGCTGCGCAAATTCCGGATGTTGTGCGCTTGGAAAGCGTGATGGCTGGTTGCCGCCGGTCGTTGGCGCGAGAAGGGAAGTACGAAGCCAAAGAATTGCCTGCCACAATCAATGACCGTGCCCGCTTGCGGCTTGCGCCCGGTCACGATGTCGCCAGCTTTCAAGGCAACGTGATCAAAACCATTCAGCACGTCGAACGCTACTTGTTTGAACTCAGCCTGATGCCAGCGATGGCTTTGTGCGACGATGCGCCAAAGCTGAACGGCCTGCCCGAAGTTGACGCTCAGCAAAAAGTATATTTTCTGTTCAGCCCCAGTGCGACCGGCATTTCTATGACAGACCTGGACAAAGCCGCTTACCTGGTTCTTTACGATGCGAAACGGCCAGTGGAAATTCGCGGCTTGTTGGCTCGACACAAAGCCAAACCCAATGCCAAATCGCCGCAAGAGATTCTTTCTGAATGGCTGGAGTGCGGGTCGCTAATGCTTGTTGATTAAGAGCATATATTTACCGTCTATTCGGTAATTCCAGCCCAAACCATTTTATGGAAAGTTTCGTCCATCTCAGCCGGTGAAGAGGGCTGGTTGTGGCTCAGCCACCAGGACATCATCGAAAGCATTGCCCCGGCAAAGCCGTGCGCCAGCGCGGTTCTGCCGGGAGAAGCTTGGGCATAGGCAGGCGATAGCTTGGCCAGTCGCTGTTCGATGCCACGCGCAAAATGTTCCTGGGCAATTTCCATCGCTTCTTGAAAGTTGCCGGAAGCAACCATCGCGTCATAAAACGTTCCCAGGCTACTCACGTGCGAGAACATTTCCCGCACCGGAGCCACACGTCTCGACACCTCGCCACAAGTCGTTAGCAAATTCGCCATGTGCTGGAAGAAATCATCAGCGTCGCTCAGAAAGAGATCATCCTTATCACGAAAATGCGCGTAAAACGTTGAGCGGCTGACTTCAGCAAGGTCCAGAACATCTTGCACGGTAATAGTGTCAAAGGGCTTTTCGTGCATCAAGGTGATCAACGCATTGCCGAGCGCATCCCGCGTGCGTTTGCTGCGCTGGTCAGGTTTTCGTTTGGACTCAGGCAATTTTTCGGACATATCCCCACCCTTTGTTCGATTTCTCTGAACGCGAATTGACGGCTCAGGGTTCCAGCTCTACTTTGCTCCCCGCGTCGAAATTACGAACAGGCGAAAGCAAGAAACCAAATTTCTTCAGAGGAAAAGAATGCAAAATCATAGTCCTTGGACCGATGACCGCAAAGTTGCTGAACACCAGCCGCTAATCGCATTACACAAGGTCGAAAAGAGTTATTTCACACCAGCGGGCAGCTTTCCAGCGCTGCGCGGCGTTGATCTGGAAATTGGTTCCGGCGAGTTCGTTGCGTTGGTCGGGAAATCGGGTAGCGGCAAATCTACGCTGTTGAATTTGATCGGCGGTCTGGATCGCCCCAGCCAAGGCGAAGTGTTTGTGGCTGGCACCGCTGTTCATCAGGTGCCTGAAAAATCGCTGGCGCAATGGCGAGGCAAAACTGTCGGCGTGGTGTTTCAGTTTTTCCAATTGCTGCCGACGTTGACCATCGCGGAAAACGTCATGCTGCCGATGGATTTTTGCAATGTGCGGCCCGTCAAACAGCGACGATCCCACGCGCTCAGTTTGCTTGAGCAAATGGGCATCGCCGATCAGGCGGACAAGTTGCCTTCTACCTTATCCGGCGGCCAGCAACAACGCGCTGCGATTGCGCGTGCGCTGGCGAATGATCCGCCAATTTTGATCGCTGATGAGCCGACAGGAAACCTGGATTCTGAAACTTCCGGTACTGTGCTGCATCTGCTGCGCAGCTTGGCGGATCGGGGAACCACCGTGGTGATCGCAACACACGAACGCGACATTTCAGGGCTGATTGATCGAAAAGTTGAATTGGTGGATGGTGCTTTGCTCAAACAATTGGAGGCCCGTCAATGAGCATCCAATGGCAAAAAGTGATTCGCGATTTCTGGCTGGAACGGACGCGAACGATTCTGGTGGTGCTGGCAATCGCTTTGGGCATTGCGACGTTTTCGGCAGTGCTTTCCAGCTACGCGATTCTGACGCGCGAACTGGATCATGGGTATCTGGATACCAATCCGGCTTCATTCACCGTGGCAACAGATGAAATTGACGATGCCTTGCTGAAGGGAATCGCCGCGCGTCCAGGCGTCAGGGAAGTCGAGGCGCGCAGAACTGTAAGTGGTCGAATTAAAGCCGGGCCAGTGAATTGGCGCAGCTTGATACTGTTTGTGGTGAAAGATTACGGCGACATTCGCGTCAGCACGTTGAAGCCTCAAGCGGGCGCATGGCCTCCGGCGATGGGTGAAATCCTGATCGAACGCGATGCGCTGCAAGTGGCCAAAGCCAAGATTGGCGATACCGTGACGGTCAGAACTTCCAGCGGGCAGGATCAACCTTTGCGCGTTAGCGGCACGGTCAAGGATGTTGGCCAAGCGCAGGCGCGAATGGAAAACATCGTTTACGGCTACATCACGCTGGCGACACTGGCGCAGCTTGGCGAAGAGCCATTTCTGGATCGGTTGAATGTTGTTGTTGCCGGCAATCAATTCGATGAAGCGCACATTCGCAACGTCGCGGCAGAAGTCCAGCAGTGGATTGAAAGCCAGGGGCAACCTGTTCGCAAACTGGACGTACCTGTGCCAGGCAAACATCCGCATTCAGATTTAATGCGATTGCTACTGCTGGCGATGTCGGGCTTCGGACTGTTCGCCTTGTTGCTAAGTGGAATCATCGTCGTCAATTTGCTGACGGCATTGATGGCGGCGCAAGTTCGGCAAATTGGCGTGATGAAAACCATTGGAGCAACGCGTTGGCAAATTGCGCGTATTTACTTCAGCCAGGCACTGATGCTTGGCGTTGCCGCCATCATAGTTGCCGTTCCGCTGGGAATGCTGGGCAGTCGCGCGCTGTGCCGCTATCTGGCTGTCTTTTTGAATTTCGACATCAACAGTTTTGCCGTGCCGATGTGGGTTTATCTGCTGGTAGCCCTTGCAGGAATTATCGCTCCTTTGCTGGCGGCGGCATATCCAGTCTGGAAAGGCAGCGGCATTTCCGTGCGCGAAGCGCTGGCTGATTTTGGTGTCGGACAACACGCTTTCGGCAATAGCCGATTGGATCGCGCGCTGGCTGGAGTCGGCGGAATGAAGCGCCCGCTGCTGCTGGCCATTCGCAACAGCTTCCGTCGCCGAGCGCGTTTGGTGCTGACCTTGCTGACGCTGGCCGCGGGCGGGTTGTTTTTAATGGCAGCGTTGAATGTGCGCGCTTCGCTGATTTATTCGCTGGATCGTTTGTTCGACACCCGAAAATTCGATCTGGCGGTGAACCTTGGAGGAATGCAGCCGTTTGAAAAAGTCGAACGCGCCGCACGCAAAACTCCTGGCGTAAAGCGCGCCGAAGGCTGGATTGTTACGCAAGCTTCGGTTGTCGCCGCGAATGAAGTTTCAACGGGCAGCAGCGGTCACGATGGCGCAGGCGGTTTGCATGGCGCAGGCGCACCGGCCAGCAACAGCTTTGGCGTGATTGGCTTGCCGCCTGACACCGCTTTGCTGAAGCCGGATATTCTGGAAGGGCGCAACTTGCAGCCCGGCGAAAGCGACGCCATCGTGCTGAATTCCACGCTGGCCAGCCGAAATCCACACTTGAAGGTTGGCGGCAGCGTCAACCTGCAAATGGGACCCGCGCAAAAAACATGGCGCGTTGTCGGTATTGCACAGGAATCGTTTTCTCCGCCGACGGCCTATGTTTCCAAGCTGTATTTTGAACAAGCAGGCGGCCACGTAGGAATGGCCAACAGTTTGCGCCTGTCGCTGGAAAACGCCGATCCCGATGCTATCAATGCCGTCAAGGCCAGCCTGGATCAAAACCTGGAACAAGAAGGATTGCGCGCGCAAAGCAGTTCCAGCAAAGCCGATGGCCGTTACGGTTTCGACCAGCACATGCTGATGATTTACATCTTCCTGATTGTCATGTCTGGCCTTCTGGCCGGAGTTGGCGGCCTAGGATTGATGACCACCATGAGCTTGAACGTTCTGGAACGGCGGCGAGAAATGGGCGTGCTGCGCGCGATTGGCGCTTCGCCAAAACTGATCTGGCTGATTGTCGTCGCCGAAGGCGCAGTGGTTGGTTTGCTAAGCTGGGCGCTGGCGACGATTGCCGCCTGGCCGGTCAGCAAAGCCATCGGAAATTTGCTGGTCCGCATGGCGTTCAAAAGCGGATTGGATTTCCTGTTTGAGTTTCGCGGCGTATTGATCTGGCTGATGGTTTCAACCTGTTTGTGCGCCATTGCCAGTTTTCTGCCCGCCTGGAACGCTTCCCGCTGTTCTGTGCGCGAAGCTATCGGCTACGAATAATGTCGCAAGTGCCAACAGCCCGCGCGTAATAACATGTTGTTTTCGATGAATGGCGGTTAGCGCCCGATGCGCGTTGGGAAATGGCCTGTAAACAGAAAGCGGCGTGAGGATTTCTATCGCGACTGACCGGAGGGATGAAGCGAAACCGATAGGAAAACAACACCGCGCAAACCGCAAGCAAATCGCTTGCCCATCTCCTCGTCCGCTCCCACCCGAACGCCGACTGCCGCTGATAATCGCGGCAAAGCTGCGAGGCTGATTTTGTGTCAAACAGCAATTCAGCCGCCTACACAAACTTTCAAACACACACCGCAGCAGTCCTTACTTCTCCGGTGTTCTCAGTCTGTGGGTGAATATCGAACTGGCTATTGCGGCTCACGGAATTCAGGTGCTAGTATCCACCTTCAGTTCAGCTAAATTACGCTCGTTGGTCCGCCATGTTCATTTAGCCCTTGAACGCCAGCGAGAAAAATAAAGTCAATATTCGAATCCTCAATTCGCGTGGGAATGTTTTCAGGAGGACAGCCGAATCCTGGAAAATTTTGATTCTGATACCTGTTTGATCGTTGTTGTTTCTACGTAAAAGCGTGCGGTTACCGGGCACTTTTACTTGCTCCAGCCGATATGAAACAAACTGCCGTCTTTATTTTTGACTTTTCTCCGGCGACTGGTTTGGGGAACCAGGTGGTAGAAATTTTATCTCTCAATGAAAAATCGGAAATAGAAGTCCATTACAAAAACCTACAGTGTCATCCGGAAAATACTGATGACGTGGCAGGCGCTTTGGCCAATAAGCTTGATGCCAAGGTAACCGATTCGCATTTGGTAATTGCCTTTTTGATTCTTCCTGCGATGTTCTGCAAAGAATGTGAGCGTCTGGTGTTGGCAATGAAAAACACGTTTGCTGCGGAACAAATTATCGTGGTGGCCGACACCAGCGACCCGGACCAGGTTTTATCGGCTTTGAAAACCGGAATCGCCAGTTGCATCACGCCACCTATCAAGGCCTGCAACGTCTTGCCCGGGGTCTGGCGTCTGCTTGAATTTCTGGGTGAGAAAGATTCCACCGTGCAACAGCTCAAATCGCGTTTGGGGATGCGGCAATTCATCGGGGAATCTCACAGATTTTGCAGTGTTATTGAAAATATCCCGATGATTGCCAGATGCGCGGCCAATGTTTTGATCACCGGAGAATCGGGAACCGGAAAAGAGATGTACGCACGTGCGATCCATTATTTGGGACTTCGGCAGCGGCACCCGTTTGTGGCCATCAATTGCGGAGCTATTCCACAGGAATTGATAGAGAATGAATTGTTCGGCCATGTGCGCGGCGCATATACCGGAGCAGAGAACTCACAGATTGGACTGATCCAGGAAGCCGAGGGCGGAACATTGTTTCTGGACGAAATTGACTCGCTACCATTGACCGCCCAGGTAAAACTGTTACGTGTCTTGCAAGAAAAAGAATATCGGTTGCTTGGCTCGGTCAAAACTCACAAAGTGGATGTGCGCTTCATCGCTGCTACGAATGTTGATGCAGATGAAGCGGTCAAAACGGGAAAGATTCGGCAGGATTTGTATTACCGCCTGAATGTCATTCCTGTCCATTTGCCGCCGCTACGCGAGCGCCGTGAAGATATTCCTCTACTGGCCAGGCACTTTTTGAACAAATACTCCGACGAATTTGGCAAATCCCAGATGTCTTTATCCGCTGAAGCGGTTACTCGACTATCGGCGTACGACTGGCCCGGCAATGTGCGCGAGCTGGAAAATCAAATCGAGCGCGCAGTTGCCCTCGGAACAGGAACTGTCATTCACGCCGCAGATTTATGCTTGCCTGGCGGCGATGAGCGAAAATCGCATACCGGAGCGTTTCGCATTGCAAAGGAAAAGTATGTCGAACAATTCGAACGCGATTACATACGGGATCTGCTTCGCACATATGACGGCAATGTCACCAGAGCGGCCCAGGCAGCAGAAAAAAACCGCCGTGCATTCTGGGAACTGATGCGCAAATACGATATTGATGCCCGAGATTTCAAAACAGCCAATCAGCCAAGGCATTAGGCTGGCCCAACTGACAGGACATTTGTTGCGGGTATGACAAATTTGTCCAGCCACCCTAATTTTAACACCTGCCTGTACTAATGCATTTTGAACGAACTCGCCAGGATGAATTTGTCCCACCCGCTTCCACGCACAGTCGTTGAAACTCAAACACTTAACCAGTTGCACGCGGCTTGCTTGGTTCTGACCTGTGAAAAAGCCTCCGCACACTAAAGCCTGGCTGCAAGGCGGAAGTGAAGAATCACTTTCCCGCGAAATTCTGGCTTATTTAGCAGAACATCAAAACGCGCAGGACACTCTGGAAGGAATCATGGAATGGTGGTTGTTGGAACAACAAATCAAACGAATTCAGAAACAGGTTCAGGCAGCGCTGGCGGAACTGGTTGCGCAGAAGCTGGTGATAGAAACCCGCAGAGCAGGCGGCGGGATCAGTTATCGCATCAACCGGCGTAAATCGGCGGAAATCAATCGTCTGTTGGCCGGAAAGCAGGAAGACAGGGAAGCGGAAAAAGAGGAGTCGGTTAACCGTGCAGGAAGAAGTCGTTGATCAAAATGAACCTGGGAACGCAGCGTATTCCACAAATTGGCTGCACCTGGCCGATGAGTTGAAGCGACTGGATTTGCTCATTCATCTGCTATTGCTGACTGAAGGGCAGCGCCAGCCAGCCAGCCCGCTCGACCAGTTCCGAGGTCTGGTGATCACCGAGGAAGAAGTCGCCGGATTGATCGCCGACCTCCCGAATGCCTGGGCTGAAGAGCACACATTCGAGCTAAGCCAGGCAGCTCAACCTTTGCTGGATGCGATAGGGCAACTTGCAACTCACATCCAGAACGGGCGCGATGCCGCTTTCGATCAAGGCGTTAGGCTGCTTCTGCCGGAACTGAGCCGGATGTTTCAACTGACTCCGTTTGAAGAATTGTGTCTGATTATTTGTCTGGCGCCTGAACTGGATCGCCGGTATGAAAAGCTTTACGCCTATTTGCAGGACGATGTCACGCGCAAACGTCCGAGCGTTGACCTGATTCTCAGCCTGCTTTGTTGGACCAGGACAGAACAGTTGAATGCGCGATGGGCTTTCGACCCGCAATCGTCCTTGTTCAAGTACAAACTGTTGCAAGTGACGGATAACGGCGCTGAAAGCTCGACCCCATTGCTTGCGCGCTCTCTGAAGCTGGATGACCGCATCGTCAATTTTCTGCTGGAGATGAACGGCATTGATAAGCGGCTGGAACCCATCGCCCAGTTGATTGACCAGCCGCGCGAATGGGGCAGCGCGCCGGAAACAGAATGGCTGGAAACTCAGCTAAAAGAGCGTGTGCGGGATTATTTCGACATTTATCTGGACGAACTGAACCCGGATTCGCCGCACACGATCTTTTACGTTCACGGTTTTGACGGCTTGGGCAAAAAGGCGTTGGCCGAAGCCGTCGCGGACGAACTCGGCCTGCCCTTATTGATTGGCGATGCGCGCCGGATGCTCAATGGCTCAGTGCCTGTTGACGAAAGCCTGTGGTTGTTAGGGCGCGAAACTGCGTTGCAACCGGCGGTCTTTTGCCTGGAACAGGCTGACGTTTTGTTCGCCGATGAAGACAAGGCGCGCCACAACTGGCAATCGGTTTGCAAAACTGCGCGCATGTTTTCGCCAGTCACGCTGCTGCTTGGCCACAGGTTTTATCAGCCGCCGCAACTGTCCCGCGATTTGATGTTCATTGAAATCGCTCTGCCAATGCCGCGCGACGACGTAAGAAAACAATGTTGGAAGGCAGTGCTGAATGGTCACGCGCCAACTGCCACCGACGCTGATCTGGGCATTCTGGCAGGCAAATTCCGCTTTACGCCGGAACAGATTCGCTCGGCGATTGACACTGCCGTCAACAGCGCCCGGTGGCATTCGCCCGGCGAAGAAGAACTGACAATGGACGATCTTCACGCTGCCTGCCGAGTTTTATCGGATCGAAAGCTTGGCACGCTGGCGCGCAAGATTGAACCTCGGTATCGGTGGGCGGACATCGTTCTTCCTGAAGATTCGATGGCGCAGTTGAATGAAATCTGCCAGCGCGTCGCGCATCGCCATCGTGTGCTAAGCGATTGGGGATTCGACCGCAAGCTTAGTCTGGGCAAAGGTGTGAACGCGCTGTTTGCCGGGCCTTCCGGAACCGGCAAAACGATGGCTGCTGAAATCATCGCCAACGAATTGGGACTGGATCTTTACCAAATAGATTTGTCTGGCGTGGTCAGCAAATACATCGGCGAAACCGAAAAGAACCTGGATGCCATTTTTACTGCCGCGGAAAACGCCAATGCGATTCTGTTTTTTGACGAAGCGGACGCGCTATTCGGCAAACGCTCCGAAGTGCGCGATTCGCACGATCGGTACGCGAATATCGAAATCTCCTATCTGCTGCAAAAGATGGAAGCATACGAAGGGGTGGCGATTCTGGCGACGAACCTGCGCCAAAACCTGGACGATTCCTTTGTGCGACGGCTGGCGTTCACCATTCATTTTCCCTTCCCGGACGAAGCCGATCGGCGGCGCATCTGGGCTGGCATTTGGCCCGTTGAAGCGCCTTTGGCCAAAGATGTGGACTTCGCGCTGCTGGCGCGCCAATTCAAACTCAGCGGCGGCAACATCAAAAACATCGCTCTGGCGGCGGCATTCATCGCGGCTGAAAACAGCGGACAGGTTACAACCGGCCACCTGATTCAGGCCACGCGCCGCGAATACCAGAAACTTGGCAAACCCTTGAACGCCGCAGAACTGGCGGCGATGACAGAGGAAAGCGCTCCATGAACGAACGGCGTCATCAAAAAAATAATGACGCAGAGCAGGGAAGTCTGCTGCGCCAAAAACACGAACGCGCCCACGACAATCGCGCAGATTTGCCGCGACGGGAACAGAACGGCGGGTTGATCGCGCGCTTACGGCAAGCAGGCAACAGCGCCATCAATTGGTTATTTGGAAAACAGGGACGCCAGCTTGACCCGCAAACTCGCGCGGAAATGGAGCGGGCTTACAACGCCGATTTCAGCGGCGTTCGCCTTCATCAGGATCAAGCGGCGGCAACAGCCGCGGGCGCGCTCAACGCCACGGCTTTTACCGCTGGCGATGACATTTACCTGGGTGCGGAATCGCCTTCACCGCAGTCACAGGCTGGCCGCGAATTGATTGCTCACGAGCTTGCGCATGTCGCGCAACAGCGCACGGCAGCAAACATCGAAACCGGTGCGATCAGCCAGCCGGGCGATGTCAGTGAACTGGCTGCTGACCAGGCGGCGCAACAGGCTTTGCACGGAGGCACGGTGCAGGTCATGGCTGCCACTGCCGTCCCAGGCATTCAGCGTCAGGTTGCTGGCAGAGGCGCTTCCCGCGCAGAAGTCGAGCAGGCAATCAGAGAGTTTTTGCAACGCGCATTGCAGGCTCAGGGAGGACGAAGCATTCGCGTGACGGCGGCGCTGCGTAATGCGCTGATGATGTTGGCCAACACGGACAGCACGGATTGGCGCGGTCCCGGCGGCGACCCTGGCAGGGCATTTCGCACGATGAACCTGGAGATTTTCTTGAGCAGTCCGGCGTTGCCCGGCGATGTTGCGGTTTTTGCCCAGCGCGTGGCGCGCATGCTGCCGTCGCCTTTCGACCGCACGGCATTGGAACGATTGGCGACGATGCCTGTTACTGATTCTGCTTCCCCTTCGGTTATGGGGCGAATTGGGGAGTTAGTCGAGCGAACTGCGCCCGGCAGCGCTGAACGCGAAGAGGAACGCCAAGCAGAAAGAATCAGGCGCGGAGAAGCCACAGGCCCGCGAATTCCACGGCGAACGGCGACCGATCCGCTGGCCGTCAGGCCCGAAGATCAAATGGACCGCATCGCGCAAATTGAACGCGCGATAACCGGACGCGAAGAGCCAACCGTCATCGGCCCCGGATCAGTTGACTTGTTGCATCTGGGTCGAATCGCGCGAGGCTTGCCGGATACCATTCGCGGCCCGCGACGACCGACACGCCGCGTCGAAGCGCGCAGCTTCCCGGAAGTCGAAAGCGCCATCGGCCAGGTTTCCCCTGATGCGCTGATTCCCGCCGAAGCGCGCGGAGGCGCCGACGCCGATTCCTTCGCCGATGCCCGCGAATTTGCTGCACAAGTGGCTCGCGAACTCGACGTGGCTCAACAGCGCAGCCAGGACAGCATCACGATCCGCCTGGGAGACAACTACAACCAGGTGCGCGACCGCCGGGCATTGGTAGCAGAGATCGAAAGGATCATCCAGATGATCCGAGACGCCCTGCCGCACCACGCGTCGAACGTAAATTTCGTGGACGTATTTTTCGGAGAAAGCTGGGCGACGCGTGGTAGAGCGCGTAGGAGTGAATGAAGTTGGTGAATGAAACGAGTGATTAATCCATGCATTGCTGAAGCGGAATTGCCACTGAGGCTGGAAACACAGTCGCAAACTTCAGGGAGTGTAGAGGTCTAACATGGCGGAAGCGCTTGCAAGCAAATCGGCGAATGGTAAGAACGCCGAACAAACCCGGAAACCTTCGCACGAGCCAGCTTGCCAAGGAGCGTCGGTAGATTCTTACGCACATATATTAAGCTTGCAGAGCAATGTAGGTAATCGAGCGGTAAGGGGCATACTAGGTTCGGGCTTGAGCATTCTGCCGTCCGCTGGCGCCGTGCTTCAACGTAAGTGCGCATCTTGCGGCAAATCAGGTGGCGAATGCCCAGATTGCGACCAGAAACCCAGGCTCCTTTTACAGCCCAAACTTACCGTCAATGAGCCGGGCGATCGTTATGAACAAGAAGCCGACCGTATCGCGGACAGGGTGATGAGGATGACTTTGCCCCAGGCACCGAGCGCCCGTAGTGCCAGTATTGGAAGCAGATTTGTCCAGCGACGAATCAGACAGAATACAGACAGATCAACTGAAGCACCGCCCTTGGTCTCTCACGTGATGCGAATGCCGGGGCGAGGGGCGGATGGGGAAAAGCAATCACGATTCAATAGGTCACTCAGGCAAACGCGAAGTTTGGAAAGCACTGGCGGGCTACGGGAAGCTTCACCTATTGTGGATCAGGTTTTGCGCTCACCAGGCCAGCCACTCGATATAGCGACTCGGTCCTACTTCGAGCCACGCTTCGGCCATGAATTCAGCAGAGTGCGAGTGCATGCCGACGAGAAAGCTGACCAATCCACACGTGCTCTTGACGCGCAGGCTTATACCGTCGGGCACCATGTGGTCTTTGGGCGCGGCCGCTTTGCACCGGGAGCCGAAGGTGGCCGCCGTCTGCTCGCGCACGAGTTGGCTCACGTGGTGCAACAGTCCAGCGCGCCTCGCAACACGCCGCCCGTGCAACGTAAAAGTGGGCGCGGCCCCGGCAGTTGCGGCCTTCTCAGCGCCGCCGCCGCGACGGTTCTGGGCGGCGCCGCTCACGTGCAGATCCAGACGCGACTGGGGGGGCGCGGCTTGGCCGTCGAAATGCCAATTCCTCGTGCCACCAAGACCAATGGCGTCGTCTCGCGCGCCTGTCAGCCTTTTGGCACACCATGGGGTTTTGCCGACGTGGCCCGCATTGGCCGGCCACTTGTTAGCATCAGCGAGATCAAGCCTTATTACATCGCACAGGGTCTTGGTCGTTTGGAAGCTCGGCACTACCGGTTGCGCGCTGACCAGTCCAAGCAGCGTCTCACCGGCACAGGCAAATGCGGCAAGCGCCCCCCCGGGTTGGACGATAATACCTTCTCGGTCCAGGTTGGGCCTATAACCGCGACGTCGACCTTTGACTTGCTCAAGGGTGCCATCAACGGCATCGAGGACTTCGGCCCTTTCACCGAGGATCCGACGCGCAACCTCATGGCGAAGGAAGTTGGTGCTGGTGCCGTCGGCTACTGGTGCGTGCTTAACGAGGAAGGAAAGAAGAAAAAGAAGGAAGAAGAGGATAAGAAAAAGAAGGAGAAAGAGGAAAAGAAGAAAAAGAAGCAGGAGGAAAAGGAGCGCAAAAAGAGGGAAAAAGAAGAAAAGAAAAAGGGCAAGAAGGAGAAGCCTAAGGAGAAGCCTAAGGAGAAGCCTAAGGAGAAGCCTAAGGAGAAGCCTAAAAAGAAGCCCAAGGGCGGTGCTTCTGGCGGTGCCGGTAACATCGGCTTTGGTATCTCGATCTTCAGCACGAGCGTTGGCGCCGGCAACGCTGGCGTGGGTATCTCGGTGGGTAGCAGCAGCGCCGGTTTCGGCACGGCCGGCGCAGGCATTAGTTGGTTTTCGGACACCGCCGCCGCAGGTGCGGCAGGCGTGGGTGTGACCAAAGATTCCATGACCGCAGGCGCCGGTGTGGTAGGCGCCGGTATCTCGGAAGACAGTGAAGTCGTGGGCGTTGGCGTTGCAGGCGCAGGCACGACAAAAGGCACGACATCCGCGGGCGCAGGAGTCGCTGGCGCAGGTAAGTCGGAAGATACACAGTCGGCAGGAGCGGGCGTGGCAGGCGAGGGCGAGGTGAAGGATAGCACTGTCGCCGGTGCTGGCAGCGCGGGCTCAGGCAAAGTGTCTGGAGTCACGGGCGCTAGCACAGGTTCGCCGAAGAAGACTGTCGACGTGAAGGACGTAACTGGCCCCGGCGCGGACAAGGTGCCGCCAGGCCAAAGCGATGAAGAAATCATGCGCGGCGAAGGCGCTAAGCCTGGCTCTAAGGGCCAAGGCGAGGCACAAGTGGGCGACAAGCAGACTGGCGACGTAGCCGGGACCAGCAGTGAAAAGAAGGGAGCTGCCGCTGACGAGAAAGGTACTCCAGGCGGGCAGTCCGGCCAGACATCCACTTCTGATAAGACGGGGGCCAGCGGCGGAGGAGTCAAACAAGGGGACAAGCCCGGGGCGGTTCAAGGCGGCACTCCTGGTGCAACGACAGGAACGGGGGGCACGCTAGGTTCAACGACTGGCACGGGTACTGGTACTGGTTCGTCCCAGGTCGGTCTAGGCGTGCTGCCGGTCTTTCCGTTCGGGGCCAGCAATGCAGACCGGGACAAGATCGCCGCCGAAGCAGCCAAAGTAGCAGTGCTGCTACAGAACGCTGAAGAAGCGCAAAAGCTCTTGTTGCAGCACCTTGCTAACAAGGAGGCGACAGGCCAATACGTGGTGCCCGCTTCCGAGTGGGTAAACAAGCTGCTCAAGGCTACCAAAGGTCTGACGCCCGAAGAGATCGAGTACATCAAAAACCTTGACTGGAAGCCCGGCAGCATTTCGGAGGAGGAATTGCGTAAACGTCTGCTCAAAGCACTAGAAGATCGGAATAAGCCATCAGGCACTGGTAAGAAAACCAGTGGGCAGGGTGATCAGACAGAAAAGAAAGATGCCAATACCGTCTCCACAGGCGAGAACGCGGGCGATAAAGGAAAAGGCTCAGGCGATAAAGGAAAGAAAGTAGGAAAGCCTGGAGACAGTGGTAGTAATAAATCTGGTAAGGGGGAGGCGACAGATATCATCGTTGCTAAATTAAAGCCAGCGAAGGTTACAAACAAAGACAATCTTGTCACAAGAGGCATGCAAGTTCTTAAGGGGTTGTCAAAAGAGCGCGAATACAAAAAGGGTGATGAAGTGACCGTCACTGCCAATATCCAGCTTGATAGTGGAGTTTATCAGGTTCAAATCCCAATCATCATTGACGAAAGAGTCGTGGAAGAAAGGAACATTACAATCAAAGCCCGTGTGAAGGGTGATTGGCAAATAGAGGGCATCGACCAAGTTCTCCCAAATGACACGTTTTTTCAGTATCACTTCAAGAAATAATTTGGAAATAGGGCGAGCGAGGTGAGAACAAAAATCCGCAAAGGCCAAATAGGAAAAAAGCAGTAGGTCGAAATAAAGGACAAGAGTTCGGTAATGCTTCAATTGCTCGACAACCTGTTGCGCCAACTCCTGATCGAGCAGATCGCGGAGTTGACTGATGAATCGCAGGTGCGGTTTCAGCCGCCCGACAACGATTGGCGCACTTATGTTTCCACTCTGGTGATCGGGCCGAATCCGGTCAATGCGGTGAACGTTTATCTTGCCGATATGCGGGAGAACCGGAAGTTGCGGTCGAACGAGCGAGTGCGTTCGGTCGAAAACGGAATGGTCAGTGAAGAGCCTGCTCCGGCGCGATTGGATTGCCATTACCTGATCAGCGCCTGGAGTCCGGCGACGGTCAGTCCGGCGGTTGAGCCTACGCTGGATGAACATGCGCTACTGTACCAAGTTGCGGCGGTGTTGATGCAGCAAGCTTCGTTCAATCCTTCGCGCGTGTACCCGGCGGGGTCTGCCGCGCTCAACGCCTGGCCTGCGCCTTTCCGAAATGTGGAGTTGCCGGTTGCCATTACGCCGGTCGAAGGCTTCATCAAGCTGGCGGAGTTTTGGAGCGGGATGGGGCAGGGCGCGCTGTGGAAGCCGGTTTTGTATTTGATCGTCACTTTGCCGGTGGCGCTGTTTAGAGAGGTTGCAGGGCCGATGGTGACCACCACCATTACGGAATATCGCATGACGGGTGAACCGGGCACGGCGGAGATTTGGATACGTATTGGTGGGCACGTGCTCGATGCGGTGCATCCGTTGCCGAGCGGCGCGCCTGCGCCCGTGAATGGAGCCTGGGTGGAATTGCAGGACGCGGCAGGGGGACGATTGCAATTGACGCGAACGAATGAATTGGGACGTTTTAGTTTCGGCGAATTGCATCCGGGCAATTACAGGTTGCAAGCGCAGATTGAAGGCAGCGCACCATTGACCCGTGCGCTCAATGTGCCTTCGCCGAGCGGGGAATACGACTTGTTGTTTACCTGAATCCGGTCGCCGAGGCCGATTGGCCGTGGCGCTGAATCACTAACTTGAGGAGAAAGATTATGGCCGTACAAGTTTCCTATCCGGGTGTTTATATTGAAGAGTTCGCTCCGGCGCCGCCGATTCAAGGCGTGGGCACCAGCACCGCGGCATTCATTGGCGTAGCAGCGGACGGCGATCTGGATTCGCCCGTCAAACTGACTTCGTGGGATCAATTCCGCGCACAATTCGGCGCATTGCCTGTGCCTGGATTTTACCTTTGGTATGCCGTGCGCGGCTTTTTCGAAAACGGCGGGCAGGTCTGTTACGTAGTGCGCGCCAGCAATGGCGCTTATGACCAGCGTGTGCTGAACAATGGAGCAGGCAATCAGTTAATTCGTGTGCGAGCGCGGCAGCCTGGCAACAATGCCGCTAGTCCGATTCAGGTAACAGTCGCAGCGGCGCATCTGATAGTGGCGGCGAATACGGGAGTGTTTCAGCCAACAGGTGCGTTGAATGCAGCAGTAATTGCGGGCGAAAGAAATCTGGTCTTGAACGCAGGCCAGGGAGGCAATTTCAAAGCCGGCGATTTCATCACGGTTGCTGCAGGTGGCGAACGTCCGCAGGTGTTGAGCGTGTCTGGCGATACATTGAGGCTTGCTACCGGCTTGGGAAGCGCCTATGCGGCAAACGCCGCTGTCAGGTTAGCGGACGTACCGGTAGGCACGCGCACCATTCGTATTCGACCAACAGCAGCCTTCCCGCCGAATACACTGGTTCCAGGGACCATTCTAACTATTACACAAGGAGCGACGACGGACTCACAGATCGTCGAGTCGGTTCAAACCGAGCCTTTGGGAGCAGGTGTGCCGAGTTATCGAGTGACCTTCCGCCAAGGTTTGGATGTTGCGATCAACATGGCCGCTGCAGCGACGGTGCAATCCGAAGAATTCAACCTGACGGTTCAGCAAGGCGTACCGACCGTTTACAACAATCTTTCGATTGATCCAGTGCATCCACGTTATTTCGCTGACATCGTCAATTCACAAAGCCAATTGGTGACAGTAGAGTTGATTGATCCCCCCCCACCTGTAACGCCACCAAATAATTTGCCAGCCGCAGGCGGCCCTTCGGCGCTAGTAGGCGGCGCTAACGAAAATCTGGCAACGATGAGTGATGCCGACTACATCCAGGCACTCGACACCTTGAGAGCAATTGATGACGTTAACCTCACTTCAATTCCTGAAGCGATTACTTTGAATGCCGTACAACGGGCTTCAGTGCAACAATCAATGATCGCACACTGTGAGCTATTGGCAGATCGCTTTGCCGTACTGGATGGATTGAGACCAGCGCCCAATCAACCATTGTTTGGTGCGAACAGTATCGAACAACAACGGCTCGGCGTGGATTCAACGCGCGGTTATGGCGGGCTTTATTACCCGTGGTTGCGCGTTTTGCCGGCGGGAACGGGCGCGCCGATTTTGGTTCCGCCTTCGGGGCATGTGTGCGGAATCATCGCGCGCACGGATAACAACCGAGGCGTTTTCAAAGCGCCGGCAAATGAACTGGTCAATGGTGCGGTCGGCATTGAACGCACGATGAGCGACATAGATCAGGGCCAGTTGAATCTGCAAGGCATCAACATCATTCGCCAGTTCCAGGCCGGAGGGCGTCCGATTCTGTGGGGCGCGCGAACGACGGCTACGGATCGCAATTGGCAGTACGTCAATGTGCGCCGCCTGTTTCTGTTCGCCGAAGAGTCCATTCAGGAAGGCATTCGCTTCGCAGTCTTCGAACCGAACAATCTGGCGCTTTGGCAGAAGCTGAAGCGTTCGATCACCGATTTCCTGACACGCATCTGGCGCGATGGCGGGTTGTTCGGCGCAAAAGCGGAGGAGGCTTTCTACGTGCGCATTGACGAAGCCTTGAATCCATTTTCAGAGCAGGCGCTGGGGCGGTTGAATATCGAGATCGGAATGCGCCCCTCTTTCCCGGCTGAGTTCATTGTCGTCCGCATTGGCATCTTCCAGGGCGGATCGGAAGTCAGCGAAGCCTGATCTTTTGAGTAGTGATAGCAAAGTCAGCAAAGGAGAACCAAGATGGCAAACGGAGTACGCATAGATCCATACAGCAATTTCAATTTCCACGTCGAGATTGACGGCATCGCGCGCGCCGCGTTTCAAGAGGCGAGCGGTTTCGATTCTTCGATTGATGTCACCGAACACCGCGAAGGCGGCGACAACATCACGATGCGCAAGCTTCCGGCCCAGGTCAAATATTCGAATATCACGCTCAAATGGGGCGCGACCGATGACCGCGACCTTTACAACTGGCATCGGCAATGGGTGACGGGGGATCCGGCGGCGGCGCGCAAGAATGGTTCGATCGTGCTGCTTGACCGCCAGGGCCAGGAAAAAGCGCGATGGAATTTCGTCAATGCCTGGCCGACCAAATGGACTGGTCCCAGCTTCAATGCCGAAGGCAACGATGTCGCCATCGAAACCCTGGAATTGGCGCATGAAGGGCTTGAGCGCGCATAACGCCGCAGGAGAACCGGTATGTTTCAAACCGAGTATGAATTCACGTTGCCGTTTGGTTATTTGGACAGCGACGGCAGTTTGCATCGCGACGGAGTGATGCGGTTGGCGACGGCGGCCGACGAAATTCTGCCGCTGAAAGACCCGCGCGTGCAGAGCAATCAGGCATACCTGATCGTCATTTTGCTGTCGCGTGTGATTACCCGGCTGGGGGCCGTGGCGCAAATCAATCCCAAGGTCATCGAAGGATTGTATGCCGCCGACCTGGCGTACCTGCAGGAGTTTTACAACCGCATCAACGGCGAAGGCAAAGCCAGCGTCGAAGCGGTCTGTCCAAAATGCACGCAGCAATTCGAAATGGCGCTGAATGGCGCGGGGGGGTTTTAGGCTACCCCTTACGCTCGCTCTACGAGGAGGTAGCCTTTGTCGCATATCACTTTCACTGGCCGCTCGAAACGATCCTGAACCTGGAGCATCAGGAGCGCAGGCGATGGACGCAGGAAATTTCGGGCATCAACCAGCGAATCAATGGCGAATGACTGCGTATCTGGCAATGTTGAATTCACTGAAACCACAAAACGGAAAACGATTGCAGGGCGTTACGCCGCCTGCGAAACCACTCAATCGCTGGATGGCTTGGGCAGGCGCGCTCGTTGACCGGCACGGTCGGCTGGTTTCGCGGCGCGATCCGTTCGAGTTCGTGTTGTTGCGGTTGCAGCCGGTCGTCATTACGCATCAAAACCGGTTTGTTTCTTCGCGGCAGATGGGTTCGCAAATCAAGCTGGCGATTCAACCGATCCTGCACCAGACCTTTGTTGACCAGCGGCAGTTCAGCTCCTGGTCCGTTGCAAGGCAACCAGCGCCGCAAACTTCCAGCGGAGAAAGGCATTCCTCGTTGGCGAATGCAACCGCGGTCGGCGAATTGCGAAGGCTCAGGGAGCCACTGGAAATCGAACGGCGGCACATCGTGCAGCAAAGTGAGTCTTTGTTGCTTGAGAAACGCGAGTTGCTGCAAGCGGCTCGTTCGCCATTGGCACGAATTTTTCGCCAGCTTCGATTGGCGGAAAGCCTGCCATCGAAATCCGTCGGCCAACAAATTGAACAAGTGGCCGATACCATTACGAGACGGACACAGCGAATCGAAGAGCGTTCTTTCAGTTCGTCTTCCGTGCCCACAGTAACGCGGCAAACAGCGAACTTTATTGAACGCGAGGTCAAACAGGCAGTAGCCGCCGAATCAACATTGGCTGGCAGTTCAAGCGGACAATCTGCCACAGGACAAGCGCGACGTGCTTCGATGGGAAGCGGAGCAGATTTCCGGCAACAGGCGGGTGCGCAATCACCGCAGGTCAACATTGAACAGATCGCCGATCAAGTCATGCGGCAAATTGATCGCCGGTTTGTGGCGCAACGCGAACGCATGGGAAAGATCAGGTAATTCCGAATCAGGCAGCGAACGATGGCTTTGGCAAAAGTACAAATCACGGTTGAACACACGGGCGAAACGATTTCCGTCATGTTTAACCCGGAAGAATACACGCTGAGCAAAGATAACAACTTCGCTTCGCAGAGCATTCCCGGCCTAAGCGCACCGCTGCTGCAATTCGTCAACGGCAACATGCGCACGCTGGAGATGGAACTGCTCTTTGACACGTATCTGCCGTTGCGCACGGGAGAACCCAGACCGCCGCGCGATGTGCGCGAAGAAACGCAGAAGGTCGTCAGGCTGTTGGACATTGATTCTGAACTTCATGCGCCGCCTGTGCTGCGCGTTACTTGGGCGTCGTTGCAGTTTCGCTGCGTGCTGGCACGGGCCAGCCAGAAGTTCCTGATGTTTCTGGACGACGGCAGACCTGTTCGGGCAAAGCTGACCGTCACCTTCAACGAATTCATTGACGAAGAGCGCGAGGCCAGAGAGGTTAATAGACAGACGGCCGATTTCAGCAAAGCGCATACGGTGATTCAGGGAGAAACGCTCAGCAGCATCGCCAACCGGTTTTACGGCAATCCGCAAACTTGGCGACCTATCGCCATTGCCAATGACATCGGCGACCCGCGTTCGATTGCCACAGGCCAATTGTTGCTGATTCCATCGCTGCCGTACACGGACAGCGCCAGCGGGGAGGTCGTTGAATAATGGCGCAATTTCCTCGTTACGCTCCCGAATTCCGGCTTCGCATCAACGACGAACCGTTACCGGTTGCGTTGCGCGCCGCCGTGACCAGCATTTCGTACCAGGACGGACTGGAAGGCGCAGATCGCGTGGAAGTGACGTTTGCCAATCCGAATTTACGCTGGCTGGATCATCCGATTTTGCAGGTGGACAACCCCTTTCGACTTTCGATTGGGTACGCGCCGGACCCGCTGGAAGAAGTTTTTGTTGGCGAAATCACCGGCGTTGAACCTTCGTTTCCGAACGGCGGCATGCCAACCATTCGGGTTACGGCGCAGGATTTTCTGCACCGGTTGTCGCAAGGAACAAAGGATCGTGGGTTTCGCATCAGTATTCCGACGATTGGCAATTTTCCGTTGCCGGATGTGGCGGTGGCTTCGATTGTCAGCGCAACCAATTTGTTGATTCCGAACCCCGATCCGGTTGGCGCTGCATTATCAGTGCTGATGACGCTGGCGACGTATGTCACCGCCCCCAGTGCCGCGCAACGCGGTGTTCGACGACAGGAAAGCCAAAGCGATTTTGATTTCCTGACACAAATCGCGCGGCATAACGGATGGGAAATGTTCATTGACCATACGGCGGAACCACACGGCTACGTGCTGAAATTCCAATTTCTGGTTCAGGATTACGCGCCCAGTCTGACGCTCAGATGGGGGCAGTCGTTGATGGAATTCACGCCGCGTTTGACGACCATCGGCGACATTTTCGCGGTGACAGCGCGCGTGTGGGTGGATACGTTGAAGATGGAATTTGTCATTTCCGTCGGTTGGGATTTCGATCGCGCCTCCTTCAACCTGCAAATTTATCCCGATCTGGTCGGCGACATTCCGGGATTGGCAGAAGATCAGCCGACGGTTTCCATCAAACCAACGGGGTTTCCGTCCAGCCTGCAACAGATTCTCAGCGAATTGTTGCCACGTTTGAACAACAGGCTGACAGGTTCCGGCAGCAGCATCGGCGACCCGCGCATCAAGGCCGGCAGAGTGATCAACTTTGAAGGATTGGGCGATCAGTTCAGTGGGCTGTATCGCATTACATCGGCCACGCACTCCCTGGATGGCGGCGGGTATCGCACGAACTTTCAGGTCAGAAAAGAAGTCTGGTTCGGTTCGATCCCGCTGCCAAAAGGTCCGTCGGGGTTGGTGCGTGTGCAAGGGCAGCGCGTTGGTTGAGTTTTTTCGGAGAGATGAAATGCCAAACGATTTTTTGGAATGGATGACTGGCACGGAGCGGGAAACTCCCGGCAATGGGTATTCGATTTCGCCAGGCATTGTGACTAACAACCTGGACGTGCTGAGCGAAGGGCGCGTGCAAGTTCGTGTTCCTGCCCTGCCGGCTTTCGATTTATGGGCGAGGCTGGTTGGGACTGGCGCAGGGTCAGGCCGGGGATTTTTATGGGTTCCTCAAATTGATGACGAAGTCCTGGTTGCCTTCAACCAGAACGATGAACGCGATGCTTATGTGATCGGAGGACTGTGGAACACATTCGACCGTCCGCCGTTGTCGCTGCAGACCGATTTTTTGATCAAGCGTGTGCTGAAAACCGGTCTGGCGGGTGGCGTCGGACACGAGGTCGAATTTGACGACGCACTCCAATCCATCACCATTACCAGCAGCACCGAGCAGAAAATCAAAATTGACCCGCTGGCAATTGAACTCAGCAACACTGCCGGAACGCTGACGATCAAGATGGACAACGCAACGCAAACCATCTCGATCAATTCGGCGCTGAACCTGGAATTGAAAGGCACGAACGTGACGATCGAAGGATTGGCGCAAGTGGAACTGAAAGCTCCGATAGTCAACGTCAAGGCGGATGGAATCTGCAACATTCAAGGGACGCTGGTAAAGATCAACTGAGTTGGAGGAGGCACATGCCGTTTGCAGCACGAGTCACTGATCCCACGGGGCATCCGGGAATGATTACTGGCCCCGGCGTGGCAACGGTTTTAATCGGCGGAATGCCCGCCGCGGTCGTGGGCGACATGCACGCCTGCACAATGCCGCCGCTGGCGGGGCCGCATCCACCGTCACCGTTTCCTATGGGCAGTATGACGGTGCTGATTAGTGGCAGGCCGGCGCTCAGGATGGGCGATATGTCCGGGTGCGGCGCTCCGATTGTGATGGGCACGCCGACTGTGGAAATCGGCGGATAAACAAGGCGAACGCGATGAATGCAGCAAATCGAAACAAAGCGTTTTTAGGAAATGGTTGGGCGTTTCCACCCTGCACAGGGCCTGATGGGCGCATCGGCATGGTTGCGTATGAAGAGGACATTGCCGAAGCCATCAAGATCATCCTGGCAACCAATCGCGGTGAGCGCGTGATGCGCCCCGAATTCGGGGCTGGGTTGAACGCTTTTCTTTTTGAGCCTGTCAGCGTGGCCACCATGGAATTGGTCAAGACGCGAGTCGAAGAATCATTGATTGATTGGGAACCTCGCATAGATGTGGAAGAGGTCAGTGTCACCACCAAGCCGCCGGAACGGAATCGGCTCTTAATTGATATTACCTATCGAGTCCGTGCCACCAACGCGGTGAGAAACCTGGTGTATCCGTTTTATTTGCAGGAAGGAGCGACGCAGTGATTCAAAAGCCCGTGGCCATCCTGGATAACCGAGACGTTCGGCGCATCGTCAACGAATTGCTTGCGCGTCGGATGGGATACACGCCCGAATGGCGCGTTGACGAAGAAACGTCCGATTCGGCCATTGCGCAAATTTTCGGGCGCTACTTGTACGCTGTCATTCAACGGCTGAATCAGGCACCCGAAAAAAACAAACTCGCGTTTCTGGATCAACTGGGCATCAGTCCCGTGCCGGCCCAAGCCGCGCGCGCGCCCATCGTATTTCAGCTTTCCCCGGATAGTTCGGACAGCCGCGCGCCTGTTGGAACGCAGGTGGCCGCGCCACCGCCGCCCGGAGCGCGCGATCAAATCGTTTTTGAAACCGAGCGCGCCGTCGGATTGGCCACCGGGCAACTGAAAGAAGTCTTCAGTTTGTGGCCGGGTCGGGATCAATACATCAATCATTCGGCGGACTTTCTGGCTGGCAGCGAATTCCGGTTGTTTCGAAAATCGTCGCTTCTGGATACGCCGCATGCGCTGTTCATCGCGCACGACAAACTTTTGGCGCTGGCAGGCGATGTACGCGTCGAAGTGGAATTCGAGCTGACACAGGGCAGCAGCGAAGAACTTGGCATCCGGTGGGAATACTGGGACGGCAAAGTCTGGCGCGGATTTAAGTGGGCGGATACAGCCTGTTCCGCGATGGAAGCCGAGAAAGCAGACAGTACCCGCGGGTTTACGCGCAGCGGGCGCTTTCTGCTGGAAGCCGATTGTGCCGAAAGCAAGAAGACAAAGGTCAACGGCGTCGAAGGGTTTTGGGTTCGCGGGCAATTGAACGAACCTCTGTTGCCCGGCTCTCCTGTTGCATTGCCCCTGGTGGAAAGTATTCGGCTCAGCACACTGATTGACCGCACGCTGAAATCCAGACTGTCGTTGATCAAGACTGATGGTGGTCAATCTGTTCCGAACAAGGCAAAGATCAGCGGGGTCATCAAAAACGAGGCGGGGAAAACACTCAGCGACATCACCGTTAAGGTATCGGCCTTTGGCTATGGAGACACCGGCGAGAAAAATTTTTCCGACGAAGAAATTTTCGAACCGACTGATGTAGACGGTAAATACGCCCCCCAATCAATTGACGCCAGCGCGAATTACGAATTCCGCGCTTCCTATTTGAATCAGGAAGGAGTCGTCATCCTGAACGATCTGACGCCTGGTCAGGATTTTGAGGCGAACTTGACATTTAGCCTTGACGGGCTTGATCCGGACAAAGCCTTTGCCAACGAAACGAAGCTGGACGTAACCAAACCGTTCTATCCACTGGGGCAAGCTCCAAGGCCCGGCGCGGTGTTTTACTTTTCTCAGGATGAAGTTTTCAGCAAGCCCGGTGCAAAAGCGCAGATTTACATGGCCAGTACGGAGTCGCCGCAGGATTCGGTGGACATTATTCCGTCGGGCGACAAATCAAAACCCTTGGACCATCTGATCGCCTGGGAATACTGGAATGGCGAACGATGGTTTACGTTGTTCTACTCTTCTTCGACAGATGCGGCGAGGCCGAGGGATTTCACAAACACCGAAATTATTGACTTTCAGGTTCCTGAAGACTTCGTCAAAACCAAAGTCGCCGAGCAAGAAGGATTGTGGATGCGCGCACGCCTGGTTAGCGGTGGGTACGGGTTTAAGGCGACTCTTCCATTCAAGGCGGATGATAAAAGTACCCATGTATTCACCCCCGTCATTGACCGTCCGCCCGCAATTGCAGCTTTTCGCATTGGGTATTCGTGGCGGTACGGGCCGTTTCATCCGGAGCAGGTCATCGCCTACAACGACTTCCAATATGAAGATCGCACTTACGAATCCATCTGGCCGGGCAATGCCTATTCGCCGTTCACACGAATGAAAGATATTACTCCGGCGCTGTATCTGGGCTTCGATAAAAAACTGCCGTCAGATCAGATTGGCGTGTATTTCGAAATCGCCGAACAACGCGGCGAAACGCGCGGCCCGGCAATGCTCTGGGAATACTACGACGGTTCCCGCTGGCGCGAGCTGTCGTTCGAAGACGAAACACGAAACTTGAGAGTGCCCGGAATTTTGTCCTTCATCGCGGCGGAAGACAGCCAGCTTTTTGCGCGATTTGGAACCCCTCTTCATTGGGTGCGCGGGCGTATGAAAGAAGATGGCCCGCCAGGCGAACCTTTGGTCAAACATGTGTTTCCGAATGCGGTTTGGGCTTCGGAACAGCGTTCGTACAGCGACACGCCGCTTGGTGCAAGTTCCGGCTTACCGAATCAGGTATTTCGCTTCACGCAAATTCCGTTACTGGCAGATGAACGCATTGAAGTGCAGGAACGGTCAGGCAAACGCGCCAACACCGAATGGCGGATTGTGGCGCGCGAAATCGAACCAAACGATCCAAATATCATCCGCGACCTGGAAGAAATGCTCAGCCGCGAAGGCAATCAGACCGATGTTGTCAAAGGAAACGTTCGATTGCGGCGAGATCGCAACAAGAAAGTTGTTGAAGTGTGGGTGCGCTGGCTTGGCCGCGAGCATTTCTTTAATTCCGGTGCGGAAGATCGCCACTATGTGATTGACCGAGCGCGCGGATTGGTCTTTTTCGGCAATGGCGTTCTGGGAAAGATCCCGCCTCCGGCGGCGGCGATTTTGTCTCGCAACCACCGGGCGGGTGGAGGCTTAACGGGCAATGTTGCCGAACGGACAATCAAACAGTTGCTGGGGCCGCTTTCCGGCGTGCAGGCAGTATTCAATGCGACGCGTGCCGAAGGCGGTGCTGACGCTGAGCCGTTGGAAAAATTCAGCCTGCGCGGACCGAAAACCATTCGCCATAGAGGCCGCGCCATTGCCGCATCGGATTATGAAACGCTTGCTTACGAAGCTTCGCCGGCTGTGGCGGTCGCGCGCGTATTGCCGCTGGCCAATCCGAACGGCCCGGGCGGAAGAACGCTGCGCGATATGGCGGGATGGATCACGTTGATCGTGATTCCGCGAAGCGATGAACGCCGTCCGTGGCCCACGTTCGGGTTGCGAGAAAAAGTCCGCAAATATATTGAAGCGCGCGCCGCCGCCGAAATTGCGGCCTGCGGTCAAATTTACGTCACCGGGCCTGAATACCAGCCCGTGGATGTCAGAGCCATTATCACGCCTAAAGTTCCTTCGGAAGCAGGTCAGGTTGAGCGCCGCGCACGGCTGGCGCTGGAAGAATTCCTGCACCCCTTGCGAGGCGGCCCCGAACGCCGCGGCTGGGAACCAGGGCGCAGCATTTACCTTTCCGATGTCGCCGCTGTCTTGGAACGCGTCGAAGGGTTGGATTACGTGGAAGAGATTGCCCTGCTGATCAATGGCGGCATTCAGGGAGAACGCGTGAAAGTCGCGGAGGATCGAATCGCCGTTGCCGGCGACATTCGCCTGAAGCTGAAAGGGGCGGAGGTCTAAACTCGTGAAAGTTCCCTTGCCGAATTTGGATGATCGCCGCTGGGCGGATTTGGTGGACGAGGGCCGTTCGTTGATTCCGGCCTTCGCGCCCGGATGGACCGATCACAACATTCATGATCCGGGCATCACGGTGATGGAGTTGCTGGCATCGGTCGCGGAAATGGATGTGTATTGGCTCAACCGGATTTCGGATGAGCACAGGCGAAAGTTCCTTTCCTTGATTGGCGTGAACGCCTGGCCGCCTCGGCCTGCGCGAACGGTGCTCAGTTTCAAGATTGACGATTCCGCCGCTGGTTTGCCTTTGCCCGCTTCACTGGAATTTGAAGGCCGCGATGATTTCGGCCATGACCTGCGGTTTCGCACGTTGGCGGATGTCCACATCGCTCCCGGTGAATTGCGCGCAGTGCAACTGAAAGATGCCGCCGGGTTTCGCAACCTGACTGAATCCTGGCGACGACAGGAATCCTTTTTGGCATTCGGGGAAGCTCCTGCGCCGGGCTCGGAATTGTATCTGGGGTTCAGTCAGCCATTTCCGTTGGATGCGCCTGTCAGTTTGTATTTCAAATTCGCAGGTTTGCAGTCTGACGCCGCCGAACGAATGCGCTTACTTGTAGAAACCAACGCGCGAACGCAGGCATGCCGCGCCCCGCATTTCGACCTGACCTGTGATGGCAAAACGAAATTCGGACTGAAAGAACCTGTGGAAACTCCGGCAGACGATCACCAACCTTTGCCGCCTCATCACGGTGCGCGAACCACCTGGGAGGTTTTTACCGAAGACGGCCAATGGCGAGGCTTGCAAGCCGGAGTTACGGACGACACGCGTACGATGACCCTGGACGGGAGCGTTGTAATGCGCGTTTCCGAACCGATGGCACCAAAGGCCATCGGCAAGGTCGAAGAAAAACTGTACTACTTGTGCTGCCGTTTTGTGGCCGGGGCATTTGATGCTCCGCCTGTGATTGAAACCGTAATCTTCAATGCCATCGTCGCTGAACAGTCTGTGCCTGCCGGAATGAAGTTCGTTATCGCGCAAAAGGCGACGGTTGTCGGAACTGCGCCGCAACCTGGCGAACAAACGCGGTTGCGATTGCAGTTTGATGCGCAAGGCAGAATCCATCATTTGGAATTTGACGCAGAAACGAACGCTCCGAAATTTACCCTGCTGGAATACACGGCGGCGACCGCTGTGGCCACGGGCAGCCTGACGTTGGAAGCGTTGTTTGTGGGTGTCGGCGAAGGCAAACCGTTTCAGGAACTGGCATTGCGCGAAGCTCCAGTGATGGAAAGTTCGTTTCGACTGTTCACGCTGGAAGACGACGGTTGGCGCGAATGGAATTTGCGGCGTGATTTTGATGCTTCTAGACGCGATGACGCGCATTTTCTGCTGGACGCAACTTCAGGCGAGATCCGGTTTGGCGACGGCGAAAAGGGCAGAGTGGCTCCCGTCGGTTGTTTGATTTTCGCCAAGTGCAATGTGACTGCTGCCGAAGACGGGAATCTGGCGGCAAGGACAATCACCCGACTGGCTGACTCTGCGCACAACCACGCTCTTTACGCGAATTTTGATCAACTCAAGAAGCGGTTCGACTGCCAGCATATTCCGCCAACAGACTGCATTTCAGTAAGCAATTCGATTGCCGCCGGTTCTGGCCGGGCCGCTGAAACCTTGAATAAAGCCGCCGCCCGCGCCATCGAACTGATGAACGAAAGCTGGCGCGCCGTGACCTTGGCCGATTACGAAACGCTGGCCTTGAAAACCCCTGGCGTCCGTTTGGCGCGTGTCAAAGCGTGGGCGGGATTACACGCGGAATTTCCATGTTTGAAAGCGCCGGGAATCATCACAGTGGTTGTGTTGCCGGCAATGCCCGTTGCCCGTCCGCAGCCAAGCGCGGGATTGCGGCGCGTCGTGGCGGCGTATTTGCAGCAACGACGATTGATCGGCACGCGCGTGTTGGTTGTCGGGCCGGATTATCGTGAAGTGACTGTGCGAGCCACAGTGAAATCGTTCGATGCTGTCGGCAAAGCTGCGCTCGAACGGCGGATCAAGGAAGCCCTGGACATTTTTTTCAGCCCCTTCGACGGCGGCGGGCCGGAAGGCGCGGGATGGCCGTTTGGCCGTGATGTCTACCGTTCAGAAGTCTTGCAAGTTTTGGACGAAGTGGCAGGCGTTGACCACGTGGTTTCGCTGGAACTGATTGCCGACAACTGCGATCCACAATGCGGAAATATCTGCCTGGCTCCGACACAGCTTGTCGCTGCCGGAAAGCATGCAATCGAGGTGATTTGAGATGGCTGCGATCATTCCTGAAAACACCGAACGATTTCGTTACTGGCAAGGGCAGAAACTGCTCAGCCGTGATTTGCAGGACCAATTTGCAACCGACGCGCAAATGCGATGGTGGCACAACCGAGCTTTGCATAACGCTTACGGCGTCAGACGGGGATTGAAAGTCAGTGTGAGCGGCAACGGCATTGAGGTGGAAGACGGCATCGCTTACGACTGTTTCGGCAGAGAGTTGATTTTGCAACAGCCCAAAACGATTCCTCCGGATTCTGCTGGCAAAACCGTGTTAATGATTCGTTACAAGGAAACGGCGGAATTCGCCAGCCATCGCGACCTGTTAGGCGTTTGCGCACCGTGTGGGCCCTCGGCTTCATCAAATGCTGAAGAACCTGAATTTTTCTGGGCGGATGCGGATAGCTTTTCCTTTCGGGATGGTGTGCCGCTTTTCAACGCGGCCGTAAAGCCGGGAGAAGTATTCAGGCCTCCGGTTTCCAGGCCATTAGCGCGTCCGCGCATCGGCAGCGGCCAGACCGTTCCAGGCGACACCGCTTGGGAGTTGTGGTCAGAGACAGCACTGATCAGCAATGACAATTTCTTGCAGCGAAGAGCCGCAAACGTTGGCATTCAGGTAACGATTGACACCTCCGCCGCAGGATTTACTGAAACGCCATGCTATTTCGCGTGGTTGCAAGGACAGTTGTGGAGCCGCGCCAATATCGAATTTTTTCCGCTGGCGCTGGATCACATCACCAATACCAAGATCAAGCGGTTCACTTTTCGATTATGGTTGCCAGCGGTCAATGCGGTGATCGGAAAACGTGCTCGTATTTTGAACTCGAACTTTCAACAAGACTTTTTGAGTTACGCCAGAAAACAAAAGTTATATGTTTGCTGGATGGGCGTGCAGGACATTGCGGAAGGGCATTCTGAAGTCCAAGGAGTAAGTCATGAGCTCTCTTAACGACAATGGCCGCATTGAGCGGCAGCAGTTTTTCAACGGGCAGCGCTTGCTCGCTTCAGACTTGCAGGAACTGGAAGCTTTCAATCGCGAAATGCGCTGGTTGCACAACCGAAGTTTGCATCAGCCTGGAATCGGCAATGGCTATGCCGTAGTGGGCAGAAAAGGCGACCGCGAAGTTATTATTCGACCGGGATATGCCATTGATGCCGATGGCCGCGAAATCGTTCTGACACAAACCCACATTGAACCCATTCCGCCAGTGGCTGGAGACGAAGGCAGACCTGTGCCGTATTTCCTGACGGTTTCTTATCCGGATGATGCCAGTTTAGAAAAGGTTGAAACGCGTCAGGGGATTTGCGGATCCAGTGACGTGGTTCGGTTGAGAGAGGAACCGATTTTCTGTTGGATCAGGCTGAACGATGATGGGCAACCTGACAATGCTCAATCCCGAGACGACATTCTACGCAATAGAAAGATCATACTGGGTCGCGCCGAGGTGCTGAACTGCCAGTTGAACAAGGACCTTTCCGTTGCTGAACGGCTCAATGCGCGCCCTTCCCGTCAGCCGTATGTCTGTTGTGGCAGAACGGACAAACCTGCGTGGAAACCTTGGAAGTTTGCGCCTTTCGATCCGATCTCATTTGCCGAATCAGAGCAAGGGAAAGACATCTTGAAGGCGATTAGCGGCAACACCATTCTGAATCCTTACATACTGCCGATAGGCGTTGAGGTGGACATAGACACGTCCGAATGTGGATTCACCACACCGCCTTGTTATTCGGCGCGAATCGAAGGCCCAAGAATCAGAAATGAACGATTCATTCTTGACGGCCTATTACAAATTTCGGAATCCAGAGCGAATTCGTTCAAGCTGAATGTTTTGCTGGTAATCCAGCCGCTGATCGTCCAGCAAAATTTCGAATTGAAACTGGCGTCCGGTATCAAGGCCAATGTGGCGCAGCCGAAATTTGGCGAAGTCATTTCTGCGGCGATCAATTCACATCTTAAGAAGATGGCGGATGTCAAAGCATTTGATGATCAGGTGGGGAATCTGCTTGTTCAATTCATCTCCGAAAAATGGCAAATCGTCTGGTTGGGAGTCGAAGGGTAAAACCGATGAATGAAGACACGCGAAAAAACTTTGTTCATTTGAACCGCGACGGGCGTTGGTCGGGCTTCCGCTGGGAGGGATTGGAGCTTCTGCAAGACGGTTCGTTGCAGCTTGCCTCATTGCCGCTGCTCGACGGGGAAACGCCCGAAGAAGTAGCGGCGCTGGGTGAACCAAACGGCCCTGCGGGAATTGCCGTGGATGCGGAAGGCACCGTTTACTTCAGCGATCCGGCGAATCATCGCCTGATGAAGCATGACGGTTGCGATGGAACGAGTTCCGTTGTTGCTTGCATCGGTGGAGAAGGCGGACAGCCCGCACAGTTCAAGACTCCGCGCGGATTGCTGATTCCGAATTATCGGCATGCGTTGATGGTCGCCGATAGCGGCAACCATCGTGTGCAGGTGTTCGATCTGGCATCGCATCAGTTGGTGGATATTTGGGAGCGGCCTGCGCCGGGGGCAGCGGAAACCGGCGCTTCGATTTTCGATCAGCCCTTGGCGATGGCCGAAGATCGCGATGCCAATGTGTATGTGGTGGATTCGAAGAAGGTGCAAAAGTTCAATCGGGCCGGTGATCTGGAAAAAGCATTTTGGGAACGGATGCAATCGGCGGGCGCTCCTGCCAAACCAATTGGAATTGCCGCGCAATCCCAGGCTGCCGAAACCATGCTTTACATTCTTGACCGGGCTTCGCGCTCTGTTGTCGTGTTTCGTGAAGATGGGAGCGCGGCATCGGATAAACAGGGGCAGCCGATCACCTTTGGAGCCGCACAATTGCAGAATCCTATGGGCATCGCTGTCAGCGCGGATTCAGTGTATGTCGGCGACAATCAGCGCCGTGCGGTGTTCCGATTTCGGCGCGGCGGCGGCCACGAATTTATTGGCGAAGCGGTCAACTATCGCGGGCCGGTTGCGGCGTTGGCTGTGGACGGTCAGGGCCACTTATTGATTCACGCGGGCAGCCATCTTGCTCCCGTGCGGCTGAGATTGAATGACGGATTCCGCACGCGCGGCGTGCTGTGGAGCGATACGCCAATTCAGGTGAAAAGCTTTGAGACGGCCTGGCTTCGGCTGCGAGCCAAACTGGAACCGCTGGCCGCGAATGCCCGATTGCGGTTGTTCGTTTCCACGTCGGATGACGCAGCGCAACCGCCGAATGTTGATCCGAACAGCGACGATCCATTTGCCGATGCAAACTGGCGTCCTAAGTCTCAAGCGCCTGATCCATTTGCCGGTGTTGCAGACCTTTTTATCGGCGGCAAACCTTCCCGCTATTTGTGGGTTGGGGCAATGTTTTCCGGCGACGGGCTGGCCACCCCTGTTCTTACTCAGTTGCGCGCGGAATACGATCACCAGGGCTATCTGAATACCCTGCCAGCGATTTATCGAAATGACACTTGCGGCGATTTTCTGCTCAGGTTCCTGTCGCTGTTTGAAACGTTCTACAACGACGTGGAAGCGGGAATCGAAAATCTGTCGGCGCTGTTTGATTCTGCGGCTGTTCCCAAAGAGTTTTTGCATTGGCTGGCCGGCTGGTTTGCACTGGAGCTGCGCGAAGAATGGAGCGAACAGAAACAGCGGGAAGTCATAGCCTCGGCTTTTCAGATGTATTCGCGGCGGGGAACTGTTGCGGGGTTGCGCGAAGCTTTGCGCGTTTTTGCCGGAGTGACGGCCGTTATCGAAGAACCGATTCTGCACACAAATTGGTGGGGGCTTCCGGCGGAGATTTCGAACTGCGGAGGCGGAACGAATTGCCAATGCGGCTGTGGCTGCGGAAAGCGGGACGGGAAAGAGGAAGAACCCGTTTGGCGAGCGACGGAAAATTCTGTGCTGGGCGTAACCACCATGCTTGCCTCGGCACATCCGCAAGGAGCCGTCGTCGGTTCGACCGCGACGCTGGATCATTCCCATCTGATTTCCGGCGAACAATTTGGCGCGCCGTTGTTTGAAGAAGTCGCCCACCGGTTCAACGTTCGGCTTTACCGCGGGCAGTTACGTTGCGACGAAACTGAAATGCTGGCGCGTGCAGTGATCGAACGCGAAAAACCCGCCCATACGGTTTATCACTTATGCGTCATCGAACCGCTGATGCGAGTCGGATTTCAGGCAAGAGTTGGCATTGACACTGTGGTGGCTGGGCCGATGCGGCCATCGAAACTTGATGGTGAAGTAAGGCTTGACAGGGAAATGGTGCTGGGAGGCCCGGCTGCCGGGCAGATAGGGAAACAAAGCCGCGTCGGCATAACTGCGCGAGTCGGCTAAATCGAATCGGAAGAGGATTTCGAGAGAGGAAGGAAAACTATGGCACAGCAAAATCAGACCAAAAACCATTACGAGCACAAACCCGCTCCAGCGGATCTGCAGACGCCAGTTCGCAACCGATATTTTTACGGCCAATTGCTGGATGTGTTCCAGTTCGAACAGGAACAGAACTATTTCAACTCCAAACGGTGGTTGCTGAATCGTTTGGTAACCGGGCCAGGCGTCGTTTGCGGGCTGGATGTGGTGCTGACCGACGATGAATCAAGCGTGATCGTCACACCCGGCCTGGCGATTGATCGCTGTGGGCGAGAAATCATCGTTCCCAAACCTTCCGCGGAGAAGCCGCTTGGCGAGTTCAAAGACGCAGATGAAGCATCAGAATCCGCTATCGGCCAGAAATTCTACCGTAAAGACCAAAAGGGGAAAGAGGATTGCGACGACAAATTCAAACATGTCGTGTTGTGTTACCACGAATGCGAAAGCGACCCCGCGCCGATTCAAACCGGCGATTGCGAAGCGATTGAGAAATGCGCTTCCGGTTCGATCCGGGAACGATACAAGATCGAAATCCGCGAAGGGCGAGCGCCCAAACGGTTGCGTAATTTTCCGGACGTCATTGCAGGTCGCCGCATCAGCTACAGCGCCATCGCCGATGTTGTGACGCGCGGTTGCCGTTCACTGCCAACGGATTGTTGCATTCCACTGGCCAACGTGGAATTGCTGGAAAACGATTGCAAACGTGTGGACATCGCTGTTCGCCCGATTGTGTACACCAACCGGCTGCTTTTCGAACTGCTGGTTTCTCTGGTTGAGGAAGAAGAAACCGAATACTGAAAGAGGGAAACATCATGAATACAGCTACGCTCTGCCAAGATATACGTTGTGATCACAGCAACAGCGAACGCCCAAGGTATTACGCCCGCCAGCTCATCACTGCGGATGATATGACACTGGAACAGGATTATTTTCGCAGCAAGCTGCGCTTGCATAACCGCATGCTGCACGGCTGGGGAATCGTTTGCGGCGCAGAGGTTAAGCCTGTGACAAAGGATGGCAAAACAGTGCCGCCATGGAACGTCGTCATCACACCTGGCTATATTTTAGGTCCGTATGGCGATGAAATTGTGATTGATTGCGAGCGCACGTTCGATTTGCGAGGGCAAAGCATGATCGGTGTAGCCGGCGAACCCTGCGTTGAAGAGTCTGATCCCTGGTGCAGCGAGGTTCACGAAACGCGGGATGATAAACCGCTGTTTCTGGCGATTCGCTATAAAGAAGTAATGACTCGTCCCGTGCGCGTGCAACCATCAGGATGTGGTTGTGACGACTCTGCTTGCGAATATTCGCGTCTACGCGACGGGTATGAGATCAAAGTTTTGAAAGCCTGCCCTTCTTCCCATACACAGACTGGTCCGGAGGCCGGTGCTTGCCTGCCTTGCCCAAAAGAGCCGTGGATTGTGCTGAAAACAGTCCAGGTTGACCCTAATGGAGAGGTTAAGTTTCCCAGTCCTGATAATTGCAGGCGCCAGCTCCCAGCTATCGCAAACCAATCCGAAGCTCGTTTCGAAAGAAAGCCTGAATCCTTGATCATTATGCCGCCTGAATCCGATGTGGATCATGAGGAGTCAAGCCGCGAACGAATCGTGATCCCTTCTTTATCGGAAACAATTACGGAAGAGAAAGCATTGCCAGGGAAAAAGAAGGCGAAGAAGTGAATGGAAACCGCGCTGTCCGGTATTTGGCATCACTTTCAGTTGCCATTTTACTTTTCCTCAATTGGGCGAAGTTCGTTCAACACGGTTGGGATCAGTTCGGAAACAGTTGGATGAATCGGCACGGCGCGTTCCAGCACTTCATAAGGAACGTCCGCATTCATAATGTCCAAAATGCCGTGAATCGCTTCGTCGCCGCTGGTGCCAAGGATTGCCGCGCCCAGAATGCGGCGTGTTTCCGCGTCCACGATGATTTTCATAAATCCCTGCGTTTCGTCTTTTTCGACCGCGCGCCCGACGCGGGTCATCGGACGATGGCCAATCAACAGCGGCCTGCTGCTGGCGCGCGCTTCTCGCTCGGTCACTCCCACGCGGCCCAGCGGCGGATCAATGTACAGCGCATAGGCCGGAATGCGGTGGCTGAGACGACGGTTTTCCCCTTTGAGCAGGTTGGCGGCAATAATTTCAAAATCGTTGTAGGCGGTGTGCGTAAACGCGCCTCGTCCATTGCAATCTCCGAGCGCCCAAATGCCCGGAACGTTGGTCGCTAGGCTGTCATCCACTGTGATGTAACCGCGTGCGTCGGTAGCAACGCCTGCTTTGTCCAGGCCTAAATCGCTAGTGTTTGGCTGGCGGCCAACGGCGAGAAGCACGTGCGAACCGATGGACGCTGGTTCGCCGCTGGCGCAGTTGACGCCAACTGCCACGCCTTGTTCGTGCTTGGCGAAGCTGATGCATTCGGCGTTTGTCCGGACAGTGATGCCTTCGCGCATCAGAATTTCCCGAATCGCTTCCGAAATGTCTTCGTCTTCGCGCATTACCAGCCGCGGTGCTTTTTCAATAATCGTCACCCGGGCGCCAAAACGCCGGTACATTTGCGCGAATTCCAGGCCGATGTAACTACCGCCGACAACCACCAGATGTTCGGGCAAATGATCAAGCGCAAGCATCGTCGTATTGGTTAGGTAAGGCACTGCGTGGATGCCCGGCAGGTCTGGCACAACTGCACGACCACCCACGTTGATGAAAATACGCGGCGCGGTCAGCAATTCTTCCCCTACGCGCACGCGATCCGGCCCTTCGAATCGAGCATGTCCCTCAAATACCGTGCAGCCGGTCATTCCGCGCAGATAGTTTTCAAGGCCGGTGCGAGCGTTGATGGTAACGGTGTCCGCCCGCGCCTTCACCTTTTTCATATCTATTTGGACGCTGCCTTCCAGCACGACGCCGAAGTCAGCAGCGCGGCGCGCCAAATGCGCGGCATATGCGCTGGCAACCAGCGTCTTGGTTGGCATGCAACCCGTGTTGACACAGGTTCCGCCGAACAACTTTCGTTCGACGAATGCCACGGTCATCCCGGCGCCGGTCAACTTGCCTGCCAGCGAAGGGCCAGCTTGCCCTGCTCCTATAATGATGGCGTCGAAGTTTTTCATTGCAGCGCCGCTCCAATCAGTAGTGCGCCGCCGATGGCAACTACGTCTTCAATCAAAGCGGCGGGGCGATCGCTTCCAAAGGCTTTCGCAAGTCGCGCGCGGAATTCGCGTCCACCAAGTGTGCCGATGATTGCGCCTACAATCCCGGCCAATAGCCCGCCAATTATCGTTCCATTTCCAGCGCCGATGGCCGCGCCGGAAAGCGCTCCCGTTGCAATGCGTGCGCCGAACTGAACCGGCACGGTGCGACTGGGCGTGGAAGGAAGTTGGTCTGTCACCAGTTCGACAAGCGCGAACAATGTCAGAATCCAGCGGGCCCAAAAATTCCCCAAAAAACTCAGCCAGGTTCCGTTAAGATCCAGCCAACCCAGATGTGCTGCCCAGCTCACCAGCGCCGGGGCTGTCATGGCGCGCAATCCGGCGACGATCCCAATCAGCAGCGCAAATAGATACATCGTCATAATAGAATTGTCCTTGTAGTTTCCAGTTGCCAGTTTCGCATCGTTCGGACTTTCCCAAGCGATGGAAGCAATTTAGACCGATAGATTCGAAAGTGATTGCGAAGGAGGCAAAGGCTTTTCAGCGCGCAACGGCAACACATAAGTTCCCGCGCGGATGCATTCCTTGCTGAATGCGCCAAACCGTTATTGCCGCGCCCAATTATGCACTATGAGAGCGAAGTCATCATCACAAAATAGAGCGTTTTCAGGATACCGCTTCCTATGCCAGAGTCGGAATCAAACCACCACGCCACCATTGCAGTAAAATGCCAGACTTGTTTATTTTTAGCCACAGTGCGCACAGGGCATGCTGAGAGGGTAATTTGAAATTCACAAAAATATCCGTACTCAGCGAACCTGGCGCTCACTGAGTTAAAAACAAGGACTGATCAGATGCTGCATAAAATGTGCTGTCTGTGTCAGCTTAAACATTTCGAGGTACAATGGCCGCCGAATACATACATTTCATCTTGGCAGGCTTTACGCAGCGATCCTTGTCGCAGGCGATGCGAAGTTCCGAAAGACTGATCATCAGTAACGCAATAGATTCGAATCGGGAGGCATAAATCGCCTAAGGCTGGGTAAAAATCGTTGTTCCACTTGTTTCTGGCTTTGCAGTGGCCGTGCGCGGCGATGACTTGAAGGAATGGATCAACCCCAGCCACTGAACGAAGGAGTATTTTCAGGAGTACGGATGCCTTTTAACAACTTACCCACTGAGACAATGATGAACGAGGAATCCAGTAACCGGCGTTCCTTGCTTTGGATTCGAGCAGGGGCGGGAATTGTGTTTATCTTGCTCATCGTCAATGTCGCCTTGGCGGTTCGCAACATTCGACAGCTAAGCGAAGATTCCAAATGGGTTGCTCATACGTATCAAGTGATCATTGGGCTGCAGGACCTTTTATCCTCAGTCAAAGACGCGGAAACAGGACAGCGAGGGTTTATCATTACAGACGATCCACGCTATTTGGAGCCATACAATCGAGCCATAGGGGAAATTGACAAAAAGGTTAACGATATAGCGCGCCTGACAAAAGACAACGCCCATCAGCAAGCACAGTTTCCGGAATTGCGGCAACGGATTGCTAAGCGTCTGCAAACACTCGACCACAACATCGCTTTGAAAAAGTTGGATGGCTTCGATGCTGTCCGGCAATCCATCAAAACCGATCGAGGCAAGAGCGAGATGGATGCTTTGCGCGGTGTGATTGGCGGAATGATCGAGCATGAACAATCTCTCCTGGCCGATCGGGCGGGAAAAACTGAGCAGACCCATCGACTGGCAAGGATCACCAGCCTGTTATCCGGCTTTCTTGCCTTGGCGGCAGTTGGAGCGTTTCTGGTTCTACTCCGTCGTTATTTGGCCACCCGCGCCAAAGCTGCTGCCGTCATTACAGAGCAAGCTGAGCGATTGCGAACCACGCTGGCCAGCATCGGAGACGCCGTAATCGCAACCGATGCTGAAGGGCGAATCACAATGATGAATGCCGTCGCCGAATCGCTGACCGGATGGAAAATAGAACAAGCTGCTGATCTGCCGTTGGAAAAGGCATTTAACATCGTCAACGAAACCACGCGCCAGTTGGTGGAAAGTCCTGTAACCAGGGCGTTGCGGGAAGGAGTTATCGTCGGTCTGGCAAACCATACAATCTTGATTGCAAAAGACGGCACGGAGCGGCCTATTGACGACAGCGCCGCGCCCATCCGCTGCAAAAAAGGACAGATTGTTGGGTGTGTGCTGGTATTCAGAGACATCACGGAGCGCAAGCAGTCGGAAGATCAGTTGCGTGAATTGGCGGCGAACCTGTCTGAAGCCAACCGGCGAAAGAATGAATTTCTGGCGATGCTGGCGCACGAACTGCGCAACCCGCTTGCCCCGATCCACAACGCCCTGCAAATCATGCGATTGTCTGAAGGGAACAGCGAAACAGTCAGGTTCGCTTCTGAAATCATGGAGCGCCAGGTGGATCACATGGTTCATCTGGTGGATGATCTTTTAGACGTGAGCCGCATTAGCCAGGGCAGAATCGAACTTCGTCAGGAACGTGTTGACCTTTCACAGATCCTTCACCACGCAATTGAAACCATCCGTCCGGCCATTGACCAGGCCGGTCACAAATTGACGGTAACGCTGACATCGCAACCCGTGTATCTGTATGCTGACTCGACGCGTTTGGCCCAGGTGTTCGGCAATCTGCTTAGCAATTCCTGCAAATACAGCGACCCCGGATGCCATATCTCATTGGCCGTAGAAGAGAAGGGCTGCGAAGTTTTCGTGTCGGTGAAAGATACCGGCGTCGGCATTGCGCCCAACATGCTTTCTAAAATCTTCGATATGTTCATGCAGATAGATCATTCCTTGGATCGTTCCCAGGGCGGGTTGGGCATTGGGCTGACGCTGGTGCAGCGATTGGTTGAAATGCATGGCGGTTCGGTAAGTGCCTTCAGCGAAGGGGAAGGCAGGGGAAGTGAATTTGTCGTGCGCCTGCCAGTGCTATTGGAGGCACATCAACCTTTGCAGTCTGTGCCTAAAGACGCGGCTGCCAGGACGATTCGACGGTTCCTGGTGGTTGATGACAATCGTGATTCGGCAGAATCCCTGGCCATCTGGTTGAAGATCAACGGAAATGAAACACATACAGCCTTTGATGGTCTTGAGGCTGTCGAGGCGGCTGCGACCTTACGCCCGGACGTCATTTTGCTCGACATTGGCTTGCCCAAGCTTAACGGTTACGAAGCGGCGCGCCGGATCAGGCAGCAGCCTTGGGGGAAAACGGTTGTGCTGGTGGCACTGACCGGTTGGGGGCAGGAAGAAGACCGACAGCGATCCAGTGAAGCAGGCTTCGACGGCCATCTGGTGAAGCCTGTGGACTTCGACCGCTTGATGAGAGTCCTGGAGAAAATTGACCCGAATGCGCCCCCTGCGGAAAGTGCCCGCTAACTGAGCAAAGTCTGGGAAACGGAGCGGCATTTCACAGATCTGTTTCCACCTGAGTGGTTGTTACCTATTTCGATTGTTATTGATAGGAGTTGGGATGGATAGCTTGAAGTCAACGACGGAGCGGCGCGCAGAGTTGATCCTGCAAGAGCTATTGCGGAATGGGGAAGTTGCAGTTGATAACCTTGCCCGGCAACTTGGTGTTTCAGAAGCCACGATTCGCAGGGATTTGACAGAACTGGAACGACAAGGATTTTTGTTGCGCAGCCACGGCGGAGCAGTGCCCGTCGCTCCAATGCTTTACGAACCGTTTCGTCACCTTTCATCGTTTCAGGAACAGGAAGAAAAGTGCGCGTCTGAAAAGCGCCAAATTGGATTATTGGCTGCAAGCCTGATCGCCGACGGAGAGATTATCGCCATTGGCGCAGGCACCACCACCACACAGATTGCACGCAGCATACGGCATCGCAAAGGAATCACCGTATTGACGAACGCCCTCAACGTCGCAATGGAGCTCAGCCATCTGGCCGACATCAAGGTTTGCATGACCGGCGGCAATTTAAGCGGAGACTGGTTCGCGCTGGTAGGTGATGTTGCGCAGCGTAATGTTGGGGAAATGTTCGTTGATAAGGTCTTTATCGGCGTGGATGGCATTCACGCAGAGCACGGCCTGACCACCAATTACCCGGACCAGGCGGCAATCCATCGCGCGATGATGCGGCAAGCGCGCCAGCGGATCGTTGTTGCCGACCATCGCAAGATTGGCCTGGTCGGCGCGTCCGTGATTTGGCCGGCAAGCGATTTTCAAGTTCTGGTCACGGATAAACTCACTTCGGATAAAGCGGTTGCCATGTTTGCCGCAAAAAACATCACGGTGTTGCGGGCTTGAATCTTTCCAACTCAATCGTCAACTGACACGCCATTTTTTTCTCTCAAACAGCACCCAACCAGGATCTCTCAAGGCCAACTTGGCAGAAATGGGTCGAACTTGGCTTGACCTGTGTTCATATTGATAGTAAATACGCAAAAACTCAGTCAAATTGATGGTATATGAACAGTCAAAGGCTGATTCTGACGGCGAGGGAGACAAACGGTCCGCCTTATTTTCGTTGGTTCAAAGAGGAATTGCCGAAACAGACTTTTCTGTTGTTTTGGAATTAGGAAATTTATGGTTTGGGAAGAACGCTGGCATCCGCTGCGTGAAGAATGGATTATCGTTGCCGCGCATAGGCAAAACCGTCCGTGGAGTGGCGAAACTGTCTCGCACACAGAGGCGACGTTGCCCGATTATGTACACGATTGTTATCTGTGCCCAGGCAATGAACGCGTCAGCGGAAAGCGCAATGCCGATTACAAAGGCACTTATGTGTTTGATAACGATCATCCATGTGTGGGTTTCAATGCTCCGCACGAATTGGTGGAACCCTTTGGTATTTATCGCAATCGGCCCGCCAACGGCATCGCGCGCGTTGTCTGTTACAGCCCGCTCCATAACCTGACTCTGGCCGAACTGGAACCTGGAGAAATCGTCAACTTGTTGCAAGTCTGGCGGGAACAATACATCGAACTCGGCGCGCATCCGGACATCAATCACCTGCTGTTTTTTGAAAACAAAGGGGAAGTCGTCGGCGTTTCCAATCCGCATCCGCATTGCCAGATTTACGCGACCAACTTTGTCTTTAAGACCATCGAAACCGAAGCGCGAGTTTCTGAGCGCCATCTGTCCGAAACCGGGCGAGTGCTGTTTCAAGACATTCTCAAAGCCGAACGCGAAGATGGGCGGCGCATTATTTTTGAAAACGAAACGGCAATTGCCTTTTTGCCCTATTTTGCCCGTTACGCATACGAAGCCTTTGTTGCGCCCAAAGCCACGCACGCAAGTCTGGCAACACTCAGCGAACAGGAAACGCGAGATTTGGCTGAAGCGTTGAAGTGTTTGCTGGTGAAGTTCGACAACCTGTGGCAAATGCCATTTCCGTATGTCATGCCGCTGCATCAAGCGCCGACCGACGGCGGAGATCATCGCGGGTTTCATTTCCACATCGAATTTCATCCGCCGCTGCGGCGGCCCAACTTGTTGAAATACCTGGCTGGCCCGGAGATCGGCGGCGGCAACTTCCTAAGCGACACGGCGCCGGAAGAGAAAGCCGCTGAGCTACGCGCCCAATCAAGCATTCATTACAAACAGACGCGGGGTTGATCTGCATGCGAGCCATCAGCATTTTTCTTTGTGTTGTTTTACTCGGCAGTTTGTCGCCTGGGCAGCCGGCTGCGGAACGCGTCACGATTCGCGTGGACGCCAATCAGCGCAAAGGTCCGCTGAAACCGATGTGGGCGTGGTTCGGGTACGATGAACCGAATTACACCTACATGAAAGACGGCAAAAAACTGCTGTCGGAACTTTCCGCGCTCAGTCCCACGCCGGTTTTCGTTCGCACACACAATCTGCTGACGACGGGCGACGGCAAAGCGGCGCTGAAATGGGGTTCGACGAACGCCTTTACCGAAGATGCGAACGGACAGCCGAAATACGATTGGACGATTGTAGATCGCATTTTCGACACCTTGCTCGAGCGCAAAATGAAGCCGCTGGTCGAAATCGGCTTTATGCCGGAAGCGCTTTCGGTCAAGCCGCAGCCTTACCGCCACGATTGGGACATCAGCAAAACCTACAATTCGATTTACACAGGCTGGGCGCATCCGCCCCGTGATTATGCCAAATGGTCGGAACTGGTTTTTCAGTGGGTGCGCCATTGCGTCAGTAAATATGGTCGCGCTGAAGTCGAAAGCTGGTGGTGGGAATTGTGGAACGAACCGGACATTGGCTATTGGCAAAGCACGCCCGAAGAGTATTTCAAGCTTTACGATTACACCGCCGACGCTGTGAAACGCGCGTTGCCGACTGCGCGCATTGGCGGTCCGCACGTGACTGGTCCGCTGGGCGCGCGTACGCAAAAATTCCTGCGCGACTTTCTGGAGCATTGCGCGCGCGGCACAAATGCGGCGAATGGTAAAATTGGCACGCCGCTGGATTACATTGGCTTTCATGCCAAAGGCTCGCCGCGTGTGATCGGCCCGGATGGAAAGCCGGTCACGGCTCAGGGCCAGCCGCCACCGGCAAACAGTCACGTGCAAATGGGCATCAGCAATCAGCTCAAGGCAATTTCCAATGGATTCGAGATTGTGGCTTCGTTTCCGGAATTCAAAAACACGCCGATTGTCATTGGCGAATCCGACCCGGAAGGTTGCGCCGCTTGTTCTTCGCGTGTGTATCCGCAAAACGGTTACCGCAACGGCACCATGTATTCCAGCTACACTGCGGCGCAACTTGCGCGCACGTACGAACTGGCCGACCTGCATGGCGTTAACTTGCTGGGTTCAGTGACGTGGGCATTTGAATTTGAAAACCAGCCGTACTTTGACGGGTTCCGCGATTTAGCAACCAATGGAATAGACAAGCCTGTGCTGAACGTGTTCAGAATGCTTGGCTTGATGACGGGCAAAACCGGCAGCGAACGGCTGGCGGTGGAAAGCAGCGGCGCGCTGAAACTGGAAACCATTCGGGACCGGAGCGTTCGCGCCAATCCTGAAATCAACGCATTGGCCAGCCGTCAGGCGCGCGAAGTTTCCATCATGGTGTGGAATTATCACGACGATGATCTCGCCGCACCCGCTAGCGAAATTGAATTGGTGATCAATGGAGTGGCGAACGGGCAGCCTCGTTTGCAGCATTATCGAATTGATGCCAACCACAGCAATTCGTATGAAGCCTGGAAGCGTATGGGTTCGCCGCAACAGCCCTCTGCCTCGCAATACCGGCAATTGGAAAGCGCCGGGCAATTACAGCAGTTCGAGCCTCCGAAGCGTTTGCGAACCGTAGGCGGCAGCGTCACGTTGAAATTCAGCCTGCCGCGTCAGGGAGTTTCACTGCTACGGCTGAGCTGGTGAGCTTTTCATGGTGGCCCGCCTGCCGAGATTGATTAAATGCTGAGCACCGCCGCGCCACGAACGGCGTCGTGTTTGAGCGCGTTGAGCGCTTGATTGGCTTCAGCCAAAGGAAAACACTGCGTCTGGGTATTGATCGGAATTTCCGCGGCCACGCGCAAAAAATCTATTCCATCCTGTCGCGTATTGTTGGCCACGCTGCGCACCACACGCTCGTGATACAGCAGCCGATAATCAATCGGGGGAATCTGGCTCATGTGAATTCCGCCAAGGGCCAGCGTTCCTCCTTTGTTCAGAACCTTCAGCGCGGAAATCACAAGTTCGCCAGCAGGGGCAAAAATAATGACGCTGTCCATTTTTGCGGGTGGCGCGTCATCGCTGCCGCCTGCCCAGACTGCGCCCAGGTCCAGCGCAAGCCGCCGGTGCCGATCGTCCCGCGTGAACGCGTAAACTTCAACGCCCCAATGTCGCGCAACCTGAATCGCGACATGCGCCGCAGCACCAAAACCGTAAAGTCCAAGCCTGCGTCCGGGACTGTTTGCGGCAATGCCCGAAAGCCGCAGCGAACGAAACCCGATGATGCCTGCGCACAGCAGCGGCGCGGCCTGAACGTCACTAAATGCTTCAGGGATTGCATAAACAAAATCCGCCGGAGCAATGGCGTACTCCGCATAACCGCCGTTGACCATGTGTCCTGTGAATATTGCGCGTTCGCACAGATTCTCCTTGCCGTCGCGGCAGTATTCGCAACGCCCGCAAGTTTGGTGAAGCCAGGGAATGCCCACGCGGTCGTTGTCGTGCAGGTGAGTGACCTTTGCGCCAAGTCGTTCAATGCGCCCCACAACCTGATGGCCGGGGATGATTGGCAAATGGCGTTCCGCAAGTTCGCCTTCGATCACGTGCAAGTCTGTGCGGCAAACACCGCAAGCGCTGATCTTGACCAAAACCTGGCCGTCGCCCGGTTGCGGAATCGGCAGTTCGACAAGCTGCAATGGATTCGTTTCGATTGGCGCGACAGCGCGAAGCAGGGCGGCTTTCATTTATTACTCCCGCGTTGATTGCCTGGAATTGGTCGCCAAACGGATATAGGTTTCAGCAATGCCCCACGCTAGCAGCACGGACGTCATCACCAATACCAGTAATTGGAGCGTAAGCGGTTCCAGGCCCAGCAGCGGACGCAACCATGGCACAACGACTGTCAGCAATTGCAAGCCAACGCCCAAAACGACGGCCAGATGCAAGATGCCATTAAATCGTGGCGGCATGCCGCTAATGACATTCCGCCGCGCCGGATAGGAATAAAACAGTTGCCCAATGCTGGTATGCAGAAAAACGGCTGTGCGCGTTTGCGCCACCGTGAAGCCCATTCGCGGCATGAGCAGCAGCAGCGCGCCGCCGATTGCCGCCAGTACACAGCCAGCCATCAGGATAAACCGGAGTGAGCCTGGGTCCAGCAGTGGCGATTTTGGATTGCGTGGCCGCTGGCGCATGACAGTTGAATCGCGATCCAATCCCAGTGCCAGCGCTGGCGCGCCATCCGTAAGAATATTAATCCACAACAGTTGCACCGCTGTCAGAGGTAGCAGGATCGCTCCCGTTTCGTCGCGCAACCCAATCAACGCGGCGGCAAATGCTCCTGCAACCACAATGGAAGTTTCCGCCAGATTGGTGGCAAACAGGAACCGGATAAACTTTTGGATGTTTTCGTAAATGTTGCGCCCTTCTTCAATGGCGGCGACGATGGTGGCGAAATTGTCGTCCATCAATACCAGGTCGGCGACTTCGCGCGCTACATCGCTGCCGCGTTCTCCCATTGCCACACCGACGTCCGAACGTTTCAGCGCAGGCGCATCATTGACGCCGTCGCCGGTCATCGCCACGATTTCGCCATTTTCTTTCAGCGCTTCCACCAGCCGCAATTTGTGTTCGGGCGCAACGCGCGCAAAGACATTGGTGTCATGAACCGCTTCGCGCAACGCTTCCGGCGTCATCGTTTCCAGTTCAATCCCTGTTAAAACGCGACCTGCAGTAACGCCGACTTCATTCGCCACGGCCAAGGCTGTTGCCGGATGATCACCTGTAATCATCACCACCCGGATGCCGGCTTCCTGCGCGCGCCGGATTGCGTCAGGAACTTCCGCGCGCGGCGGATCCCACAGCAACACCAAACCCAGAAACTCGATTTCGTGCTCACCTTCACCGGCGCGATGCCCCAGCGCCAGCAATCGGCACCCTTCGCGCGCATAGGCTTCCGCTTTTTCTTCCCATACGCTGCGCTCAGCATCGGTTAAAAGACTGCGGCGCAGAATGACCTCAGGCGCGCCTTTCAGGTAACTCCGTTTTTCGTCTCCATCGTGAACCGTCACACGCATAAACTTCGACGAACTGTCGAAAGGGCGGTCGCTGTGGCGCGAATGATTTTGCCGCAATTGGTCCAATTCAATACCGCGTTTCTGCGCGTATTCCAGCAGCGCAAGCTCCAACGGATCACCCGCCCCCGCTTTTTCTTCCGCGTCATTGGCCAGTGTCATAGCGTGCAGAGCGCGGTCTGGATCGGAACTGTCCAGGTCTTTCACAAACATGCGGTTTTCGGTCAGCGTACCCGTTTTGTCTGTGGCAATGACGGTTACGGAACCCAGAGACTCGACTGCGCTTAGTCGTCGAACGACGGCTTTTCGCTTTGCCATTCGCTCAACGCCCAAAGCCAGCGTCAGGGTTAGCACAGCGGGCAAGCCTTCTGGGACTGCGGCGACTGCCAGGGCCACCGCAAATAGAAAGATATGACTGAGACGTTCGACGCCGTCCACCAGCAACCCGCCGATGGCGATCAACACCACCAGCACCAACACGCCGCGCGCAATCTGTCCGCCGAATTTTTCCAGCCGCCGTTCCAGCGGCGTCGGATCGGCCTGGATGCCGCTGATCATCACCGCCAATCGTCCCATCGCGCTTTGTTCGCCCGTCCGGCTGACTTCCAGGTAACTTTTGCCGCGCACCAGCAGCGTACCGCTAAAAACCTCTTCTCCATGTTCTTTTTCAATCGGAACGGATTCACCCGTCAGCACCGATTCATCCACCATCGCACCTTCTTCAACCAGATTGCCATCGGCAGGAATCCGGTCCCCGGCTTCGACTCGCACAAGATCACCGGGCACCAGATCGCTGCCGGGCAGGTGCTGCAAATGTCCGTCCCGCATCACCCACACATGCGGCGCGGTCATTTCGCGCAAAGCTGCGAGTGCAGCTTCCGATTTGCTTTCCTGATACACACCCAGTCCCGCGTTCAGCAACAAAATGATGGCAATGGCAATGGACTCAACCGGAGTTCCCCTGGCTCCTTCGCTGAACCAAATGGCTGTATCGGCTGCCAGCGCAACCAACAGAATATAAATGAGCGGGCTTCGGAATTGCCTCAGGAATCGTCGCCAGAATGGCACAGTCGGTTTTCCCGGCAGGGAATTGGGACCATATCGCTGCAATCGCGCTGCGGCGTCCGCGCTCGACAATCCTTGATGTGTTGTCGTTTGTTCCATCGTTTATCCGATCGGCCGATAAATAATTGCAATCTTCCTGCCACGCAATTCCAAGCAGGCAAGTCGCTTGGTTCCTGTCGGCGCCAGATTTAAATCTTTGGCCAAGTGGGCGATCTCACGCATCCGGGCGTGAAAATCCACAGTTGGTCGCACCTTGCAGATCAATTTAACCTTGATTGGCCGCAGATAGAAGCTTTGGACGGACGGCACAGTCTTTGCCAAACAGACTAAGAGACAGAGAACTGCTGGAAATCCGGTATGGAGGTTTTATGGCTGATCGAATGAAAGTTTTAGTTGCGTATGACGGTTCTGCCTGTGCAGATGCTGCCCTTGATGATTTGCGCAAGGCTGGATTGCCATCGGAAGCGGACTGCAAGGTGGTGGCTGTAATTGAAAACTGGTTGCCGCCGCCATCCGGGCTGGAAATTGTCGAACACATTGATCGGGACCAGGAATACATAACGCTGGCGATGAGTGCCGCGCAACGTGTGCATGAGTTTTTGCCAGGGTGGTCTGTCAAAGCGGAAGTCTGCGCGGGATCGCCAGCAACTGTGATCATAGAGAAGGCTGACGACTGGAAGCCGGACCTGGTTGTGCTGGGCGCACACGGACGTTCGGCGCTGGGACGGCTCTTTTTTGGCAGTGTGTCGCAAAAAGTGCTGCATGAAGCGAACTGTTCGGTGCGGGTGGCGCGCGAGCCAGAGGATGAAACAAAACGGCCTGTGCGGTTACTTGTTGGTTTTGACGGATCGTCAAACGCGAAAGAGGTTGTGCGCGTTCTTACTTCTCGCCACTGGCCGGAAGGCTGTGAAGCGCGCGTTGTTTACGCGGCCTGGCCAAGCCTGGAATTCACGCCTCGCCCTTTGGTTGGCAGGATGGCCGATTGGATTGCCGAAGAAGACCTGAGGATCAAAAAGAAAGTTGACAGCATGGTCGGCGATCTGAATGCTGCCGGGATAAGCGCAACGGCTGTCATCAAGGCTGAAGAGCCAAAACGCCTGCTGATTGGCGAAGCGGAAAGCTGGAAAGCCGATTGTATTTTCGTCGGCGCACGGGGCTTGGGCAGGCTCGAACGATTGCGGCTGGGCAGCGTGTCTTCTGCTGTCGCTGCGCGGGCGCACTGTTCCGTTGAAGTTGTGCGCGCGCCCAACCAGCGCTGATCCTTTTGGCATTTGAAAGGAGGGTCTATCGTGAGTAACTCCGAAAAGAAAGTGTTGATCATTGATGACGAAGCGGAAATTCGCTTCGTGCTTGGCGAGGCGTTGCATTTATGGGGTTACACTACCGTTGAGGCTTCTGACGCCGCCAGCGCGCGTGCCGTTTTTGCGCAGGAGCACCCAGTGGCTGTTGTGACGGACATTAACCTGCCGGATGGGTCAGGCCTGGATTTGCTGCGCGAATTCAAGCGCCGCAGTCCTCCGCCGGCCGTCATTGTTATCACCGGCGAAGTGATCGTCGAAAACACAATCAGCGCATTGCGCGGTGATGCGGATGATTTCATCTCCAAGCCGATTAGCATCCACGAACTTCAATTGGCGCTCAACAACAGTCTTGTCGAGCGCCAATCCGCGTTTCCATCGCCGCCGGGGAAGCTGAGAATCCTGGTTGTCGCGGATACGGACGAAAAGTTGAAAGCCGCCAGGACGATTTTCAATTCAACGGAAGCGGACATTGCCTGGGCCAGAACGCCGACAGATTTGCAGCAAGCCTGTCTGGAACCTCACGAAATGGCCGTGATTGATCTGGAATCTCCCGCGCTGGAAGCCGCGCTAAAAACCTTGCGAGCAAATGAACTGCACGCCAGCATTCCGTTGCTGGTATCGGCAGCTCGCGTCATCGGAGAGGCAAAATTGGCCGGGTTGCTGCCAAAATATCGGGCGATGCCCTGTAGTTTGACGGAAATGGCCGCATTGGTTCATCGCCGGACCCAGTTGTTGAGCGAGATGAATCGGCATCAGCGATCTTTGTAAGAGACGCTGAGCAGGAAGAGAACCCTTGAAACCAATCCGCACTTTTACAGTCAAACCGTTTTTGCCTGCGGAGCTGGAACAGCAGCGCAGTTTGATTTACGACCTGCGCTGGGTCTGGAATCACGATGCAATCGAACTCTTTCGCTGGGACCGTGATCTTTGGGAACAATCCGGCCACAACCCGGTTCTGATGCTTGGCACGATTGATCAGGCAAAGTTGCAAGATGCGGCGGCGGACGAAGGCTTTCTGGCGCACTTGAACCGCGTCGCCAACGATTTCGAAGTCTACCAAAAAAGCGAATCCACCTGGTTTCGCCGAAAACATGGCAAAGTTGATCAGCCTCTGATTGCCTATTTTTCAGCCGAATTCGGCTTAACGGACTGTCTTTCGATTTTCGCCGGAGGCCTGGGTATTCTGGCGGGCGACCACTTGAAATCGGCCAGCGACCTGGGGCTGCCGCTGGTGGGCGTAGGATTGCTGTATCAGCAGGGATATTTTCGTCAATACCTGAACGAAGCAGGCTGGCAGCAGGAAGAATACGCAGACAATGATTTCCACAACTTGCCGCTGACCCTGGAACGCGGCGATAACGGAGCACCGCTTGTCGTCGAAGTAAGCTATCCGGGACGGAGGATCGCGGCGCAAATCTGGCGCGCACAGGTGGGCCGCGTCGCGCTTTATCTGCTTGACACCAATATCCCGCAAAATAACCGGCAGGATCAGGACATCACGGATCAACTTTATGGCGGCGACAGCGAAATGCGCATCCAGCAGGAAATCATGCTGGGCATCGGCGGTTATCGCGCTTTGGAAGCGTTGGGCATCGAGCCCAGCGTTTATCATTTGAATGAAGGGCATTCAGCGTTTCTTGCCCTTGAACGCATTCGGCGGCTGATGAAAATTCACACTCTTTCTTTTGCCGAAGCGCGCGAAGCCGCTTCCGCCGGATTGATCTTCACCACCCACACGCCAGTGCCCGCCGGCCACGATTACTTTTCGCCTGAGCTGATGTCGTGCTACTTCAATGACTACGCGGACGATTTCCGCCTGCCGTTCAAGGATTTTCTGTCTCTGGGCCGCAAGGACGCCGATGATGACAGCGAACCGTTTTGTATGACCATTCTGGCATTGCGGATGGCGCAATCGTCGAACGGTGTCAGCCGTTTGCACCGCCAGGTTACGCGCCGGATGTGGGGCGCGTTGTGGCCTGGTGTGCCCGAAAACGAAATTCCCATCGGCCAGGTTACCAACGGTGTGCATTTTCAATCCTGGATTTCGCAAGAAATGGACGAACTGTACGATCGCCATCTGGGACCGCGCTGGCACGAAGAGCCTGCGGACGAAACACTCTGGGCGCGTGTTCATCGCATCTCCGCTGAAGAGCTTTGGCGCACGCATGAACGTCGTCGTGAACGGTTGGTCAATTTCGCCCGCCGTCACTTGCGGTTCCAGCTTGAACGCCGGGGCGCGCCGCAAGCCGAGATCGAGGCGGCAGATGAAGTTTTGAACCCGGATATTCTGACCATCGGCTTCGGGCGGCGATTTGCCGCTTATAAACGCGCGACGCTGCTGTTGCGCGATCCTGAACGACTGGCTCGCATCCTGAATGATCCTGCGCGGCCGGTGCAAATTATCTTCGCCGGCCAGGCGCATCCGCGCGACGAAGCGGGGAAAGAGTTGATCAAGCAGATTGTCGCGTTATCGCGTCGCCCTGAATTCCGCCAGCGGCTGGTCTTTCTGGAAGGGTACGGAATGGCCATCGCACGCTCGATGGTGCAAGGGGCAGACGTTTGGCTGAGCACTCCACGACGCCCGCTGGAAGCCAGCGGCACAAGTGGCATGAAGGCCGCCGCCAATGGTGTTTTGAATCTGAGCACACTTGATGGCTGGTGGGACGAAGCTTGGAATTATGGGTTGCAGGAGGGAGGCGGAGATTTGGAGGAAACAGGTTTTTCTACAGTTTCGCCAGAATCAGAGCTTGGTTTCTGGAAAGACGACGAATCCGCAATCCGCAATCCGCAATCCGCAATTGGTTGGGCAATCGGACGCGGCGAATTGTATGACGACCCAAATCATCAGGACGAAGTCGAGGCCGAAGCGCTTTATGATCTGCTGGAAGGCGATGTGATTCCCACCTTTTACGAGCGCGGCACGGATAAACTGCCGCGCCGGTGGATCGCCAGGATGAAAGCTTCCATCGCCAGCCTCTGCCATTTTTTCAACACGCATCGGATGGTGCGCGAATATACTGAAGGTTTTTATTTGCCTGCTGCAGCTCGCCACCATCAATTGACAGCGGACGGCTTGGCGCATGCTCGATCGCTGGCAAGCTGGAAAGAGCGGCTGCGCCAGCAATGGCCCGCAGTACGCATCGTGTCGGTTGCATCAGGCGAGTTAGCCGAACTGCAGGTGAACAGCGAAATCAAGGTGCAGGCACAGGTTCAATTGGGCGCGCTGACACCGGCAAATGTCAAAGTGGAACTTTATCTGGGGCTGATCAATGCCGACAACGAAATCATCAAAGCCCAAACGGTTCCAATGCACGCAAATGGCGAATGCAGCGATGGCGTTTACTTATTCGAGGCAACTTCCCTTGCTTGCGGCCGCAGCGGATTGCACGGATTCACTGTGCGAGTGCTGCCTCACCATGCTGACCTGGTCACATCGTTTCTGCCTGGATTGGTCGTCTGGGCAGAAAACGGCAATGTAACTCGATGAAAAACGGGGAAGGCCTCAACCGAGGATGGTCAATTCACATGGCCGCGAATATACAAGCCGCGGATGGCTGAAAAGCGACGTCGGGCAGGTAAAGCCGGGTCAGAGCTCAATCTGCCCCGGCTGTTTCTTATCGTGCTTGCTCAGGCTTGAAGATAAATTGGAGATTCAAAACGCAACAGCGTTTTAGCCCCATCAGAATCTACTACTTCCAAAGCTTCATCATTTCCGTCGGCGCCAGCTTTCAGGAAAACAGAAGACGCCCGTGTCACCACATGGGTCAAATGCTGCATATCACCTGGCGAGTCGCCGCCGAGTAAAATTTCGATCCGGGGCGCGCTACTGCCATTTTCATCTACGCTAACCCCATTCAGCGGCAAATGCCGTTCTGCTTCCTGCGCACCCATTTCGCCGAAAACTTCGATTCGTGTCGGACGCGAATGATTGCGCTTGCTGAATTCATCAAAGAACGTTGTCCATTGATCATGGTTGATTTCAGTTGACATAGCTACCTCCGTAACTAAGACCGCAGCATGAAGCCGGGCCAAATGGTTTACCAGGTTTCGTATACGCCTGTAACTTCCGTGATGCGCAGCCGAAAGACGATCACCTTGGCTGGATCGCTCAGACGCGATTCAACCGGCGTTTGATGGGGCAGGCGTTGGAGCAGACTTTCCAAAACCCGGGTTCGCAATTCCTGATTGGCGATTTCTTCATACACACCGAAGGCAATGGCACTGCGCCAGTGGTAATCGTCCTTGACCGCGTCAGTTTGCAGGCAGGCCTGCGGATTGACCTGCAAGACATCAATCTTGTGACCTAGCAGCGAATGAACGTAAACGAATTCACCGTCGTAAAAATAATTCACGGGCACGACGTAAGGCCTGCCCTTGTCGCAACATCCCAGCCTTCCAACGTTGCCTTCACGGAGCAACGCGCGTGATTCACGGTCTCCCATTTGGCTGAACATTGCATTGCCTCCCGCTAAAAGTTTGCATAACCACCCTTTAGACAATTTACGTTTGCAATGGACGTGCCGCCAATGCTCTTAAGCTCTGAGGCTGCCCCCTTTGTTGGATAAAGGCGCCAATTGGCCGTCGGCAGTAACTGTTGCGGCTGTAAGTTTCACCGATCAAAGGTACAAGGCTTGCACGACCTGTTACGGGCGAGAGTCGTATCGTTGGCAATATACTCCCTAGGCCGGAAGATGGCGCAAAGCTGGATGATTTCCACCACGCTGGTGTGGAAATTTCCTAGTCAAGAAAAGTCTGCTGCGGGGATTCACTCAACAGGAGATAAAGGAATGAGATTCAAAGATCGTCGAGAAGCGGGCAGACGATTGGCGCGATTGCTTGATGGTTACGCGGGCAGGTCAGATGTAATCGTGCTGGCGTTGCCGCGTGGCGGTGTGCCGGTTGGTTATGAAGTAGCCGAGGCGCTGCATGCGCCACTGGATGTTTTGCTTGTGCGTAAACTCGGTGTGCCGGGACAGGAAGAACTGGCGATGGGAGCGATTGCGACGGGCGGGACACAAGTGCTGAATGATGATGTTGTCGGGTCTTTGGGAATAACGGATGACGTCATCGCGGAAATCGCAGGGCAGGAATTGCCCGAACTGGAGCGGCGCGAACGGCTTTATCGCGGCAACCGTCCGGTGCCAAAACTCGACGGGCGCACTGTGATTGTGGTGGACGATGGATTGGCCACCGGCTCTACGATGCAGGCGGCTGTCGCTGCGATATACAAACAACATCCCGCTCGCATCATCGTGGCAGTTCCCATCGCCGCCGCATCAAGTTGTGAATCCTTCAACCGGCCCACCGAAGGGATTCGCTGTGTGTGCGAAGAGGCCGTGGAGCCATTTTATGCTGTTGGGTTTTGGTATGAAGATTTTGATCAGACGATGGATGAGGAAGTTTGCAAACTGCTAAAGCAAGCGGGAAGGCCAGGTAAGATTGAGGCGATCAAGAAAAGCGTTGGCTCGGAAAATCAACATCTGAATTAAAAGAAGGAGCAACTATGAGCGACCAGACTGACAAATGCGCGAATTTGCCCTGTCATTGTCCCGTGTCGGCAGGAAAACTATTTTGTAGCGAGCAGTGCGAACAATTAGACAACGACCCGGACACAGGCGATTGCCGATGCGGTCACGTCGAGTGTCAACAGGAACATTTCTTGTGAAACGCACGGCCAACGGCAGAAGGTGTCAACAATGAAAGTCATACAGGCTGAGGAGAAAACGGATTTGAAGTCGTGGCTGGCGATGGTCGAGCAGTTGCGCCATGCGCCGGAATGGACAGCAGACGAGTTGCCGATTGAGGTGAAGCAAACGCATATCTCTGTCTTGCTGTTGGGACGCAGGCACGTTGTCAAACTGAAGAAGCCTGTTGATTTTGGCTTTCTCGATTACACAACACTGAAAAAACGCCAGCAGGCTTGTGAAGAGGAAGTGCGGCTGAATCGCCGCCTTTGCCCGGATACTTACATCGGCATTGGCGGCGTGATCGAAGTTGACGGGCAAATCTGTTTTTCAGGGCGAACAGGAAAGATCGTTGATTACTGCGTTTGGATGAATCGGCTGCCGGACGACGGCATGTTGGATCAACTGGTCGCGCGCAATGAGGTCACCGAGGTGATGATTGATCGTGTTGCCAGCAGGTTGAGCGAATTTCATCGCACGGCCAGGCGTGGGTCTGACGTGGCGAAGTGGGGCAATCCGGCGGAAATTCGCCACAACTGGGAAGAAAACTTTGCGCAGACTGAATCCTTCATCGGTCACACGATCAGCGCCGAAGCGTTTCAATCAATCCGCGCCTGGGTGAGCAGGTGGCTAGAGAGAGTCGAGCTGTTTACTGGCCGCGTGCGCGAAGGCCGGATTGTGGATGGGCATGGGGACGTGCGTTGCGAAAGCATTTGCGTGAAAGACGATGCCATTTGCATTTACGACTGCATTGAGTTCAATGATCGGTTTCGCTGTGACGACATTGCCAGCGAAGCAGCCTTTCTGGCCATGGATTTGGACGCGCGCGGCAGACCGGACCTGGGTTATTTCTTTACCGAAGCTTACGGCGGGAGGACACCTGACAAAGACTTTTTCACGTTGTTGCCTTTCTATCGTTGCTACCGCGCATTCGTACGGGGAAAAGTGCTCAGCTTCCAGCTCAATGAAACAGAGTTCAGTCAAGAGGAACATCAGGCGGCCACGGACAATGCCGCGAAGTATTTCGAGCTGGCGCGCCGTTACGCATCGCGCTTGAGGCGACCGACGGTTATTGCTGTCAGCGGGTTTTCTGGCACGGGCAAAACTTCAGTCGCCCGCGCCATCGCGGGCGAACTCGGATTTCGAGTAGTTTCTTCCGATGTCATTCGGCAATCGCTTTTTGGCGAAGCCAAACACCCGTCTGCTTATGGTGAAGGCGCGTATCGGGACGAAGCCATCCGTTTCACCTATCAGAAGCTGATTGAAAGCGCGCGCACACAACTTATCGAAAATGGCGGCGTCGTGCTGGATGCGACTTTTTTGCGTGCAGAAGATCGAAAGTTGGCGGGCCAGATGGCGCAAGCTGCCGGGGCGGAATGGAGGCTTATCAAGTGCCAATTGACGCCCGAACTTACGCGCAGCCGGCTCGACAAACGGTTGACGCTTGGAAATGGTCTTTCCGATGCCACCTGGGAAACCTGTCTACGCCAGCGGCAAGAGTCGCTGAGTTTGGACGAAAAGGTAGATGGTGATTGCCTTGAACTCGACACCGACGGCCAACTTTTAACAGTGACTCATCGGGCAACTGATTGGCTGCGGCAACAGGAATTGATTGGCAACAATCCTCAAATGGAGCAGAAGAAATGACACCGCGACCGACTCATATCCTTCGCCATGAACACCGTGTCATTGAGCAAGTGCTGCGGGCGCTGGACGGAATGTGCTTAAGGCTGAAGGCGGGCGACGACGTTCCGGCTGAGGCGCTTTCGCAAGCGCTGCAATTCATTCAACGCTATGCTGACACTCATCATCACGGGCGAGAAGAGGAATATTTGTTTCCAGCATTAAAAGAATGCGGGCTTGAAGAAGGGGGCGCGCTGCGCTTTTTGCAAGAAGAGCACGCGCTTGAACGAAAACTACTGGCCGACCTTGAATTCGCTGTTAAACAATATCGTTTCGGAGACGCAGACGCCATATTGCACTTCGTCGAAATTTCAGATCGGTTCTGTCAGCATTTGATCGGGCATATGCAAAAAGAAGATACCCTGCTGTTCAGAATGGCCGAAGACTTGCTTGATGATGACGCAAAGAGCGAATTGATGCAGAAACTGACGCAATCAAGTGCAGAACGTCAGGAAGCACAGGCTCAGAGATATGAGCAGATAGCCGCAGAACTTGAAAACGCATGGACAATTTAGAAGGGAAGTGGCGGAAGAGTGTCTGGCCCACCCGCCACTTCTATCACCCAACCAAGCAGCGGTCTTCACTTCCACATGGGTCGTTTTGCCAGCAGCCGTTTTCACAAGTTTAAGCTCAGGAACTCCATCCTTCAGCGTGGCTGTCGCCAGCGACGGATCAGCTTCCTGGGGCAGGCTCAGGCATTTGTACACACGGCTCCATGAAATTCAATTCCGGGAAGACGCGACAGCCAACGCACAATCAGGCGGATTACATCGTCACTGAGAGTGGGGATTTTCTCGCATCACTCCGTGTAACCTTACACAAAATTCGCCACTATTGCCTTTGAATCTCACCAAAAAACCGAACTTGCTTCGGCATCATGATTGCCTTGCGAAAAGTTGAAACATTACTTTCAAACACAATGGAGGATGGTATGAGCAAGGCAACAAGGATTGCTGGTGACACGCTGACGGCATTGGGGTCTGAGATCATGGAAGAAGCCGGCCAGCTCAAAGAAAAGGTTCTGGATGTTTTTGAAGAAGGCCTGAATTCAGCCAGGGCCACTGTGCAACGCGCGAGCAAGCGTGGTTGTGCCTTTACCGAAGACTTGCTGGACGATACGGCGCGCAAGGTGAAACGGCGCCCGTTACGGTCAGTGGGGATCACGTTGGGAATTGGGCTGGCGGCTGGATTGACCATCGGTTGGTTCGCCGCTCGTAAAGGCACCTAGTTTGGACAATGCAAACTGGGCGACAGTGCGTCCAAGGCTGTTTACGGGGGCGGGCTTATCATTTCCCGATTCCCCACTTGGTTTGGTTGTTGATCTGATTCTATTGGGAAGCAGATCAGTTGAAGGCGAGTAATGATTAGGCGGAAAACGCGATCAAGATTTACCACGCGCTGAAGTACCTCGGCTAGTCAATCCGCACCCAACCTATCTGGTGACATCTTGCAGTCGGACGGGAGAAGATTGTGTTGGAACGATTTGGAACAAGCGTGATTTCCGGGTTGATAATCGCTTCATTTTCCATTGGGTTGCTTCTTTTGCGCCCAGCGCAACTCGCAAAAGCGAAAGGAGCGCCTTGTCCTGTTCCTGCGCAAACCTGTTTGCCTGTCTTGCCTGCTCCTTATCCCGCCGAAACGCCCTCCTGCATTCCTACCCCTGTTTTTAGTGGCGACGTGCCCATTCCTGCGCAACAGACCGCGCGGAACAAACAATTCGGAGTGTTCCATTGGGGACCATCGAATTTAAGCCTTTATAACAACAGCCGGATGATCAATGGGCAGCAAACTGACCGTCTGAACTGGATGGCCGAACAAGTTGCTGCGCTGGGCACAAGAAGCCTGAAAGTGTATCTGGGAGTGGGGGATTACTACGATTTCAATAACGACGGAAAACCTTATCCACAAGTTTTGCCCTATACGCTGAAGCAATTGATTACAACGATGCAGGATTCCGAAACCGGCATTTTTCCTTATGACAAGTTATTTAAGGACGCTCGGTTCGATACATACTTTCTTTCCGTTTATTCAATGGGTGGAGCGCACAATAACTGGATTGACGGATATAATTGCAGCGAATATGTGGCAGAGCGGGAAGAGATTCGCGAATTGGGTGAATACCTGCTTGGCAATCCTGCTTATGATGGCAAAACCTTTATCCTTACAAATTGGGAAGGGGACTGCGCGTTTGTTGAAACGGATATTTACCGGAATCGCTGGAATGAATACAGAAACTATATCCAGGCGAAATCCGACGGCGTCCGGCTGGCGCGCTTGCCTGTTTTGGTCAATAGCGACTTCGAACCGGGCAAGGCGCGCCTTTATTCGACATTGGAATACAAACTGACTTATTCCGTTATGCCGGGGAAAACCACCTACACGCCTTATCGTAACGATGGAGCGCGCGTCCGATGCGGGATGCCGGGAAGCGATGATTACCGGTGTTTGATAGATACCGTCGCGCCGTTTGTAAATGTTGATTATTACTCGTACTCGGCGTACGAAAGCACCAATGTGCTTTATCCTTCGCTGAGCTATGCCACCTGTGAAAACCCTGCCGCCGATGTAAAGAAGGAGCTAAAGGACAATCTTGATTTTTCGCTTTGTGTCATTAACTCCATCCGGGGAAATATCGGAGCCAGGAATTTCATCATCGGAGAATTTAACTGGGAAGTGAATGGGTTAATCGGCGGAAACGAACCATCCTTCCTCAACGACATGTTTCGCGCGATAGAAGATGCCGATGGGTTTCAGCCTTCCTATACCTTCTTTTACCAGGCGTTATCCAGCACAGCCTCCTTTGGACAGCTTTTTACACCATCGAACAATCGGGTCAGGACAGCGACAGGAAGGATTTTTGCTCCCTGGAAATCGCTGGACGGAGGAATTACCGCCAGTCCGGCTGTTGCCTCTTGGGATGGCAATCGGCTTGATGTGTTTGTGAGAGGAGTTGACGCCTGTCTTTACCAGAATTTTTCAACTGACGGCGGAGTGAGCTGGTCAGGGTGGAGAGGGGATTATGAGTCAACAATCACTTCGGATCCTGCGGCAGTTTCCTGGGGGCCGGGCCGGGTTGATCTTTTCGCGCGGGGTCCCAATCACGATCTTCTATACAAAAACTTCACAGGTTCGGGTTGGTCCAACTGGGTATCGCTGGGCGGTGGTTTATCCTCTGGGCCCGCGGTTGCGTCCTGGGGAACCAACAGGCTCGATGTATTTGTCAGAGGAATAGACACCTACTTGTACCATAACTTTTCAACGGACGGGGGAATCACCTGGGCTGGATGGAGAGGGGATTATGAATCAAGGGTTACTTCCGACCCGGCGATAGTTTCCTGGGGGCCTGGCAGAATTGATCTTTTCGCGCGCGGGCCGAATAACGATCTCTTGCATAAAAGTTACTCCGGCGCAGCTTGGTCGAATTATGAATCGCTTGGCGGTGTACTGACATCAGGGCCCGGCGTTGCCTCTTGGGCAGTAGGCCGTCTGGATGTTTTTGTTCGCGGGCTCAATGAAGCACTGTGGCAAAACACGTATGACGGTTCCAACTGGAGCGGTTGGCAGCTCAAAGCCGGAAGGTTCGCTCAAAAACCGGCAGTCGTTTCCCGTGCGCCAGGCAAAATAGATGTATTTGCCAGAGGGATTGATAACGCAGTCTGGTATCGGTGGTATGACCAAAGCGTTTCAGTGCCGGACTCATGGCTTCCTTAACGAAGTGAACATAATTGAAGCCTGTGCATAATTCCCAGGCGCGATTCGCCATAAAAGGCACAAAAAACACAAAATGGGCTTGCGGCAGTCAGCGCTCGAAATTTCTTTTGTGACTTTTGAGCTTTTGTGGTTTCTTTCAGCGAGCTTATTTATGCACACTCTTCACAATAAACTCGCAGCTTCCTGTGGTTGGTCTGTTGGCGCCTGTATTTCTTCCTTCATGAGTGTGAACAGCGATTGAGCCAACGCGAACGCCATGGGACCGATAAAAAGTCCGCTTATGCCAAATGCCTGGACGCCGCCGAGCAGTGCAAAGAAGACATATAAGGGATGAAGGCGAATCTGATCGCTGATCACCAATGGCCTGATAAAGTTATCTGCTGTTCCGACCACCCCTGCTCCCCATCCGAGCAAAATCAATCCTTTCACCCAGTGGCCGCTGAAAATAAGAATAACCGCTGCGGGGACGCAAACCACACCAGTGCCGACAACGGGTATCAAGGAGAAGATGGCTGCCGTCATTCCCCAAAGCACTGGCGACGGCAAGCCCAGAACCCAGAAGGCCAATCCCAGGAGCAAGCCTTGAGTAAAAGCCACGGCCAGCACGCCATACATGCTTGCCGTGATCGTGCGGATCACACCGCCTGTGAGTTTTTCAAGCTGCCCAGGGCTGAGGGGGATGGCTGCGGCCAGCCGCAGCCATAGTGTCTGGCCGTCGCGGAAAAGATAAAACAGCGTGAAGAAGCTGATTATCGCTGCAACCAGAAAGGAAGTAATCCCGCCTGCAATACCAGCGACGTAAGATAGTAACCATTGGTGCTAGTTGTTAAGTGGTTGAAAACACAGAGATGGCTTGTTCGGT
>CAZMXG010000010.1:0-94383 GCA_964570175.1 uncultured Heliomicrobium sp. | reverse complement strand
GAGACGAATTCGACAAGTTTGCCAACAGCGTCAAATTGCTGCCCCGCGAAGCCAACAGTGTCATCATCCGCAGCTATTTCAACGGCACCTTCGGGTACGCGCACCCGCAATCGGTCAGCGGGTATTACAGCACGCAGTTGCTGCAAACGATGGACAGCTTCGTCAAAGAATATTCGGCGGGCGGATTGCAGAGTTACACAGATGTGATTTCTAAACACTCGCTGGATTTGCGATAGGGTTGGCGTGAGGATTAGCGAGCAACAGACCTGATCAGTTTTTAGAGCGACATTCCGAAAAGCCCTGAAAGGGCGAAATTTAATAGCCAGAGGCAACGCCTCTGGTGTCGGTTGAGAAGTTTGGCAAGCCCTGAAAGGGCGAAATCAAAAATTGTTATCACGCCCTTTCAGGGCTTGTCATGCCTTTGCTCGTGTTCCCAGGACGCTGTCCTGGGCTATTAAATTTCGCCCTTTCAGGGCTTCCGGTAACACATTCGATCTTACTTTTTCGGGAGATTTCCTTATGCCAACTCTTCCCCTCCCCGGCCAAAAGACCGCCATGATCAGCAGCACCTCGCTTGATCTGCCCGAACATCGCAAACAAGTCGTCGAAGCCTGTCTGCGTGAAAGCATTTTCCCCATTGGCATGGAGCAACTGCCCGTTCGCGATACCAACGTCATTACCGTAGACCGCGAAATGGTAGACCAAGCCGACATTTACATCGGCATTTTCGGCGTCCGCTACGGCGAAGTTCCGCCCGGTCACGACGTGTCGTATACCGAATTGGAATTCAATCGAGCCGTCGAACGCGGCATCCCGATTCTGGTGTTCGTGATGCACGAAGACCATCCGGTCAAACCCCGTGATGTCGAAGCCGACGCCGAAGCCCAGCGAAAACTTGCTGACTTGAAAAAGCGTGCCAGCGCCGGACGCATTCACGGCGTGTTCAAATCTCACGAAGAGTTGCGCGGCCTGGTCATTCAAGCCCTGGCCGATTTGCGCCGCCGCGAAGAAGACGAAAAAGGAAAACCCGCGCCCAGCTTCCATCCGCATTACGACATCCCGGCACCGCCCGAACCGTTCATCGCGCATCCGTACACGCTGCTGCAAACGCGCCAACTGATAGGCCGCCAAGCCGAGCTGAACCTGTTGACGGATTGGGTCGCCAAACTCGACGCCGACGTGTACGCCGCGCGCATTCTGAACATCGTCGCGCTAGGTGGTGTAGGCAAAAGCGCGCTGACCTGGCATTGGTTCAACCAAATCGCTCCGCAGGAAATGAAGCCGATGGCCGGGCGGTTGTGGTGGAGCTTTTACGAAAGCGATGCGCGATTTGAAAACTTCGTCGCTCGCGCGCTGGCTTATGTGACTCGGCGACCAATGGCTGACATTGAAGCCATTCCGCTGTCCGACCGCGAATCGCAATTGCTGGCCGCTCTCGACCGCGAACCGTTCCTGATTGTGCTGGATGGGTTGGAGCGGATGCTAATCGCCTACGCCAGAATGGACGCGGCGTATCTGGATGTCCCGGGTACGCCCGCTTCCCAGCGGGCAGTTTCAGCCGAAAATACATCTCTGCCGGAGGTGGCCCAGATTAACGCCAATTCCTCTCTTGCCAAGCCTGCCCGCTGGGAAGCGGGCGTACCCAGAAAAACCGCCGACCCGCGCGTCGGCAATTTTTTGCGGAAACTGGCGGGCGTCAAAGCCTCGCGTATTCTGGTCAGCACTCGACTCCATCCGGCGGATTTGGAAAACAAAGTGAATGGCAATCCGTTGCCGGGATGTTTTCGCCGCGACTTGGAAGGTTTGGCGGATGACGATGCGCTGGAATTGTGGCGCAAGTTCAACGTCACCGGAGCGCGCGACCAACTGCTACCAATCTTCAACCGAGTGGAAAACCATCCGCTGCTGATTCAGGCGCTGGCGGGCGAAGTGGCTCGGTTCCGGCGCGCTCCGGGCGATTTCGAAGCCTGGCAAAAAACGCATCCGGACTTCAATCCCTTCCAAGACCTGCCGTTGGTACAGGTGAAATCCCACGTGTTGGAATTCGCCATGCGTGGGCTCAGCAATCAAGCGAAGCAAGTTCTGTGGACAATCGCTGCTTTCCGAATGCCAGCGAGTTATGACACACTCGTTGCCTTGCTTGTCGCCAAAGCTCGGCGAAGTAACCGTAAAGCTGTAGTCAGTGAACAAAGCTTGGATTCCTTATTGTTTGAGTTGGAAGATCGCGGGCTAGTTGGTTGGGATAAGCGCGCCAACCGCTATGACTTACATCCGATTGTGCGTAATGTAGTGTGGCAGGCTCTTGATAAACGTATTCAGCGGAATGTTTATAAAAAGATCAGCACGTACTTTGAAGCAGCACCTTGTCCAGACGAGTCGAATATTGAAAGCATTGATGATTTAACGACGGCTATTGAACTATGTACTGCGTTGACGAATTTAAGAAGGTATGACGATGCCTATGAAATATTTAGAACTCGACTAGACGATGCGACAGAAATTTTAGGCGTATCAAAGCTAAGAATAGAGTTGTTGCTTCCCTTCGTAAAAAGCACGAAAAGCGGCTTACCCCGAATAGATGACGCTCAATCACTTGCCGACATTCTAACCATTCTGGGAAGAGCATTTTCAGATACCGGCCAACTTAGCTTCGCACTACATTTTTTATACTGTGCGAACTCGTTATCAATTAGTTCACCAATCCTTGGAGGGCCGTATCCGTGGCTCCTTAAAGATATGTCTCGTGTCTTTCTACTATCTGGATACCTTTTCAATGCGCAAAACATCGTTTTAGTTGCAGTACCGCCACATGCGCGTTGTGATATGAGGAAACTAGATCAAGCAGCGAGCCTTGCAATGTCAGGAATCATATTTGCCTCCTGTGGAAACAAAAAAGAATCTCAATTGGCCTTAGGCAATGCTTTGAATTCGTATAACACATCAAGATTCAACTCCAATGAAGACGCGACGGTGATATGGGCAGTAGCCCAGAGCAGTTTATGGTTTAAACAATTTGACTCTGTTCTCAACTTCCTTCGCAATTTAGTCATCACCGAAAAGTGGGACGCTAAAAGTAACGCCGTTTGTGTAGAACGAGTACGAGGCGAGGCTTTGTTAGGATTGGGCGATCTTGCTCTTGCTGACAAACAGTTGCATCAGGCACTGCTCCGCGGACGTGCAGTAAACCTAGTTGAAGAAGAACTCCCTGCACTGATTGCGCTTGCCGAGTTGCGTCGCCGACAAAATCAGCCTGCCGAAGCGCGCGAATTGCTGGATGACGTTTGGGAAGCTGCCGAGCGGGGGCCGTATCCGCTCTTTCACGCCGATGCGATGAACGTGTTGGCGCAACTGGAACGCGATGCGGGCAACACTTCAAAAGCCATTGAAGCCGCTACCCAAGCCTATCGTCTGGCGTGGTGCGATGGTCCGCCGTATGCGTATCACTGGGGACTCGAAGCGGCGCGCAAGCATCTGCGGGAACTCGGCGCGCCGGAACCGGAGATGCCGCCCTTCGATCCGTCGAAGTTTGAGCCGATGCCGGAAGTCGAGATCAATCCGAAAGATGAGTTTTATGTGGAAGTGGAATCGGAGTCAGAGGATTAGCGACTGAAGCAGAGGATTTAACACAAAGGTTCAAAGGGACAAGGGTGCAAAGACTTTTTGGCTGAAAGTGGTTTCTGATCACTAAAGCCTGACAGTCGAAATACTCCTTTGCGTCTTTGCCACTTTGAACCTTTGCGTTGAAAAGGTTTCCCTTCACTTCTCAATTGATCCGCGTTGCCGAAGACGCGCGATTCAATTGTTCGCGCAGCCACTCGGTGATGTCTTCCAGGCTTTCGGCAGAAACCTCGTGACCCATGTCGTATTCGCGGTAGGTCAAATCAATCGGCAGTTCAGAAAGCAAGCGGCTGGTTTCTCGCCCCTGGCTGATGGGAATGACCGCGTCTTTGGTTCCGTGGAGCACGAATACCGGCAAGCCAATCAGCGCGTCCTTGTCCGGGATTTGCTGGACGGTATGCGCCATCAATCGTCCGCTCATGGCGACAACAGCGGTGGCAGTGCCGGGATAAGTCAAAGCCACAGCCAGGCTCATCATCGCTCCTTGGCTGAACCCAACCAAAAATACTGCATTCGGATCGCAATCGTAGGCTTTGACGATTTCGCCGATGAATTTGTGCAGCGTTACCCGGGCGGATTCGACTTCTGCCGGGTCAACGGAAATGCCTTCGGGCGTGAAGGCCAGGTTGAACCACGCGTACCCGCCCATCCCGCGCAAACTGACCGGCGCGCGGGCGCTAACAACAAAAAAGCGTTCGTCCAAGTAAGGCGCCAGCGAAAACAAATCATCTTCGTTCGCGCCATATCCGTGCAGCAATAACAACAATGGCGGCTTGCCCGTCAGTCCGCTTTTACCCGAAGCCGTGTGATGAAATAGAGAAAAAGTATGATCAGTCATTGAATTTGATGATTCCGTGTTTGGGGTTTAATCGAAGCCTAAGCTTGCTTGAAGCATTCACCGGGCGTCAAGTTGAGACAATACCAAGACCATTCTTTCTCTGGATTTAGCCACAGAGCGCTCAGAGAGCACCGAGCGAGTCTGGATAAATATGCCTGCCCAGCCGTCTCTGTGATCTCTGTGGCTGAAAATGAATTAGCCTTGAGCGGGCGCATTTGCTGGTTGTCATTTACAAATTGATTGGCGATACTCGCCGCTTCAATTCGCACCGATGATTTATCCACTTATTTACGGCAATCGCATGGAAATTCCGAAGACTTACGAACCAAAAGACGTCGAAGACCGCTGGTATCCGTTCTGGGAACAAGGCGGTTATTTCTCACCCGAAAGCAATCCTGACCCCAAAGCAAAAGTATTTTCGATGGTCATCCCGCCGCCGAACGTGACGGGGTATTTGCACATGGGCCACGCGCTGAACCAGACGCTGCAAGACGTGCTGGCGCGTTGGCGGCGCATGGCAGGCGACCGCGTGTTGTGGCTGCCCGGCACCGATCACGCAGGCATTGCCACGCAAATGGTGGTTGAACGCCAACTTGCAGCAGAAGGCGTCAAGCGCCAGGACCTGGGGCGCGAAAAATTTGTCGAACGCATTTGGCAATGGAAAGAACATTCCGGCGGAACGATTCAGCGGCAAATGCGCGTCGTAGGCGATTCGGTGGATTGGTCGCGCGAACGCTTCACGATGGACGATGGGTTGTCGAACGCAGTCAAGGAAGTGTTCGTGCGGCTGTACGACGAAGGCTTGATCTATCGCGGCGAGCGAATGATCAACTGGTCGCCCGGTTTGCAAACGGCGATTTCCGATCTGGAAGTCGAAATGAAGCCGGTCAAAGGCAAGCTCTATCACATCGCATATCCAATCAAGAGCGTCGAATCAGTACCGCGACCGGTAGGGAGCGAGCTTGTTGAAGCGTACGCCGCTGCCAACGACGAGTCGGTACCGCGACCGGTAGGGAGCGCGGTTGGTCTACTTACAACAGCCGCCGGAGATTTCATCGTCGTCGCAACGACCAGACCGGAAACGATGCTTGGCGATACGGCGATTGCGATGAATCCCGAAGACGCCACTGCCGCAGGCCGCTATCCATCTGTTGTCGGCAAAAAAGCGGTGTTGCCGCTGGTCGGCACTGAAATTCCCTTCATTCAGGATGAAGTCGTCGAAAAAGATTTCGGAACAGGCTTTGTCAAAGTCACGCCTGCGCACGATCCGAACGATTTTGCGATGGGCAAACGCCACAATCTGGAATTCATTCAAGTCATCGGCAAAGACGCGAAAGTCACGGACGCAGCGCCGGAAAAATATCGCGGCCTGGATCGGTACGAAGCTCGAAAGGTTGTTGTTGCCGACTTGGAAGCACTTGGGTTGCTATTGAAAGTCGAGGACTACACGCACAACGTGGGTCATTGTCAGCGTAGCGGCTCGGTCGTTGAACCGCTGATTTCGATGCAGTGGTTTATGCGAATGAAGGAACTGGCCGAACCCGCCATCGCCGCCGTCCGCGAAGGCCGCACCAAGTTCGTCCCGGAAAGCACGGCGAAGATTTACTTCAATTGGCTGGAAAATATTCAGGATTGGTGCGTTTCGCGGCAATTGTGGTGGGGGCATCGCGTTCCTGCCTGGTTCACCCCCGAAGGTGAAATCGTTGTCGCCCGCGATGAAGCCGAAGCGCGGGAGCGACTCAAAGCGCGCGGCCTGGATTCAACCGCCGAACTGACGGAAGAAAGCGATGTGCTGGACACGTGGTTTTCTTCGCAGTTGTGGCCGTTTTCAACTTTAGGCTGGCCGGAACAAACAGAAGACTTGAAGCGGTTTTATCCAACCAATGTGTTGGTGACGGGTTTTGACATCATCTTTTTCTGGGTGGCGCGAATGATGATGATGGGGCTGAAGTTCATGGGCGATGTGCCGTTCCGCACCGTGTACATCAACGCGCTGGTGCTGGACCCGCAAGGACAGAAAATGTCCAAAACCAAAGGCAACGTCATTGACCCCCTGGACGTGTTTGCCAAATACGGAACCGACGCCGCTCGATTTGGGCTGACGGCGGCTTCGACCGCCGGGCTGACGCTGGCGCTGCAGGAATCGAAGCTGGAAAGCGCCCGCAATTTCGCCAACAAGATTTGGAACGCGACGCGGTTTGTGCTGATGAATTGCGACGAAGTTCTGGAAGCGCAAGAACGGGTTGATTGGGAAACCGAACTTTCCGAGCCGGAACTGGCCGACCGCTGGATTCTGAGCCGGTTGAATCGCGTTGCGTCGGAAGTTCACGACGCGCTGGGCGAATACCGTTTCCACGAAGCGGCGGAAGAGTTGTACCGGTTTTTCTGGAATGATTTCTGCGACTGGTACATCGAACTGTCGAAACCGTTTGTTACAGCGAAAGAGCCAAGTGACCAATCGCTGGCGGTGAAGCGGCGGATCATTTATGTATTGGAACGCAGCCTGCGCTTGCTGCATCCGATCATGCCGTACATCACCGAAGAGTTGTGGCAACGCTTGCCGCACAAAGGCGACACGATCAGCACAGCCGAATTCGTTTCGCACAACTCCGCGCAACTGGACGGGCGCGCCGAACGCGAAATGGCGCTGGTGATTGAAACCATCACCAAGCTGCGCAACATTCGTTCGACATTCAACATCGCGCCTTCGGTGCCGTTGAAAGCGAGCATCGCTCCGGCAGACGAAGCAGCACGCACGGTGCTGACCAGCATGAGCGCCCACATCAAACGGTTGGCGCGAATCAGCGATCTGGAATTTGTCGAAAAGCTGGAAACGACCAAAGGCGCAGCCCGCGCGGTGTTCACCGGAGCCGAAGTTGCCGTTCCGCTGGAAGGGTTGATTGATTTCGACAAGGAGCGCGGCAGGCTGGAAAAAGAGCTTGGCAAGCTGACGAACGAACTGGCAGGTTTGGAAAAACGAATCGGCAATCCGGATTTCGTCGCCCGTGCCGCCGCCGAAGTCGTCGCCGATTCCCGCGCTCGCTCAACTGAATTGGCCGATCAAATCGTCAAACTGCGGCAAACGATTGAATCGCTGTAAACCAATACCTTCTTAAAGTATCCCGACCTATGGACAGGGTACTTTTGGCATTCAAAGCCCTGCTCAAGCGTGGGCCTCTGACACTTATCAAGCCATTGGAGAAAACCATGTACCCCCGTTCCGCTTTGCCAGCGTCTATGAGCAAACTGAAGCAGATCAGCTTCGCCTTGTTATGGGTCGTCGCGTTTCAGTTGCAAACTGTCGCACAAGCGCCGACCTCTCCCATTTCCTCGCCAGGAACAGTTACAGCGGAAGACAAAACCGCACGCTATTTCGATTCGATCAAGAGCAATCCGCTGGAGGTGTACGCCTTCTTGCGCGAAATGCCCAAGGGCGGCGATCTGCACATGCATTTGTCCGGTACGGTGTACGCCGAAGCATTAATCGAATGGGCCGCGACGCAATCCAACCTTTGCGTTGATCCGGTGACGTTCGGGTTGGTGATATGCGATGGGCACACGGGCAGACCGCCAGCGAGCCGGGCCTTGACCGACGGCGTGATGTATCGCCGGATGCTGTATTCCATGTCCATGTTGAACTGGGAAAAGTCCGGCTTGAGTGGTCACGACCAATTCTTCGATGCCTTCGCCAAATTCGGATCTGCCAGTGACGCTCCTCGTTTTGGCGATATGGTGGCCGAAGTCGCCAAGCGCGCTGTTTCCGAACGGGTTAGTTATCTGGAAATCATGCTGACGCCTGACAACGGCAAATCCCGCAACGCGGGACGAAACCAGACTTGGAAAAGCGACAAAGAACTGTTGAAATTTCCCGCAGCCGAGCTGAATGCGTTCTTTGCCAAAAAGCGCGAGGAGTTTTTGGCTGGCGGAATCTTGCAACCAACTTCGCCCGATGCAACCAGCGCGATTCAGGAAACCAAAAAGGTGTTGAATAACCTCGAAACGAGGTTACACCAATTGCTCGAATGTGCGGATTCATCAAAAGCCAGTCCGGCGTGCCAACTGCCGATTCGGTACGTTTACCAAGTTTCGCGCAGTAATGCTGCCCCCGAAACCTTTGCTCAAATGGTCGGCGCGCTGGAAATCATGAAAGCCGAACCACGAGTCGTCGCACTGAACATGGTGCAGGCAGAAGACACACTTGCTTCGATGAACAATTTTCCGCTGCAAATGAAGATGCTGGATTACCTGCACACCGTCGCGGAATACAAAACCGCAAACGTTACGTTGCACGCCGGAGAACTGGCGCCGGGGCTGGTTCCGCCGGAAGGATTGCGCTTTCACATACGCGATTCCGTCCAGCAAGGCCATGCCAAACGGATCGGTCACGGCGTAGACGTTATGTACGAAGACAAACCGTATGAATTGCTAAAAGAAATGGCTGCCAAGCGCGTGTTGGTGGAAGTCTGTTTGACCAGCAACGAAGGCATTTTGGGCGTGCGCGGCAAAGAACATCCGCTGCCGTTGTATCTGAAATTCGGCGTGCCGGTGGCGCTGGCAACGGACGATCTGGGAATTTCGCGCTCCGAAATGACGCGTGAATACGCCAAAGCCGTCAGCGATCACGGCCTGGATTACCTGCAGTTAAAAAACCTGGCGCGAAACAGTTTGGAACATGCATTCATTGGTGGCGGCAGTTTATGGCAAGACGCCAATCGTTTTTTGCCCGTGGCCGTTTGCCAGTCGGACTTGCGAAACGCCACTTCGTCAGCGGCGTGTCAGTCGTACCTGAACGCCAATGCACGAGCCAAACTTCAATTGGAACTTGAAACGTCTTTCGCGAAATTTGAAAAAGGCTGCTGCGAAGGCTCCATAAAGTAAATTCGACAACACGATGATTAACCCTCAAGACATTCCATTGATTGACGACATTGCCGCCGGTTGCCTGGCCGAAGATTTGGGGCGAGGCGACATCACTTCGCGCGCCGTGGTGAAAAGCGGGCAACAGGCGCGCGGCAATTTCATGGCCAAACAGGAATTGGTCCTGGCCGGGCTGGAAGTCGCCGACGCAGTGTTTATGCACCTTGACCCTTACCTGGAAGTCGAAACCACTGCGGTTGATGGCGAGTTGCTGCAAGCCGACAAAATCTTTGCCCGCGTGGTCGGCGACGCGCAAATGTTGCTGGCGGCAGAACGCGTCGCGCTGAACTTTCTTCAGCATCTTTCCGGCATCGCCACACTGACGCGCAAATACGTCGAAGCTATTGCCGGAACCAACGCCAAGATTGTGGACACGCGCAAAACTGCTCCGGGGCTTCGGGCGCTGCAAAAATACGCGGTGACAGTCGGCGGCGGTCACAATCACCGGATGGGTTTGGACGATGGCGTGCTGATCAAAGACAACCATATCGCTTTGGCAGGCAGCGTGACGATAGCGGTTGCCCACGCCAAAGAAGCCGCCGGTCATCTGCACAAAATAGAAGTCGAAGTTGCCACGCTCGATCAAGTCACTGAGGCGCTGAAAGCAAAAGCAGACATTTTGCTGCTGGACAACATGACGCCGGAACTAATTCGCCAGGCTGTCCAACTAGTTGAAGCGCACGAACCCGGCGAACGTCGCACACTGCTGGAAGCTTCCGGCGGCATCACGCTTGCGAACGTTCGCGCTTACGCCGAAGCCGGCGTGGATTTGATTTCCATTGGCGCGCTGACGCATTCAGTTCCGGCGGTGGATATTAGTTTCAAAATCAAACCAGTATAGGAGTTGGGGGACGGGAGTTAGGAGTTGGGAAAAGTTCGTACTTACGTAACCTCCCGCCTATCTCCCATCCCCTATCTCCCACCTCCTGAAATATGATTAGCTATAACGACATTCTCCAAGCTCGCCAGCGCATTGCTGGCATCGCGCACCGCACGCCAGTTCTGACTTCGCGGCAGTTCAATGAACTGGTCGGCTGCGAAGTTTTTTTCAAAGCCGAAAATCTGCAACGCGCTGGCGCGTTCAAGTTTCGTGGCGCGTATAACAAGATCGCTTCGCTGAGTGACGCCGAGCGCCAACGCGGTGTACTGGCTTATTCGTCTGGCAATCACGCGCAAGCGACTGCGCTGGCGGCAAAGCTGTTCGGCATTCCGGCAGTAATCGTCATGCCGCACGATGCGCCGCAGATCAAAGTTAACGGCACACGCGGATATGGCGCGGAAGTCGTCTTCTACAACCGCTACACCGAAAGCCGCGAAGGCACGGGCGAACAGATCAGCCAGGAGCGCGGCTTGGTGCTGGTTCTGCCATTTGACGACGATTTGATTATGGCCGGGCAAGGAACCGCCGCCGTGGAACTGTTTGAAGACGTGCCAGAACTGGATTTTCTTCTTTCACCTTGTAGCGGTTGCGGACTTTTGGCCGGCTTGGCCGTCGCCACGAAACATCTTTCTCCTGCAACGCGAATCTTTGGCGTTGAACCCGAAGCTGGAAACGATACCTGGCAATCCATGCGCAAAGGCGAGCGAGTGGAAATCGAAATTCCCAAGACAATTGCCGATGGGTTGCAGACTCCTTCGCCAGGAAAGCTGACTTTCCCGATCGTCAAGGAAATGGTCGAAGACATTTTGTTGGTCAGCGATGACGAATTGATTTCGACAATTCGCTTCGTTCTGGAACGAATGAAAGTGCTGGTTGAACCTTCGGGCGCAGCCGCAGCCGCAGCCGTTTTCCATCGCAAGTTTGATTTTTCAGGCAAGCGCGTCGGCGTGGTTTTGTCAGGCGGAAACGTGGATTTGGTGAAGCTTTCCGATTACCTGAAAGCCTAAACAGAACACAAAACCTCTAGACAGGATTTACAAGATTCAACAGGACGAAGCTTTAATTGCAATCCTGTAAATCCTGTCTATTTCCGTCCGTTCTAAGCTGTTAGACAGGTTTGGGAAGCGTGCGTATACTTCGGCGCGCATGTTCCCCAAGATCGTTTTCTTTCTCGCACTCATTTTTACCATCACGCCATGGTCGTCTCCGCCGATTGCGTTGGCAGTCGGGTTGGCGTTCGGCCTGTTTTTCCATCATCCATACTCGAAACAAACCAAATCCTTTTCCAAAATTTTGCTGCAAGCCTGCGTCGTAGGCTTGGGGTTTGGAATGAATCTGCAACAAGTCGTGCGCGCCGGACGGTCAGGGTTTGTTTACACCGCAGTGGGCATCGCGGCAACGATGGCGTTGGGCTTGGCGCTGGGCAGGTTGCTGAAAGTTGCTGAAACCAACTCGCTGCTAATTTCCGTCGGAACGGCGATTTGCGGAGGCAGCGCGATTGCTGCTGTTGGCCCTGTCGCCGGTGCCAAAGACGAAGAGATGTCGGTTTCGCTGGGCACCGTGTTCATTTTGAACTCTGTGGCATTGCTGATCTTTCCGGCGATTGGCTGGGCAGTTGGGCTGAATGAATCGCAGTTCGGATTGTGGGCGGCGCTGGCGATTCACGACACCAGTTCCGTTGTCGGAGCCGCTTCAAAATACGGCGCAGGTGCACTGGCGGTAGGAACAACGGTTAAATTGGCGCGCGCTTTGTGGATCGTTCCTATAACGATTGCCACGGCGTTCATCAAACGCCACGAAGCCCGCATTCAATGGCCGTGGTTCATTTTGTTTTTCTGCCTGGCGGCGGTCATCAATACGTATCTGCCCGCAGGCAGCGCAGTGTATCCGTGGATCGTCAAGCTGGCGCGCATCGGGTTAACTGTCACGCTGTTTCTGATCGGCTGTGGAATATCAAAAGCCACGTTGAAGAAAGTCGGTGCGCGCCCGCTGGTGCAAGGCGTGGTGCTGTGGCTAATCGTAGGGGTCATATCGCTGCTATTGATTCGAGCAGGTGTAATCAGCTTGTAACGTTGCCCAAAACAACAAAAACGCAGAGAAGAGCCAAGCTTCTCTGCGTTTTTGTTGTTTTTCAGTCTGATTAGTCAGCCTTGCGGCGAATGAAGGTCGGCACGTCCAAATCTTCTTCGCGGAAAGGAGGAGGCGGCACCATCTGGCGCGACGGTTGAGCATTGTTTGTCACGGTTCCATTTCCAGCGACTCCGCCTTGAACGACGGTTGGACGAATCGGTTGAACCTTTTCAGCTTTGGCTTGCTGAAACCCCGTTGCGATGACCGTGATCTTCATTTCATTTTGCAGCGCTTCATCAGTCACCGTGCCAAAAATGATATTCGCATCAGGATCGGCCGCATCGTGAATGACGTTCATGGCTTCGTCCACTTCGCGCAAGGTCAAATCCTGTCCGCCAGTGATATTGACCAGCACCCCGCGCGCGCCATTGATCGAAGCTTCTTCCAGCAGCGGGCTGCTGATGGCGCGCTGCGTGGCCTCCATTGCGCGGCTTTCTCCAATACCATTGCCGACACCCATCAAGGCGATTCCCATTCCCTTCATAATCGTTCGCACGTCAGCGAAATCCACGTTGATGAATCCGGGCGTGGTAATCAGGTCGGAAATTCCCTGCACCGCTTGCCGCAAAACGTCGTCGGCCATTTTGAACGCATCGCCCAACCCCATGTTTCGATCCACAGCCTGAAGCAATCTGGCATTCGGAATGGTAATCAGCGTGTCCACGACGGAACGAAGCTCTTCCATGCCCGCTTCGGCCTGACGCAACCGGTGGCGGCCTTCAAACTGAAATGGTTTGGTGACGATGGCCACTGTCAGCGCATCCAGCTCCGCAGCCAGCGAAGCAACGATGGGTGCCGCTCCTGTGCCTGTGCCGCCGCCCAAGCCGACGGTGACAAAAACCATGTCCGCGCCTTCCAAAGATTCGATAATTTTTTCGGTATCTTCTAAAGCCGCATCGCGACCGATTTCAGGGTTCGCACCCGCTCCCAATCCTTTGGTCAGCTTCGCCCCAATCTGCAATTTGATCGGAGCGTGGGAACGTTTCAGCGCTTGCAGATCGGTATTGGCAACCAAAAACTCAACGCCTTCGATTTTCGCATCAATCATATGATTGACCGCGTTACCGCCGCCGCCGCCAATGCCAATGACCTTGATTCTTGCTCCATAAGTGGGCGGTTCATCATCAAAGGTGTAATTCAGTTGCATACGATCCTCTACGGACATCCTGTACCTCCTAAAATCAGTGCAAAGCTTTGCTGCGGTATTTCAGATTTTCTTTGAAAGCTGGCCGCTCACATTATGTTGTAGCTAATGGCGGATTCTACCACGATATATTGAAAAGCCAAGCGGAGCAGTACCTTTACCGCTTGAGAACCAGCTTAAAATTTTTCAGCGTTTGATGGCGAAGAAAGACTTCACCTTTTCCATGAGCGCCGGCGATTGCTGACGGCGGTTTTGAGGGTTGTTATTGCGGCTGCTGCCGACGATTCCAAGTTCAAAACGCAACCCATACAACGCTAATCCAAGCGCCGCCGAGTAAGCAGGTTGTGCCGCGTCATCAATCAAGCCGTTGAACTCCCCAGTTCCGCCAATTCGCACCGGAGCATTGAAAACCTGTTCGGCGACTTCAACCAGTCCATTGAGCATCGCGCCACCGCCGGTCAAGACAATGCCGCTGGAAAGCTGGCGGTCGAATCCGGCCTGACGAATTTCATCCTGAACGTGGGACAGAACTTCTTCCGCGCGCGGTTCCAGAATGTCACACAGGATTTGCCTGGACACTGCGCGTGGCGCTCGCCCGCCAACGCTGGGAACTTCGATCAGGTCCGAAGCTTCTTCCTGCGTCAGCAATTGCCGGAAAGCACAGCCTTCTTCGCGCTTGATGCGTTCGGCTTCGTGAATCGGGGTTCGCAATCCCACAGCAATGTCATTTGTGAAATGCGTTCCGCCAATCGGCAGCACAGCGGTGTGCCAGACGGCCCCGCGTTGATAGATGGCCACGCTGGTGGTTTCGCCGCCGATGTTGACAACGGCAGAACCGTATTCGCGATCTTCGTCGGTCAAGACAGCTTCGGCTGCGGCCAGATGCGACAAATAAACATCTGTAACGCCATAACCGGCGCGGGTCACGCTGGTTATGACGTTCTGTTTTGCCGCGACCGGACTGGTCACGATATGCACCGAAACAGACAACCGCGAACCGAGCATGCCCAGCGGATCGTCAATGCCATCCTGATCGTCAACCGTGTATTCCTGCGGCAAAACATCAGCGACTTCGCGGCCAGAGGGAATTGTGATGGCGCAAGCGGTATCAATCACGCGGCGAATGTCTTCTCGGTTGATTTCCCTGTGCCGTCCGGGAATGGCAATCATTGCGTGATTGTTTTCGCCTTTGACATGCGAACCGGCCAGACCGACATACACGTCATGAACTTCCAATCCGGACATTCGCTCAGCAGATTCAATCGCTCGTTTGATCGAATCAATCGTCAGATCGGGCTTGCTGATGACGCCTTTGCGCAACCCTTTGGATTCAGCTTCTCCCACGCCGACGATTTCCAGTTCGCCTTCGATCAATTCAGCAACCACCACGCGCACGCTGCTGGTTCCAATATCCAATCCGACGATGGGTGAGTTTTGTTGTTTTGCCATAAGACCTCTTTCAGGTTTCAGATACCGGATGCTAGATGCCGGTAATTGCAATCAACTGACATCTAACATCCAATATCCGACACCTATTCTGCCAATCCCACGATCACGCGCTTCGGGATCGTGGCGTTAAGATACGCAACTCTGCTGCTACTATTCAGCAAGCGCTCTGCATCTTCGATTTTGAGAACCTGCAACGCCTGGGCATCCTTGCGGCGAATCGCGTCCAGGACATCCAGCGCGGCGTTGAATCTTGTCCGAAAATCTTCTTTGCCGACCCTGACGACAATTCGCGAATCTTTCAGGATCAAACTGATATTCAGCTCTTCGTCAAAAATAATTTCGTCAATTCGCGACGAAAGTTTTGGCTCGGTGCTGTCCAGATCGCCAAGCAGTTGCTGGTACAGCATCAGCCGGCGGCGATTTTCTTCGATGATGTTTTCTCCGCTATCAATCAATCCAGAAACCACGGGCGGGACGTTTTGCCCTTTCAGCAGGGACGCATCGCCAAACATGATGCCGTTGCGATCCACGCAAACCAACTTGTCGCCTCGCCGTGCCAGCGCGAATGGTTCGCGCTCTTTGATCACCACGTGAAATTTGTCGGGCAACACACGCGTCACTTCGGCTTCTTCGATCAGCTCATTCTTTTTCAGTTCATCCCGAACATCCTTGAGCTTTGCGCGCCAGACGCCTTCGGAAGAAACCCGATCAATCATTGCTTTCGCTTCGGGAAAGGTCACACGCTTGTTGCCTTCCAGTTCGACCGCGCGCAGCGCAAAAAAGCGCGATCCGCCAAACAGGTACAGCGCAAAGATCAACCCACCAAACAGCAAGGCGATAAAAAACAAGGCGGCGCTGACTTTGCCAAGCCGGCGACCAAACCCATCCGGAATAATTCTGCTGAGCGCGCGCCGGCGCATGGTCACGCCAGTCGGCATGTCATCGTCACCAAAGCGCAATCGCTGTTGAGACGGCTGCTTGCGCCGCGGAGCAACCCCGCGCTGCAATGGGTTTACGTTACTGTCTGCCGGGTGGCGAGTTTTGCTGGTGCGGCGCGGTCTGGGCCGATCAGCGTAATCGCTGCCTGAAGTCAGCCGATCTGTGGGGTTACGTCTTGGCATTTATTTTTTTTCTGCTTACTTTGCCTGTTTTGCTGCTAGAAATTCTTCGCCCGTCCGCCACACGCTTCCCGCGCCAAGTGTCAACACCAAGTCGCCGGATTGCGCGGCATCAAGTAAAGCCTGTGCTCCATTTTCAATTGGGCCAATGTACCGCACGTTGCGGTGTCCGAATTTTTCAATGTCTTCGGCCAGCCCTTGCGCCGTTACTCCCGGAATCGGGTCTTCACTGGCCGCGTAAATATCCGCGAGCAAAACGACTTCTGCGTCATAAAACGAACGTGCAAACTCATCACGCAAGGCCGCTGTACGTGTATACCGATGCGGCTGAAATAAAACCACCAGACGTCGGCCACTGGTTTTGGCAGCAGCCAGGGTCGCGCGAATTTCGGTTGGGTGATGACCATAATCATCCACGACCAAAATCCCTTTGCCGTCGTCGGGAACCAAGCCTTTGATTTCAAATCGGCGACCAGTGCCAGTGAACGCTTCCAGCCCCTCGGCAATCTTGTCGAAAGCGACTTCCAAATCCAGCGCGACAGCCACTGCTGCCAGCGCATTGCAAACATTATGCTCGCCGGGCACGTTCAGCTTGATACGTCCAAGCTCTTCGCCACGGCGACGCACCATAAAACTCGACCCAAAGTTTTCGCGCGAAATCTGCACATCGCTGGCGGCGACTTCCGCATGCGCGCGCATGCCGTAAGTAATCACCCGTCGCGTAATCTGCGGAATGATCATCTGAATGTTCGCGTCGTCCAGGCAGATAATCACCGAACCGTAAAACGGAACCTTGTTGACGAACTGCACAAAATGCTCGCGAATTTCTTCGATGCCTGAATAAAAATCCAAATGCTCCAGATCAATGTTGGTCACAACGGCAATGGTCGGCGAAAGCTTCAGGAAGCTTTTATCGCTCTCGTCAGCCTCGACCACCATGAAATCTCCGCGACCGAGCTTGGCATTGCTACCCAGCGTGTTGACGCGACCGCCGACGACGATTGTCGGATCAACTCCGGCGCGATCCAGAACCGATGCCACCATCGAAGTCGTCGTCGTTTTTCCGTGTGAACCGGCAATTGCGATCCCGTATTTCAACCGCATTAACTCCGCCAGCATTTCCGCGCGCGGAATGACCGGAACCTGTTTGCGAACCGCCTCCACAACTTCCGGGTTGTCCGGACGCACGGCTGTCGAAGTAACAACCACCTGTGCGTCGCTCACATTGGAAAGGTTATGTCCTTCAAAGACCTTTGCGCCCAGCTTTTCCAGCCGGTCTGTGATTGCGGACTTCTTCGTATCGGAACCCGAAACTTTGTATCCCAGATTCAGCAACACTTCGGCGATGCCGCTCATGCCGATGCCGCCAATGCCAACGAAGTGAATGTGCTGATATTTTTTAAACATAGTCAGTTGAAAGCGATCACCGGCCGCAAATCTTCATAGCCAAATCCACTACCTTTGCCGCCGCGTCAGGGTGTCCAAGCTCTTTGCTGGCCACAGCCATTCTGGCCAATTGTTGCGGGTCGCCAATTAGCCAGAGCAGTTCCTGGGCCAATCGTTCCGGCGTCAGCTCCGCCTGCAAAATCATTCGCCCTGCTCCACCGAGTTCAATTGCCTCAGCATTTTTGCGCTGGTGATCGTCGGCGGCAAACGGAAATGGAATCATCAAAGCAGGTCTGCCCGCCGCAGCCAATTCCGCCACGGTTGTCGCCCCAGAGCGACAAATGACCAGGTCGGCTTTGGCAAACTCATCCACCATATTTTCGACAAAAGGTTTCACTTCCACGCGCCACCCAAGTTCCAGATACGTTGCGCGAACCTTGTCGTAATCACTTACGCCAGTCTGATGCGTAATTGAAAGTTTGTCTTTTTCTTCAGCCAGCAACGGCAAAGCGCCGATCATTGCCAAATTGATCGCGCGCGCGCCCTGGCTGCCGCCGGTGATAAAAATATGAACAGCGTCTCCATTTCCGGCTGGTGGTTTCGGCTGCACATCGAAAAAATCCGCGCGCACTGGATTGCCTGTAATGACCGCTTTGTCACCGAAAAAGCGTCTGGCTTCTTCAAACGTCACCGCCGCAGCGCGAACAAAACGGGCCAGAACGCGATTCGTAAATCCCGGCAACGCATTTGGCTCCGCAACCAACGTCGGCAATCCCATCAACGATGCGATTAACACAACAGGTCCTGAAGCGTACCCGCCCACGCCAATTACCACGTCCGGTTTGAATTGCTGAATCAAAGAACGAACCGCCAGAAAACTTTTCGGCAACAACAACAGCGATTTGATTCGCTGAATTATCCCCACCCGTTTTAGCGCCGAAACTTCGATCAAATGGAGCTCAAAACCTTCGCGCGGCACAATTTTCGTTTCCAGCCCACGCGCCGTGCCGACAAACAAAATCTTCGTATCAGAATTTCGCCGTTTCAGTTCCTGCGCAATAGCGACTCCCGGAAAGACGTGGCCCCCGGTTCCACCGGCAGCAATCAGAACGGAGAGAGCGGGATGCGGAGACGCGGAGACGCGGAGCCGGGGAGACATCACAACATCATCCCGCACTTCGCCTCCTGTTTCTTCTTGCACTTCGCTCATTTTCAATCTTCCTTGTCCGCTTATCGCTCCGTCTCCCCGTCCCTCCGTCTCCCCATCGTTCCACCCTGCCCGGACACATTCAGCAAAATGCCCATTGCCGCCAAACTGATAAATAACGATGTTCCGCCCGCACTGACAAAAGGCAGCGTGATGCCTTTTGACGGCAGCAGGTTCAACGCCACGCTGATGTTGAAGAAAGCCTGTGTAACAAGCGCCGTCGTGATTCCAACGGCCAGCAAATTCCCCAGCAGATCAGGCGCGTGATGCGCGGCGCGCAATCCGCGCCACAGCAAAACTCCAAAAACCACAACCATCGTCGCCGCGCCATAAAGCCCAAGCTCTTCCGAAATCACAGCGAAGATGTAATCCGATTGCGGCGCAGGCAAAAACGACAGCTTCTGTTTGCTCAAGCCAAAACCAAAACCCGATGTTCCGCCGGAACCGACCGCAATCAACGATTGCAATGGCTGATAGCCTTTGCCAAGCGGATCGCTTTCCGGATCCAGGAAGACTTTGACGCGCTCCCAGCGCCAAGCCACTTTCATCACCATCAACACGCCAGCAACCGCCGCGACCGGAACGAACTTGTACAAGTGGCTCATCGGCACGCCAGCCGAATAAATCATGGCGATGAAAATCACGCCCAGCATGAGCGTCGTTCCTAGGTCGGGTTCTTTCAAAATCAGCGCAGCCAGCACGCCCCAAACCACCAGCGCCGGAGCCATCGTTGCCCAAAAACTGTCCAGCTCTTTGAATCGTTCCCGATCTGACAAAAACCAACCCAGAAAAATGATCAACGCGATCTTGGCCAATTCCGACGGCTGGCCGGAAACTCCCAATGGGCGAAAGACGATCCAGCGATGCGCGCCGTTGACCCTGGGAAATAAAAAGACCACAAGCAGCAACAGCACGCAGAAGCCCAAAAAGCCATACACAAAGCTTGGGTTCGCATAGCGGTGATAATCCACCCGCTGTAAGACGACCAAGGCAACCAGTCCCAGCAATGCCCAAGCTACCTGACTGAACAAAAACCGATTCGGATTTTTGGCTGCCGAAGAGGCGCTGTACACCATCACCACGCCAAAAATGACCAGCCCAATAGTGATCGCGGCCAGCCACAAATCCCAGCGCAACTCCTCGAATGGACTCAGCAAGTTTTGGCGAATGTGTTTGGTCATACTTCAGTGGTCAGTGGTTGGTCATTGGTGGCTGGTATTTTTTAGCCACAAACAACTAACCGCCAATCAAACTCCTTACCGCTTCTTTGAAAACTTTGCCGCGATGTTCGTAGTTATCGAACATATCGAAACTGGCGCAAGCCGGAGCCAGGAGCACAATGCCGCCTGGTTGGCCAAGCCGTAACCCAAGCTCAACCGCTTCGGGCATTGTCGCCGCCCGATGAAGCGGTTTGGTTTCTTCCAGTGCCGCCGCAATCTTGTCGGCTGCCGCTCCAATCAAAACCACATGTTCGCACCGTTCGCGGACGAGCGGCGCAAGGGGCGCGTAATCGCCGCCTTTGTCTTTGCCGCCCAAAATGACGATCACGCCACCCGTGAACGCTTCCAGACACTTGATCGCCGCGTCTACATTCGTTGCCTTCGAATCGTTGTAAAACTTCAGGCCATTGATTTCAGCCACGAATTCCAAGCGATGCTCGACGCCTTTGAAGTTGCGAACCGTCTGCCGCATCGAATCTGGCGAAGCGCCGCAAGCCAGTCCGGCAGCCAATGCCGCCATCACGTTTTCGACGTTGTGATCGCCCGGCAGTTGAATGTCAGCGCGCGTCAGCAACACTCGCTCGCCTGATTTTGAGCGCTCGATAATTTCATGGCCACGCAGAAAGATTCCTTCTTCCAGCTCTTTCAACCGGCTAAAGCAAACTCGCCGGGCAGCGGACTTTGCGCCTTCACGCATTGCCCAATCATTGTCAGCGTTCAGAACGGCGACATCTTCCGCGGTTTGATTGCGGAAAATGTTCGCTTTGGCCGTCGCGTAATCTTCCATTGAATCGTACCGGTCCAGATGATCCGGCGTGATGTTCAGCAACAAAGCGACATTGACATGCAATTGTTCGACGGCTTCCAGTTGAAAACTGCTCAGCTCGACAACAGTAAAACCGTCATCGCGCGAAGTTTCGACCAGCGAAATCAGCGCCGTTCCGATGTTGCCGCCGACTTGCGTAAACAATCCGGCGTCTTTCAATAGTTCGCCAACTAAAGTCGTCGTGGTCGTTTTGCCGTTTGAACCCGTAATGCCAACCAGTTTCCCGCGCAAAAATCGCGCTGCCAACTCGACTTCGCCGATGATCGAAACGCCTGCGGCTCTGGCCAGTTTGAAAGGTTCCAGCGCCAGCGGCACGCCGGGACTGACAACAATCAAGTCGGATTTTTCAAACAACTCTTGCGGATGAGATCCGCCGACAACTTCAATTCCCTTTGCTCTGAGCGCCGCAGATTCTTTCAATTCGCTTTCCGGTTTGGCGTCATTGACTGTCACGCGAGCGCCGCGAGCAGCCAAAAACTCCGCCGCTGCCACGCCGCTGCGCGCCAACCCGACAACCAGAATGTTTTTCCCGGCTACTTCCATTACAAACGACCACCCGCTTGCTACCGCGCGCGATACTGACTCAGCGCAGCTTCAACGTCGAAAGGCTCAACAAAGCAAACAAAACCGCCGCAATCAAAAATCGAAACACGATTTTCGGCTCTTTCCATCCGGCAAGTTCAAAGTGGTGATGCAGCGGCGCCATTTTGAAAACGCGCTTGCCGCGCAGCTTGAACGATCCGACCTGGATGATGACCGACAGCGCTTCGATCAAAAACACGCCGCCCAAAATCGGCAACACCAGTTCCTGTTTGATCAGAATGCTCATGGTGCAAAGCGCGCCACCGATTCCCAGACTGCCGACATCACCCATAAAAACTTCGGCCTGGGGAGCGTTGAACCACAAAAACCCAAGGCTGGCCCCGATCAGCGCGCCGCCAAGAATCGTTACTTCCCACACGCCTTCCGTATGCACCAGACCCAGATATTCTGCGAATGCCTTGTGCCCCGTGACGTATGTGAACGCGGTCAAAGTAGAGGCGGCAACCGTCGTTACGCTGATTGCCAATCCATCCAGCCCGTCAGTCAAATTCACAGCGTTCGACCACCCGATAATCACGAAGATGATAAACCCCATGTATCCCCAGATATGAAGATCAGGTTGGAAGCGTTTGAAAAACGGCACGCTCAATAACGATGAATATTCGGTAAATGCAAAGAGCAATCCGCCAACCAGCAACCCGACAATCAATTGCCCAACCAGCTTTTGGCGTCCGGTCAACCCCAAGCTGCGCTTTTTGGCGATCTTGATGTAATCGTCGGCGAAGCCAACCGCCGCGCATCCCACCATTCCGACCATCGCAATCCAGACTTGCCAGTTTCGCAAATTTGCCCAGAGCAACGTCGAAATCATCACGGACCCGATGATCATCACGCCGCCCATTGTCGGCGTGCCGCGTTTCGCCTGATGCGAAGCCGGGCCTTCTTCACGAATTTCCTGCCCAAATTTGAACTCGCGCAGCTTGCGAATCACCATCGGCCCGAAGGCTAGACTTAACACCAACGAGGTGATTGCCGCATAAGCCGTGCGAAACGTCACGTATCGAAACACGTTCAATACGTCGAGGGGCAACTGTGAAGAGTAATTCCGGTAGAGCCATTCATATAAAAGGTGATAGAACATTCGCTCGTACCTGCACTCTTAATTTTTCGTCGCAGAACCGAATGCGGCGCACAACCGCTCAATCACTTTTTCCGTTCGGACTCCGCGCGAACCTTTGACCAACACCAGATCGCCAGGGTGAGCTTCGGCGATCAATTTCTCAGCCGCTTCTTCGGGGGATTCGCAAAACACTGCAATGCCGCTTCCAGAGCTTTTGGCTTCCGCAACCATTTCTTTCGCCAAACCGCGCACGCCAATCAAGCCATCAATGCCCATTTCAGCAATTTCCCGACCGCACTGGCGATGAAGTTCCGCCCCTTGCTGGCCAAGTTCCAACATTTCGCCCGCAACAACAACTCGCCGCGTGAAGCCTTTGGCTTCAGCCATCGCGCGAACAGCTTCAATCAACGCCTTCGGGTTGGAGTTATACGAGTCGTCAATCACTGTCACGCCGTTCGCAAAGCGAATCAATTCTCCGCGCATTTTCGATGGAACCGCAGTCGAAAGCTGTTTGGCAATCGTTTCTGCCGAAAGCCCAAATGTGTGTGCCGCTCCTGCCGCAGCCAATGCGTTGTAAACGTTGTGGCGGCCAATCAACGGCAACGCGACTTCGGCTTTGCCGTCTGGCGTTTTCAAAACAAACCGCGTGGTGGTCAAATCATCAGCGCTGGTAATTTCACTCGCCATTACGTCGGCAGCCGAATCAATTCCGAAGCTGACAACCGCAACATCGCTGCGAAGCCGTTGCATTGCAATCACGCGCGGATCGTCGGCGTTTAGAACAGCCGTGCCGCCCGGTTTAATGCCTTCCACTAACTCGGCTTTGGCGCGAGCAATGCGATCCTGCGAGCCGAAAAATTCGATGTGCGCGACGCCTACGTTGCCGACGATTCCAACCGTTGGAGGCGCGATGTCAGTCAAGCGGGCGATTTCGCCAAAGGAACTCATTCCCATTTCAAGCACGGCGAAATCAAAATCGCTGGGCTTTGCACCAGCAGTGATCATTCGCGAAACGGTCAGCGGCAAGCCGTAACTTGTATTCAAATTGCCAAGCGATTTCAGCACGCTTCCCGCCGCTGCCATCACGTGAGCGGTCAAATCCTTGATCGTCGTTTTCCCTGCGCTGCCGGTGACGGCGATTACCGGACGATGCCATTTCGCCAGAATTCGCGAAGCCAATTGTTGCATCGCGCAAGCGGTGTTTTCGACAAACAACAGTTTGTCGGCCAGATCGCCAAGCTGGCTGGCGAACGGCAGGCGCTGGTGAACCACCATCGCGGCGCAAGCTCCATTTTCAAAGACCTGACGAACAAACTGATGACCGTCAACTCGCTCACCCGGCAAGGCGACGAACAAATCACCGGGTTTAACCGCGCGCGAATCAATTGCGAAGCCAGTTGGCTCCCATTCAGCCAAGCTTTCATTCAACATCTGACTGGCGGCGCATTCGCGCGCAATTTCGATCAAGTTCACTGACTCTCCGGATCAGTACCGCGACCGGTAGGGAGCGGGTATTGATACGCTACCCGCTCCCTACCGGTCGCGGTACTGACTCAACACAACTCAATACAGCGGGCTATGAATTTCGCCTTTCCGCCAATGCTTCGCGCGCGACTTCGCGGTCGTCAAAATCAATTTTGCCGGTTGGCAGAATTTGATACGTCTCGTGCCCTTTGCCAGCGATGATCACGACATCACCGGGTTTTGCCTGACTTACTGCGCGAAAAATCGCTTCGCGACGATCAACAATCAGCTCGTAAGGTTTGCCGACGCGATCCAGTCCGATACGTATGTCGTTCAAAATCATCACCGGATTTTCGCTGCGCGGGTTGTCTGATGTAGCAATGACAAAATCGCTTTGCTTCGCGGCGACTTCACCCATAATCGGGCGCTTGCCTCGGTCGCGGTCGCCGCCGCATCCCATCACGGTGATGACTTTGCCGCGTTTTCCATTTTTCGGCGCCTGCGCGACTTGCACTGTGGTCAGCGTATTCGCCAATGCGTCAGGCGTGTGCGCGTAATCAACGACAACCGTAATGTCATCGCCGTCACTGGTGTTACTGACGCGCTCAAAACGTCCGGCGACGCCTTTGCATTGATTGATTCCAGTAGCAATCACATCCGGGGCAATTCCCAGCGCCAAGCCAACTCCAATCGCACATAGCGAATTGTACGCGTGCGGGCGTCCCACCAGCGACGAAACGATTTCAATTTTGCCCGCCGGGGTTTGCGCTGTGAACCGCAGCCCGTCCAGGCCGAAATGTTTTTCCTTGGTTGAAATGTCTGCTTCGGCATTCAGGGCGTAACTCAAGGCCGTGTCGCCGCAAACGTCTTTTAGCTCCACACCTTTCGGATCGTCGAAATTCAGAACCGAATGCGTCGGCCGTTTGCCAATGCTGCCGTCAAATAGCTTCTTTTTCGACGCGAAGTAATTGTCCATTGTGCCGTGATAATCCAAATGATCTTGCGTCAGATTGGTAAATGCGGCGGCGGCAAATTGCAATTCGTCCGCGCGGTGCATTTCCAGCGCAATGGAGGAAACTTCCATCGTTGCATGTGTGGCTCCGGTTTCCACTGCGCGGCGCAAAAAGTTTTGAATTTCCGGCGCTTCCGGCGTCGTGAATTCAGCGTCAACTTTTTCAACGCCAATGCGATAGGCGATGGTGCCCATTAATGCGGTCTTTTTGCCAGCAGCGGCAAAAATTGAATCCACCAGATGCGCCGTGGTTGTTTTGCCGTTCGTTCCCGTCAGCCCTACCAGCGTCAATTTCGACGAAGGAAATCCATGAACCAGCGCGGCAACTTTTGCCAGCGCGATTCGCGCATCGGCAACTTGCAGCCAGACGCCCTTGAAATCCGCTGGGCGTGGCTGTTCTGTGATAATTGCACTCGCGCCGCGTTTCGTTGCTTCGCCGACGAAACTGTTCCCGTCGGATTGTGCGCCCTTAATCGCAACGAAAATGCCGCCCGGCATCACGCGGCGCGAATCATGTGTGACCGATGAGCTGAAAGCGCCAACAGCGGCATCAAGCTTTCCGCTTTGATTGCCGCTGGCGCGCGCTCCAATGTGATTTGCGATTTCGCTCAAAGTCACCATTACTGAAATTCCACTTTGCATTCTTCGCCGGGCCGCACTCGCGAACCTGGCGAAGGCCATTGCTTAATTGCCACGCCGGAACCAACTGGCTTCAAATTCAAACTCAATTGGTTGCAGGTTTGAATAACCGTTCGCAATCCTTTGCCTCGCAGATCAGGCATCAATCCGTATGAAACCGTCAGCAACTCTGCCTTTTGTTGCGGCGGCGGCGAAGGCTTTGGTCCGCCATTCTGCCTGGCAGTGTTGGATGAAATATTCGGCGAAGCCATCACGTCATTGCCCGGCTTGGGCAAAGCGCTTTGCATTTGCGGCTGTATTTGCGGTTGCGGCGGGACAATCACATTTTGTCCATTCGCTTCGTTGGCTTCGTCTTCGGCGGATTTTGCTTCGTACTTATTCGACAAAGCGACCAGTGCATCGCGGAAACCTTGCGCATCCGGCGGAACGGCAAAATCGCCAAGCGCGATTTGTGCAATCATGTTGAAGATCGGCGCCGAAACGCTGCCCCCCTGATGCGCGCCAGCCGGTTCATCCATCATCACCACAATCACAAAGCGCGGATTGGTCGCCGGAACAAAGCCGGCAAATGTCGGCATGAATTTTCCCCTCGAATATCCATGCCCCTTTTCAGCTTTTTGAGGCGTACCGGTTTTACCGGCGGCGGTGTAATTGCCCAGTTCAATCGCGTGGCGCGCGGTTCCGTGCGTCACGACTCGCTGCATCAACACCGTCATATTTTCGGCAGTCTGCTGACTGACCACCTGTCGAGTGTTCGGCTTGGCTTCGTAAATCAACTTATTATCCTGGCCCACAACCCGGCGAACGATATGGGGCTGCGTCCACAATCCTTTATTGGCAATGACGCCGATGGCTGCGGCTTCCTGAATCAAGGTCACAGCAACTTCCTGACCGATGGCAATGGAGCCAATTGAATCGAAATTCCATTTTTCAGCCGGACGTACAAGCCCTTTCGATTCGGCTGGGAGCTCAATGCCTGTTTTGTTTCCGAACCCAAATTTCGAGATGTACTCGGAAAACTTCTCTTTGCCGACTCGCTGCGCCACCTTGATTGCGCAAACGTTTGACGATTTGGCAAAAGCGTCTGGCGTCAACTGGACTCCGTAAGCGTGCGTATCGCGAATGATGCGCGGACCAAAGCGGATTTCGCCGTTGCCACAATTCAGCTTTTCATCAATCTGAACTTTGCCTTCTTCAAATCCCGCGGAATAAGTAATGATCTTGAATACCGAGCCAGGCTCGTAAGGAAAACTGATTGAAGCGTTATGGCGATTTTCTTCTTTCCCTTTTGGCCGTTCGTTCGGATTGAAACTGGGCGCATTGACCAATGCCAGCACTTCACCCGTCGCCACATCCATCACAACGGCATGCGCGCCTTTGGCTCCGTGTGACTTCACGGCTTCGTTCAACAGCACTTCGATTTTGTGCTGCATCGGCGCGTCCAGCGTTGTCGCAATTGTCGCGCCGCCGATGGCCGGAGTTTCGCGGCGCTCGTACGCCTGATTTTTGCCATCGCGATCAAATTCGACCACGCCGGATTTGCCATTCAACAACTTGTTTTGCGAACGCTCCAATCCGGCCTGCCCTTCGTTGCCTGCATCCACAAATCCCAGCACCGAAGCCGCCAGCCCTTCGTTCGGATAAAACCGTTGCGCTTCCTTCCGAAATCCGATCGCTTTCATCCCATTGGCAGCCACAACTTCGCGAATGGCACGCGCCTTTTCCGGATCAATCCTGCGCGCCAAAAAGGCGAATCCCGAATTACCCGTCATCTGGCGAACCAATTCATCTTCTTTGAGTTCCAGCACCGGGGCCAACAACTTGGCTGCGTGCTGACGTTCGGCGTCGGTTTTCAGCATTCGCTGATCAACAAAGATCGAATCAAAAATTACGCTCAGCGCCAGGTCTTTGCCATTACGATCCAGAATCGCGCCTCGCGTCGCCATGGTTTCGTACTGCGCCTGCTGATTTTCTTTGGCACGCGACAAATAGTGATCGTGGTTGACGACTTGCAACCAATACATTCGGCCAATGATCGTCAGCATCCAGGCCACAAGCACAAAAGCGATGATCAGAATCCGATTGCCGCTGGTTTTGGCTGTTTGTTTGGTTCGCATTCTTTGCACCTCCTTCTACTGCCGAACGCCTTTTCGCGAGGGCTGATTCTTGGCAATCTGCTTGTTGTCTTTCTTCGGTTTGCTCGCTTGCGCCAGTTTATTGTTTGCGACTGGCTTGGCCATTTTTCCAGCGGGCATCACCTTGACGGTTTTCGCAATTTTGCCCGGGTGTTTTGCGGCAACGGGCTGTTTCGCCACGGCGTTGATGACAACAGGTTTCACTTCCTGTGCCGGTGGGCGAGCCACTGAGCGTCCAACGCCAGGCTGCACCAGATTGAATTCGCCCGCGGCTTTCTGGCTTTCCTGTGTGCTGAGCGCTTTATCCTTTTGAAAATTCAGATACCGCTGCTGACTTGCCAAGGTGTCAAATTCCGATTTCAGTCCCTCTTCCGCACGTTTCAGGTGCAAGGTGCTGAGCTGTAACCGCTGTGCCAAAATGAAAATTGCGCCGATCAATCCGCCGACAGCCACCATCATCCAAATGGCGCGCGCGCTTTTGTTGCTCTTTTCGGATTTTCGTCGTCTGCTGCTGGATGACTGGCGCGAACTGCCGGAAGAGGCAGTTCTGGTTTTCCTGCGAGAAGTTGAACGAATAACAGACTGTCCGGATTTCGTTTTGGCTTGATAAGCTCGAGTTGACATATCCCACGCTCCCGAATGCGAATCAAAAAGGCAGTCCAACATGGAGTTCCGTGAAGATCGAAGGGGTAACCAATTTTGACCTTCTACTTTGGATTTTCTGCGACTTCACCGCGACGAAGTTCTTTTGGCGGCATGCTGCTGGCTTTTACAGCTTTTGGCAGGCGCGCAATTTGGCACTTCTAGCGCGAGGATTTGCGGCGACTTCAGCCTCGGTTGGCTGCATCGCCTTGCGCGTCATAACTTCTACACGCTTTGTCGCTCCGCATTGGCACACAGGCTGGCTTTGTGGGCACACGCAATGACCAGACTGAAACTTGAGGGCTTGTTTGATGATTCGATCTTCCAACGAATGAAAGGTAATCACGACTAATCGGCCACTGACCTCAAGCAGGTCAACAGCATCGGCAACAAATTGGTCAAGATCGTCCAGTTCGCGGTTCACCGCAATTCTGAGCGCTTGGAACGTTTTTGTTGCCGGGTGGATTCGCCAATGGCCCGGTTGATTGACCGCTTTGACAACCAGACTGGCAAGCTGTGCCGTAGTCTTGATCGCTGCCTTTGCCCGCTCGGCAACAATCAATCGAGCGATTCTTCTTGATGATCGCTCTTCACCAAATTCAAAGATGAGGTCTGCCAATTCGCGTTCGCTCAAACTGTTGACCAGATCCGCCGCCGTCAGCGCTTCAGACCTGTCCATTCTCATATCCAATGGCGAATCGCTTTTGAAACTGAACCCTCGTTCCGCTTCATCAAACTGGAAAGAACTGACGCCCAAATCAGCCAGCACCCCGGCAACTGATTGGATTTCCCGTTCCACCAGTACTGTTTTGATTTGACGATAATCGCTTTTGACCGCTTCAAACCGTTCGCCGAATTCGCTCAAACGCTCCTTAGCAATGGCGATTGCTTCGGCGTCTCTATCAATTCCAATCACGCGTGATTGAGGCGACGACCGCAAAATCAGTTCCGTGTGCCCGCCCAGCCCTAACGTTGCGTCAACAAACAAGCCGCCTTTTCCGGCGTCGAGAGCCGCCAATGCTTCGACAGGCATAACCGGTTGATGAATTGGCATAACGGCTCACTTCTCACTGCAAGGGCACGGGGGAGGAGATGCGGATGGGGTCAATAATCAACGCATCTCCCGAACCGAAGTCTTCACTCTCTCAAAAATCAAATACCGTGTTGCGCCACAATTCTTGCGTCGTCGTCGGTATAGGGATCCGCTTCCATGCGCGTCCTGAAATCTTCCGCTTCCCAAACTTCAAGAAATTTCGACTGACCGATCACCATCACCTCACCCACCAACTTGGCAGCGTTTCTGAGCAGCGGATGAATCAGAATTCGTCCTTGCGCGTCAATTTCCTGTCTCTGTCCGTAGTAACTAACTCGCTGCGCAAACTTTTTGATGGCGGGTTCTTCCGAAGGAGCCTGGTTCATTTTCTCCAGTTTTTCCTGCCATATTTTCATCGGGTAAATCCAAACACTGTCGCCTTTTGCGCTGGTCACATAAAACTCTGTGCTTTGATAGGTTTCTTCCAGATAGCGCTTAAAGTCCGCTGGAATTTTCAGCCGACCCTTTTCGTCCATTTTGGCTGTGTAATTTCCTATCAGCATTCGCTTCCGAAAACTCGCCGCCTCGATGTTCTTTACTTCGAAAGAAGACTTTTCTTAATCATCTTCTTAGTTATTATTGCCACTGGAATTTCACTTGAACCACCAAAAACAACCTAGACTAGACCAATTCAAACCAATATGCTCTACTTTTGGCCACCGAATGGCCAGCATACTAGAAGAGTAACTAGTTAGTGTCAAGGAATTTGTTCTTTAAGGTGTTACTTGAAGTCGGAAATGCTAACATCAAATTTTAGCGATAAATACCGGTATGGTTTATCACAGAATTAGTTTCCTTCTGAGTTCCGCCAAGCAAAAAATGTTTAAGCTTTAAGCATTTTGCCGGATTAGTGCCTTGCCTGTTCGCTGTGCTATAGTCCGCGACGTTTTTTGGCGATGAAACTTTGCCTGAATCTACTTCGAAAATGACTCTAATTCCTCAACTGATGATCTTCGGATTGCTGGCAGCGGCTGGAAATCTGCTGGGAGGATTTCTGCTGACCCAGCTCCGGGATTTAAGCCGCATGCGGCAGAAGCAACTGATCGGACTTGGCGCCGGATTTATCTTGGCGGCTGTTTTGCTGGAAGTGATTCCGGAGATAGGCGGGAAATCCAACGAAGATTTGGCCTCGGCAATGGCTTGGTTGATGGCCGGCTATATGCTGGTTCAATTGCTGGAACACACGATTGCGCCGCATTTTCACTTCGGTGAAGAAATCCATCCGGAAGAAATGCAGCGCCGAGGCGCAGCCACCGCAGCCGTCATCGCGCTGGCAATTCACGCTTTTTTCGATGGAGTCGCCATCGCATCAGGCCTGATGACGAACTTCAGATTAGGTGCTGTGCTGTTTATCGCGGTGCTATTGCACAAGATTCCCGAAGGCGTGACAGTCGCGTCAATCATTCTTTCTTCCGGCAAAGCCATCCGCACAGCACAGATCGCAACAGCGATGGTCGCGCTGGCTACGTTTGCAGGCGTTCTGTCGGTCGCGCTGGTTAGCCCTGTGGTGAAATATGCGTTGCCGCTTTCAGCCGGCGTGACGCTTTACATTGCCACTTCCGACCTGATCCCCGAAGTGAACCACGGCGGTTGGCAGGCGTCGCTGTTTGTCTTTATCGGAGTCGCGCTGTTTTACGCCACACACCTGCTGCTGCACGCCGCCTTAGGGTAAAATGAATAGGGGATTTCATTTATGAGCTCATCAACAGACACCGCAACCAATAACCACATTGACGAACTGGAACAGGAATGGGAAGAGAAAACCTTGGCGGCCTCGCTGCAAAAAATGCCCGAAAGCCAAGACCAGTTCACTACCGTTTCGCTGAAGCCGATCAAACGTTTGTACACGCCGCGTGACGTAGCCGATATTGATTTCGAACGCGACATAGGTTTTCCCGGCACGCCACCGTATACGCGAGGCATCCATCCGACCGGTTATCGAGCCAGAACCTGGACGATGCGCCAGTTCGCCGGATTCGGTTCCGCCTTCGACACCAACGCACGTTTCAAATATTTGCTGGAACACGGCCAGACAGGGCTTTCGACGGCGTTCGATCTGCCGACGCTGATGGGTTTCGATTCCGACCACGCAGTTTCCGAAGGCGAAGTCGGAAAATGCGGCGTCGCTATCGCTTCGCGCGAAGACATGGAAGTGTTGTTTGACGGCATCCCGCTCGATCAAGTGACGACTTCGATGACGATTAACGCGCCGGCTTCGATGATCTTCGCGTTCTTCCTGGCAAATGCTGAAAAACAGGGAGTGCCGTTCAGCCAAATCGGCGGCACGCTGCAAAACGACATCCTGAAAGAATACATCGCGCAGAAGGAATGGATTTATCCGCCACGCCCGGCAATGCGGCTGATTACCGACACCTTCAAATTCTGCGCTGAGCAAATGCCCAAGTGGAATTCGATTTCCATCAGCGGTTATCACATCCGCGAAGCCGGAGCCACCGCCGCGCAGGAACTCGCTTTCACGTTGCGCGATGGCATTGAATACCTTGATTACGGCATTCGCGCTGGACTCGACGTTGATGATTTTGCGCCGCGCCTGTCGTTCTTTTTCAACGCGCACAACGACTTTTTTGAAGAGATTGCCAAATACCGTGCCGCTCGTCGCATCTGGCATCGAGTCATGACCGAACGCTTCAAAGCCAAGAATCCGCGTTCTTGGCAAATGCGTTTCCACACGCAAACCGCCGGAGTCAGCCTGACCGTTCAGCAACCGATCAACAACATCATTCGCGTAGCCATTCAGGCTCTGGCCGGAGTCATTGGCGGAACGCAAAGCCTGCATTGCGACGGTTACGACGAAGCGCTGGCTTTGCCGACCGAACGCGCCGCGCTGATTGCACTGCGGACCCAACAAATCATCGCGCACGAAACCGGCGTGACGAACACGGTTGATCCGCTCGGCGGTTCGTACTTCATCGAAAAACTGACCAGCGAACTCGAAGAAGAAGCGTACGAATACTTCCGCAAGATTGACGCGATGGGTGGAATGGTTGAAGCGATTGAACTGGGCTACCCGCAAAAAGAAATCCAGGAATCGGCTTATCAATACCAACGCGCCGTCGAACGCGGCGAAAAAGTCATTGTCGGCGTCAACGCCTACCAAATGGAGGGCAACGAACTCGGCGAAGCCAACATTCTGTACATTGACGAATCCGTCGCCGAATTGCAGCACGAACGCTTGGCCAAACTCCGAGCCAAACGCGACGCTTCCGCCGCCCAACGCGCACTCGACGCGCTACGCAAAGGAGCCGAAGACGAATCCGCCAACACCATGCCTCTGCTGATAGATTGCGCCCGCGCCGACTGCACGCTTGGCGAAATGTGTGACGCCCTGCGGCCTGTGTTCGGCGAATACCAGGAGCCAGACTTTTAGCACTTGCAGCGTGTGATAAGCTTGCCGCGAATCAGAAAAAGGAGGCAATCCAAATGGATGTTCAAGAATTGGCCATTGCAGCTCAAAATCTTTCCTTCGAGCAAAGGAAAGAATTGATCCGGGCAATTTCCTCGCAACAGCCGAAGCTGAACTCAGAATTAACCGCACACGTGACAAAGGTCCCAGGAGTTTGCGGCGGCAAAGCCTGCGTTGCCGGTACTCGCGTGCGTGTTATGGATATTGTCATCTGGCATGAACGTTTGGGTTGGAGCGCCGATGAAATCGTCTCGGAAATCCCGAGCCTTACATTGAGTGATGTCTATGCCGCGCTGACTTATTATTTCGATCATCGTGAAGAAATTGAAGAAGACATTCGGCTCAACGATGAAATTGCCGGAAGACTTCACGCTCAACAACCTTCCAAACTGCCAAGCCAATTGACGAATTAATCGGCCAACTCTTTGTATGGAACGGATCAAGTTCTATTTCGACGAGCACATCCCTCAGTCGGTCGCTGCAGGTTTATTGCGACGAGGTGTAGATGTGTTGACGGTGCAGACGACTGGCCGAACAGGGCTGACCGACGGTGAGCAACTTGATTTTGCGACTCAGCAAGGTCGCGTGATGGTGACGATGGATTCCGACTTTCTGATTCTTGCCGCGCAAAATGTTCGCCACGCCGGAATCGCCTACGCCAAACCCGGAACTCGCTCCATCGGCGAATTGATCCAACGGCTGAAATTGATTCATGGCCTGCTCGCGCCTGATGAAATGCAGAATCACATAGAATATTTGTAACCTTCCCTTTTCAACTCAGGAGAAACCGCCGTGAGTTACGAAATCGCCCAACAACGCATTGCCACGCGCGCCGCACCAATTCGCCGCGCCTGAACCTGTCCAAACTCAGTCTGACGGAATTGCCACCGGAACTTTTCGACCTGACCAACCTGCGCGTCCTGTGGCTGAGCGAAAACGAACTCACCGCCTTGCCGCCGGAGTTCGGCAAGCTTAACCAACTTGTACGGTTGCGTCTGAACAAAAACCAGCTTGCCGCATTGCCGTCGGAATTTGGTGTATTGGTTAAATTGTGCGAACTGTGGTTGGCAGATAATCAATTTGAACAGCTTCCTGATGAGTTTTGGCAACTTACAGAATTACGAGTGCTGATGCTAAGTGGCAACAAATTAAAAGTGCTACCTGCTGCCATTGCACAACTTCAGGAACTGCAAATACTGAGCCTCGGTCGGTTAAGCAGATACCGTGGAAAAATGAGTGAGTACCAAGGCGGAAATTTCTTGGCCACTTTACCAAAAGAAATAGGTAAGTTAAGTAAATTACGCGAGCTAGAGTTATCAAACAATCAGTTGGAAGTAATACCTTCCGAAATCGCACTGCTAAAGTTATTAGAAGGTTTATGGCTATCCAATAACAAGCTAAGATCAGTTCCCTTCATGCTGTGCGAATTGAAAAATTTGAAATGGCTTGGTTTGTCTTTCAACGATTTCAAAGAATCACCACGAGAATTAAGTGCATTGAGCAATCTAAAAGCACTAAGCCTATCAGGCAATAGGCTTTTGAGTATTCCCGTCGAATTCGGCAACCTGAAAAAACTTCAGCTACTCTTTTTAGAAAACAACCAACTCAAAGAAATTCCGATCGAAATAGCGCGCCTAAGCAACTTAACAAAACTTTCTATACACGGTAACCCATTACGTTACCCCCCAGAAGTTGTTGAAGGCGGAGATGATGAAATATGGATTTACCTGCGCGCACTTGAAGGAGCTAATCGCGAATGGGTTTCCAAGATGGTCGTGGTTGGCGAAGGCGGAGTGGGCAAAACGTCGCTCTTGCGAGCGCTACGCGGCGAGCCATTCGTCGCCGATGAAGAAACGACGCACGGCATCGAGATCAAACAATTGCCGCTGGCGCATCTGCAGCAAAACCACATCACGATGCTGCTCAATACGTGGGATTTCGGCGGGCAGGAGATTTACCACGCGACGCACCAGTTCTTTCTGACCAACCGGTCGCTATACGTGCTGGCCTGGAATGCGCGATTGGGCTACGAACAGGGCAAGCTCAATTATTGGCTCGACACGATTGCCGTGCGCGCGCCGCAATCCCCAGTCATCTTGGTAGCGACACACACTGACGAACGCGAAGCCGATCTGCCGCTGGCCGAATTGCAGCGCAGCTATCCGCAGATCGTCGGCCAGATCGAAATCAGCAACAAGTCCGGCGACGGCGTTGAACGCTTGCGCCAACTGATTACCGAGACTGCCGCCGCCTTGCCGCTGATGGGCGAGGAGTGGCCGGTCGCTTGGGCGAAGGTGCGCCACGCCGTGCGCGATTTGGCCGCGACGCGCAATCACATCACGCCGAATGAACTCACGTCGCTGCTCGATGAACACGAGGTGACGGGCACACAGGCGCGCGTGTTGACCAAATGGCTGCATGAACTGGGCGAGATTCTCTTCTTTCAGGACGTGGACGAATTAAACGACATCGTCATCCTCAATTCGCAATGGGTGACCGAAGCGATCAGCCGCGTGCTCGAGAGCGAAGAGGTGACGGCGCAGGACGGCATCTTTTCGCGCGATTGTATGAACCGGTTGTGGCGCGACCTGCCGCCCGCGATGCGCGAACACTTCCTGCGGCTGATGGAACAGTTCGATCTGTCGTACCGAATTCTGGAAGACCGCGACAAGAGCCTGGTCATCGAGCGCGTGCCTTACGACCCGCCGGAGTTTGAAAAACGTTGGGAGGCACACAGGGATGGCGTTGCATGCCGCGAGATCAAGATGCGTTTCAAGTTGGACGCGACGATGCCCGCCGGCATTCCGACTTGGTTTATCGCGCGTTCGCACCGCTTCACGCTGCGCACGCATTGGCGGCACGGCGCAATGTTTGGCGACGACCGCACAACGCCCAATCATCTGGGTTTGCTGCAGGCTTATCCGCACGACCGATACGTACTGCTGACGGTACGCGGCCCTGCGCCGCAGAACTTCTTTGCGTTGTTGCGTGATGGGCTGGAACTGACCTTGGCACGTTTTCCCGGATTGGGCATTGCGCGCCGCGTTCCTTGCTGTGGTCACGATGGTTTGGATTGCCCACACGAATTCGACTTGAAGCATTTGGAGCGGGCTTTGATTGCCGGGCGCGACGAAATCGAATGTCCTGAAGTTTTTCAGCCGGTTTCCGTCGCCAAACTGCTCTACGGTATTGACCGCGATACGACGCAGAAACGCTTTGATGAACTCCTGGCGCTGACGCAGGCTTCTATTATCGAGCAAAAAGAATCCCGCACCTTATTCCAGCGTGAAGTGACAAAGCTATTCAACGCTGAACAAAACAAGGAAGAATCTCGCTGTCCGTATTTTTTCGTCTTACGCCCGATGACTCACGAACGCGATTTGATCGGCTTGTTTGAGGCGATTCCCTCAGCGGGAATGTTGGATCGTATGCGCGATAAAGGCTGGAAGCGGAGGATTGAGTTGCAGCTTTATTGCCAAGCTCCTGGCGAAATCCATCCACTCGGTTCTGAACGCGGCAAAGACAATCCGGCGACTGGGCTTTACCAGATCGAAGTTAATTCCGAATTTCTGGCCGCGATTGCACCGGGCATCAAAGCAATTGCCAAAATCTTGAAGTATGTCCAGCCGGTACTGGTTCCATGGATGACGTTGGCAGACGACCAGCAGTATTTGAAACAGTTTGAAGAAGACCTTGAGCGAATGCAAAAACTGGGCGAGAAGATTCCAGAAAGCTTGGACGAAGCGCGCGGCTCGCAACTCGCCGGAACGCGCGAAGTCCACACGCCTCAACAAGCTAGCGGTGCTATGTTACGCGCTTTAAAGTTACTGTTGGAGGAAAAGGACAAGCAACAGACTTGGGGCGGACTGAAACGCATCTTGACCAAAGAAGGACATCACTTGTGGCTCTGCCCGCATCATCTGGCAGAGTACAAACAATGACTTGCGTTCCCGCTCAATTGCCGATGTTGATCGTCACGGTGTTTGCGGTCTTACCGTCAATGATCACCACCACATCCACGTTGCCGCGTCCGCGAACGGTTTGCGGAAGTTTGATGTTCATTTGATCCACTCCCACCAGCCGGGAATGCGCGCCGAGGAAGCTGACTTCGGCCTGGACGCCTCCGATCAAGACTCTGACGTTGGTTAGGCTGCTGCGACGGCGAAGCCCTGTGCCGTACAACACCAGAAAATTCGGTTGGGCGGTTGTGCCTACGCTAATGGCGCGAGCCGTGCCGTCAGCGTTGGCAACAGGCAGGAAGGTCGTCCCGTTTACAGTTGTTTGCGCAGCAGGAACGCCTTTGCCGTCGGCTTTGACGGTGAAGATGCTGGGGCTGACGCTTTCGATGGTCACGGTTCCGTTGGCGATTTCGGTGCCGCCGTTCATGACTTTGACAACAGCGGTTCCGGGGTCAACGTTGGCCGGAATCTGGTAATTGATCTGCGTTGGCGAAACGTAAAGCAGCGGCGCGGACAGGTTGTTGACCATCACGGTGACTCCGGCCAAAGTCAACGGCAATGGCAGCGAATTTGCCGCCGCAGTTGTCGTGCTCAACTGCGTGCCAAAGGTCGCCGCCAAGGAATCCGGCGCGACCGATTGAACGAAGCTTGCAGCATTTACCGTGCGCGCGGCTTGCACAGCAGTGACACCGACAGGAATCAGCGTATCAACAAAAGTTCCGAAATCAGTCGTCCAATACCATTTGTACGTCGAAGCTGCGCCATAAACCCGGCTGATGCCGATGACGTTGAAATTCGGGCTGAGCATAATGGTGTTGTGCGACGGCGAAGTCCGCCACAAATTGAACGTGCGGGCTGCGTCTGCGTAACCCGCGGCGATGTTTTCGCCTTTGTACCCGTTGTAGTTGTACCCGTATGCTGTCATCCGCACGAATGGGTCGCGCCCCAGGCTGTCGGTGTGGTTAAAGTAATTTTTCGCCGCCATATCCCCGCTCATCCAGTCCGCCGCGCGCGTCAAAGCCACTGACACCCGAAGCGCGCCCAAACCATTTTGCGCTCGGTAATCATTGATCAATTTCAGAAACGCCTGCTCTTCAGCGTCAATCGTCGGCGTCTGGGCGACGGCCGTAAGCGCAATTGTCAGCAAGAAAAACGAAAGAGAGAGAATCGAGAATAGTTTATTACCGCGCCAAATCATGACGAATTTCTCCAACCTGCCCGGCCAGTGGACACACGTTTCCCTGCTCTGGCACCGAGGCAGTTTCGGGATGCGATTGGATTGATATGCGCGCTTCACGGGTGAGCTGAAGCTCCGAAGAACTGATCCTGAGTGGGCGGCAAATTTCAGGCAGCAGATTTAGACTGCAAGGGGATGATTGAAACCGTGGAATTGGTTTCGCTACTTACGGGATGGTCGGAATTTTAACGATTGGGCAAATTGGGCACGAACAAAAGATGGGCACTGGCAGTCTTTTAACACAAGCCGTGAAGCCAAGTAAATTACCAAAATTTACACACTCCTAAATACTCTTCGTTCTGGCCGTATACAGCCAGCGACTACACACACACAGTTTGATTTTGGATTTGTCGAATCGCAGCAGCCTGCAGCCTGCCAATCATTCCACCGACGATGCCATAGCCAAATTGGTTGGTCATTGTTTTTCTCCGAACTGAATTTTGGAATTCGAGAAGAGGCTATCTTCAACGCGAGCTGAAGATACTATGCGCGCGGCGCGATTTGAAAATGCGGCTGCCAGGCGATGGCCATTTTGCGCAAAGGCGCTTTTACTTGAAGCTCAGGAGCAAGGTGTTTGCCGCTTTGCCGTCCGCCGTAAACACCAAGTCAACGTCGTTTCGTCCGGCCAGAGTGCGCGGCAGGCTCAGATTGACTTGATCGAGTCCGACAAAATCATTTTGCGGGCCGGCGTAAAGCACAGGAACATTTGTGCCGCCAATGCTGGCCGTTGTCGCTGACAGCGAACTGCGATAGCGAATGCCAGTGCCAAACAAAATCAGGAATACCTGATCCGTCGCGGCCCCGAAGTCTATCGGCAAAGGAACGTACTTGTTTTGCGACGAATCAAACCGGGCGATTGGCTCGGTGATTTGCGAGCCATCGGATTTAACCCGCAGCACATAACCCGCCGGCACCCCTTGCCCATTAGCATTGGCCGCGAATAAACCGGGAGCAGCCGTGGCAATCTGCATCGCTCCATAAGAGACTGCGCCATTCCCGCTGGTAATTGTCACGCCAGCCGCGCCAGCCGCCGTCCCCGGTGGAATTTGATAATTGACCTGAGCAGGCGAAACAAAGAAGAGAGATGCGTCAAGACGTTCATCGCCCATTTGATCCGTGATTTTTATAGTGGTGCCTAACAACGAAGTCGGGAGGGGAAGGCCAAGGGCCGGTTGAACACCGGTGGCTAGGTTGTCGCCAAAGCTGGCAACGATGGACTCAATGGCGACCGGCGGTTCTTTGAAATTGGCGGCTGAGACTGTAGCGACCGTGCATTTTCCTGTTTTGCCAGCGTAGTAAATGGCTCGGACTTCTGACTCAGTTAGAGCGCGATCATAGATCGTGGGTTCATCAATCAAACCTGCAAATCCTTGGCAGGTACCAGACGCGCCGATAGTAAAGGGCGCAGTGTTTGCGCCAATCGCAAATTTGACGGCTGAGTACAAAGAGCCATTGATATACACCCGTGCCAGCCCTGTGTCCTTATCAACGGTTTCAGCTAGGTGTGTCCAAGCATCCAGTGGAACGGCTGATGGTGGCAACTCGACACCTGGAGCAAAAGCCATTTGGTAGAAATTCAAGTTACTGTCACAGCCTGCTCGTTTTCCCATGATGTGTTGAGTGAGTGCGGAACTTTTCCTGTAAATCCAAGCCTCCAGAGTGATTGAAGAATTAGGGGCAAAATTCAAGCTTGTTGAGTGCGGGACAAGCACGTAGTCATCTCCTCCATCGAATTTGAATGCTTGTCCAACCAATCCAGGCGCGAATGTCGCCCCGTTGAGTAGCACCCCATTATTTCCCCCTCTAAAGTCATTGGCGTTGCCCTCGCCACGCCACCAACTCACGATGCCTGGCGGCGGCGGAAGGCAAATGAATGGGGCAGCACGACCAGTCACTCTGACATTGTCCAAAGCTGGTCCAGCCCCAGAACCGGTTAAACTCATGAATTGGAGGGTGGAGACCGTATCATTGGCAATGAAGGACCAAGTTTTCTCAGTCCACCCCATATTGGTCGCAGTCTTTCCCGTGATGTCGAAGGTGAAAGTCATTGATTGCCCAGCGGCTGAGACTCGCGCTGTTTTTATAGCCGGAGCCGCCAATGGGTTTCCGGCCAAATCAAAAGTTACTGTGTAACGCTCGCCAGGAACAGTGCGGAAAGTTTGTTGTATCCCGCCCGCAGAGTTTCCATCCAGGTCTATGCTTCTGGTGCCATTGGATGCCACGAAGAAAGTCCCAATATAGTCAATATTGGCAGCCAACACGGTCCAATGCGTAATTGAAGTATCGCCAGCCAAGAGTTGAAGAAATGCCCCAGTAGTCACCGAAGCCAATTCAAAGCTCCCATTTTCGATCAGTGATCCTTGATCCGGAGATGTTCTATCCATTTGGTTTGCGGCAATGCCTTTCCTGGCGGCGAGCGAGGTCGGAAAGCTCTGGCTCGTGAACGGTAAAAACGCCAGCGCTGCAACGAATGAAATAAACATTAACCTTCTTCCACAGGTCATGGGTTTCTCCTTTTTCTACTTTCAAGGCGCTTTCTGAATCAGTTTTTAGTCATGGAGTTCAGGCTTTAGCCTGGGGTTCGTAATTCGGGCTTCAGCCCGTCTTCATAGCAGGCTCAAGGCGACCTAAAGGTCGCGTTACAAACCGCGGGCTGAAGCCTGAACTCTATGCTCGGCGTTACGTGTTTCTTGAAGTCCATAGCTTTGTCCTGAGTGAATGCGAGGCCGTGATTATGGAGGGAGCCGAAGTTCCCGCGAAGAGTGCTTTTGCTCTCACCGCCTCCCAAAAACTGCTCGGCTTGCCGGAGTAGTTTTACTCTCTGGAACTGAAGGCCGCGAGCAGTTCAGTTTTGTGTTCGATGGCGAATTTCATTAGGTGGTGATGGCCTTTGAGATTCAGTTTGTCGCGGAGGTCGTTGAGGTGGTTATCCACTGTGCGGGGAGAAAGCTGGAGTTCAGCCGCGATTTCCTTGCTGGTTTTGGCTTCGGACAGCAGAAGCAAGATGCGGTAGTCCTTGTCGCCAAGTTGGCGCAGGTTTGGGAATTGCGCTTCGATGGTCGTCGCGCCATCGCGCAGGTCGAGCAGGTATTTGGTCAAGCTGCTGCTGAAGTGGCGCTGGCCGTCGGCGGCGGTTTTGATGGCGTCAATGATTTCGTCGGAAGGGACGGATTTGACGATGAAGCCTGCCGTGCCCAGTTCCAGCGCGCGATGAACAAATTCCCGCAGCAAGGCATCGGAATAATCCTGCCCCGACCAGAAGACCACTTTGACCGGCGATTTTCGTTGCCGCAATTGGCGCGCAACTTCGAAGCCGGCGTCGGGCTGGCCCATGCTGATGTCGAGCAGAACAACGTCGGGCCGATGTTGTCCGATCAGCGCCAACGCTTCTTCTCCGTTTCTTGCCTCGGCCGCCAGTTCGATAGATGGCTCTTTGGCCAGCAGGTGGCGCAGGGCTTCGCGCGCGAAGTGGGAATCGTCGGCGACGAGAAGACGGATCGGTTTTTTCATGGTTTGGCCTCCGGCAGAGGGATGATTATTGTGACCTGAGCGCCTTGTCCCAGAGCAGAAGTGATTTCGGCCCTGCCGCCCAGCAGGCGCGCGCGTTCCTTGATGCCGGGCAGACCCAGTCCCGCGCGATTTCCGTTTGATTCGGCGGCGGGATCGAAGCCATGGCCGTTGTCGCGGATTTCGATGCGCAAAACTCGCGCCTCGCGCCTGACAACAAGATTGGCCTTCGTCGCCTGCGAATGACGGGCGATATTGTTGAAGCATTCCTGCACAATTCGGTAAAGATGCACCTTGCCGTCGCCCGGCAGCGATGAGTCAATCGAATTGCCTGGCGAAATAACATCGCAGGTGAACTCAATCGCATACGAGGCATTGAATCGCTCGGCCAACTCCGCCAGCGCCCGCGTCAACCCCAGCCGGTCAATTTCGGCCGGGTGCAGGCTATAGGCGACCGAGCGCAGTTCGTTGATCGCCTTGCCCGCGTACGAAGCAATCTTGGCGAAATGTTCGGTGGCCAGTTCCTGCTTTTCCGGCTCGTCCAAACCGTCCAGCGCGTGGCGGTTGATGAGACTCACCAACTGCCCAGTGCTGTCGTGCAGGTCGCGGGCGATCCGTTGACGATCCCGCTCCTGGGAATCAATCAACTGGCGCGCGTGGGCGTCACGCATCGTCTGTTCGCTGTTGAAGCGCGCAACCCTCAACCGAACCGCGAACAGAGCAATTGCAAGCAGGCTCGCCGCAACGCCCACCCTGAACCTCCACGTTTGCCAAAATGCCGGAAGCGCCTTCAAGCGCAGATGTGCTCCTTGCGTGTTCCAAACGCCGTCGCCATTGGCCGCCAGCACCGTGAAGGCATATTGCCCCGGCGGAAGATGGCTGTAGTAAGCGGCGCGACGGCTGCCAGCTTCCACCCAATCCTGATCTATACCGGCCAGCCTGTACTTGAATCTTTGTTGTTTGGATCGAATGAAACTCAACGCTTGATAGCGGATTTCAAGGCTTCCGTTTTGATCCGGCGGAATCACAATCGTCTCGCCCGGCGGCATGACTTGATCGTTGAGGCGAACTTCCTCGATCAAGACCGGCGGCGGTTCGCGGTTGGCTTCCACGCGCGAGGGATCAATCACCGCCGCTCCCTGCGCCGTGGGAAACCAGAGCCTTCCATCGCTCGCGCGCCAACCCGCTGGCTGGCGTCCGCCGTTACATTCCACGGTCAGCAGGCCGTCGGCTTTTCCATACGCCACCGATGTGATCGAACGCAGCTTGCCGTCGGCAAAATCATTCAAGTCCTGCCGCCTGACGCGATGAATGCCCTGGTTGCTGCTCATCCAGAAATTGCCTGCATCGTCTTCCAGAATTTGAAAGACGCCGTTGCTGAACAATCCGTCGTTGGTGGTGAAGCGCGCGAGGCGGCCATCCTTGAAGCGGCTCAGGCCACCGTCGTAAGTGCCAATCCAAAGCGTTCCTTCAGCGTCTTCGTAAAGCGCGCGAATGTGATCGCTGGCTAATCCGTCGCGTTCGGTGAAGGACATAAAGCGGCCCTCAGCGTAACGAGTGAGTCCACTCCACGTGCCGAACCAGAGGGTCCCGTCGCGCGCTTCCAAAATCGCTTTCACGTCGTCGCCAGCCAGGCCGTCGGCAGTGGTGTAGCGCGCGTGGCAGCCCTCTTCGTCTTTGACGAGTCCGCGGCTTGTGCCGAACCAGAAGCGCCCCGCGCGATCCTGGTGAATTGCCCAGATTCCGTGACGGAAAAAACCATCCGCGTCGGCAATTGCAGTCAACTTGTCTCGCTTATGTTGGTTCGACGCCGGATCGAGGCGGCACAACCCGCTCATGTTGCCGATCCACAAGTTGCCCTCGCGATCTTCGTAAAGCGCCGTGATGTAGTCAGCGTCCCGGCCATTTTTCATTGGGTAACGCGTAAAACGCCCGGCGCTGAATTTAGTGACGCCGCCGCCCCAGGTGCCGAACCACATCTGCCCGGCGCGATCTTCGCGGATGGAATAAACGCCGTCTGATGACAAACCGTCCCGCCGGGTAATCACCGTGATGGCCGTTTCGCGCGCCCGGTAAAGCCCGTCGGAAGTGCCGACCCAAAAATTGCCCTCGCGGTCTTCATAAAAACAATTGGCTGCGGAAGTCTGAAAGCCTTCGCGCGCGGTGTAGCGCGTGAAACGGCCATTGCTGTAGCCGCCCAGCCACGAATAATCCCCGCTCATCCAAATGCTTCCCTTCCTATCCGCTTGAATCGGCCCGCCAATCTGCGAGGGTTCTTTCACAGGATAAACAGTGAAGCGGCCATCCCGCAGGCTCACCAGTCCGGCGTTTTCCGTAGCGAGCCAGATGGTTCCGTGTTGATCCTCGTAAACCGAGCGGAGTTTGAAATCAGGCAAGCCGGGATGCAAAAAGTAGGTCGCCAAACGGCCGCGCGAATACCAGTGCAGCCGACCGGCTTCCAGTCTGGCCAGTTTGCTGCAATCGCTGCGCCCGGCGCCGAGGGGAAGCTGCAACAGGTCGTCAATCGCCTGACTGCTAAAACGCCCGTCCTTCCATCGCGCCATCCTGTTTCCAATTACGATCTGAAGCTCGCCTGCTTCGTTTTCTTCGATCTGTTTCACTATTCCTGCGGGCAATCCGTCTTTGGGCGTGTAAGTCGTAAACACCTTCGCCTGATATTTGACCAGCCAATCTTCGTCCGTCACCGCCCAGAGCGCGCCGTGGCGATCTTCAAAGAGCATGGCGAAGCGGTTGCTGCCGATCCCTTTTGAATTCCCCTTGTTGAAAACGGTGAATTGCAGACCGTCAAAGCGCGCCAGGCCGTCGGAAGTGGCCAGCCACAAATAACCGTCGCGTGTTTGCAAAATGGCAGTTACAGCGTTCTGTGGCAGTCCATCATCCGTCGTCCAACGGTCAAATTGATATTTGGGCGACTGCCCAGGTTGTGCCGTGGCGGCGACGGAAGCGAAAACACATCCCAGAAAAGCCACTGCACAAGCGCGACTGAAGGGGATGAACGTATCGAGTTGAGGCAAAACAATGCGCATGGCCAATCCGCTCGCGGCTGTTCGCATACATTTGCGAAGGGAGAAATAGAATAAGTTGCCAATCAGTTCATGCTGAAAAAAAGCCGCAGAGGAGCCTACTCCCGCCTGCTTCTTCGGGCAAGCAATTGCTCCCATCCCCGTCGGCAAGAGGATTGGAATCAGCAACTACGCATCATCTACTTCGCTGTGTATAATCCGCACTTGATTCAAACCCAACCCTAGTCATTCGGAGGCAAAAACTACTTTGAGCAATTCTGTGAAGCGGGTGGCGCTGGCGTATTCCGGCGGACTCGATACCTCGATCATCATTCCCTGGCTGAAGGAAAATTATAACTGCGAAGTCGTCGCTATCGCCGGCGATGTCGGCCAAGCCGAAGAGCTGGACGGCTTGACTGAAAAAGCGATGAAAACCGGAGCGGTTGAATGTTACGTCGAAGACCTGCGTAACGAATTCATCACTGAATACATCTGGCCCACGCTGAAAGCCGGCGCGGTGTACGAACACAAATATCTGCTTGGCACTTCGTTCGCGCGCCCTGTCATTGCAAAGCGCCAGGTCGAAATTGCCAAACAAACAGGCTGCACAGCGCTGGCGCATGGCTGCACCGGCAAAGGCAACGACCAGGTTCGCTTCGAGCTGACGTTTAAGGCGCTGGCGCCGGAAATGGAAGTCATCGCTCCGTGGCGCGAATGGGACATCGTTTCGCGCGAAGACGCAATTGATTACGCCACCGAACGCCAAATCCCAATCACCGCCAGCCGCGAAAAGATTTACTCGCACGACCGGAACATCTGGCATCTGTCGCACGAAGGCGGAATTCTGGAAGACCCGGCCAACGAACCCGATGAAGCGATGTTCGAACTCACGGTTTCGCCGTTCAAAGCGCCGGACACGCCGGAATACGTGGAGATCGGATTTGAAAGCGGCATTCCTGTCAGTGTCAACGGCGAAGCGCTTGATCCAATTCCCCTGATTGAAAAACTGAATGAAATCGGCGGGCGTCACGGCTGCGGCCGCGTTGATCTGGTGGAAAATCGTCTGGTCGGCATGAAATCGCGCGGCGTGTATGAAACTCCGGGCGGAACCTTGTTGCTGGCGGCCCTGCGCGAACTGGAATCGCTTTGCCTGGATCGCGAATCAGCGCATTACAAAGAAGTCGTCGCGCACAAATACGCCGAAATGGTTTACTTTGGCCAGTGGTTCACGCCCCTGCGCGAAGCGATTGACGGTTTCGTGAATGTGCTGATGGCTCCGGTCAGCGGCACCTGCAAGCTGAAACTGTACAAAGGCAACGTCATCGTCGCCGGTCGCACTTCGCCAAACACTTTGTATCGTCCCGATCTGGCTTCATTCACAATGGGCGCCAGCTACGATCAGAAAGACGCCGCAGGCTTCATCAACATTCTGGGCCTGCCGCTAAAGGTCAAAGCGTTGACACAGAAATAAAACTCTTTTCCCCCACGAAGCCACACCAAGAAAACACGAAGAGGAAAAATGGATTTGGCGTCTTCGTGAAACTTCGTGTGGCTTCGTGGGAAGAAAATGCTTGTTGCTGTTGAGTTCGCATTGCGAGTGCTAAGATGCGGGCTCAACAGTTCATCTCAATCACCTCAATTCATTTTCAATGCGGGTTTGCGTATTAGGCAGTGGCAGTGCGGGTAATGCGACTTTACTGGTCGCGGGTGAAACTCGCGTGTTGATTGATTGCGGCCTGAGTGCGCGCGAAACCATTCGCCGCATTCAAGCCGTTGGCGAAGATCCAACCCGGCTTGACGCCATCGTCATCACGCACGAACACGGTGACCACGCCCGCGGGCTTGGAATGCTGTCCAAACAGCTTGGTGTGCCGGTTTACGTTTCAACAGGAACCCTGGAAGCCTGCAACCTGGCCGACAAAGCCAAATATGTCAGCCGAGGCGAAGCCATAACCTGTTCGCAAGATTTCCAAATCGGGGCGTTCCGCTTCAGCCCATTCAAAGTTCCCCACGATGCCGCCGATCCAATGGCTTTTACGGTAGAAACCGGCGGGGTCAAAATGGGAATCGCAGTTGATCTGGGTTACATCAACAATTTGGCGGCGGAACGGTTTCGCGGATGTGATTTGCTGATCATCGAAGCCAACTACGAAACGGAAATGCTGCGCGCTTGCACCTATTATCCGTGGGCGTTGAAGCAGCGGATTATGGGCCGTCACGGTCATACTTCGAACGACGAAATGGCGCGTTACCTGACGGAAGATTTTGACGGCAAAGCCGAGCACATCATTCTGGCGCATTTGTCGCAAAACACGAATCATCCGGACGTAGCGAGACTGGCGGCGATCAATGCGTTGCAAGCACGCGCACCACTTTTTTCCGCCAACGCCGAACAACGCGTCAGGATCGCTCCTTACGACCGGCCGGCTGAGTGGATTGAGTTATGAAAATCAAAAGGCAAGGCAAGAAAAAGCATTTTTTTTCCACGAAGCCACACGAAGAAAACACGAAGGGGAAAACAGGCGGTTTGGCTTTTCTTCGTGGTACTTCGTGTGACTTCGTGGGAGATCGTTTTTCTGGAAACTACGTTTCTTCCGCAGTTTTGCTTTTTGCCTCGTTGATCCTGATCTTGCCTGTTGCGGTGTTGGCGCAATCCGGTCGCAAGCCGCCGCAGAAACCGGGCGAGCAACAACCGAAGCCCGGCGAAGCTCCATCGCTCAGAATTGAAACGCGCGAAGTCGTGTTGCCGTTGATGGCGTATGACGCTGAAGGCAAATTCGTTGACGATTTGCAGACGAAAGACGTGTTGGTTTTGGAAGAAGGCGAAGCTCGCCAGGTGACGCGCGTCAAACGCGAACCGGCAAACATTGTGCTGATTATGGATTGCAGCAACGAAATCGGCACTTTCAAAAATGCCGCGACCGAACGTTACGCCAAAGCCGAGCGCCCCATTTGGGAAAAAGGCCCTGATTACCAGGTCATCAGCAATCCAACGACGCGCACGTTTGCCAATCAATTTGTTTCGATGCTTTCGCCGGAAGACCAGATTGCGATCATTCAATATTACGACCGCGTGCAGTTGATTCAGGATTGGACGAATGACCGCCAGCAGGCGCTGAACTCTCTGGCGTCAAAATACCGCGTTGGCATCAAATCCAGTTACCACGACGCGCTGAAACTTGCCGCCGATAAATTGCAAACTCAACCAAACGGTCGCCGCATCGTTGTTTTGATCACCGACGGCATTGATTCCAACAGCAAAACGGGTAAAACAAAAGCGATGCTGGCGCTGGAAAAAGCCCGCGCTTCGGTTTTCGTCATTGGCTGGGCCGAAGCGCTACGGGCTGAAATTGAAATCGCCATTGGCTTTACGATGAACCACGAAACCGTTGGCACGAATGCGGCAAAACGAGTGGCTGAATTGCGCCGTTATCTTTCAACGCTGGAAGGCGCAACGGCTGAATTGCGCGCCATGACCGAAAGCAGTGGCGGCGAATTGTGGCTTCCGCCCACGCACAACGAACTGATTATTTCCAATCGAAAAGTTTCGCGCGAAATCGGCGCGCAATACAGTTTATCGTTTATCACAGAGCGAACGCCAACGTTGGAAGACAAACGCTCAATCAAGGTAATTGCCGCGCGCCAGGGAATCACTTTGCGTTCGCGCAGCAGTTACTATATCCCTGATGAGCCCAATACATTGACCCGATGAGCGAAGAGCACAACAACCTGACAAGCGCGTATCGCCGAGCCGGATATGGCCTGGGCATCGCCGCTATTGGATGGACGCTGGCCTTGCTGTTTGGCAAAGGGCAAAAAGAAATGACGCACTGGCTGATTCCTATTTTCGCGGCAGCGATCAGCGTGTTGTGCTTTTCCCGTTCGCGACAAAATCAGTACCGCGACCAGTAGGGAGCGGCTGATTCACTTACCCGCTTGCTACCGCGCGCGGTACCGACTTAAATCAAGATGATTAAACGTTACACCTTGCCCGAAATGGGCGCGATCTGGACGGAAGAAAATCGCTTCCGCAAATGGCTGGATGTTGAACTTGCGGCTTGCCAAGCCAATGCGGAAGCCGGAAACATCCCGGCTGACGTGGTTGAGCCGATCCGGCAAAGAGCCACCTTTTCCGTCGAGCGTATTCACGAACTGGAAAAGACGCTCGACCATGATGTCATTGCCTTCACGACCAACCTGGCCGAAAACATCGGCCCCGAAGCGCGCTGGGTGCATTTTGGTCTGACTTCGTCGGACGTGGTGGACACAGCAAACGCGCTGTTGCTGGTGGAAGCGGGCGATCTGATTTTGGCCAAGCTGCAAGCGTTGAGCGATGTGCTGAAACGCCGCGCGCTGGAATTCAAAGACACGCCGATGATTGGCCGCACACACGGCATTCACGCCGAACCGACAACCTTGGGGCTGACCTTTGCGCTGTGGTACGAAGAAAACCGCCGCAACATTGATCGCATGACACGTGCTCGCGCTGGCATCAGTTACGGCAAATTGTCTGGCGCGGTCGGTGCGTTTGCTCACCTTGATCCCGACATCGAAGAGCGCGTTTGCTTCCTTCTTGGCCTTCGCCCAGCCAGCGTTTCCACCCAAGTTATTCAGCGCGACCGGTACGCTGAATTCGTCTGCACGCTGGCAATCATTGCTTCATCGCTGGAAAAAATCGCGCTCCAAGTTCGTCACTGGCAGCGCACGGAGGTCCGCGAAGCCCACGAATATTTCAAACCCGGCCAAAAAGGTTCGTCCGCCATGCCGCACAAACGGAATCCGATTTTGTCGGAACGCATTTGCGGCTTGGCGCGCGTCGTTCGCGGATACGCAGTCACGGCGCTGGAAAACAACGCGCTCTGGCACGAACGCGACATTTCGCACTCCGGTGCCGAACGCGTCATCCTGCCCGACGCCTGTATTTCGACCGATTATCTGATCGCCAAAACCACTGGCTTGCTGGACACGCTGGTCGTCAAACCGGAACGAATGATGGAAAACCTGAACCTTACTCGCGGGCTGGTTTTCTCCGGTCAGTTGTTGCTGGAATTGGCTGCGGGCGGGGCGCAACGCGAAGACGCATATTATTGGGTGCAACGAAATGCGCTGAAGTCATGGGACGAAGGCCTGGATTTCCGCGAATTAGTCAAGCAAGACCCGGACATTTCCCGCACGATCACTGCTGAACAAATCGAACGCGCTTTTGATGTGCGAACCCAGCTCAAAAACGTTGACCGAATCTTTGATCGGGTTTTCACCGGCATTCATAAATACAGCGGCGCTTTGCCGTTGGAAAAATAATTCTGAGTCAGTACCGCGACCGGTAGGGAGCGCCGTTGCCGCAAGCATGCGCTTGAGAAAGACTCGCTCCCTACCGGTCGCGGTACTGACTCCGCCTCCAAAGGAAATTCATGCTCGCAAAAGTTTACGTCACACTAAAAAACGGAGTCCTGGACCCGCAAGGCAAAGCCGTCCATCACGCCGCTGAAACCATTGGTTTTGCTGGAATTGCCGATGTTCGCCAGGGCAAATACTTCGAGATCAAACTCGACGCTTCGCTTGATCAGACACAAGCCCAGGCCCAGATCGAAAAGTTCGCTCACGATGTTTTGTCGAACCCAGTGATTGAGGATTACAAAGTGGAGATTGCGGCAGGCTGATAGCTCAAAGGTGTTTGTCAGCAAGTTCCATTCGTCTTCGCTGAATAAGCCAGAGCGCCAATGAAAAAACCGCAAAGACGATGGATGTCGCAAAGATGAACATTCCTCTGAAAATCCATTTAGCGCCAACCCAGTCAGTGTCGCTCATTCTTGCACGGACCTCCGGTGGAATTCCGTCAATCTCGTGCTGGACCCCGAAATGGCATGTGGCAAGCGACACCGCCGTAAGCAAAATAGAAAGGAAGGCTAAGATTTTGGCTGCTTTTTTCACGATCAATTGGCAATGTTTATCGGGGCATCGAAATCATCACTCATCTGCATTGCTCCCAAATGCAACCCAGCAACGCGAGGTTTGGCAGTTGATTTAAGAGAAATCATTTTAGCCAAAGGCTCATCCTTTTCTGTCAAAACGACCTCTTCACCTTTCGCGAGTAGCAAAAGTAACTCACTTAGTGAAGGCTGAGTTTGTTGAACGTCTATTGTTATCGTTTCCATAAAAGTCCTTACTGCTTCACTGGCGGATGCCAGGCTTTATACCGCAGCTTGACGGTCGCATCGGTTGTTGAAAGCAGCAGCAAACGCTTGTTAATTGGATTGATGCCGTCGGGATAGTAGGTCAGTTGATAGCGGTCGTTGCGGAGTTCGTCACAGATTTCTTTGACCGATTGTTTGACGTCGTCTTCTATCTTGAAAGCTTTTCCGCCGGTTCCTTCGGTCAGCCGTTTCAAGGCTTCGGCGGCTTTCGGCGCGTCCTTGCGCAAAGCGCCGCGGGTTCGGTCACGCACCTGGATGGCGTACACCGTGATGTTTTCGTTTTGCAGTTTGGCCAGGATTTCGTCAAATTTTATTTTGCTGTCGCGATCAATTCCGTCGGCGACAATCACGATAACCCGTTTTGAAAAGCCAACTTCCGGCCTTAGCACGTCTTCCACAACGACGTTCAGCGCGTCGAACAGCCTTGGCTGATCGGTTTTCCGCAACAAATCTTTGGTGTTTTGCAGGTCTTTCGGGACGTCCGTGAAATCCGTGATGATTTCCGGTTTCTGGTCGTAACCGATGACCATGACTTTGTCGCCTTCATAAATTTCCGGCGCGAAGGCAGCCGGAACAGATGCTAATTTGCCAACGTCACTCGGCAAAGTTTGCGAATTGTCCATCAGCACGACAATGCGCGCCGGAGTCGGGTCTGGCGCAAAGGCTTCGATCTTTTGCAAAACTCCGCCGTCAAACAGCTCCAGCACTTTTCGCTGGACGACCTTGTCCTGCTCTTCTTCATTGCCGCTGCCTGTCAACAAAGGCTTGGGCTTGTTCGGGTCTTCGACTCGCTGCGCGATGACGTGCAACACGGTAGTCCGGCGGCTTGACGCCGGGCTACGCCCCGATTGCGCCATTGCCGCCGCCGCAAAGATTGTCAGCCAAAAAAAAACCAGCATGGAAACAGACAAAAAAGAAGACGGCGAGAAACCAGCCGATAAAATTCCGATGTGTTTTTTTGTGACCTTCATAACGTTACCTCTCGAAATATGAGACTGACAGCACGCGCCTAACTTGGTTAAGCAGTAGGGGTTGTCGTCGTATCTTTCTTTTCGCTTTTCTCAGCTTTTTCGGTCTTTTCAACCTTCTCAGCCTTCTCTGGTTTTGCAGCTTTGTCTGTTTTTTCGGTTTTCTCCGACTTGCCTTTGCCGGAGTAGTCGGTGACATACCAGCCGGACCCTTTTAGTTGAAAGCTGGTCTGCGAAAAGATTTTTTCCAGCTTGCCTTTGCATTCCGGACATTTGCTCAGGGGCTTGTCGCTCATCTTCTGCATGACTTCCAGATGGTGACCGCATTTCTGACAAACGTATTCGTAAATCGGCATAACTTGTTTTTCTACCTCCTTGAACGTGCCTGAATTGAAATCTTGAATTACCGCCGAAAATTTATCATAAGGGCTTTACCTTGTGCGAGTCACGGCTTCTTGTCGTGTTTGCGGATTTGGTAGAAGATGCCTGTCCACACCAACTTTCAACACCCGGAGAAATTCGATGACATCACGAACGCTGGTCAGACTACTTGTTTTCGGCTTTGCCCTTTCGATTCTTGCTTCCAGCTCGGCGCAAACACTGACGTACCGCCCGACGGTTCGCGGAACGCGCGGCGTTGTCGCCGCAGGTCAACCGCTGGTTGCCGAAGCGGGAATGCGAATGCTGCATCGCGGCGGCAACGCCATTGATGCCGGCGTGGCAGCGACCCTGGCAGCTTCGGTGCTGGAATTTTCCCACTTCGCTTTCGGCGGCGAAGTTCCTGTCATCATCAAAATGGCGAACAAACCACTGCCGGTGACGATTAATGGGCAAGGCCAAGCTCCGCAATTGGCGAGCATCGAGTTTTTTGAAAAACAACGCAAAGACCCGTCGAAACCCGCCGTCATTCCTTCAACCGGGCCGACGGCGGCAACGATTCCGGGCGTGCTGGATGCAATGATCGTCGCGCTGCAAAATTACGGCACGATGAAGCTGGCCGACGTGATGCAACCGGCAATTGATCTGGCTGACGGTTTTCCGATTGATGAACTCCGCGTGCAATACATCAAAAACACCCGCCCGGCTTATGAAAGCTGGAAAGACACGACCGACATCTTTTTGCCGAATGGTGAAATCCCAAAAGTCGGCGATATTTTCGTCCAGAAGAATCTGGCGCGAAGCTTGCGCGAACTGGTGGCAGTGGAAAAGAAAAATGCCAGCCGAGGCCGCATCGCTGCGCTGCAAGCCGCGCGTGATCACTTTTACCGCGGCCCGCTGGGCAAGCGATATTGCGACGCAATTGAAAAAGCAGGCGGGTTAATGCGCACCAGTGATCTGGCTGCATTCAAAGCCGACATTGACCAGCCAACAAAGGTCAGTTTTCACGGCTACGAAATTTACAAGGTCGGTTTTTGGTCGCAAGGCCCGGCGATGCTGGAAGCCATGAACCTGATTGAAAGTTACGACCTGAAAGCCATGGGACACAATTCGCCGGATTACGTTCACACGCTGACCGAAGCCATCAAGCTGGCCTTTGCCGACCGCGACCGGTATTACGCCGATCCGCGTTTTGTGAAAGTGCCGGGCGCGGAGCTTTTGTCAAAAGAATACGCTGACGTGCGCCGCACGCTGATTGATCCGAAATCGGCTTCGCTGGAACAACGTCCGGGCGATCCGGTGAACAAAAAATCGCTGGCGCAACTGGTCAGCTTCAACCTGGAGCCGGTGGAAATCCCGGAAGCCGAACGCGCGCACGATACAACCTGCGTCAACGTGATTGACGCCGCCGGCAACGTCTTTTCGGCAACGCCCAGCGGAGCCTGGCTGCCTTCGTTTGTCGCCGGAGACACGGGCATTCCGATTTCGTCCCGGTTGCAAAGCGCATTGCTGCAACGCGGTCATCCGAACGAATTGAAAGGCGGAAAACGTCCAAGAGTCACGCTGTCGCCAACGTTGGTGATGAAAGACGGCCAGCCATTTGCTGCGCTTTCCACGCCCGGCGGTGATAATCAGGATCAAGCCTTGATCCAGGTTTTACTAAATGTCATCGAATTCGGGATGAATCCTCAGGCTTCGGTCGAAGCTGCGCGGTTTGAAACACAGCATTTCGTCAGTTCGTTCAGCGACCACCAATTTCGTCCCGGCAGCATGACGCTGGAAAAACGAATGGGCGAGGCTTTGGCAGCAGAAATGAAACGACGCGGCCACAAAGTCGAAGTCAACGATGACTTCACGCCTTCCGCCGCACCGACAATCGTTATATTCGATCCGAAAACCAAGCTGATTCAGGCGGGAGCGGATGTGCGGCGAGGGCGGTACGCGATGGGTTGGTAAAACCATTCTGCTGCTGAAATGCGCAAAAGGCGTCGAAACCGTTGATTGGTTCGACGCCTTTTGCGTTTGAGGCTACGGCTCCGTCGTAAATTGTTGCGACAAGCAAACGCCATAGCGCGACAATGCCAGCCCGCCAAGTCCCGGATTTCCGGTTTGAACATTGTTGTCCTGATTCTGCCGGATCAGGTGAACTTCCAGAAAGTAGGCTCGGACATTTTGGTTATTGGGGACAAATTCAAACTTGGTGAATTGGCCGCAGTTGCCAATCGTACGCGTTTGATAATCGCCCGAAATCGGGTACAGATCGCTGTCGAAAACGATTCGCGTGTTGAGCGCCGGGTTCATTGGATTTGCGCCGAATTCGTATTCGCGCAGATAAACCACCACGCGCGCATCATCGCCGTCGTCGCGGTAATTGACGGCCAGAGCAGGCCACGACACAGGTCCTGCTTGCGCGAACAATCCGTCAACGGCTGTGACGTTGTAGCGGATGATGGCGCGGGCAAGCGTAGGCGCTGAATTGCTGAACGTCGCAAACGGCCCGGCAAACGCGATCTCGCCAGCGTCTGTCTCATCCACGGTTCCGGTCGAAGCGACCGAAGTCCAAATCTTATATCCATCCTGGGCCAACGCTGCGCCAGCCATAATTGCAGTCATCAGTAGTGAACAACACAGCAGACGGCTGCCAAACGTGAATCCTGTCATTCGATTTTTCATCATGATTCTCCTTCTTCGGTTAAGTTTCGGTTTCTGACAATTCGGTTTGTTATGTGTTTATTGACGCTGTTTGGTCAGCGATTCGCGCTGCGCTTTCATTCGTTTCATCGTTTCAGGATTACGCGCCCATTCGATGCTTTTTTCTTCCGGCTGACCGAACGCTGCCGGGCGCAGGTAAAAGCCGCGCTCTTTTTCGGATTTCAGTTCTTCGGCTGGTTTGCGGTTGGCTTTTGAAGCGACATCCTGGCGCAGTCCAGTTACTTGCCACGAAACTTCGACATTGGGTTTGTCGGTTTTGATTGTGAAGCGATTGCCTTCAATCTTTTGCGCAACGATGGCTTGCGCAAACTGGCCGACGACCGTCAGTTGATAGCGAAAATCTCCGCTGATCGCCGGGAAGTATTCTGGCAAAGTGACCACAGCTTCGCCGCTAGCATCAGTTGTTGCATTGCCGGTTTGGACGCTCATCATTTCCGGCGATTCGATGAACGATTGGTTCAGGTATTTGTTGGCCGGGTCCAGCGGATGATCCGCCTTGGCGGCAAGGTTGTTGTTGACCTGAAGGTTTCCGTCAACAACGACGTCACCGTCGAAGTATCCGGCCCAAGCCGCACCGCTGGCGCCATAAATGGAAGCGCCCAAAAAGCTGCCGTAACCCGCCACGCCGTGCCCGGCATCGGCAACACCGACTACGCCCCAACCGCTGGCAAGGCCGTAAACGCCAATGGATGTTTGGTTCGTGCCGCCTTGCGCTTCGCCCAGAACGCCCACGCCGTCTGCCTGGGTATTGAACCCGTAAACGCCGGCATGTTCACCACTCAGCGAACGCCCGTACACGCCATGATTTAGCAGGCTGTTGCCGAAAACGCCGCGTCCGGTATTGCCGTAGCCGTACACGCCTGAACCGCTGTTGGTTTCGCCGCGCACGCCGGTTCCGGTCTGGCTATCGCCATACACGCCTCGTCCATCCGCACTTTCCCCAAAAACGCCAACAGCATTGGAACCATTGTTGGCTCGGCCCCAAATGCCTTTGCCATTGTTTGCAGCAGTCGTTCCGAACATTCCGGCAAAGCTGGCGCTGCCGGTCGTGCCGTAAATGCCGTATTGGTTGGTGCTGACGCCGGATAATCCAAATCCGTTGACGCTGGAACCTTCGACGCCTGCGCTATTCGCGCTGAAGCCATAAACGCCCTGGGCGCTGATGCTCTGTCCCCAAACGCCTGCTGCAGAATCGCTGCGTCCGTAAATGCCTCTGACATTGGTGTGAACAGCGGTCAATCTGGCCAGATTCAGGTTGGTGTTGATCTGAATGTTGCCGCCGGATTCGGTCATCACTGAATCGTCAATCGTGTGCGCGGCGGTGAATTTGGCGATGCGATTTGCCGTGCCGTCACCGTTGATGGGGCCGACCGCATTGATGACGCCGCTGTCTTTCAATTGTTGCGTGTTGCCGGAAGCTTCCGTAGCGCGAGCCTGTGCGGACGCGCGAGTTTCCAGCAATCTGGCTCCGCCGACTGTTGCATCCGATGAACCGACCACGGTTAGTTCCGACCCCGAACCAATGCCAGTTGAATTGTTGCTGGTGACCCAAATGCGGTCGCTGTTGCTGGCGCGATTGACAATGACATGGCCGCGCTGAACGGAAAGTTGCTGGTTGTTTTCATCCCAGAATTTCAGCGAATAAGCATATAGTCCATCTGCCAGCGGTTTTTCCTGCTGATCGGCCAGCATCCATTCCACAGTTGGCTGGCTGACGACGCCGCTGGAAAAGATCAAATCTCCAGGCTGGCTGAACACCTCTAGCTGCCACGAACGCGCCGCGCCTTGCAGATCAAAGCGAACGGCTTTTTGTTCGATGATCAAGTTGGCTTTGGGCGCTGGCTGGTGAACTGCGGCCGGTTGCGCGGATGCCGTGATTGAAAGCAACGCTGCGAACAGTACGCTGACGGTCAAATTGGCAAACAGAGTTTGACGACGAAATCTGGTTTTCATGATTGGCTCCTCTCTCGGTTTACGTTTCGGTTTCTTGTAATTCGTTTCTCTGCGACGGCGACAACTTACTTCGTTTGAAAAGCAACGACAGCGAATCCATTCACAGCCGCAGTGTGAGTTGGATCACAGGAAAGCCAAGGCTTGAGAAAAAGCGAAAGGCCGGATGTAGCTCCGGCCTTTTTAAGTTTGTGATTGAATTGATTGCTGGTTGCTCCGCGCCATGGAGCCTGCTTACACTTCGACCTGATACCAGATCACGACCTGGCCGAAGTGGATCTTGCCCTCCAGAATAATGAACTCGACCGGCACATTGTTAGGAACGCTGGCGCCTTCGGGGAACGGTGTTGACCCGTTGAATGGGTCCCAAAGCCCGGCTGTGGGAGCAGCGTTCAGATTCCAATTCAGAATTTCACGCGAGTTGATTCTGACCTTGAAGCGCGAGTTTTCAAAAACAAAGGCGTGAAACGCCAGAATTGGTTTTCGGATTCCATTTTCGACTTTGAAGTCTGTCGGCAGAATGAACGTCAATTCCTTTTTATTGACATTGGTTGCGGCATCGAGTGTGAATCCGCCATCAAAAAGCACTTGGTAATCTGCAACTGTCTTTGCCATGTCTTCTCCTTGTTTGCGCCGCAACTGTTGGTAAAAGTCAGGCGTTGTCCGCGCGGCCTTGCTCAACGCCCAATGTATCCACGCCGCAAGCGGCGCAAATGATTGTTGCTTCTGACACGGACAACTTACTGGGAATGGTAAGGGGTAGCAGCGAAGTCGTTCACTACGGCGGTGTGAAGTGGTTAACAGCCGCAGCGATTAGCAAGGAATTGGCGGTTGTGGATTGTCCAGTGGTGGTCGCGGCTGGCTGACAGATAGCCGCGTTCTTTATACGAAACGATGATCTTGTTGACGCTTTCACGGGTTGCGCCGATCAGATTGGCCAGATCGCTTTGCGTCAGTCGAACTGGGATGAATATGTTGCCGTCGCTTTCCAGCTGGCCGTATTTTTCGGCAAAGCCGATCAGTTGCCGCGCAATGCGGCATTCAATGTCCGCGGTCGCCAGCGATTGAATCTGTTCGTTGGCTTGGCGCAATCGCGCGGAAAGCAGGCAAGAAAGATTATGGCTAAGCATTGGCGTCGTCATCAAAAACTTTTTGAACGTCGCGCGATCCAGCCAAAGCAAATCCGATTCTTCCAAGGTAGCGACGCTGGCAGAACGGTTCTGTTGATCCAGCGCGCTCATTTCCCCCACGCTTTCGCCCGGACCTAGAATGGAAATGATGACGTCAGCACCATCGGCTTGTTCAATATGGACTTTGACCGTGCCGCTCAAAATGAAATAGACAACTTCGCCTGCCTGGTCGGCGGTCATCAAGGTCGTTCCCGCTGAAAACGTCTTGCGGTGCAGCCATTCGCAGAAATGACGCAATTCGGTATGTGGTACGTCATGAAACAACTTGATTTGTCCCAAATCGCTCAGATCGAACTCTGACGGCAAATTCATTTTCAGAACTTTCATTTTTGCCCTCCTGTTAGAAATGACCGCAAATGCTGCTGTTGATTAACGCGACAGTTGCGAGTAAAAACTGGCACGCCGGAACGAAAAAATTTTCCCCCTCCACAATTCACCCTTTGCCGGAGCGTATGGATTCGCCGAACTCCAAGGATGCCAACCAGATCACGGAACAGTTGATCGCCTGGAACAACGGCGATCCATTGGCATTGGACGAACTGGTTCCGGTGGTTTACAGGGAGCTGCGACGCATGGCGGACCGCTTTTTACGGCATGAAAACTCCGGCCACACGCTGCAACCGACGGCATTGGTTCATGAAGCCTGGCTGCGGTTAACGGATCAGACGCGCGTAAACTGGCAAAACCGCGCGCAGTTTTTTGGTCTGGCCGCCCAGATGATGCGGCGAATTTTGGTGGATCATGCCAAAACCAAACACCGCGAAAAGCGGGGCGGCGATGCGGTCAAACTTTCGCTTGACGATGTCATTCACCTGTCGCTTGAACGCGCAACGGATCTGGTTGCGTTGGATGAAGCTTTGGAAGCGCTGAGCAAATTTGATCAACGAAAATGCCGTATTGTCGAACTCAGGTATTTCGGCGGTCTAAGCGTGGAAGAAACGGCGCACATTCTGAATGTTTCCCCCGATACGGTGATGCGCGACTGGAAATTGGCAAAAGCCTGGCTTTATCAACAACTCCAAAAATAACGCGATGACACCTGACAAGTGGCAACGAATCGAAAGTTTGTTTCATTCCGCGCTGGATCTTCAGCCGCATGATCGCGCGGCTTTTTTGAACAAAGCCTGCGGCGCGGATTCGGAACTTCGCAGTGAAGTCATCAAATTGCTGAATTCTTTGTCCGAAGCCGGCGAATTCATTGAACGCCCGTTGCTGGAAAACGCGCTCCCGGCAAACCCTGCAACTCACCCCGAAGCCATCATCGGGCACAGCATCGGGAATTACGAAATACTTTCCCTCCTTGGCGTGGGAGGAATGGGCGAAGTTTATCTGGCGCGCGATGCCAGGCTGAACAGGCCGATCGGATTGAAGTTTTTGCCGGCCCAGTTCACTGGTGACGCGGAACAAGTGCAACGATTTGAACGCGAAGCGCGCGCGGCTTCGGCGCTGAATCATCCTAATATCATCACCATTTATGAAATCGGCCAGGTGGGCGACAAACATTTCATCGCCACCGAATTTGTAGAGGGAGAAACGCTGCGCCAAAAAATCAATCGCGGAAAAATTGAACTGCGCGAAGCCTTGAACATTGCCGCGCAACTGGCCAGCGCGCTGGAAGCGGCGCATTCCGCAGGAATCATTCATCGCGACATCAAACCCGAAAATGTCATGGTGCGGCCAGATGGGTTGGTCAAACTGCTGGATTTCGGTTTGGCCAAACCAATCGGATTGCAGGCGGCGAATTTGGGATTGCGAATTGAACAAAAAGCCAATCGCCAATCCATAACTAACGACCCGCAATCAGAAAATCCGCAATTGCTGACCGATCCGATACTGATGATGGGAACGCTTGCCTATCTTTCGCCAGAGCAAGCCCGTGGAGAACAGGCAGACCATCGAACTGACATTTTCAGTCTGGGCGTGGTGCTTTATGAAATGATCGAAGGCGTGCGCCCATTTTCCGGCGACACTTCCAGCTCGACATTGTCATCCCTCCTGAGCAACGCGCCTTTTCCTGCCGGGGCCGAAATCTCCGGGCTTCCTGGCAAATTGACAGAAATCCTCCAACGGGCATTGGCCAAAGATCGTAATTTGCGGTACCAGCGAACGGAAGAAATGGTTGCTGAACTTCGCAGGTTCGCCCGAAAGTTTGAACCGGCGTCCGGAATTGTGACTGATGCCACGCTGCCCATTGAGGCCCCTATTTCCAACCGATGGCCAGCCAAAGCAGCCGCCGGATTAGGAATTTTACTATTGGGGTTCGCAACCTGGCGGTTGTCTGATTCGGCGGCCAATCCAAATCCATTGCCTCCATCACCCTGGGTTCGCGCGACCGCGACCAAACTGACGGGATACCAGGGCGAAGAATTTTCTCCGATCTTTTCCCTGGATGAAAAAAGTATCGTTTTTATGCATGAGGTGGAGGGCGATTACGATATTTGCTGGCAGCAGCGAAACGAAGCCAGTTTCAAAAACCTGACGCCCGATTGCGACTTGTCGGACATTCAACCGGCAATTTCGCCGGATGGTTCGCAAATCGCTTTCCGGTCAGATTGCGGCGGAGGTGGAATTTTCATCATGCCTGTCCTGGGCGGGACCCGACAGCGAGTTTCCGATATTGGGTACAACCCGACCTGGTCGCCAGATGGAAAAGAGGTTCTGTATTCGACCGGAAACACCTTCAGCCCGCACGTTCGTCGAACCGCCGGAGGCCAACTTTGGGCCGTCAACCTGAATACCGGGGAAAAACGGCATTTGCAAACACCAGACGCCATGCAGCCGGCTTACTCTCCGCACGGGTTGCGAATCGCGTATTGGGGCGTGAACCCAACCAACCAGCACCAGCGAGACATTTGGACGATTGCAGCACAAGGCGGCAACCCAATCCCGGTGACTAATGACGCGGAGTTGGATTGGAACCCTGTTTGGTCGCCGGATGGCCATCTATATTTTGTCAGCAACCGGACGGGCGTTATGAATTTGTGGCGAGTTCCGCTGGAAGAAACTACGGGAAAGATTTCAGGGCCACCCGAAGCCGTTACCGGCCCGTCGAGCGAAACCTGGCATCCCAGCTTTTCGCGCGACGGGAAACGATTAATTTATGTGCAGCGAACCATCAGAGGGGCCCTGGCAACTATTCCCTTTGATTCGGAAACAGGAAACCTCATCGGCAAACCGGCGGCCATCACGCAAGGCACCGTGCGGCTGGGATTTCCTGACCTTTCACCTGATGGTGACTGGCTGGCGTACTACAATTTTGGCGCCCCGCAGGAAGACATTTTCCTGATCAAACGCGATGGCAGCCAATCGTTCGCGCTAACCAACGACAAATGCAAAGACCGAATGCCCCGCTGGTCGCCGGACGGCAACCAGGTTGCATTTTATTCCGACTGCAGTGGGAGCGACCAAATCTGGGTCGTTAATCGCGAAACAAAACAGCGGCGACAAATCACATTCCAATCAGGAGCGGGCGCGCAATATCCTGTCTGGTCGCCGGATGGTTCACGGCTGGCTTTTCATAGCCGGGGCGCAGGCACCTTCATTCTGGACATGAAAAAATCTTGGCAGGAACAAACGCCTGTTGGGCTAAAACCGATGAAACAAGACGGTGAATGGTTTGTTGCCTGGTCGTGGTCCACAGATGGACGAGAGTTAGGCGGGGTCAAAGCGACTGCCGACGATGATTTTCCAGGCATCTGGGTTTACAACCTGGAATCGGGACAATATCGCCAGATCAGCAAAATCGGGGCTTATCCAATCTGGCTGCCCATCGGGCTCACCGAGCATCGCTGGCTGTTTTTTAGTGACGAACGCAAACTATACCTGGCTGACGCTCAATCCAGCCGGGAACGCGTTTTGTTGAACTTTGCCCCCAGTGAAGTCAATTACGGCTTACCATCGCGCGACGCACGACGCATCTATTACACTGTGCGCTCGGCGGAATCCGACATTCATGAACTTTCATTGCCCTGAATCGTACCAGATAGAGGCAAGCGCCGATGCCTTTTGTCCGCGCGTCAAGCCCTGTGCTAAATTCCGCGACATCATCCGGTTTTATTTTGAGGAGTTAGTTTGATCACCGCCACTACCAATCGCCTCGGCGAGCTTCAACAAACCATCGAAAGCGTCATTCGCGGCAAGTCGGAAGCCGTGCATTTGGCGATTGTCACGCTGCTGGCCGGAGGTCATTTGCTGGTTGAAGACGTGCCCGGCGTGGGCAAAACAACTTTGGCGCAAACCATTGCGCGCGCAATGGATTGCAGCTTTCAGCGCATCCAATTTACCAGTGATTTGCTGCCTTCGGACATTGTTGGCGTTTCGATTTACAACCAGCATTCCGGAGATTTTGAATTCAAACCCGGGCCGATTTTCGCCAACATTATCCTGGCGGACGAAATCAACCGCACAACGCCCAAAACACAAAGCAGTTTGCTGGAAGCAATGGCCGAAGGGCGCGCAACCATCGAAAATCGAACGTACGATCTTCCCCGCCCTTTTCTGGTGCTGGCCACGCAAAATCCCATAGAACATCACGGAACGTATCCGCTGCCCGAATCGCAACTGGATCGGTTTTTGATGCGCGTGCGGATGGGCTATCCATCCATTGCCGAAGAAAAAGAAATCCTGCGCCAGCATGCGGCATTGCCCAATCACCATCCGCTGGAAGACGTCAGGCCGGTAATGTCCGGGGATGAAGTTATGGATTTGCAGGAAGAGGTAAAAAATGTTCGCGTTGACGATACGCTGCTGGATTACCTGATGGAAATTGTCGCCGCGACCCGCAGTTCTGAAATGCTGGAATTGGGCGTCAGTCCGCGCGGTTCGCTGGCCTTGCATCGTGCGGCCCAGGCGCTGGCTTTTACTGAAGATAGAGCCTATTGCATCGCCGACGACATCAAACGACTGGTCGTTCCGGTTTTTGCGCATCGCGTTGTCATCAGTCCGCGCTATTCCAACCGTCATCGCACGGAAAATGCCGCCGAAACGGCGCTGGTTGAAATCCTCAAAACCGTCCGCGTTCCAATCTAATTCTGGATTTTGAATTTTGAATGTTGAGGTCCACACCTGATTGCATTCTTAAATTCAAAACCCAGAATTCAAAATTCAAAACCGGATGCTGACCTTCCTTCGACCCAAAAAATCGCCTCGATTCGTTTTCGTCACTGCCTTGCTGACCGGCACAGCCGCGTTGACCGCGATCATCGGCGGCATCGCAGGCCAGCTTGGCAGGTATGAATTTGCGGCAATTAGCTCCAGAATCGCGCTTGGTCTGGCGGTGATTGTGATGCTGTATGTGTTGCCGCGGCTTTTTCTCAGCGTCCAATGGCGGTCAAATTATGCAGCGCATGTTCCCAACGCCGGGCTGATTTTCGGCGCGGTTATTCTGATGGTCACAGTACTGGCGCTCACCAGCGGAAATAACCTTCTGTATGTGGTGCTGGCGGTTTTGCTGGCAACCTTGATTGTTTCAATCGTGTCAGCGCGCATGAATTTGCATCGCCTGACTCCCTCCATTCGTTACCCAGGCCATATTTTTGCGGGGGAATCAGTTCCCTTTGAAATCATACTGAAAAGCGAAAAGCGATTTCTGCCATCCTTTTCCCTTTCCGTTGATTTGGTGGAAGAGCGTCAGGCATCAAGCGAAGAATCAAAACCTGCCCCGCAACAAGCTGTCGCGTTGAGCTATTTTTCGCTTGTTCCCGCGCGGTCATTTGGGCGAAGCGTGATCGAACGGCGTTTTGACCGGCGCGGCGTTTATCCCATTACCGGATTTCTGATCAACACCGGCTTCCCATTTGGGTTTGTCGAACAACGACGCTTTTTTGAATGGTCGGGCGAAATCATCGTCTATCCCCAGCCGGAACCGATTGATGATTTCGCGCATCTGTTGCCATTGCTGGCCGGGCAGCTTGAAAGCCGTGTTAAAGGAACCGGCAGCGATTTGCATGGCATTCGGCCGTATCTGGCCAGCGATCATCATCACCACATTGACTGGAAAGCAACGGCCAAAACGCAGCAAATGATGGTTCGTGAATTCACCCGCGAAGACGATTGGCGGATTACAGTCATTTTCGATTCACAAACTGACCGGCAACTTGCCGATGAAACTGGGGCTGCGGAACAGTTTGAACGCGCCATCACCTTTGCCGCCAGCTTGTTATCCCACTTCATCAATCTGGGCGGCGAGGTCCGGTTGGTGACAGTCGGCTGTGACACAGGATTCGGCACCGGCCAGCCGCATTTATTTGAAATGCTCAGGCAGTTGGCCCCACTTGCGCCGACCAAACCGGAAGAAAGAGAATTGCAGCCGGAAAAACGGCGGCTGGGCAGTTTTCAGATTTTGATCACGCCGAATCGCGGCGCTTCCGCCTTGTCGAACGGTTCTATGACTCAGGTCGTCTATTTCGACGAATTGGGCCGCCCGGGCAACTTGCATCAACCAAGCTCATAAATGAACTTCAACCGCTTCTTCATCGGATCATCGTATTTGCTGATTGCCACCAGTGTATTAATGCTGGCGGCAACGCATCGCCTGGAAAGTGTGTCTTTGGCACTTTTCGCCGGGGCAATGACAGCGGGTATTTTGATTGATTTGGAACGGTTGCGTTGGAACATCCCTCGCCGTTTGTCTAACGGTCTTATGATTGCGTGGGTAGGTGTGGCTTTTCTGGAATGGCAGATTTTCCATGTGCCACCGGTTGCAGTGGTTACGCACTTCGTTCTTTTCGCCGCGACCTTGAAACTTTTGCGGCCCAAAACTAACCGGGATTGGCTTTGGCTGCATATCGTTTCGTTTTGCATTGTGCTGATGTCCGCCGGACTGATGGTAGGGACGATGTTTCTGGTGCTGCTGGTCGTTTATCTGCTGACAGCGGCTTCGACATTGCTCGCGTTTGAAATTCGCCGCTCGCAACAGGCTTTCGACCACGAAATCAGCACACAAAAAGTGACTGTTGAATTGTGGCGCGAGGTAAAAAACCAGCGCCAGCTTTTGCCGCAACCTCCCAGCCGAAGTTTGTTTTTCTTTTCCTCCGCAGCCATGTTGATGATCCTGCTGCTGGCTGCACCGTTGTTTTTTATCGTGCCTAGAATTACACGCAACCCAAGCCGCGGTGGATCGTTGCAAGGAGAGGCTCTTTCAGGGTTTTCAGACACCGTAAAATTGGGCGAAGTGGCGCAGATTAAATTAAACCCCCAGGTGGTCATGCGCGTTCGGGTCGGATTTCCGCAGGGACAGCAAAGTCAAACTCAGCAGCAATCGCTTAGATGGCGCGGAGTGACGCTGGACAATTACGACGGCCAAAGCTGGAACAATTTCGGCCCGGGTTCAGTGCAGGTGCGGCGTTACGGCGAAAGCTTTCGCGTTGACGAACCGGATTTTCGCCACGGTTTTACCGAGCAAAAATTCTTTATGGAACCGCTGGATCTTCGCAATGTTTTTGTCGCGACGCGCCCCGTGCTGGTCACTGGGGTGGCGGATTTACTGCGCGATGCAGGCGACGGGCTTTGGACTGAAGGCTATCAAACAACCGATCTCAGCTACACGGTTTATTCCGATACCTGGACTCCGACTGACGATGAACTGGCCGCAGACAATTCGCGCGAATATCCGCGCAGCATCTCGCAGCGGTACTTGCAACTGCCGGACAGTCACGATCACAATATTGACCAGTTCGCGGCCAAACTGACAGAAACCGCCAAAACCCAGATCGAGGTGGTCCGCCGCATCGAACAACATTTGCGCACTGAATACGATTACACGCTGGACCTGCAACCCGTCACCGAAGGCGACCCCGTAGCCGATTTCCTGTTCCACACGCGCGCCGGTCATTGCGAATACTTCGCTTCGGCGATGGTGTTGATGCTGCGCTCGCGCCGCATTCCCGCGCGATTGGTTAATGGGTTTCAAACCGGTGAATACAACCCAACGGCAGATGTTTTCACCGTTCGCCAGTCGGACGCGCATTCGTGGGTGGAAGTCTATTTTCCGCAATACAAATGGATCGCCTTTGATCCAACGCCTGCCGCCGGCCTGAGCGCCTATGATGGCGGCATGATGGCTTTCCTGCGGCAATACAGCGAAGCGATGGAAATGTTTTGGCTGGAAGAAATCGTCAGCTTCGACACCTCCAAGCAAATCTCGCTGCTGACGACGGCGCAAAGCTGGATGTCGTCTTACCAGAAAAGCGTGACCTGGCAATGGCTGGATTGGACGCGCCATTTCGGCGAAAAATTCGATTTCTGGCGTCAAAGCCGCCTGACAGAAAACAAAAGCGCCAATGCCGATGTGAAAAGCTCCGGCTGGCGCAATCTGGCGACTCATCCGCTGGCGTTATTTTTGATTGGGCTTGCCATCACTGGCCTGATTTATCTGCAACGCAAACGGCTTCGCTTTTGGCGCCAAACTGGCAAGCGCAGTGCTTCGGAATCTGCCATCAGATTTTACAGAGAAATGCTGCGCACGCTGGAACAGGCAGGTCATCGCCGCTATCCGCACCAAACCCCGTTGGAATTCGCCGCGCAAATCGGAATGCCGGTTGTCAGCGAAATCACGCAGTTTTATCAGCGCAAACGATTCGGCAATGAGGCGTTGACCAGCGACGAAGCTGAGCGCGTAGAAATGATGTTGCAGGAACTGAAGAAAACCACGAAAAGAAAATCGGGCAACCGTTGAACATCACGTCATCAGAAATCGGCTTCGGCTTCGCAAGCGCTCGACGATTTCTGCCGGAGCCTTCGACGGGGAACCGGCATCGAACGGCGGCTGCGGATCGTATTCAATGCCAAGCTGAATCGCTTGCGCCCAGGTTTCGCCGCTTTCCAGCGCGACCAATTTCAACGCCATATCAATTCCCGCCGACACACCGGCAGCAGTAATGATTTTGCCTTCGATGACGACCCGCTCGGCGGTTGGCTCGGCTCCAAGCTGGCGCAATACCTCATAGGCCAACCAATGCGAAGTTGCTTTTACGCCTTTCAGTAACCCCGCCGCCCCAAGCAACAGCGATCCGGTACAAACCGAAGTCGTCCATTTCGAAGTTTCATGCGCCCGGCGAATCCAGTTCAAAATCGCTTCGTCATCCATAAACGCCGACTGCCCCGGCCCGCCCGGAACCACCACGATGTCCGGCGAAGGAACTTGGTCCAACGAATAATCCGCCGTAATCGCCAGACTGCCCTGATCGGTGCGAATTGGGCCAGCTTGCTTGGCTACGAACTTGACGGTTGCGCTCGGAATTCGACTGAGCACCTCGTATGGCCCGATGGCATCGAGCGCGGTCAGCCGGTCAAAAAGAAGAATCGCAATTTCCATAGCAGGAAAAAATTTCGACAGGATTTATATGATTTCTCAGAATTGGGCGCATCCTGAATCATCCTGCAAATCCTGTCTGAAAAGATTGGGTCACTTGTTCTTGTCGTATTCAGCGAACGTTTTGCCTTCTTCCGCCAGCTTCTTCAGCAGCGGCGCTGGCGTCCACTGTTCGCCGTGTTCCGCCTGAAACTGGCAAACGCGGTCATAAACTTTTTTCAGCCCAACCGTGTCGCCGTACCACATCGGACCGCCGCGCCAAGCCGGATAGCCGTAACCATTGATGTAGACAATATCAATGTCTACGGCGCGCAGCGCGATTCCTTCTTCCAGAATCTTTGCGCCTTCGTTGATCAGCGCGTACTGCGTGCGTTCGATGATTTCTTCTTCGGTAATCGCGCGGCGGTTGATCTGCGCTTCGGCGGCGACATTTTCAATCAGCTTTTCGACTTCCGGGTCCGGAATGGCTTTACGGTTTTCGTCGTATTTGTACCAGCCAGCGCCGGTTTTCTGCCCGTAGCGTCCCATTTCGCAAAGCAAGTCAGCGATAAGCGGACGGCGAACGCCAGCCTTTTCCAAGTGCTTGAATTCTTTGCGGATGCGCCAGCCAACGTCCAATCCCGCCAAGTCGCCGACGGCCAGCGGCCCCATTGCCATGCCGAATTTGTACAGCGCTCCGTCCACGTCCTGAGGCTTTGCGCCTTCTTCGACCAGAAACTGCGCTTCGCGTCCGTACTGGTGCAGCATTCGATTGCCGACGAAGCCATAACAGTTCCCGACCAGCACGCCGACTTTCTTCAGTCGTTTGGCCAGTGCCATCGAAGTCGCGATGACTGGATTGCTGGTGGTTTTGCCGCGAACGATTTCCAGCAAGCGCATGACGTTCGCCGGGCTGAAGTAGTGATGGCCAATCACCCATTCAGGACGCGAAGTCGCCGAAGCGATTTCGTCGATGTCGAGCGTGGAAGTGTTTGACGCCAGAATCGCGCCGGGTTTGGCAATCTTGTCCAGCTCGGCAAAGATTTCTTTCTTCAGCGCCATTCCTTCAAAGACGGCTTCGGTGATGATGTCGGCCTGATCGAATCCGTCATAGCTTAGCTGCGGGGTAATCAGCGCCATACGCTTGTCCATCACTTCCTGCGGGAAGCGTCCTTTGTTGACGGAGTTCTGGTAGTTTTTGCGAATCGTCGCCACACCGCGATCCAAGGCTTCCTGGGTGGTTTCTTTGAGAATCACCGGAATGCCCGCGTTGGCATAATTCATGGCAATGCCGCCGCCCATCGTGCCCGCGCCAATGATGGCGGCTTTCTTGATTTCTATTTGCTGCGTGTCTTTGCCAATGCCCGGAATCTTCTGAACCTCGCGCTCGCCAAAAAAGACATGGATCATCGCTTTCGACTGATCGGAGTGCAGACATTGCTGGAACAATTCTTTTTCTTTGGCAACACCTTCATCAAAAGAAAGCTTGGTTGCGGCTTCAACGGCATCAATCGCTGCTTGCGGAGCCATCAATCCACGCGCAGTCTTTTTTGCTTGCGCACGAGCACTGGCAAAAATATCTTCAAACCTAGACTTCTGATCCTGCGTTACTTGCTTCATCCCTTCCGCAATCTGTTCCGCTGACGCCCCTACAATGTGTGGCATTGGCACAAGCTTTTCATTTCGCTCGCGGGTTTTCGGCGGCTGCTCGCCGCTGGCAATCTTTTCCTTCAGAAACGCAATCGCGCCGCTGAGCAAATCACCATCAACGATGCGATCAAGGATTCCAGCCGCCAACGCATCTTTCGCCGGAATCGGATTCCCCTCGGCGCACATTTGGACAGCTTTGGCGACGCCAGCCAAGCGCGGCAAGCGTTGCGTTCCGGCGGCGCCGGGAATGATGCCGAGTTTGACTTCGGGTTGGCCAACTTGCGCGGAAGCGACGGCAACGCGGTAATGAAACCCCATCGCGACTTCCAGGCCCCCGCCGAACGCCGTGCCGTGAATGGCGGCAACGGTAGGCCTCGGGCAATCTTCGATGGATTTGATGACATCCAGAAAGTTGATGCCTTCTTTGCGTTGGCCGGAAGTAATTTTGCCGAATTCCTTGATGTCGGCTCCGGCGATGAAGGTCTGTCCTGCGCCGATCATCACTGCGCCTTTGAGGGCATCATCGCTGGCGACCTGGGCAATGGCTTCGGCAATGCCTTCGGGCACTCCAGGGCTTAAAGCATTGACGGGCGGGTTATTGACGGTAATGACGGCAATATCGCCATCACGAGTTAGCGTGACGAGTTCGCTCATGAAATGTGGTGCTCCTGTTTTTGTAATGAATAGAACTTACGCAAAAGTAAAATTTCCAACGCAAAGGCGCAAAGGTTCGAAGACACAAAGAAGCTTTTCAAAATAGAGCCACCAATGATGCTAATGGACTCACCAGCCACGTGCTTTGCGCCTTTGCCTCCTCGCGTCTTTGCGTTTGTTTTTTGGTTCTGGGCAAGTCCTGATGAATTCAATATCGAGACAGCGGTTGCTGCTGATCGGCTTTCGCCTTTAATCGGTCAAAGTGTTCTTGATTGAATTGTTCGGATTGGCCGCGCGGCACGCTCAGCGTTTTCCAGTTTGCGGATTTCAAATGCTTGGCCAGAAACACGATTTGGCCGACGTGCGTGGCGTAATGCGTCAACTGGCGGTTGATGGCTTGAACCACCGTATGCGGTTCTGCGCGAATGATGATCGTTCGCATGGCGTCTTCGGGCTGCAAGGGTTCCAAGGCGGTGAAAACGTGCTGCCAGCCTTGTTCCCACCAATTCATCACCTGTTCGCGCGAAGTGTTGGTATCAAGCAGAAATTCCTGGTCGCGAAAGCGGTCCGGCTTTTCGCCATCGCTGGTCAAAAAATCCACCCAGCGCGAACGCATGTTTCCTGCCAGATGTTTGACGATGATGGCAACGCTGTTGCTTTCGGGATCAAGCGTGACGAAAAACTCTTCGTCGGCAAGCTGTTCCATTGCGCGTTCGCCCTGTTTTTTCAGCAACCGAAATTCGGCGATCACATTTTCCAGGTAATGTCGTCCCAGGTCACTCATTCCATATCCTCACGAATGACAGCATAAATGAATTCGTCCATCACAACGCCTTCTTTGATCATCGCTTTCCTAAGCCTTGCTTCAAACGTGTATCCGGCTTTTTCAAGCACACGCATTGAAGCCGGATTCCATTCCAATACGCCAGCGTAAATGCTGGCCAGGTCGAACGTATCGAACGCCCAGGCCGTCAAGGCACGAACAGCTTCGGTGACAATTCCCCGTCCCCAGTAAGCTTCGCCCAGCCAGTAACCGATTTCAGCGCGACAACTGTTGATGTCGTCGCGGAAAACCAACCCAATCCCGCCAACCGCCTGACCATCAACAACAATGGCAAAATGGCCGGGCGGCGATTCTTGCCCAGCCAATCCAATCCAATCGCGCGCAGTATCCATCGTGTACGGAAACGGAAATTGGTCACGCACATTGCGCCAGATTTTGTAATTGTTGGCGTTGGCCACCAGCGAATCTTCATCGCCTCGTCGCCAGGGACGTACTGTACAGGTTTTAAGCTTGAGTTCCATCTTGATCGGGTCAGTACCGCGTGCGGTAACAAGAGGTTTTTTAATGGACGCCCTCTACCAGTCGCGGTGCTGACTCAAAACCTCTAGCAGGAATTTCTCGTCGCAGCCAGTTTTCCGCAGGATATTCCGCAGCTCCGTCAACCACATGTACTGCATACGCGTGGCGGGATTTCGGCGAACGATTGGCGTAACTCATATGCGGTAACAATCCGTGCAACATGACCAACGTCCCCGCTTTGACTTCCAGCGGGACCAGCAAATCATCCGGCCATGGCGAATTGTCCAACACTTCAAATTTGGTTCCCCCGGTTTGCGCGCGCGAAAATCTTTTTTTCAACCCCAGCTTGTGCCCGCCGGGAATCGCCCACAGACACCCGTTTTCCAGCGTCGCATCTTCCAGCGCGAACCAGAACCCGGTGACTGTCATGGGTTCGGTATACAGGAACGTCGCGTCCTGGTGGCAGGTGACTTCGCCGCCGATGTTCGGCTGTTTGAAAATGTACATGGATTGCATCAGCAGCGGCTGACGCAATCCAATCTGATTCGCAATCGCAGCCAGTTCCGGCCGCCGCGAAAATTGATCAAACGCCGGTTCCAGGTCGTGCAGCGCATGGCCGATTTTGTTGATTGAACGTTTCTTGCTCTGGCGCAAACTGCCGTCCGGCGCAAACGCGTCTTCTTCAAAAAAGAACCGCACCTTGTCGCCGGATTCCAGAAAGTAATCGTCGCTCGCGCGCGCCTGCTCTTTGGTCGTAAAGATTGAAATCACACCTTGCGGGTCAAATGCGGCAACTAATTCTTCAGCACGCTGTTTCAGCCGTTCACACTCTTCGCGCGTGGCAAAGTTCTCAACGACTAGATAACCATCACGTTCGTAGGCATCAATTTGTGAAGAAGCCAGGTAAGCATTCATACAGGGACCCCCAATCAACCAACCAACCCGCGTGCCACTGCCCATTGCACCAACCCGCAGCCAAAAATAATCACCACTGGATTTAGTCTGGCGCGCAGCATCAACAAAAACGCCAGCGTGGCCACGCCATAACTGAGCGGCGAGTTTAAGCCGGATTTTGCCAGGCTGACACCCGCGGCAGCCAACATTCCAACCACTGCCGGTGCGACGCCCGCAAGAAACGATTGCATCAGAAAATTCGACCGGAACCGGTTGAGCGAAGCTCCCGCAATCACAGTCATGACAAACGACGGCAAAAAAGCAGCGATCGTCGTGGTTAATGCGCCCAACGGCCCAGCGACTTTATACCCGATAAAGGTCGCCGTAATCAGCACAGGACCAGGCGTGATCTGGCCAAAGGCCATGCCATCGGCGAATGCCTGGTGATCCATCCAATGATGAACTTCGACGATGTCTGTTTCGATTTGCGGAATCATGACGAATCCACCGCCGAACGTGACCGTGCCGACGCGCAAAAAGATGACCGCCAGTTTCCAAACCGTCAGCAATTCTGACAAGACCGCAGACCAGTTCAGCAAGAACAACATTGGTAGAAAAGGCAAAAATGCCACGGGGAAAAAGCTGCGCAATTTGCCGGTAACGCCTTTTTTCCCGGCAATCGGAAGAACGGATTGATGGCCGTCTTCGGAACTGTGGTTTCTCGCCAGGTCTTTTTCTGCTACTCCATCTTCGACCGTTTGTTCAAGGACAGGTTCAGATTTTGGAAAAGCTTTGCTCGGGCGTTTTTCTTCTTTTTCCTCGTCCACTGGTTTGGCGGGCAAGGATACTTCCACTTTGTAATCGTCGGCCAGCTTGTCACCACTTTCGAACAGGTCAGCAGCATGTTGCCTGGCCTGTTGTTCCAGCACGACTTCACGTGCGCTTGTTTTATGCTCTTTCCGAAGTTTTTGTTTGATCTGTTGGCGCGCGCGGGTTTTATAAAACTGAATAAAGATGCCAACCATCCCCGCCAGCAAAACGACTTCGGCAATGGTTGTGGCGGTGAAAATCAGCATGAACCCGGCAGCGACACCAAGCTCCAAATGCCATTGTTGCTGCATTGCAGTTTTGCCAAGTTTGGTCACCGTGGCGGCGATCAATCCAACGACGGCGGCGTTGAACCCTTGAAAGATTCGCTGCGCATCCGGGAATTTGTACACATAACTATGTGCAATGGTCAGCCCGATCATGATCAGAAACGACGGGAAGATGAAACTGACCAACGAGACAGCCGCGCCGCGAACTCCGCCTAACTTCAATCCCACATACGCCGTCGCGTTCGCCGCATTCGCGCCGGGCAAGCTTTGCGCCAGTGAAACGGCGTCCAGGAATTCCTCTTCAGTCATCCATTCTTTCTGGTGAACGACCAAACGGCGAATCTGGGAAATGACGGCGATGCCTCCGCCGAAGCCAGTCGTTCCCAAGCGGAGAAAGGCTTTGGCCAACGCCCGCCACTCGACCCGAACTTCGGTCGGTTCAAGCTGATCGGCGATCCATTTGCGCAGCCAGCCAAAACTGCCGGTGAACATTGTCACCAGCACTGACTTAGGTTCGGTGATTTCGTCTTTCTCGCTCACGTACGGTTCGCTTCTGTCCCAATGTGTAGCTTTGTTTTAGAATCCGGCCATGCCAAATCCACAATCCAACAAACGAATTGCAATTATCGGCGGGACGGGCGATCAGGGCAAAGGCCTGGCGTTGCGCTGGGCGCAAGCAGGTTTTGACATCGTCGTCGGTTCCCGCGCTGCCGAACGCGCATCGGACGCTGCAAAAGAAATGCGCGAGACGCTGGCCAAAGCCGGTTTCACCGATGCGGCTGTCAGCGGCGCTCATAACATGGAAGCCGCCGCCAGTTCGTCAATCGTCGTTCTGACGGTTCCTTTTGCCGCCCAAATCAACACGCTGAAAGAAATCCGCGACAAATTGCAGCCTGCCGCGGTTGTGATTGATGTCACTGTTCCGCTGGAACCGGCGGTCGGCGGCAAACCCACACGCGTGCTGGGCGTTTGGGCAGGTTCGGCGGCGGAACAATGCAAAGAGCAACTTCCTGATACTGTCACAGTTGTTTCCGCATTTCACAACGTAGGCGCGGAAGCCCTGGCCAATCTGTCGCACGAAGTCGAATGCGATGTAATTGTTTGCGGTGACAAGAAAGATGCGAAAGAAGCCGTTCGCCCGCTGGTTGCGGCGATCCCCGGTTGTCGTTACGTAGACGGCGGCCCGTTGGCAAATTCGCGCACTGTCGAAGCCATCACCGCGCTGTTGATCGGCATCAACATTCGCTACAAAAGTCACTCCGGAATTCGCATTACTGCGATCAACTGACCTAGATGCTTGCGCCAAAAGAATCCTCAATTCTGGCTTGCGTTGATGAACTCGCCGAAGAAATGGTTGAGTTTTTGCGCCAGCTTGTGCGCATTCCGACCGTCAACCCGCCCGGAGAAAATTACACTGATTGCGCAAACCAGATCGGCGCGAAGTTAAAAGCCTTTGGTTACGAAACCGAATTCGTAACCGCCGAAGGTTTGCCGGAATGTTCCGCCCAGTTTCCGCGCCTCAACGTCATTGGTCGAATGCGCGGCGAGCGAGCAAACCCGACACTGCATTTCAATGGACATCTGGATGTGGTTCCCGCAGGTGCAGGCTGGACGGTGGATCCGTTTGCGGCATTAGTGCGCGATGGGCGAATTTACGGCAGAGGCGTGACAGACCAGAAAGCTGGGATCGCCGCTTCGATTTTTGCTATCGAAGCCATTCGCCGCGCGGGCGTCAAGCTGGCCGGTTCGGTCGAACAAAGCGCAACGGTGGATGAAGAAAGCGGCGGATTTGCCGGAGTCGCTTACCTGGCCAAGCGCGGTTATTTTCGCCGCGATGCGATTGATTACGTCGTCATCACCGAACCGCTGGATTACGACCGTATCTGCCTGGGGCATCGCGGCGTGTACTGGTTTGAAGTTTTGATGCGCGGACGAATCGCGCACGGAAGCATGCCATTTCTTGGCGCCAGCGCGATTGATCGTATGGCGCGCTTTATCGCCAGTGTTGAAAGCGAATTAAAGCCCAGGCTTCACCGTCGCCGCACACAGATGCCTGTCGAACCAGAAGGCGCGCGCTCTGCAACGATCAACGTCAATTCAATTTCCGGCGGTCAGCCGATTGATGCGCTGCAAACGCCTTGTGTAGCCGATTTGTGCCGGGCGATTTTTGACCGGCGATTTTTGCTGGAAGAAAGCTTTGATGAAGTTCGCGGCGAAGTCATTGAAATGCTGGAAACTCTAAAAAACGCCGATGAAGATTTCCGCTATGAAATGAATGATCTGATGGTTGTTCATCCGACGATGACAGCGCCGGAATCCGATCTGGTGAAAGCAATGAGTTCTGCAATTTTGTCTTCGGTCGGCAAACGGCCTCCGCTAATTGCCAGCCCGGGAACATACGATCAAAAACACTTCGCGCGGATTGCCGGAATTCAGCAGTGCATCGCCTACGGCCCGGGAATTCTGAATCTTGCGCACCAGCCGGACGAGTATTGCGAGATCGAACATTTGATTTTATCGTGCAAAGCGATGGCGCTAGCGGCCATTCGATTGCTTGGAATAAGCGCTTGAGTCAGTACCGCGACCGGTAGGCAGCGCTTGTCAATGCAAGACCCGCTTGCTACCACGCGCGGTACTGACCCAATTAGGAATCTCCATGAACTACGAACAACTTTTCCGACTGGATGGGCGCGTCGCCATTGTCATCGGCGCTGGTTCTGGCATTGGACAATCTGTCGCCAAAGGCTTGGCCGCGCATGGAGCTTTTGTCATTTGTGCTGATGTCAAACCGGAACTGGCCGAAACGACTGCGCGCGAAATTGGCAACCGCGCCGAAGTCCGCTCGGTTGACGTTACCAACAGCGAAAGCGTCAAAACCCTCTTTCAATCTGTCGCCGCCGAACGCGGCAGCGTGGACATCGCAGTTGCCACGCCAGCAATCAACGTCCGCAAACAATTGCTGGATTACACCGACGAAGAATTCGACCGCGTCATCGCCGTCAATCTGAAAGGCACCCTGGCCGTGTTGCGCGAAGCCGGGCAGGTAATGTCCAAACAAGGTCGTGGCAGCATCATCGTGTTTTCTTCGATCCGTTCGCTGGTTGTCGAACCCGGCCAGGGCGTGTACGCCGCAACCAAATCCGGAATGGTGCAAATGGTTCGCGCGCTGGCTGCCGAACTGGGCCAGAAAGGTGTTCGCGTTAACGCCATCGCGCCCGGTGTCGTTGAAACGCCGCTGACTCGTCCAATTCAGGATAAGCCGGATTGGCACAAAGCCTACGCCGACAGAAATGCGCTTAAACGTTGGGCAAGATCGGACGAAATGGCCGGAGCCACCATCTTTCTGGCTTCAGACGCAGCCAGCTACGTCACCGGCACAGTTCTTTTTGTTGACGGCGGCTGGACGGCGGTGGACGGGCGATTCACGCCGCCTTTGTAAATGCGATGCCGACAATCTTTTCCCATGCAATCTTTTCTTCGGCGTTCGCCGCGGCTTACGCAATAAATCCGATGCCGCGGAAGTTCTGGTTCTGGGCGGCAGTTTGTTCCGTGCTGCCGGATTTGGATGTGATTGCATTCAGTTTTGGCATTTCGTACCGCAGCATTTGGGGCCATCGCGGCTTTACACATTCTTTGATGTTTGCGTTGCTAACGGGCTGCATCATGGCCTGGCTGGCTTTTCGTTCGGGAGAACTCTCAGCCATGAACCGTAGTCGGGTTTCGCTAGCAGTCTTTTTCACTCTGGCGATTGCTTCGCATCTGGCGCTGGATTCGCTGACCAACGGCGGTTTGGGCGTGGCCCTGTTCGCCCCGTTTGACCGCACTCGCTATTTTGCGCCCTGGCGACCGATTGAAGTTTCGCCGATTGGCACAGATTTTTTCAGCACGCGCGGCTTGATGGTTTTGGCCAGCGAGATCATTTGGATTTGGCTGCCCGCTTTGGCGCTGGTCACGATAGGAAAATTTTTTCAACGGATTGTTCGCACAAATCACACAAACTGAACGCTTATGCCCCTTTCTCCTTACACCAATTTCACGCGCGAAGAGTGGAGCCAGTTGCGTAATTCAACGCCGCTGACGCTGACCGAAGAAGACCTGGCCAACTTGCGCGGCATCAACGAACGCATTTCGCTGCGCGATGTCGAAGAAACATATCTGCCGCTGTCGCGGTTGCTGAACCTGTACGTCGCGGCAACCCAAAGCCTGCACGAAGCAACGCACACGTTTTTGGGCGATCCAACGGACAAAGTTCCCTACGTCATCGGAATTGCAGGCAGTGTGGCCGTTGGAAAAAGCACCACCGCCCGCATTCTGCAAGCCTTGCTGGCGCGTTGGCGCAATCATCCGAAGGTGGATTTGATTACGACAGACGGTTTTTTGCATCCGACCGCCGTGCTGGAATCACGCGGGTTGATGAAACGCAAAGGATTTCCGGAAAGTTACGACCGGCGGCGGCTGGTCAAGTTCGTCGCTGACGTAAAATCCGGCGAGCCTGAAGTTACGGCTCCGATTTATTCGCATCTGATTTATGACATCGTGCCCGATCAGGTTCAGGTCGTTCGCCAACCGGACATTATGATCGTCGAAGGCTTAAACGTGTTGCAGACCGGCGTCGGCACGGCGGAAAACGATTCACCGATTTTCGTCTCTGACTATTTTGATTTTTCGATCTACGTTGACGCCGACGAAGAAGACATCAAAACCTGGTACGTCAACCGCTTCCTGACGCTGCGACGCACGGCGTTCCGCGATCCGATTTCGTATTTTCACCGGTACTCGACACTGTCAGACGAAGAAGCGCGGGAAACTGCCTTGAGGATTTGGGAAGAAATCAACGGATTGAATTTGCGAGAGAACATTCTGCCGACGCGAACGCGCGCCCACCTGATTTTGGAAAAGGGACTGGATCATTCCATCCGGCACGTGAAGCTGAGAAAGCTGTGATCAAAATCGAGCCAACCAAGATTGAGACATAATTTTTAGACAGGATTTTCAAGATGTTTCAGGATTGGCAGAAAGAATCTTGCTGTCTGGTGAATCATAATCTTGAAAAATCCTGCTCATCCTGTCTAAAAGTTTTGTGCTCCGATTAGCGCAGCGGTTTGTACCAGCGACTCAGCCGGTTCGGATCAACGCCCAGCCAGTACAAAACCTGCATTGTTGCCCACAGCACAAAGGTCCGAACAAAATGGCCTTGAAAGCGTCGCGCAGAAGTCGTTGCCGCAGCAGGCAACCGCACGAACTTTCCAACACCGCGCATTCGCCGGTAAAGATCGCAATCTTCAAAAATCGGATAATCACGGTAACCGCCCAACTGCTCAAACACACTACGCCGAATAAAAATCGCCGAATCGCCGTAACACATCCCGCCTAAACGCAGCATCGGGTAAAGCTTCGTCAGCAACCAAGCCTCGCGCGTCACACCGTCAAAGATCAGGCTGAAATTGCCGCCGCAAACCTGTTCGTCTTTCAGCAAATCTTCGATCATTGCCAATGCGCCTTTGGGCAATTGCGTGTCGGCGTGAAGAAAGATGAGCGCGTCGCCAGTTGCCGCAAGCGCCCCGGCGTTCATCTGTCGGCCTCGACCGCGATCACTTTCTATCACCACCAAACCGCATTGGCGCAGCAATGCGACAGTTTCATCCTGGCTGCCACCGTCAACAACTATAACTTCAAAATCGCCGCGCAAGCCCGCCAGCGAAGCGGCCAGATCGAGAATGACCGTCTCTTCGTTGAGAGTAGGAATGATGATAGAGATATTCACCGCGCAGCATTTCAGCGCGCAATCAGTCAAGACGCAATATCGGATTCGCTTCCTGGCTGTTTGCCGACCTTCCTGCCTCGTCAACCGGCCATTCATTCTCGATGTACTTCGCAATCAGAGAGGCGTGTGACAACGGGCTGCGCGTGTCATTCACATCGCAATTGGTTTCATAATCCAGCAGCACGACCTGCCCGGTTGCAGCTTTTTCCCGCAGCATTTGCAACTCGGCTTGCAGGCAATGATCAAGTGTCCAACGATAAGCTGGCAAGTAGATTTTGTGCCTCGCCTCTCGATAGCCAAGCAAATTCTGGCTGAAGACGCCCGCCCTATGACCTAACACTTTTCCGCGAGTTCGCACGCTGCGTTTCAACCCGCTCATCGTCGTGACTCCGAATTTTGAGAGGTCAACGCCTTCCGTCTCGAAGACTTTCAACCCTTGCCAGATGCCTTCCACGGAGTTGGCGAAATGCCCCGGCGACAAAGGCAGAGGAATTTTACCGTGTGGGTAAAACGGACTGAACTTCACCCACGGCATTTCCGAACGCGAAGTGACGTCTATCAAAACCGCGCCAGGGAACTTGCTCAAAATCGTTTCCTGTTTCTTGCGCCTGCTTTCGATGATGATCGGCATTTCACTTCTCACACTTTAGGGATCAGCCTTCGAAGCTGGCTTGGGAGATCGGCTAAGATACCCTACTCCGAAGGCTGAAACTTATTACTGCGATGCTGACTTACCATCCACAATGCTCAGCTCAGCGCGGAAACGGATCAGATAGGCTTCGTCATGTACGATCACGCCCTGCGGCAATTGGCTGAGCATCTTTTGATACTCTGCCGCGCCAAGTATCTGCCCCAAACCTTTCGTCCCGCCTTCATCGAGTTCCCCGTAGCTGGCCATCGGCCTGAGCATTAAGTAGCGATAAACGTCGCCGCCGAAGCGGACGCGAAATCGCCACTGACCAAGCATGTTGCTTTGATCGGCAGTTTTCCGGCGGGCAGGCATTTCGTAGTTTTTGAAGAAGTCTTCATATTCTGCGCTCCGGCCATACACAACCGTCTGCCAACGCATCAGCGCAAACCGTGGCTGCCCCTGCAATTTGGGGTTCGTCCAACTGATGTCGGGGTTCGCTTCAATGGTAAAAACCTCCTGTCCGTTCAGAAACCTTCGCTGTTTCTGATAAATCAAGGCCACAGCTTCCGGGCTACCCAGCACGGTGCGGAGCGTGTCGGGCTGATTCATCACCGCGTAGTTCTCCATGGGCGCAATGAAGATGAGTTCGACTCGATCGCCGCGATCCGGCCACCAGACGTATCTGGCTTTGACTCCGCCTTTGATTAGTAGTGGGTTCAGTTCATTTTTTAGAAAGTTTTCGTATTCGGAAAGCAGTTCCGGCTTCACGTGCATGATTGTCAGGGTGAATAACTGCTTCTTTTCCGCGCTCTGGGCAGAGGCCGAGTTAGTCAGTTGCGTCGAAGACGCAAACAACGCCAACACAATGACGCTGACGGCAAGGGAAATTGTAATCGCTCGTTTCATTGGTGATCTCCTTTTTCAATGGTTCGGACAGTTTTTGCATGTCGTAAGCACGTTGACTCAACAACTTGGCTTTTTCTCTTTGGATTTGATGGTTTCATTGCTTTTTGGATTGGGTGATTTATGTTGGCCGCTTGCCCGCTTTGGCTTCGGCGATGGTGATGCCAGTGACCTGAATGTGCGTCGGATCAAAGCCCATCTTGACCGGCGATTTGAAATCCAGATTGGCGATTGCATCGGCCAGCCCTTTGCGAAGCGATTGCGGCAGGCTGAAGAAAATGCCTGTCTCAACTCCGTGTCGCTGAGCCGTGGCCGCCAAACGAATCAAGTATTCGCGCGTTGGGTTCAGCGGACGGTCATCGTCCAACAGATCAACTGCCAGCGATTCCGGCGCGCTGCTGACATTGGTGACGTTGTGGAACCCAAACCTGACTTTGGAAAAGCCACCATTGAAGGCTTTCAGTTGGTCCGCGATAGAGCGATGCGCGGACTGAATTCGAGGGCGAAAACCTTGCGCCTCCATATCGCTGATAACAGCGGCGACTCGACTGGCGAAGGCGGGAAAGCATTCTGCGAGCCGGTCTGTGTTTCTTTTTTTGCGTTTCGATTCTTCCATAACGACCCCTTTTGGCTTTTCAGAAATTTGGCTGAGGACGCTGCTGCTTCAGGGTGATTCATCGCAGGCGGCTTAACATTTCCGCTTCAAAACGGCTGCTGCAGAAATGCCCTCACTTAGTTAAAGCCGAATTCGCGCGCAAAACCCGCCAGGCGTTGTCATTTATTTTTCGTAACTGCTCAGCCCCAACGGGGCGAGGTGTGACAGGCCAGTGCAACGCACTGGATAGTGCATTGAATTATTCCCCAAGCCCCAACGGGGCGAAATAACGCGGTAGCACATTTCGCCCCGTTGGGGCTTGGGGGCTTTTCTCGCGGCGTTCCCGGTGCGCTGCACCGGGCTATTTCATTCCGCCCCGTTGGGGCTGAGCAGTTATTATTTTCAATGGTTGTAGAACACCAGAGCGAGAGCGATGGCTGCCGGGATTGTCTGGATGAAGAGAATCTTGATCTTCCGAGTCGAAGCGGCGCCATACAAACCTGCGATCAACACACAACAAAGAAAGAAAACTTTGACGTTCGTTCCAGGCGCGCCGAGGCTCAGGCTCCAGAACAAACCGGCAGCCAGAAATCCGTTGTACAACCCTTGGTTGGCGGCCAGAACCTTCGTGGATTCGGCAAACGTTCTTCCTGTCTCGGAATTGTTATCGAAAGCTTTTAGTCCTGCGGGTTTGTCCCAAAGGAACATCTCAAGCACCAGAATATAGACATGCAGTAATGCGATTATTCCAACGACGATATCTGCGACTTGCGACATAGAATCTCCTTTTTACCTGGCCTCTAACGACAGTTAGATCGGCATCTAGGTTTATTTGACGCGCCGGAAACGCGCTTCAGCTTTGCTTCCGGCTGTCGTCGAAGACAGGATCAGCGTATCGGCCTCAAAGCGGAACGTCTGGGCAAACTCCGCTCCCTCTGAGCTTGGATTTGTGGAGGTAATAAGCTTTCTGGTGAGCTTGTTTCCGGCAATTGTGTAGCTTCCATAATGCGCACCAACGCCATCAAACCGATTCAGTAACTCTTCTCTGGTCATTTCTTTTACGGGCTTGGTCAGCTTGTCCCGCCCTGCCGGAAGAATCGTCTGGGAGTAATGCCCATCGGCGCTGAAGAGCAGAAAGGATCGCACCAATCGTTCTTCCACCGGCCTCCCTTCTGCATCTTTCGATGAGAATCGCTCCCACGTGCCGACGAAAGCCTTGTCGTTAGAAGCGGCGGACGTGGCGTTGTGGGCAATTACGGCAAATGCGCAAATAATGACTGCGAGCGCAGCAACTACAAAAGTCTTTTTCATAAAGTCATCTCCTGTTTGGTTATTCGTTGCGGGTTGATGGTTATTGCACCTGCTCCAACAGCGTCAACACTTCCGACCGCGTCAGTTTCCTAACGGCGTTGAGTTGCGCCACGATGTCGGCCGAGGTCGTATTTGGATGAACCTTGCTGAAAAGCCCCTCAGGGTATTGCGTTTCCAGGTGCTCGAATTTGTCGAAGAAGCTAAGCCCAATGTGGTTGTATTCACGGCTCGCGCCGCCGGGAAAAGTGACGTTGAAGTACATCCAGCTCTTGAGGATGCCACGATTGACGCGTTCCTGATGCACCGGCTTCATATATTTCCGCACCAGTTCGACAGTCTCGGCGCCCTTGCCAGAATCCGGTTTGTGAAAAGCGATCACCGCATACGGAGGTAAAGGCTGGGGATTGAGTCCAGCACTGTCGAGTAAGGTGACGAGTTCGACCCGCGCCTGTTTGCGCGTCGCCAGGGTGCGTGCAAGGATCTCAGGGTAAGCCAGATTCGGGTGAGCTTTGGTGAAAACTTCCGGCGGATAGCTGCTTTCGACATCGGCGAACTTGTCGAACGTGGTGATCGTCAGCCGGTCGTATTCGGATTCCGCGCCACGCGAAAAGCGCACGTTCCACAGCGACCACGATTTGATTTTGCCCAGCTTGGCGCGTTCGCGGTGAATCGGCATCCACAGCTCGCGCTCGATTTTGCGATGCTCCGCTGCTTTGCCGGGCTCGACGAGTTTGAAGAACTCGATCAAAGCAAATTTGGGGGAGGCGCTGGCAGAAGGCTGGCTTTGCGAAGAGCCTTCCTTCATCAACGCTGGCGTGCAAAGTGCCAGCAGCAAGGTGAGAGTGATAAACGCGATCTTCATCGGGTGATTCAGTTTCACGGTGATTCTCCTTTTCTGAATTCGGCTATTAACTGTGGTCAGCGAAACCTTGACGGGCGGCGTAACATTTCCACGTCAAAGCTGGCCGATGGAAAATGCCCTCACTTAGTTAAAGCCGAATTCGCGCCCGAAACCCGCCAAACGTTGCCATTTTTTTTCAGCGGCTGTTAGACTGCTGTCACCGCAGTAACAAAACGAATTTCCGGAAGGCAGAATCCTGGGAGCCCAGTCTTTCCAGGATGCGGGTCGCCGCGACTCGCCTGTTGTTTTTCCGACGCGGTCTTCCGGCAAGGCACGCTCACCTGGAAGGACTGCGCTCCCAGGGCTGAGCAGACACTTTTGTTTTTTGCAGGAAACGCCAATGACGCCAGTGGAACACAATGCAACCGAACTGTTGATCGCCTGGGACAACGGCGACGAAGAAGCTCTGGCGCAATTGGTGCCGCTGGTCCAAAAAGAACTGCATAGGCTGGCGCGTCTTTACCTGAGCCGGGAACGCGCCAATCACTCGCTACAACCGACGGAACTGGTTGACCTTGCCTACCTGAACTTGCTTATCTGGAAGCCCGTCGGATTGAAGAACCGCGCCCATTTCATTGGGATTGTGGCGCAGTTGATGCGTAACGTGCTGGTTGACCACGGTGTGGAATTTCGCAAGCGAGGGATTCGCATTTCGCTGACTGAAGCAGACAACGAGGCACAGGAAATCTGGGCTGAGATCGTCGCGCTCAATGACGCGATGGCCAGCCTGGAAGTCCTTGATCCGCTCAAGCACCGGTTGGTAGAGGTGCGCTTTTTCGGCGGCCTGACGATGAAAGAAGCGGCGGAAGTGATGGACACGCCTCTGCGCACGCTGGAACGCGAATGGGAGTTCATCAAAGCCTGGCTCAAATGCGAGTTGGACAGGAGGCAAGCGGATGTCTCCTGAGCGATGGCAACGCATCAACCAACTCTTTCACGACGCGCGAGAATTGCAGCCGGCAGAACGCGCCGCGTTTATAGAGACAAGCTGCGCGGACGACCAAGAGTTGCGCGGCAGACTGCTGGCCATGCTGGCGGCGTCGCAAGAGGACGATCATCAATTCTCCGCGCCTGTTTGGGAAAAGGCAGCCAAAGCGATGCCAGTCACAGATGTCGCGGAAGATGCGGAAGACGCAAAAATGCAATTGGCCACAGGGCAGCGACTCGGCCATTACGAAGTTTTGAATCATCTGGGAAGCGGCGGGATGGGCGAAGTCTGGCTGGCGCGGCACCCTCGGCTCAACCGCCTGGCCGTGCTCAAGCTGCTGCCCGCCCGATTCGCCACTGATGCCGACCGCGTGCGGCGCTTCGAGCTGGAAGCGCGCGCGACCTCGGCGCTCAATCATCCGAACATCCTGACGGTTTACGACATCGGTGATTACGAGGGTGCGCCCTACATCGTCGCGGAATGGCTGGAAGGCGCGGAGTTGCGCGCGCTGTTGCCTCCGCGAGCGGAAATGCTGCCGGTGCGCACCGCGCTGGATTACGCGCAGCAAATTGCCGCCGGGCTGGCCGCCGCGCACGAGAAGGATGTCGTCCATCGCGATCTGAAGCCGGAGAATTTGTTTGTCACCGGCGACGGGCGCGTCAAGATTCTCGACTTCGGGCTGGCGAAATTGAAGCCGCAGAAATTCGCCGGCAGGCTTGATGCGCAAACCCCGGGGCAAGAGCGATTAACCGATGCGGGCGTGATTATGGGGACGGTCGGTTATATGTCGCCGGAGCAGGTGCGCGGCGAAGATATTGATCAGCGATCCGATCTCTTCTCGTTTGGCTTGATCCTGTATGAAATGCTGACGGGGCGGCAGGCCTTTCGCTACGAATCAATGGCCGAAACGATGGCGGCGATTCTGAAAGAAGAGCCTGCGGGATTGGCGGAGCTGAGCGAGACGAACAAACAGATCAGCCCGCAGCTTGAAAAGATCGTGCGGCATTGTCTGGAAAAGAAGCCTGAGTTGCGGTTTCAGTCGGCGCGCGATTTAAGCTTTGCGCTCGAAGCATTGTCCGCTCCGACAGGGCTATCGGGTGCGCGGCCAGCAGAAGGGTTGGAAACGGCAGCGTCACCAGCGGTGACAGAAAGTGTTGGCAAGACACGGCTGTTCGACAATGCGCGTCTGGCGTGGATGGTGGCGGCGGTGTTGTTGGGATTGGTTGTGGTTGCGTTAGCGTACTTCCGCCGTGCGCCCGCCGAGAGCCACCTGACATACAACTATCTACCGCTGCCGGAGCAGACATCTTCAGCCATCAATCATGGATCAGCCCTTTCACCTGACGGGCGGCGCGCGGTGATGGTGGCATTTACGGCGGAAGTCACTCGTCTGTGGCTTTACAACTTCGAGCGTGCGGCGCCCGAACTGTTACCAGGCACGGAAGAGGCGCATTATCCCTTCTGGTCGCCGAATGGCCAGAGCATTGGTTTTTTCGCCCAGGGCAAGCTCAAAAGAATCGAAATCTCCGGCGGAATGCCCATCACACTCTGCGATGCGTCGGGCGGGGCGGGCGAGTCGAATGGGATTGGCGGCGCGTGGAGCAGAACGGGCGTCATTCTGTTTGCCCCTCAGTTTAATGGGGCTGGCCTTTACCAAGTTTCCGAATCAGGCGGGACGGCGCTACCAGTCACCAACCTGGATGCCGCGCGCTTTGAGACTGGACATAACCACCCGCATTTCCTGCCGGATGGCCGTCATTTCATCTTCTTTACCCAGGCTGGACAACCTGATTATCGTGGCATTCGGCTCGGCTCACTCGACGATCAGCAGTCCAGCTTCCTGCTGCGCGCCGACACGAAGGCTGAATACTCCGCAGCCGGTTACCTGCTCTTCGTGCGGGGGCGGAAGATTCTGGCGCAGAAGTTTGACCCTGATCAGTTCGTACTCAGCGATGATCCCGTGCCAGTGACGGAATCGGTGCATTATGAGCCGCCTTATCGTTACGCTGATTTATCGGTCGTAAACCAGGCGCTGCTTTACCGCCGCGGGGGAAATCCGAACAACCAACTTACCTGGTTCGACCGCGGCGGCAAACAACTGGCGGCGATTTTCCCAGCGGGTGAATATCATTCCCTGCAACTCTCACCGGACGGCAGGCAGATACTCCTGGATCGCAACGATCCGCAGTTTGAGACTTCCGACATCTGGCAGTTCGATCTGCCAAGCGAAACCCGCAAGCGCCTGACTCTCAACCCCGCGCCTGACACCTATCCAATCTGGTCGCCGGATGGGGGCCGGATGGCCTTCGTTTCAAATCGGGAGGGATTCTGGGGCATCTATCAAAAGGGAGTGAGCAGTGACGACAAAGAAGAGCTACTGCTCAAGGGAGATCAACAACTATTGCTCACCAGCGATTGGTCACCCGATGGAAAGTTCATTGTCTACCGCAAGTATCAGAAAACCGGGATAGACCTGGAATTGTTGCCGCTTTCCGGCGACCGCCAGCGACGCGATTACCTGGTGACGCCATTCGATGAAAGCTATGGGAAGGTCTCGCCCGACGGGCGCTGGCTGGCTTATCAGTCAGATAATTCAGGCCGCATGGAAATCAACGTGCAGTCTTTTCCTGAGCCGGGGCAAAGAGTGACGATTTCGCGGGGCGGCGGCATCTTGCCGCGCTGGCGGAGCGACGGGAAAGAACTGTACTACGTTGCGGCGGATGACAAACTGATGGCCGTGCCGGTCCGGACGGGCGCGAGCTTTCGTGCAGGCACACCGGTGGCACTATTCGAGATGGGGAGCTTTGGCCGCGTCGTTGGCCGCTACGTTTATGACGTGAGCGATGACGGGCAGAGATTTCTGTTGATCCGCCAATTGGAAGACGCTTCGCTGCGACCGCTGACCGTGGTGCAAAACTGGACGAAGTTGTTGAACAAATAACATCGCTTATCGCGACAGACACAATAATTACCGCCACTCGCCCTGCAACGCGAACGCCGCCCAATAATACGGTTCGCGCCACTGGCTTTCTTTCAGCATCTCCATCTGCGCGGCGCGAAGCGCGGCAGCCGGTCGCAAGTTCTCTTTCAGCATCTTGCGGTAAAACCGCGCCATCAGGTCGGCAGTCGCCTTATCGTTCACCGACCACAGGCTGACGACCACGCGCGGCGCTCCGGCGTACATAAACCCGCGCGTCAATCCGACCAGGCCTTCGCCTTTGATTTCTTTGCCAAGTCCGGTTTCGCAGGCGCTCAGCACGACAACATCAGAGTTCAGTTGCAGGTTGTACACTTCGTACGCATACAGGAACCCGCTCTGTTGCGCGCCCTCTTTGTTGACCAGTGATAAGACCAACGCCGAAAACTCCGGACGTTCGCTGTCCAGATATCCATGCGTGGCAAAGTGAACGTATCGGTATTGGCTCAAATCCTTTGCGGTCGCCGTTGCGCGGCTGGCGTCGAAATCCAGCGCCTGTTTGCGGTCGGCTTCCGGAACCAGGGCCAGAATTTTTTCCGCTTCCTGCCGCGTGTACGGCAATCGCGAGATTTTCATTTCGCCGGTTTCTTCAGCGTTTTTTTCCTTGATGTGTTTCAGCGAACGTTCTTCGGCGACGGCTTGCGATTGAGACTTTTCGGCTTCTTTTGGTTGAGCAGATGGCGCATTGCCCTGATTGCTGATTGTCGGCCTGGCCATCGTTTGAACTCGGTCATCGTCTTTTTCAAAAACCGGATCAGCCAAAACTGCCAACATTTTCGGCGCAATTTGCCGCTGCGCAGTATCTCGCCGCAGCACCGCCATGGTCGAAGCCGAGGGCAAATTGATGATTTCGTGATCTTGAATGAGTAGTCGGGAATCGGGAGTCGGGAGTCGGTTGGCTGTGGAGTTTTTTCCGGCAACCGACAAGGCTGCAAAGGGAACGTACTGCAAAGCTCCGGAAGCGACAATTACCAGCCGTTTTTTGCCTAGTTGCGGAGCGACAGGCTTAATCAGCGTGTTGCTCAAGTACCGCAGCGCCTGAAGACCGCGCGCTTTTCGTTCGCTTTCGGTAATTTCGACGCCGTCGTGCTTCAAGCGGCGCCTGCTGCTTCCCTGCGCTGGTTTGCTGGTCCATTCGTAAGCATTACGAGCTTCCGCTTCAAGCTTCGCGCGCGGCGGCAGCACATAGCTGGTGATTTTGGTCGGTGTAACCGCCCACAGAAAGCTTTGTTTTTCGCCAAGCCAATATTCCAGCAGCAAAGTGTCGTTGTCCAAAACCTGCTGCTGAATTTCTTTTAGGCTGAGCGGCGCGGGTTGCGTCAATGCAGCGTAACGCGGGCTGGCGCGACGAATTTCGGAACGAACGTCGTTGTACTGCGCGGTTAAATCGTCCACTTCTTTTTTTGCCGCGGCAATCTGTTCCGGCGACGGGCGGCTGGCGTACAGTCTGGACAATGCATCGGCTTTGCCGCTGAGTTGATGGTGCAGGCTGCGTTCGCGTTCTAGCAACGTTGCATCAACGCCTTCACGAATGCTGGCGTTCGATTCGGCCAGAATTTCCAGCAGACTTCGCGCCCGCGCACGCTCGCTAACCTGCAAGGCTTCGCCGCTGAATCCTCCGCCAGCTTGGCGGCCATTCATTCGCATCAGCAATTCAATATAAAAGTCGTAATACTTTTGCACCGTCGCGAAATACGAAGCGCGAAGTTCCTGGCTGGCGACTTTTGTGCGAAGCGATTCGACAATGTTCAGCGTTTCTTCGATCTGGCTGCGCGATTGATCCAGTTCGCCGGTGTCGAGTTTGACGCGTGCGATTTCGTATTTGGCTTTGGCTTCAAGCGCAGGATCGCTGATTGCCCGGCTGAGTTCAGCAGCGCGGTTGAAATTTTCGAACGCCTTCTGTTTTTCGCCCGAAGCGCTTTCGATCAAACCTATATTGATCAAAGTTTCAGATTCGCCAGCGCGATTGCCAACTTCTCGATGCAATGGCAAGCCCTGATTCGAAAATTCCAGCGACCGTTCGCGCTGATCCAGCGAGCGGTAAACCATACCCGTCGCCGTCAACGTGATGGCTTCGCCGCGCTTGTCTTTCAACTGTCGCCAAACGGGTAATGCCTGGGTCAGGTAATCCAGGGCTTTCTGCGTGTCTTCCAGTTCGTAATGCAGAAATCCCAGCAGGTGCAGCGTGTCGGCTTCGACCGTGCGATTGCCGGTGGTGCGGTGAATTTCCAGCGCCTGCAAATACATCTCGCGCGCTTTTTCTTTTTCTCCAAGCGAAGAATACAGCGTTGCCAGATTGGTCGAGATAATGCCTTCCACCTGTTTGGCACCGATGGAACGAGCCAGGGTTAAAGCCTGGGCGTAATAATCCAGCGACTTCTGCTTTTCGCCCAGCAGGTCATAAGCTTCGCCGATGTTTTGAATGGCGCTGACTTCTCCATCGGCGCGTTTGGCTTCGCGCCACAAGGGCAGCGCTTGGTTGTAATACTCCAGCGCGCGCAGGTTTTCGCCCAGGTCGGAATACACGCTGCCGATGTTGGTCAGTGTGCTGGCTTCACCGAGTTTGTCATTTGCGGCACGGCGCAAAGGCAAAACCTGATCGAAGGATTCGGCGGCTTTGCGTTTTTCGCCAAGCGCAAAATAAATCGCCGCCATGTTGTTCAGCACCGTCGCTTCCAGGCCACGATTGTTCACTTCGCGCGCCAGTGCCAGCGCCTGGTTGTATTGCTCAAGCGCCTGTTGCTTTTCGCCGAGCGTGTTTTGCACCAGACCCAGAAAATTCAGCGTGCTGGCTTCTTCGCGTTTTCGGCCCAGGCTGCGCCATAGAGGCAATGCTTGCTGAAAATATCCCAGCGCGTCTTTGTTATTCCCCCGATCGCGATTGACCGCGCCCAGGTCAAGCAGCGTATTGGCTTCGCCCATTTGATCTTTGGCCGTGCGATAAACCGTTAAGGCTTCGGCGTAAGCCTCCAGCGCTTTTGGTTTATCGTTCATCGCTTCGTAGGTTCGACCGGTGCGAACGTGCATTTCGGCTTCGCGGCTTTGATCGCCAAGCTTTTGCCAAACCGCCCTGGCTTGCGCAAACGATTCAATGGCCTGTTGCCGCTCTCCCGCCGCAAGCTGTGTCGCGCCCATCGAAGTCACGACAATCGCCTCGCCGCGCTGATTGCTGACCTCTTGCATGATTGGCAACGCCTGACGAAAGAAATCCAGGGCCGGTTTGAACTGTCCCATCGCTTGCTGGGTTTGCCCCAGATTGGTCAATGCGCTGGCTTCGCCTTTGCGGTCTTTCAGTTCCCGCCGCAACTCCAAGGCTTGAGTGAAGTAGTCCATCGCCTGCTGGTTTTCGCGCAGGGTGCGAGAAAGATCGCCAAGTGAATTCAGCGCCGATGCCTGTTTTTCTTTATCACCCGTGACGCGCCACAGTTTCAGCGCTTCTGTATAAGCAGCCAGCGCGGCTTTCTTTTCTTCCGCAGCCTGACGCGGGCGAAGCTGTTCGCCTTTGGCAAACTGGCGCTCGGCTTCTATGCGTTCAGGGTCCAGCTTTTCAATCGCGCGAAGCTCCGCCAGCTTGATCGAAACCTTTTTGGCTTCTTTTTCCTGCGAAGTCAGTTCAACACGATAGTTGCCGCCGATGCCCGCAATCAAAGACAAATGGGTCGGATCAGGCGAATCCTGATTCCACTGGTATTCAGCGAGTGATTTGCCGTCCGGCGCAAGCAGCTTGATGGAAAGGCGGACGTCTTTTGCCAAAACCGTGACGCGGGCGAAATCCAGCGTCTTCAGCGAAAGCTGATATGACTGGGTTTCGCCGCCGCGCAGTTCGGTTTCGACGGCTTTGTCCAATTCCAATTGTGCCGGTTGCTGGCCACTGATTGCGACAGTAATGAGGGAAAATCCGAACAGGAAAACGATGAAAAGCTGAGCAACACGATATTGACGAAGCAAAGCGAGCCTCCGTTAAAGAAGTAACGCTCACGGGCAAGCGTTCGGGGTTGATAAGGCTTAACGGGATTTCAAACGGGAGCGCTGGGGGAAGAAAACGGCGCGCATCTTCTGTTTTCCGTTTCAATGATGTTCCAGCTTGATCAAATGCACCAGCACATCGCTGGAGCCGGAAACTTTGGTCACTTTGTTGGTATCGTCTTTGGCAACGGTGACCGGAATCGCGGAATGTTTGGCGATCAAATCGCGGATGGTGCGAATTTGCTCCGGGTCGGTGATCTGGCCCTTATCTTTGGGATTTGCCAGTGATTTGACCACTTCAAGTTCCGGCAATCTCTTAGACGACCAAACCAGCCAAAGTTTCTCAGTTCCCTGATCCTGGGCGAAAACAAAACCATCGCCGATTGTCGGAATATTGATTTGCTGATTCGCGCCAAGTTCCGATTTGTTGTCATTGGCCGTCGGCGAAGGAAAGAGCGTGATGTATTCAGGCAAGCCATTCACCGGCTCTGGCGATTCATTGACGATGTACAGAAAACCTTGCCGCGCCGCGCTGACATTGAACTGAACGTGATAGTCGTCCTCGAAAACAACTTCGCTCGCCAGCCTGAAAGGAGCTTGATACGGCTTACTGTCGCGGTATTTCTGAACCATCACCCAATAACTGAATACAGGTTTTGCCACGACAGGTTCAACAACATCAGGCGGCTTTTGTTTCGTAAACAGCCACGCGGCAATGGCAACAACAGCGATCACCGCCGCAACGGCAATCCATTTCAACGGTGTGCCGGCCGGCCGGCCGTCAGTACGGATTTTGGTTTCGTCCAGCGCCGTCTGGCGCGCTTCCGCCGATCCAGTAACGTTGTCATAACGCTGTGTCGCGACGATTGAATCCACCGGTTTTCCCGTTAGCCGTGTTTCACCCGTCAATGCACTGGCCAAATCTTCGGCAAATGCCTGAACCGTTTTGTAGCGATCTTCGGCATTGAACGACAACGCTTTCAGCAAGGAAGCTTCGGCGGTTTCAGGCAGGTTTCCGCGAAGCTCTTTGGGTTTGACGATTGCGCCTTCACGCTGCATTTCGTACAGGTCAACCGCCGACCCGGCTTTGAATGGCGGACGACCGGTCAGCATTTCGTAAGCGACCGCACCAAGTCCGTAAATATCGCTTTCGGCGGTTGGCTTGCCGCGCAACTGTTCCGGAGCCATATACGGCGGCGTTCCGGCAATCCAGGTGACTTCGACATTGGTGGCGACTTCTGAATCTTTGATACGTGCGACGCCAAAATCAATCAGCTTTACCTGCTGGCGCCCTCCCCCGACTTCTTCCAGCATAATGTTTTCGGGCTTCAGATCACGGTGATAGACGCCTTTTTCGTGCGCGGCAGCCAAAGCTTCCCCCATCTGCCGCACAATGGCGGCGACGCGGTCAAAATCCATCCCCTGCGGAATCATCGCCGAACGCAGGGTGTTGCCTTCGACAAACTGCATCACCAGAAACGGCTTGCCGTCGGGCATTGCGCCAGTGTCCAGAACGCCAACGACACCCGGATGGTTGATGCGCGCCAGCGCTTCCATCTCCTGTTTAAACTTCTTTTGAAACCAGGAATCGTACCGCTCATCGCCGCGATCAGCGACCAGAACTTTGACGACCACCGCGCGATTCAGCAATTGCCGGTCACGCGCCAGAAAGACCAGCCCCAATCCGCCTTTGCCAAGCACACGCTCAACCAGATAGCGATCTTTCAGCACCAATCCCAAATAATCGGTTGAAGAAATTGCTTCACTCTGCGTTGAGGAGGTTTTGTCGTTGTCCATAGGAACGATGAGAGTTTGAAAGAGTGCTTAGGCCGCTTCCCTGATTCCGGCTTTTGCCGCTTCGATAAAAGCGCGCGCATTATCAACCGGAACCATCGGCATAATTCCATGGCCCAAATTCATAATGTGGCCAGTCGGGCCGGCCTTTTTCAGAATTTCCCGAACGCCTTCGCCAATGGTTTCCGGCGTGCCGAGCAACGCGCAAGGGTCCAGATTTCCCTGCAAAGCCAGATTGTCGAATCCGGCGGCTTGCAACCGTTTGCTCGCTTCTGCAATGTCAATTCGCCAGTCCAGGCTCAGAACGTTCGCGCCGGATTCAGCCATTTTTTCCAGCACGGCGCTGCAACCGTTGACGTACAAAATCGCCGGAACGCTCAGTCCGCCAGGGCCGCGATGCAGCCGAGAGAAAACCCGCTGGTGGTATTCCAGCGCGAACTCTTGAAAATCATCCGCCGACAACTCGCCTGCCCAGGTGTCAAACAGTTGAATGACCTGCGCTCCGGCTTCGATCTGGGCGTTCAAATAATCGGTGATGGTGTCGGCGATCTTTTCCAGCAATTGATGCAGCAACGCCGGGTTGGCGTACATCATTCGTTTGATTTCCACGAAGTTGCGCGACGTGCCACCCTCGATCAAATACGAAGCCAGCGTAAACGGCGCTCCGGCAAAACCGATCAACGGCGCACGGTTGTCTAGCTGTTGCCGCAACAATCGGATCACATCCATCACAAAGCCGGTTTTTTCCAAAGGGTCCGGCACGATCAGCTTTTCAACCTGTTCAGCCGTCCGAATCGGCGTTTCGATCACCGGCCCGCGGCTTTCAATGATGTCCAGCTTGACGCCCATCGCTTCGACGGGAATCAGAATGTCCGAAAACATAATCACCGCGTCCACACCCAGAATGTCGAATGGCTGCATGGAAACTTCCGCTGCCATTTCCGGCGTTTTACACAGCGTCAAAAAATCCGTTTTGCCGCGCACAGCGCGGTATTCGGGCAAGTAACGGCCAGCTTGCCGCATCATCCACACCGGAGCGCGATCAACGCTCTGACGCCTGCAAGCGCGAATCAATCTATCGTTGTTAATCATGAAAGTCCTTGCGAATATGAATTGTTGATTTTTTCGTCAACGGCTGCGCATCTTACCACCGCAGCCACCTTCCCGCATCTGACTTAGCGGCCCGTAAATTACAAAACTCAGCTTTACAATATTTGCAGGGTTTGCAACTCTACGCGTGATCCGCAACCTGTCCCATTCTGTACACCACCGGAGGAGCACTGATGTTTACTCGACGATCTTTTTTGAAAAATGCTGCCCAGTTTGGCTCGGCCAGTGTGATTGCCGCCAGCTTCAACGAAAAAGGAATCGCGCACGCCATTGATGCGACACGATACGTTTCCAGCCATTCTGCCGACGACGTCGCCATGAACGAAGATTTCTGGCTGGAAATTCAACGCGCCTTCACTGTTGACCGCACGCTGATCAATTTGAACAACGGCGGCGTTTCGCCTTCGCCGAAAGTCGTGCAGGAAGCGATGCGGCGGTATTTGGAGTATTCGAACTCCGCGCCGGTGTACACCATGTGGCGGCATCTGGATCCGCAAATCGAAAGCGTTCGCCGTCGCCTGGCGCTGAATTTCGGCTGCGACATGGAAGAAATCGCCATCACGCGCAACGCCAGCGAATCGCTGGAAAATTGCCAATTCGGAATTGACATGAAGCCTGGCGACGAAGTGCTGACGACCAATCAGGATTATCCGCGCATGTTGACCACCTGGAAACAGCGCGAACGCCGCGAAG
>CAZMXG010000009.1:52175-99178 GCA_964570175.1 uncultured Heliomicrobium sp. | reverse complement strand
CCGCCTGCTTCACGCCAAACGCGCTGCTGACAGCGGGTTCGACCATGACGCAACTGGGCACAACGACTTGCGATGGCGTGTTGATTCCCGCCGGAGCCTTGGCGTTGGTCGGCAATGCGACAACGGTCAATCCGCAAGCCAACGGTTTTTTAACGCTGTTTCCAGTAGATTCCACAAGGCCACTGGCGGCAAGCTCAAACTTCCAGACCAGCATCAACATGAACGCGCCATTCACTGTCGGCCTTTCGCCGAGCGGAGAGTTCAACATCTACACGGCGGCAACGACAAATCTGGTGGTGGATGTGCTGGGCTATTACAGCACGCAACTCAATGACACCAACGGCCAAGGATTGCTGTTCAATCCGTTGCCGACGCCGGTGCGCTTGCTGGACACGCGAGCGGGCGCAACAGGCTGCTTCACACCGGGAGCGCAAATGATTGGAGGCACGGCGTATCTGCAACCTTCAACCGGAGTTTGCACGGGCATTCCCGCAGCAGCCAAAGCCGTTGTCGGCAACGCGACGACAGTCAACGTCGCCGCTAACGGATTCCTGACCTTCTGGCCGAGCGACGCCAGTCAACCGAATGTCGCGACATCTAATTACCGCGGCGGCACAGTCTTCAATCGCCACTTCACCGCTGGACTTGGAGCCGACGGAGCCTTCAAACGATTCGCTTTTAGCACGACGGATTTGGTGATTGATCTATCCGGCTATTTCGCGCCGTAGTCGTTATGGCCGATGCGGCGTGGTGACTTTTTGAAGTGAGAGTCTGACAGCCAAGTGCCTTTGATGAGGAATTCATTTGCTGTGCATTAGCGTCGGCTCGCCTGAAGTAGACGACTCGTTTATTCGATTGCTGGTCAGAGATGCACCAAGCGTTTAGAGCTAGAGCCAGTATTTTTCTGTCGAATGAATTCTATCCCTACAAATCCATTGACCACCTCTGGCGTTTCTTCGTTCAATGTTTACTGCCAAAGGATTTTAGGGGCCGCGTAAAGGATCGCTTTTCCAGACGTCACCCCCACACATTATGGAAATCCTATTCGCTGACACAGTGCCGTAAATCGAGGGTCCGACCGAAGAGGATCGAATGTGGGTTCTACTTTCAGCAAAACCATCATGTTATCTCGCTCGTCGAAAGCCTTGTCGAGTAATGCAAAGGCTTGGCCTTTTTCTCCCAGCGCGCCGTAAATTTCGGCGATCCCAGATGGCGCTATGTACTTGCGCTTCGCTTGTTGCTCCAACTTCTCAAGGATCTTTCGCGCCTCACCAGTCTTGCCTGAAAGCGCATAGGCGCACGCAAGTGATGCCGGTTCGTCAGGGCTGTCTCCTGAGAGGGGAATTGACTTTTGTAACGCCCGAATGGCCGACTCGTACATTCCTTTCTGCATATAGGCCAGCCCCAGCAGCCAGTGCGCGAAGCCTAGGTTCGGATCCATCTCAAGCGCCCTCCGACATTGTTCAATCGCCTCGTCATATCGGCGCGCCATGAAGAGTACCTGCCCCACCCCGGTGATTTTGACAAGAGAGACCGGATCAAGTTCCTTAGCGCGGCGCATTTCTGATACTGCTTCATCGAATCTGCCCATAAAAGCCAAGAAGTAACTATACTGAAAGTGAGCCTCTGTATCGCTCGGATTGATTTCCAATGCCCGCTTGAATTCTCTCTCAGAACCGGACCAATCCCAATCATAAGCCAGTTTGACCATCGCCAGCGCCGCATGAGCCTCAGCCAGCAATTCGTCCTCTTTCAGCGCCATTTCCGCCGCCGATCTGGCTTTTGGGTAGACATCCCTTGGGCGAAGGGTATTGAAACCACCTAGAGCGTTGTAAGTTTCCGCAATTCCGGCATGAGCCAAGGCGAAGTGCGGGTCTGCTTCTACTGCCTGTTGAAAGTATTCCAGGCTTTTGAACGCCCCATCGTCTGTCAACCTGTTCAAATGGAAGCGACCCAACAGATAAAGTTGGTACGCCTGCGCGTTTTCAGTATCACGTTTCGTCAGTCTCGCCTTTTCTTCACCAGCCAATTTCACTGCCAGCGCCCCAGCCACACGCTCAGAGATCGAGTCTTGTACCGCGAAAATGTCGGTTAGTTTTTCATCGAATTGGCTAGACCAAAGTAAGGCGCCGTCGTCCACTCTCACCACGCGCGCGGTCACCCTGATTCGCTCGCCCACCTTTTGTATCTGTCCGTCTAATACCGCATCTACCTTTTGTTCGCGCCCGGCTGCCACTGCGTCTTGCTCAACTCCTGTATACCTGCGCACCGCGCTGATTGGCCGTACTTTCAATTCTTTCTGGTTGCTCAATCGCGCGATCAAGGTATCTGCCATCCCCAGTTCCAGCGCTTCGTCGCGGTCATGAGCCAGCAGAGGTTTGAACGGAAGTACGGCGATTGTATTGATTTTTGATGAAATTGCTGCAGGCCTTGGCCGCAAGAAATTTATTGCGAAGGCGAATCCAACCAGCGCCAAGCCAATTGCTAAAGCAATCTTCCTAGCTGGTAGCTTATGTTCAGATTGCGTTGCCGATGTCTGACGAGGCGGAGTGTAGGGCGCAGTTGTTTCTGACAACGCTCCGAAAGAACTCACAGACTGCGCTTGAATACCAATTTGTGACGCGACGCATCGCAAAGCGGAGATCATCTCCCCAATTGATTGGTATCGCTCATTTGATTCTTTGGACAATGCTCTATCAATCACGGCGGCAAGCTCTGGCGGCACATTCGGGTTCAACTCTCCGGCAGGAAGATGCGAATGATTGATTACCGCATTCATCACCTCCGCCTTGGACTTCCCCCGGAACGGTATGCGCCCAGTCGCCATCTCGTAGAGCACCACCCCAAATGAAAAGATGTCACTGCGCTGGTCTAAAGCTGCGCCACGCGCCTGCTCGGGCGACATATAGGCAGGTGTTCCCATTACAATACCGGTTAAAGTCAGTTCGCCTTCACGATCTGTTTCTTTCTCCAACGGTCTGGCCAACCCGAAATCCAGCACTTTGGCCTGCCCTCGCGGCGTAATGATGATATTGCTCGATTTGATGTCGCGGTGAATGATGCCATGGGCGTGAGCCGCAGCCAGTCCATCCGCCACTTGCAGGCTGATCGGGAGCAAACTTGCTGAATCCAAAGGGCGGTCGACGATCAATTGCCTGAGCGTTTTCCCTTCGATGTACTGCATGGCGATGTATAGGTGGCCGGAGGCCTCCCCGATGTCATGAATTGTGCAGATGTTCGGGTGATCAAGCGCGGAGGCCAGGCGCGCCTCTCTGAGGAAGCGCTTGCGCGACTGGCTATCGCCAACCAAGCTGCGGCTGAGCAGTTTCAGCGCCACCTTACGGCCCAATCTCGTGTCCTCGGCCAGATAAACTTCCCCCATACCACCCGCGCCCAAACGCCCAACTAACCTGAATGGCCCTATGGTTTCTCCCACCAAAGTCCCGGCTGCATCGTCTGCCAGCAAATCCGCGGTTTCATCAAACACAGGCGCTTCAATGAAATCTTGCGCTTTCTTGTCATACGCCAGCAGCGATTCGACTTCGTTTCTCAATTCCGGCTCACCGGCGCAGGCGCGGTCGAGAAAAGCGGCACGCTGGTCTGTGGCCAACTCGACGGCCGATTGAAAAATTTTGTCTGCTTGCTCATAGCGTTCAAGATTCATCCCTGATCCCCTCGCTAATCGCTCGATAAAGCCAGGCTTTGGCCGCCCGCCACTCGCGCTGCACGGTCGGAGATGACACACCGAGAACTTCGGCGGTCTCCTCGAGGTTAAGGCCACCGAAGTACCTCAACTCAACGATTCGAACTTTGCGCGGGGCGATGTCGCCCAGATTGGTCAGCGCAACATCGAGCGCGATGAGGTCAGGCGCGCTCTCGATGGCCAGGTCGGCGGCTTCCTCGAGCGAAACTTTCTGCGCCGAACCGCCGCGTTTGTCGCTTTGGCGGCTGCGCGCTCGCTCTACCAGAATGCGCCGCATGACCTGCGCGGCGACCGCGAAGAAGTGCGCCCGATCCTGCCAACTCATCCTTTTGTAATCAACCAGCTTAAGGTAAGCCTCGTTGATCAGCGCCGTGGTTTGCAGAGTGGCGCCAGCGCGCTCACGCCGCATGTATTGGTGAGCCATGCGCCGCAGTTCTTGGTAAACGAGCGGGATCAATTGGTCAAACGCGTCTCCATCGCCGTTGCCCCAGTCGAGGAGCAAACCGGTTATTTCATTGTCCGGGAGTGTGGCCATAGATTCCGTTTTTGGTTGTCGCGTTCTGGAACGCTGGAATTATAGCACTGTCTACCTTAGCAGCCTGTCATAGGACTTCCACCAGATTTTTCTTGTGAAGTGATGGGATTTTCCACCGCTTTTCGCCTAATAGCATGAGTACCGATTTCAACCGGGTTCTGTACCAGAAGCGTAAGTGACCTGAGCTCCGACAATCCCCACACTTGCCGAAGCCTGGGGGTGCTTCCGCTCGCTCTACCGCAACAGATCAAGGAGATTAGTCCCTATGACAAGCAGAATGATACTTGTTCTTATTTTTCTGGTTACTGCTGTGCCGGTTCTTGCACAGAGTACGGTTTTTACCTATCAAGGCAAGCTCACCGATGCCAGTCTACCCGCCAACGGTAATTACGATTTCGAGTTCAAGCTGTTTGATACGGCGACCGTCGGCACCGGTACTCAACAGGGCGCAACCGTCACCAAAGATGCTGTGGCGGTGACGGCGGGCATCATCACCGTGCAACTCGATTTCGGGGCAGGAGTGTTTAGCGGGCCGCCACGCTTTTTGGAAATCGGGGTGCGACAGGCGGGCAGCCCAAACACGTATACGCTGCTCGTGCCCCGGCAGCCGGTGACCTCGACGCCCTACGCCGTGCGGAGCTTGAACTCGTCGGTCGCCGACACACTGTCGAGTGCCTGCGTCGGTTGTGTGACCAGTACACAGGTGGGCAGCGTCGCAGGTTCTACCGTGACCGGGCAGATTCCCACAGCCAGCTTGCCCGCAGGCAGCGGCAACTATGTTCAAAACACTACCAGTCCACAGGCGGCGAGCAACTTCAACATCAGCGGCAACGGCACGGCCGGCGGCACGCTCACGGGCAACATCGTCAATGCAACGACGCAATTTAACATCGGCGTTAATCATGCCTTGAGCTTCGGCAATGCGTCGGGTGTGTTTGCCGGCAGGCTGGCCGGAGCCTCAAATACGACGGGTAGCGGCAATTCCTTTTTCGGCGACAGCGCCGGGCGGTTTAACACCACCGCCGCGAATAATTCATTTTTCGGACGCGAGGCGGGAACGCTGAACACGGCGAGCGACAATTCGTTTTTCGGCGCGTTTGCCGGCAACTCGAACACCACCGGCACGAGAAATTCATTCTTTGGGCGAACGGCGGGTGACGCCAACCAAACGGGAAATGATAATTCTTTTTTCGGCTATTCGGCAGGCAGGCTCAATACCGCTAGCTTCAACTCATTCTTTGGCAGCGGCGCGGGCGATTCAACGACCTCGGGCGCGAACAATACGTTCTTCGGATACAACGCCGGGACAGGGAACTTGACCGGCGCAGGCAACTCCTTTTTCGGCAGTGGCGCAGGTCAGGCGAATACGGCAGACAGTAATTCGTTCTTCGGATATCAGGCCGGCCTTTCAAACACGAGCGGTACGAACAATTCCTTTTTCGGCACTGGCGCGGGCGGGGGGAACACGATCGGGGGGAACAATGCCTTTTTTGGCTATCAAGCTGGCGACTCGAACGGATCAGGCAGCCAAAACTCCTTTTTCGGTTTCAGAGCGGGTGGAGGTACTACGACATCCAGTCTAAATTCCTTTTTCGGCTCCAATGCAGGCGCCTTAACCAATAGCTTATCAAATTCTTTTTTCGGCGCGAGCGCTGGAGTAGTGAATACGTCTGGAGATAGAAATACATTCATCGGAACTTCTTCGGGGGGCGGAAATACGACGGGCGGTTACAATGTCTTCGTCGGAGTCAACGCCGGAAACGCCAACACAACCGGCAGCAACAATACAGTCATCGGTGCGCTTGCCAATGTCGGCTTAAACAATCTTACCTACGCTACTGCCATCGGCGCGGGCGCGACCGTTTATACAAGCAACACGGTTGTTCTGGGCGCATCGGCTGACAAGGTTTCCATTCCCGGCAGGCTGGATGTTTCCTCAACGGCGACATTCGGCCTCACCACGACGTTTGATAGTCTGGTCAAACTCAATACTTTAGGAGGTAGCGGAACCACGAATTTATGCCTGAATTCCTCCAAGAACATCGCCAATTGCTCATCCTCTCTGCGCTATAAAACCAACGTTCAAACCTTCACGAGCGGCTTAAACGTCGTCCGCCGCTTGCGGCCGATTACTTTTAACTGGATAGAGGGCGGCAAAGCGGACATCGGCTTCGGCGCGGAAGAAGTTGAAAAGATCGAACCGCTCTTAATCACTCGCAATGCCAAAGGCGAGATCGAGGGCGTCAAGTACGCTCAAATCACGACCGTCCTGGTCAACGCCGTCAACGAACAGCAAGCGCAAATCGCCGAACAGCAGCGCACCATCACGCAACAACGGCAACAAATCGAACAACAACAAAATCAACTTCGGCTACAACAACAGCAGCTCGAGGCGCTGAAAAAACTGGTCTGCCTGTCGCATCCGCAAGCCGACCTTTGCAAATAAATCCGCCCCTCCAACCGCAAGCGGATAGGTCATCAGGAGATTACACATGAGGGTCAAACTTTTAGTTTTCATAATCGTGATTCTGATCAGTGTCAATGCCGCTTTGCCGCAGAACACGGCCTTCACCTATCAAGGCAAGCTCACAGACACCGGCTTGCCCGCCAACGGCAACTACGATTTCCAGTTCAAGCTCTTCGATACGGCGACCATTGGCACCGGCACTCAGCAAGGATCAACCCTTACCAAATCACCGGTACAGGTGACGGCAGGCATCTTCACCGTGCAACTCGATTTCGGGGCAGGAGTGTTCAGCGGGCTGCCGCGCTTTCTGGAAATTGGGGTGCGACAGGCGGGCAGTCCCGATCCTTACACGATGCTGGTGCCACGGCAGCCTGTGACCTCGACGCCTTATGCAGTCCGCAGCCTCAACTCATCGGTTGCCGACACGCTTTCATTGGCTTGTGTGGGTTGTGTAACCAGTACGCAGGTTGGCGGCGTCTCCGGTTCTGCCGTCACAGGAACGATCCCGGTAGCAAGTGTGCCCGCAGGCAGTGCAAGCTACGTTCAAAACACGACAAGTCAACAAGCGACAAGCAACTTCAACATCAGCGGCACTGGCACGGCGAATATTTTCAACGCCGCGACGCAATACAATATCAACGGGCTTCGCGCGTTGAGCGCGGCGGGAAATTCCAACTTCTTTGCGGGCGCGAGCGCCGGTCAGAGCAACACGACTGGCCTTGGCAATTCATTCTTCGGCTCTTCATCGGGCGGCGGAAACACGACAGGCAATCACAATTCATTCTTCGGTGTGGGCGCCGGAAACGCGAACACCTCAGGCGGGTTCAATGCTTTCTTCGGCAGCAATGCAGGTGTGCTGAACACGGCAAGCCAGAATTCCTTTTTCGGTGGGGCTGCGGGTGTCAACAATACTACGGGTGACAGCAACGCTTTTTTCGGCTACACCGCCGGAGAATTTAATGTGCTCGCCCGCGCCAATTCCTTTTTCGGCGCCAATGCCGGGCGCAACACGAACGCCAACGACAATGCGTTTTTCGGTACCAGCGCCGGGTTGAATAACACAACCGGAACGGGCAATACATTTTTGGGCCGCAGCGCGGGATTGGCGAACACCACCGAAAGCAACAACACCTTCATCGGCTTCAACTCAAATGGAGCAGCAGGCATCACAAATGCCACGGCGATCGGTGCGAACGCGGTGGTCACCACCAGCAACACGATAGTCCTCGGCACCAACGCCGTCACGGTTCAGGTGCCGGGCAGCTTAAATGTCGCGGGCACGTTCAGCGGAAACATTCTCAACGCAAACACGCAATTCAACCTCGGCGGCAGCCGCGTTTTGGCAACCCCAGGCGGCAATTTTTTTGCGGGCATCAATTCAGGGACGGCAAACACATCAGGCACTCTCAATTCATTTGTAGGCGGCGGTTCGGGCGTGGCAAATACAACCGGGTCGAGCAATTCATTTTTTGGAGCCTTGGCCGGCTCAGCCAATACAACCGGCGGCGGCAATTCTTTTTTTGGCGCGCGCGCAGGGACCGAGAATACCGGTAGCAGTAATTCATTTTTCGGCTTCGCGGCCGGCCAATCAAACATCGGATCTTTCAACTCAATTTTTGGCAGCTCTTCTGGTTCGAACAGCACAACGGGCGACGATAATGCCTTTTTTGGATATGCGGCAGGGATTGCCAACGGTTCTGGGTCAAACAATTCATTCTTCGGCTCGGAGGCCGGACGATCAAATGGAGCAAGCAACAACTCCTTTTTCGGCCGTCTCGCTGGTCGTTTCAATACAACCGGACAATACAATACCTTTCTGGGAATAGAGGCAGGTAAATCCAACACCACGTCACAATCCAACACATTTGTCGGCGCTTTTGCCGGAACCTCAAATACAGCGTGGGAACTCACATTCATCGGAGCGAACGCCGGTTATCAAAACACGACAGGCCTTGGGAATACATTTGTTGGTTACGAGTCCGGAAGTCAGAACACGACTGGTACTGGAAACACCTTCGTTGGTTGGAGGACGGGGAATTTCAATCACACAACCGACGGCAATACCTTTGTAGGCTATGGGGCTGGGCGCACCACAGGCTCCAATGACAATTCATTTTTTGGTGCTTCGGCAGGATCCCTCAACGCGACTGGTCTCTTCAATTCCTTTTTTGGAAGCAATACCGGATACCAAAATTCATCGGGCGATAACAACGCTTTTTTTGGTTACATCACGGGCCACGAGACGACGACCGGAAGTAGCAACTCGTTTTTTGGCAATCAATCGGGACTCACCAATAGTACCGGCAGTAACAACACGATTCTCGGTTACGGCGCTGATGTAGGTTCCGGCAACCTTACGTTTGCGACCGTCATCGGCGCCCAATCAGTTGCGAGTCAGAGTAATTCCATCTTCCTTGGCAGACCGGACGGATCGGATGCAGTGCGGATTCCCGGCTCGGTGGTGATTAACGGCACGCTGGTCGTCGGATCGCTCGGCAGCGCAGGCAGCACTTCGATTTGCTTGAACGCCGCGAATCGCATCTCGCCTTGCTCGTCTTCTCTGCGGTACAAAACTTCGGTGCAATCCTTTTCAGGCGGGCTGGACATTGTCCGTCGGCTGCGCCCGATTGTTTTCAATTGGAAAGACGGCGGAATGCGTGATGTCGGCTTTGCGGCCGAAGAGGTCGAACAGATTGAACCGTTACTAACGACGCACAATGGCAAAGGCGAAATCGAAGGAGTGAAGTACGGGCAGCTCACCACCGTGCTGGTCAATGCCGTCAACGAGCAACAAAGACAAATCGAAGAACAAAAACAGCAAATCACCGCCCAACGAAAACTCTTAGAAGAACAGCACCAACGGAATCAAGCCCAACAAACACAACTCCGGTTACAACAACAGCAGCTTGCGGAGCTGAAAAAACTGGTCTGTCTGTCGCACCCGCAAGCCGAAGTCTGTAAATAACGAAGGGATAGGTACGAATATGAGGATCAGAATTGTCCTTACTCTTATTTTATTTCTTACCAGCGTCAGAATGGCAACTGCCCAAACGACAGCGTTCACGTATCAAGGCAAACTGACCGATGGCGCAAACCCCGCCAACGGCAATTATGATTTGCAGTTCAAGTTGTTCGACACGGTGACAGTCGGCACCGGCACTCAACAGGGCGCAACCGTCACCAAGGCTTCGGTGGCGGTGACGGCAGGCATCTTCACCGTGCAACTCGATTTTGGGGCAGGAGTGTTCAGCGGGCCGCCGCGCTTCCTGGAGATCGGCGTGCGTCCGGCGGGCAGTCCCAATCCTTACGCAGCGCTTGCCCCCCGTCAGTCGGTTACTTCGACGCCTTTCGCGCTGCGCAGCTTGAATTCATCAGTCGCCGATACGCTATCGAACGCCTGCGTCGGCTGTGTGACCAGCACCCAGGTGGGCAGCGTTGCGGGGGCAGCGGTCGCCGGACAGATTCCCGTCGCGGGAGTGCCCGCAGGCAGCGCTAGCTACATTCAAAACACAGGGGTTGTCCAAAATGCGGACTTCAACATTGACGGCGATGGGACGGCGAATCTTTTCAACGCACGGGCGGAGTTTCAAATCGGCAATCAACACGTCTTGAGCATTCAGGGCAGTCAAAACATCTTTGCGGGCGTCGGCGCAGGAACGTCAAACACCACGGGACAGACAAATGCCTTTTTCGGAACCAACGCGGGCAACGCCAACACCACCGGCAGTAACAATTCATTCTTCGGATTCTCCGCCGGTTTTAGTAATAAGGGCGGCGGTGCCAACTCCTTTTTTGGGTATGGTGCTGGAAGGAGTAATACCTTAGGCGGTGGTAATGCTTTTTTCGGTTCTGGCGCAGGCCTTAACAACACTGTCGGGGTGGCAAACGCATTTTTCGGTCGGTACGCCGGAGAATCAAATACGACGGGCAACGATAATTCGTTCTTTGGCAATCAGGCAGGTTATTTAACCACAACGGCATCCCGAAACGCCTTCTTCGGTAGTTTGGCCGGGGGCGCGAATACGAACGGTGAAGATAACGCTTTCTTTGGATACTGGGCGGGCCGATTAAACATTTCAAGCGGCAATTCCATATTCGGCTCTCAAGCTGGCGCTTCCAACTCGAATGGGAGTGGTAATTCCATGTTCGGATATCTGGCAGGCTTTTCAAACACATCCGGCGTCGCTAATTCATTCTTCGGGGGCGAAGCAGGATATCTGAATGCAAACGGCAGTCATAACGCTTTTTTCGGCGCACAAGCTGGACATGAGAACACCACCGGCAATCAAAACTCTTTCCTCGGAAGGTCGGCGGGCTATAGCAACACGACAGGTGCAAGCAACACTTTCATCGGTGAAGATACAGGTGACACAAATACCACTGGCAGCAACAATACCATCGTTGGCGCAACCGCGGACGTCGCTACAGGTAACCTCAGCTTTGCCACCGCGATCGGCGCCGGCGCGGTCGTCAGCGCCAGTAACACCGTCGTCTTGGGCCGGACCGGCGATAATGTGATTGTGCCAGGCAATCTGTTCGTGCAAGTGCTCGGCACTGGCGGCAGCACCAATATCTGCACGACCGCCGCCGGTAAAATCTCCACTTGCTCGTCTAGTTTGCGCTACAAATCTGCGGTCCAATCATTCACCGGCGGTCTCGACATCGTCAATAGTCTGCGACCGATTACTTTCAACTGGCGCGACGGCGGGATGCGCGATGTCGGATTCAGCGCCGAAGAAGTTGAAAAAATCGAACCGCTTCTTGTCACACATAACTCGTCGGGCGAAATCGAAGGCGTGAAGTACGGGCAGCTCACCACCGTGCTGGTCAACGCTATACAGCAACAGCAGGCCATTATTGATGATCTTCATCACGCCATCCAACAACAACAGATCCTGCTCAAGCAACAGCAGAAAACCCTTGCAGCCTTAAAGAAGGTTGTTTGTCAGAGCAATTCCAACGCGGATGGTTGCAAACCATAAAAGTCCACAGCCCGCATTTTTGATGAAGCCGTTGTGGCTTTGCTTGGAGGGGATTACGCAAAATCCATGAAGACGCATATGGAGGAAAGATGATCAGAATTACAAAAGACCGCCGCCGTTTTCTATTCGGGTTGCTTTGTCTCGCGTCTTTTGCAGGACTCTTGTTTGGCGTGGCGCGCAGCAGAACGCTGAGTGAGTTTGCCAATTTTGCTCCCAGCGCCGAGCGCGTCGGGGCATCTGCCAATCCAGCGGTAACACATGTAGCCACGCCAGAAGCTTCTCCTCTGTCAACCTCTCCCACGCAAAGCGGAGGCAGTTACAACATCACGCAATCGGTCATCGCTGGCGGAGGCGGCGCAAGCTCCGGCGGAAGTTATGGCGAAACCGGTTTGATTGGGCAAAGCGTTGTCGGCGCATCCAGCGGCGGCCAATACTCCGTCGAGGGAGGATTTCTGGTCAGTGGGCAGAGCGGAGGATGCCAGACAATTCTGGTAAATCCGCCAACACTGCCCAATGGTGCTGTTGGCGTTAGTTATCCAACACAGACTTTCATCGCAGCGGGTGGAAATGCACCGTACAGTTTTACCGTCAGCATTGGCAATCTGCCTGCGGGGTTGAATCTGGTGGGAGACACTTTGTCCGGCACGCCAACCGCAGCGGGAACCTTCAACTTCACCATCACGGCGACGGACAATCTGGGGTGTCAGGGATTTCAGGTGTACGCAGTGACCATCAGCAATGCTGGTGGCAATGGCTTGCAGTTTTATCCGCTGGCGCATCCGGTGCGTTTGCTGGATACACGCGCCGGACAGCCAGGCTGTGACGCTCCCGGAGCGATGATTCCGGGGCAGAGTTCGCGGACGCAGGCGGCAGCGGGCAGGACGTGTGATGGCTTGACGATTCCCTCGAATGCCAAAGCGCTGGCGGGAAACATCACGACTGTGCAATCAGGCGGAGGATTTCTGACCTTGTATCCCAGCGGGGTCACGCGGCCTTTGGTGGCCAATTCCAACTTCGCCGCGAATCAGGTGCTCAACAATGTGTTCACCGTTGGACTCGGAACTGCCGATGGTGCGTTTAACATCTTCGTCACCACAGACACCAACGTTGTCGTAGACATCACAGGGTATTACGCGCCGCCTTCCGGAAGTGGCTTGTACTTTCATCCGCTGCCGCATCCCGTGCGTTTGCTGGATACGCGCGCGGGACAAACGGCTTGCTTCACGCCGGGAGCGTTGTTGAATGCAGATTCGACGACGACACAACTCGGCACGACGACGTGCGATAGCGTGCTGATTCCTGCCGGAGCCATGGCTTTGGTTGGCAACGCGACGACCGTCGGCCCACAAGCCAACGGCTTTTTGACGCTGTTTCCCTCCGACGCCTCAAGGCCGTTGGCGGCAAGCTCGAACTTCCAGACCGGGATCAACATGAACGCGCCGTTCACCGTCGGGCTTTCGCCGAGCGGGCAGTTCAACATTTACACCGCGGCAACGACGGATTTGGTGGTGGATGTGCTGGGCTATTACAGCACGCAACTCAACGACACGAACGGCCAGGGCTTGCTGTTTAATTCACTGCCAACGCCGGTGCGCTTGCTGGATACGCGCGCCGGAGTGACCGGATGCTTCACGCCAGGAGCGCAAATGACGGGAGGCACGACGTATCAGCAACCTTCAACCGGAGTTTGCACCGGAATTCCCGCGTCCGCCAAAGCCGTTGTCGGCAACGCCACCACCGTTAACGTTTCAGCCAACGGCTTCCTGACCTTCTGGCCGAGCGATGCGAATCAGCTGAACGTTGCAACCTCCAATTACCGGAGCGGCACAGTCTTCAACCGCCACTTTACTGTCGGCTTAGGGGCGGACGGAGCCTTCAAACGCTTCGCTTCCAGCACGACCGATCTGGTGATTGATCTGTCAGGCTATTTCGCGCCGTAATTGCTGTGGCCAATGCGGCGCAGCAGGTTGCTGAAATGCGGGTCCGGGCGAAGGCTGTCGAATTTCGGATCAACTTTCAGCCACAGCGCCAACCAACCGCTGCGGTCTTCAAAAGCTTTTTCGAGCCAGGCCAGCGCCCGTTCTTTTTCTCCAAGCCCGGCGTAAATCGTGGCGACGTCATAGGGCGAGACGTATCTGCGCTTGGCGGTTTCCTGCAACTCTGCAATTACTTTTTGCGCTTCGGCGCGCTGACCGGAAATGGCAAAACCGTGTCCGAGCGCCGCAAGAGTTTGCGGCATTTCATTCAACCGATACGCTTGATTCAATTCGGCAATGGCTTCGGAAAAATTGCCTTGCTGTTCATACGCCCAGCCAAGCATCAAGTGTGTCCAGTGCGATTTGGATTCAATGGCAATCGCGCGCCGGTATTGTTCCACCGCCTGATCATATTGACGCGCGAAGTAAAAGGAGTCACCCAGTCCCCACAAGGCGAAATCGTTGAGGGGATTGGGGTTCAGCGCGAGTTTCATTTCTGCCTGCGCTTGGTCAATTCTTCCCATTGCGGTCAAATACCAGCCATAAATCTGGTGCGCCGAATCGTCGTCCGGGGCGAGTTCAATCGCGCGTTTGAATTCCAGCTCGGCCCCTGCCCAATCCCAATCGTACTGGGTTTTAATCAACCCCAAAGTCACGTGCGCTGCGGGTGATCCTTCATCAAGCTGCAACGCTTTCAGAACCGCGGCCTCCGCTTTCGGCTCCGCTTCGCGTGGAGAGATGTGCAAATCGGAGAGGAAAAGCCAGCCAGCAGCAAGCCCTTCATAAGCGGACGCAGAGTTCGGATCCAGGGCAATGGCTTGATTGTAGTATTCGATGCCTTTCCTGATTTCAGTTTCCGTCCACCTGCCCAGATAGAAGTTGCCCTTGAATTCAAGCTGCTGAACTTTGCCCTTTTTTTCCAGCGTGAAATACAGCCAAAAACCGGCACCGATGATAAGGATCATCGGGACGACAAGAACCCGAAGCAAAGTAAGGAAACGAAATCCCTGTTTTGCCAAAGAATGTGTATTCAAGGTTGCAGGATGTTCTTCGCTTCCCGCTCTTTCGGCGACCTGTTCTGCCCTCGGGCCATTTTGCTTTCTTACATCAGCCACAAAGCGATAGCCGCGTTTCGGAATGGTTTCAATGAACTTCTGCCCGTTCTGGCCCTCGCCCAGCGCCTTGCGCAATTTAGAGATGTTATCGGCCAGGTTGTTCTCTTCAACAAAGCCGTCCGGCCAAACGGTTTTCATCAAGACTTCCTTTTCCAACAGATGCCCAGGTTGTTTGACCAATACCAACAGCAGGTCGAAGGCTTTGGGCGTGAGCGGAACCACTTCGCCGTCGCGCAAAAACAACCGCTCTGCGGCGTCCAGCCGAAAATGGCCGAACTCGTATAAATGCTTTAGATTCTCTGTCATAGGACCTCCGAGAATTTTCCGAGAAAGAAACTTGACGCAGCAGAGGACTTCATCAGGCTTGCGCTGTATCTTTCGTCATCGCATGAACCTGTGACGCAAGGTTGCCACGTCAGTTTAGACGGGCGACTTATCCACAGCAATGCGAATCATCGGAGGACAAAGTGATGAACATTGTGGCGATACAAGACGCGCTCTTTTGGTGCGCGATCTTAAATTTTGGGTTGCTGGCGGTATGGTGCTTGCTCTTCGTGCTGCCGCACGAATGGATGCACCGGCTTTGGAGCAAATGGTTTCGAATCCCGGTCGAGCAGTTCGAGGCCATCAACTTCGCCGGGATCGTGTTTTACAAAATAAGCATCTTCTTGTTCTGCGTGATTCCGTATCTGGCGTTGCGAATCGCCAGGTGATCTTGAATGAAGCCCATTTCTTCCGACGAGCGCAACATCAGTCTTGACGCGTTGCGCGGCGCAGCCCTGTTCGGCGTTTTGATCGTCAATTTGTTGGTGGGGTTTCGCGTCTCGCTGTTTCAGAGCATCTTGACGTTTCATACGCATCCCGGTTGGGCGAACCACGCAGTGGATATTCTGGTGGCGGGGGTTTTTGAGTTCAAAGCCTTTACGCTGTTTTCGTTTCTGTTCGGCGTGGGCACAGGCGTTCAAGTTCAGCGGGCGGCGGAGCACCAGGCAAATGCTTCCAGCTTTTTCGTTCGGCGCTTTATGGTGTTGCTGGCCATAGGGCTTTGCCACATGCTTTTGATCTGGAATGGCGACATCCTTGCGCTTTACGCTGTTTGTGGGTTGCTGCTGATTCCGATTGCCGGCTTGCCCACACGTTGGCTGTGGGCGCTGGGGGCGGCGCTGGTCGCGCTGTCGCCTTATTTGCCATTTTTCGGCGCGCTTTTTCCGACCGAAGCCGCGATGCGGGCGCAGGCTGCGCTTGCCACGCGCGTTTATGCGACCGGAAGTTTTGCGGAAATCATGGCGTTTCGCTGGCACGAAGCCTGGCGGTTCATCGCGCCACTGCTGATTGGTTCTTTGCCAAGAACATTTGGCTTGATGTTGCTGGGCGTCGCTGCCTGGCGAGGTGGGTTACTTCAGCAACCACCAAAGCATCGCAATTTGCTGAAAATCGTTGCCATCGTTGCGGGCAGCCTGGGCGCGCTGATGACGACCTTGCAGGTTTGGTCGAAAGAAACCGGTCTGTCGCCGCCTGCCGCGTTCGATTGGCTCTATCCTTATTCAGTGGTGTTGCTGGCTTTTGCTTATGGCGCAAGCCTGTGGCTTTGGTTTCGTTCGGCGCGTGCCGGCCACGGTCGTTGGCCGACGCGAATGCTTGCCGCCGCCGGACGAATGGCGCTCAGCAACTATCTGGCGCAATCCATCATTTTCAGCCTGATGTTTTATGGCTTTGGTTTTGGGCTGTTTGGAACGCTCGGCTCGGCGGTGGCGGCGGTGTTCGGTTTGGTGGTTTTTATGGCTCAACTGGTTGTCAGCGACTGGTGGTTGGAACGATTTCGCTTTGGCCCTGCGGAATGGCTTTGGCGCTCGTTGACGTATGGACAATGGCAGGCGTTGCGGAAGCGTTAATCGCCTTATGGCGGTTTTCAGTGTCGGGTGGGCCCCATACATTCAGCGGTGAAACAGGTTCTAAACCTGTTTCACCAAACCAGAAGTCGCACGCACCTGCAACTAGCGATAAGCGAAAGGAGATCGTAGAGCACGCCGGATCTGGTGATTGATGTGTCCGGCTACTTCGCGCCGTAAGGCAGTAAATTGATTGATTCCAGGAAGGAAAGGCGATCATCGCATAAAGCGGTGGTCGCCTTTCTCTGTTTTGAGCACTGGAATGATCGCGAAGTGATTGAGGCGGGATCAAAAAACTTTTTTCAGCCGTGATCATTTTGCGCCGGGCTTTGCGCTTGTGATGGATGAGAGGAAATGAACTGCGAAAAACAATTGGATCAAAGAAACGGCGGGCCGCTGATGTCCGCCGCTCACCATCAAGGAGGGGAAAATAAATGACAAACAGCATCGGATTTTTTCAACGGTCCGCGTTTCAAGTCTGTTGTCGGCTGGCGTTCCTGCTGGTCATCATCATTCTGGCTGTGGCGACTGCCTTTTCATCGAAGTCAGGACTTGTGCGCAGTGCGCAAGCGTCGGGTTCAATGACAAAAAACGAAACTACCGCCTTTTCTACGTTACAGGGGCAAGCAGCCTTTGCAGAGTTGAAGGCACAAGGATTAGATCGCGCGCTCAAAAATGCTCTGTTGAAAGTGCGCCGCAGAACAGCCGGCAATCTTGGGACAACAATGTTTGCGGATTTTACCCTGCAGGGCATTCTCAGTGCTTTTGATGGATCAAACGAAGATCATTTTGGCATGTCGGTGGCGATCAGTGGAGATACTGTCGTTGTCAGTGTGCCTGGCGACGATTTCCACTTTGGTGGCTCTTCGTGGACTGACGCGGGGTCGGCATATGTATTCATCCGCTCTGGCCCGGATTTTGTTTTCCAGCAGAAGCTGTCTGCCAATCCGCTGACATCGAATGAGTCTTTTGGCCAGAATTTAGCACTCAACGGCAACACTCTTGTCGTGGGTGCGCCGGGCGCGGATTCATATCAAGGCGCGGCGTATGTGTTTGTGCGTACGAATACGACCTGGAATCTGCAACAACGGTTGACGGTTGCAGACGGCGCATTCGGGGATTTTTTCGGTACGGCGGTGACAGTGGACGGAAATACGCTGGTGGTGGGAGCGCCGAATATCAACATCGGTTTGAATCCAGCGCAGGGAGCAGCGTATGTGTTTGTGCGTTCTGGCAATACATGGTCACAACAGCAAAAACTGTTGAATAGCGATGGCGCGGCCAGTGATCGGTTTGGCGGCGCGGTGGTTGTGCAGGGAGACACCGCAGTCATTGCCGCTTATGGGAAAAACAATTTTCAGGGAGCCGTGTATGTCTTCACGCGCGCCGGTTCCAGTTGGAGCCAGGAGCAGAAACTGAGCGCCAGCGGTGGTCAAAGCGGGGATGTTTTTGGTTACCCGCTGGCATTCGACACCGGAACGCTGGTGGTTGGAGCGTGCGCGCTGGTTGGAACTGGCAGCCAGACACAGGGAGCCGCTTATGTGTTTACGAAAACGAACGGGCTGTGGAACCAACAACAGAAACTGACCGCCTACGATGGCGCGGACAATAATCATTTTGGCCTGGCGGTTGGGATCAGCGGGAATACTGCCGCTATAGGCTCTTACATCAACGGCAGTCAGGCCAGTTCCGCGTACGTTTTCACGCGTTCCGGCTCCACCTGGACGACGCAACAAAAGCTTACCTACCCCAACCAGAACGGACCCAACCTGCTCAGCCTTGATCTGGCTGGGAACACGCTGGTGGTCGGCACGCCGGATCTTGGCAATGGCGCAGCGTTCATTTATGAAATCGTCAATACCGCACCCGTGATTTCCCCTGTTCTGGTTCAAATTGCCCGCAAGGCTGGCAGCATCGGCACAACATCGGTTGTTGCTTCGGTCAGCGACGCCGAAGACTCGGAATCTTCCTTGCAGGTGAGCGTCAATGGCGGGGCCAGTGCGCAAATTGGCGCGGTGACGATTTCGAATCTAAGTGTGAATGCCAGCGGCCAGGTCAGCGCCACGATTCAGGCTGCCTGCACGCCTGTGCAAAATGCCAGCTTTACGCTGCGTGTGACCGACAGCGCAGGGGCATTTGACGAATTGCCTCTTACCGTATTGGTGACGCCGAACACTGCGCCTACGCTGAGTTATCAAAATCCGCCTGCAATGAATGCGGGCACGACGTTAAACGTCAATCCGTTCAGTGGCCTCAGTGATAACGGAACAACTTCCGTTGTTGTGCAAAGTGTCACGCCCGCTTCCGGCGGAACGGTGACGGTTGGTCCAACCGGCGTCGTCACAATCAGCAATCCCACCATTACAGGGGCGCACGTTGTGACTGTGCGGGCCACAGACAACTGCGGTGCGTTCACTGATGCAAGTTTTACGTTCAACGTCACGGGCGGATGTCCGGCCATTACCCTTCCTCAGGGACTATTGCCCACAAGTTTTGTCAATCAGAATTACAGCGTGACGTTTACCGCATCGGGTGGCGCAGCGCCCTATAACTTCACTGTCATCGCAGGCGCATTGCCGGACGGATTAACCCTTGCTCCCAGTGGCTTGCTGTCAGGCGCGTTGACGGCCCCCGGAACATTCCCCTTCACCATCAAGGCGACCGATGCCAATGGCTGTACAGGCATGCGCAGTTACAGCATTACGGTGAATCCGGTGCTAAACCTGGTCTTTGCGCCGATGCAGTTTTATCCTTTGGCGCATCCGGTGCGGTTGCTGGACACGCGCGTTGGCGCGACGGGCTGCGATGCTCCCGGAGCAAAGATCGCAGGCAACACTTCGCGTACGCAGACGGCTGCGGGCAGGACTTGTGACGGCTTGGTGATTCCCGCCAATGCAATGGCGCTGGTCGGAACTGCGACGACGGTGGAATCCGGCGGAGGCTCCTTCACGCTTTACCCCAGCGACATTCCCAAGCCCAATTCAGCGAATTCCAACTTCGCGGCGAATCAGATTTTGAATAGTTTGTTCACTGTGCGGCTTGGCACGGGCGATGGCGCATTCAAAATCTTCGTTAGTTCGGATACCGATCTGGTCGTGGACATCACCGGGTATTATGCGCCACCGTCGGCGACGGGCCTGTACTTCCATCCGCTGCCCAAGCCCGTGCGACTGCTTGATACGCGGCCCGGAGCTTCGGCGTGCTTTACGCCGGGAGCGCCTCTGCAAGGCAACACGGACACGTCGCAAATTGGCACGACGACGTGCGATGGCGTGTTGATTCCTGCGGGAGCCTTGGCGCTGACCGGTAACGCAACCACGGTCACCCCACAAGCCAATGGCTTTTTGACGCTGTATCCGTCGAACGCACAGCGTCCGCTAATCGCTAGCGCGAACTTCCAGCCGGGCGTGAACCTGAACTCGCCGTTTATGGTTGGTCTGTCACCGAGCGGCCAGTTCAACATCTACGTCGCCTCGACGACTGACTTGGTGGTGGATGTGACGGGGTATTACAGCACACAACTCAATGATGTAAACGGCCAAGGTTTGCTGTTTAATGTATTGAACGGGCCTGCGCGCTTGCTGGATACGCGGGCGGGGCAAACCGCTTGCTTCACGCCGGGCACGCAAATGACTGGGGGGACGACCTATTCGCAAACCGCGACGGGAGCCTGCACGAATATTCCAGCCACGGCGCAAGCGGTGGTCGGCAACGCCACAACACTGAATGCGGCAGCGAACGGCTACCTGACGTTCTGGCCAAGCAATGCCAACCAACCGTTCGTCGCCACGTCGAACTATCGAACCGGGATTACCTTCAATCGCCACTTCACCGTAGGGCTTGGAAACGACGGCGCATTCAAACGCTTCGCGGCAAGCACCACCGATTTGATCATTGATCTTTGTGGTTATTTCGCGCCTTGACCTTAAAGCCTTATGCGTAAACTAAGAGCCTGCCGTTGCGCTGACGTAATGTCAGGCTTTTTCCATTTCAAAGACCAGATTTGCTTATCACAGCTTCCTTGGTCCGACTTATCTTCATTGAAATCAATTTGTTATCTCATTCCGCTTCACGCCCAATCCTCGCGAGATAAAAAAAATGACTTTGCGACTGGCAATTTTTGCTTTCTTTTTCGCATGGGTAAGTGAGCGGCGAGATTCGCCATTCACTAAATAGGAGAAGGAGACCGTCCGGTTGCCGGAGGGTTTTTGTTACTACATAACCGATAACGAAAGGAAATGCTTAAAATGCAAAAAACAATCTTACATCGCGTCGCAGGAATCGCTCTGATTCTGTTTTTCGGGACCCTGACGGGTTTGGCACAAACTCAGAAAGGCTCGATGACAATTCGGATTCCATTTGATTTTCAAATTAGTGGAGAGAAGCTTCCAGCGGGCAAATACACCATCAAACGTGATTCACAATCGCCGATTGTTATGTTGATACAAAGCTCGGATCGCAAAAATTCTGTGGCCTTCAACACGATGCCGCACTACTTGCCGAATAAATCGGCGAAATCCAGCCTGGTTTTTAAGGAATACAATCGGAACCACTATCTTTCTGAGGTGAGATTTCCGGGAGACGGGGTTGGTTATGCGCGAGTTGAATCGAAAGCAGAGCGCAAGCTGGCGAAAGCGGACAAGGCCGGTGGCCCGATTGCAGCGCGGTAACTGATTTGGCCATTGATCTCGTCAGGTATTTCGCACCCTGAAGTGTCTTTGTTGGTTTTTTGCCTTCAAAGCTGAACAATCACAAAAGCCCGTACCGAGTAAATATCGGTACGGGCTAAACCGATTAAAGCCTATTCCTGGCGGTCATCCAGAGCTTTTCTTTCAACTCAGTCTTCAAATTCTTTTCCCGCCTTTCAAAAAAATCTTTTGGCCGTGACGAAAATTCCATTCGTTTCTCGCCTGTCGGAGTGAAGCCCTGAAATAGACGGTTATTCGATTGGGTGCCGACGGTAAAACTTACTGGCCCAGGCGCAGGGGAAAGTGTGTCCGCACACCGATTCCGCTGTGTCTGAAGCAGGGAAATTAATCACTCGGGAGAAAGAAGGAGAAGAAATGAGGAACACAGGTTTTCAATTACGACCCAAAGGCAATCTTGTGACAGTCTTTTGGCTGACGGCTTTTGTTGTGGCATCGCTTGTTGCCGGAGCGTTGGGCTGGCGGCAAAGCGCCAGTTCATCCCTGCAATCGAGCCCAGGTTCACTTTCAGGCGAAGCCGCCGTTGAGCAATTGAAAAAAGATGGTTCATACGATTCGTTGGCGGCGGCTGTGGCTGCAAGTCAGTATCGGATCAACCGGAAGGATCGGGACTGGCAGGCAGAAAACCCCGCACATGAGTTCAGCGCCCATTTCAGCGGAAGAGCTTTGCAGATTGTGCAGACGCAGCCTGGCCAGCCGACGCATCAATTTGGATTGCGGTTGCTGGGTTATGGGTATGGAGACGAGCTTATGGCTGTTAATGAGGGAGAACCGACGGCCAACGGAAATCGCATTGAAATTCAAAAGGGCGAAATTACCGAATGGTACATCAACCAAGCGGAAGGGTTGGAGCAAGGATTTACAGTTCACGAGCCCCCAAACCGAACCAAGGCTGGAAGCGGTAGCGAGAGCTTGCGGCTAAGTCTAAAGATGTCGGGTGACCTTCGTGCCGAGGCAATAAATGATCAATCCGTCGTTTTGAAAAACAAACAGGGCCAGGTTGTGTTGAATTACGATCACTTGGCAGCCTGGGACGCCAATCACAAACCGCTCTCCGCCAGTATGAAAACCGATGACCTGACGATCACTCTGGTAGTGGACGATGCCGGTGCAGTTTATCCCATCACAATTGATCCCCTATTTGCGCAAACGCAAAAACTGACGGCGGCAGATGGTCTGGGTTTTGATTATTTCGGCAGGTCGGTTGCCGTCAGTGGTAATACGGCCATCATCGGCACGGCGGGTATTGGCGCGTCCAACCACGCGGCATACATTTTTACGCGCAGCGGCAGCACCTGGAACTTTCAGGCCAAGTTGACAGTGGCGGATGGAGTGACCAACGACGGATTCGGCTTTGCCGTGGCACTTGATGGCGATACGGCGGTGGTGGGGTCATATTACGCTGTGGATGCGAACGGCGGCGTTGGCCCAGGGGCAGTGTATGTTTTCGTGCGTAGCGGCTTGAATTGGGGGTTGCAGCAAAAGATTTTTGCCGCCGATGCTTTCTCGAACATGCGCTTTGGTCTGGCAGTTGCTGTCAGCGGCAATACCTTGTTGGCAGGAGCAGAATCCGCGGCCGGCAACACGGGTGGAACTGGCGCCGTGTACGCCTTCACGCGCAGCGGCAATGTGTGGACTCAACAGCAGAAAATGATCGCGTCGGATGGCGCAGCCGGTGATCGTTTCGGCAGTGCCGTGGCGATCAGCGGCGAAACAGCGCTGGTGGGCGCGGCTTACGCCAATCCCGGCGATATTAACGATCGTGGTGCAGCGTATGTCTTCGTGCGGCAAGGCACACTGTGGAACCAGCAACAGAAACTCACCGCCAATGACGGCGCAGCAAGCGATAATTTCGGCACCGCCGTCGCGCTCACGGGCGACACCGCCGTCATCGGTGCTGACCTCGCCGACGTCAACGGCGTCAATGCGCAAGGCGCGGTGTATGTTTTCACGCGCAACGGCACGACCTGGAGTAACGTGCAAAAGCTGACGTCCAACGAATCCGGTAAAGAAGCCTTTTTCGGCGACGCGCTTGCACTCAGCGGCGATGTGCTGGTTGTTGGCGCGTATGGCTACAAACCCGGCGATCCCAATGAGGGAGCAACGTATGTCTTTATTCGCAGTGGTGCCAACTTCACGCAGCAGACGGTGCTGCATGCGCTCGATCAAAAATATCAGAACCATTTCGGCATGAGCGTGGCGGTCAGCGGCAACACAGTGCTGGTGGGCGCGCCTTTCGACACCATCGGCGCAAATCCGAATCAAGGCTCGGTCTATTCTTTCGAAGTCGTTGTCGCACCGCTGGCGCAGACGCAGAAGCTTTCCATCCTCAACGGCGCGTTTGCCGGGCATTTCGGCTCCAGCGTGGCATTTCACAACAACACGGCGGTAGTCGGCCAGCCGGGTGACGTGGTGGGTGGTGCAATTAAAGGCTCGGTGCAGGTATACGTGCGCAACGGCGCAACGTGGAGTTTGCAGCAAACACTAACGGCGGTGGATGGTGCAGCCAGCGATGAATTCGGCAACGCGGTTGCCGTTTACTTCGATACGATTCTGGTCGGGGCGCATTTCAAGATCAACGGCGCTAATGCCTCACAGGGTGCCGCGTATGTCTTCACGCGCAGCGGCGCGGTCTGGACGCAGCAGCAAAAGCTGCTCGCCAATGACGGCGCGGCGTCCGATCACTTCGGTGAGGCCGTCGCGCTCTATGATGACAGGGCGGTCGTCGGTGCCGACTCCGACAACATAGGGGCGAACGATAATCAAGGCTCGGCTTATGTCTTCCAGCGAAACGGCCTGACCTGGACACAGCAGCAAAAGCTGACGGCCAACGACGGCACTGGCTTCAAATATTTTGGCTCCTCCGTGGCGCTCTACGGCAACACGGCCATTATTGGCGCACGTGCCAGCAGCACAGCCTTCGGATCGGCATATGTCTTCACCAACCCCACCGGAACGCAATGGAATCAGGTGCAAAAGCTGATCGCGGGGGACGGCGCTGCGGGCGATTATTTCGGGGGTAGCGTGGCGCTCAACAATTACACTGCGCTCGTCGGGGCCACCGGCATCGGCAGCTCCAAGGGAGCGGTGTATGTTTTCGCTGGTCAGAGTGGGACCTGGAGCCAGCAACAGAAACTCGTTGCAGCCGATGCTGCGGTGGGTGATGTTTTTGGTGGTTCAGTGGCGCTTTTCGGCGAGGTGGCCGCGGTGGGCGCGTCCGGAGCCGACGTCGCGGCGAACCTGAGTGGCGCAGCATATCTCTTCGAGCGGCAAGGCACGACGTGGAGCCAGCGGCAAAAATTCACTGCCTCTGACGGTGCAGCGGACGACTTTTTCGGCGCGTCGGTAGCCCTTGCCGGGCCGGAAGTGTTGGTGGGCGCGCCATTTGATGACATGGCTCAACCCAATCAAGGCTCGGTGTATTACTTCCGCTATGCTTCGTGCCCAACGATTTCGCTGACTCCGACAACTCTGCCGAGTGGTTCGTACAACGTTTCTTACACGCAGCAACTGACAGCCAGCGGCGGCGCGGGGCCGTATGTTTTCGAGCTTTCGTCCGGCAACTTGCCGCGCGGCTTGACGCTCGCCGACAACGGATTGCTGTTGGGTACTCCCACACAGGGCGGCATGTTCAGCTTCACCGTCACGGCGCGGCAGGGAAATCTGTGTGGCGGCAGCCGAAGCTACTTGCTGACAATCAGCTTCAACTGCCCGTCGCTGACCATCAATCCGAACAGCATTCCTGCGGCTACCATGGGGCAGGCTTACAGTCAGCAGTTGACGGTTGGCAATAACGGCAACTCGCCTTACGTCTATAAGCTCTTCGGCGCCCTGCCGAACGGACTGACGCTGAATTCGTTGACTGGCTTGATTTCCGGCACGCCGACCGTTTCCGGCAGCTTCCAATTCCAGGTGGGGGTCGTTGATTTCAACGGGTGCGAGGGCTTGCGCGCTTACACCTTGAACATCAACTGTCCTGTGGTTACGGTTAATCCGGCGACATTACCAGATGCGACTGTCAATGCGTTCTACACGCAAACCTTCACGCAAACGGGCGCAGTCGCTCCGGTCACACTTTCGCTGGTGGGTTCGCTTCCCAATGGCATGCAGTATGACACTCCATCAGCCACGCTGTCGGGAACTCCAACGCAACCGGGCAGTTTCAATTTTACGGTAACGGCGACTGGAGCGAACGGCTGCCAGGGCGTGCGCAATTACACGCTGTCTGTGAGTCAAGGAGGCATCAGTGCGACGAACTTGCAGTTTTATCCGTTGGCGCATCCAGTGCGATTGTTGGACACGCGGGTTGGACAAACAGGCTGTGACGCTCCTGGGGCGAAGATTGTCGGCGGAACTTCGCGCACGCAGACCGCTGCGGGCAGAACCTGTGACGGCTTGGCGATTCCTGCGAATGCGGCGGCGCTGGTCGGCAATGCGACTTCTGTCCAATCCGGTGGAGGCTATTTCACGCTTTACCCAAGCGACATCGCCAAACCAAATTCCGCGAATTCCAACTATGCGGCCAACCAGATTTTGAACAGCCTGTTTACCGTGCGGCTCGGAGCCAGCGACGGCGCGTTCAAGATTTTTGCCTCAACCGACACCGATATCGTCGTTGATATCACAGGCTATTATGCGCCGCCGTCGGCGACAGGTCTGTACTTTCATCCGCTGCCCAAGCCAGTGCGATTGCTGGACACGCGTCCGGGAGCTTCGGCGTGCTTTACGCCGGGAACGCCTCTGCAAGGCAACACGGACACTTCGCAGATCGGCACGACAACATGTGATGGCGTTTTGATCCCTGCCGGAGCGCAAGCTTTGACCGGCAACGCGACCACTGTCAGTCCACAGGCCAACGGGTTTTTGACCTTGTATCCGTCAAACGCGCAGCGCCCGCTAATTGCCAGCGCCAACTTCCAGCCGGGTGTGAATCTGAACTCGCCGTTTATGGTTGGCTTGTCGCCGAGCGGTCAGTTCAACATCTACGTCGCTTCGACGACGGATTTGGTGGTGGATGTGACAGGGTACTATTCAACCCAGTTGAATGATTCGAATGGGCAAGGCTTGTTGTTCAACGCATTGGCCGGGCCGTTAAGGCTGCTCGACACACGAGCCGGAATGACTGGATGCTTTACTCCGGGAACAGCAATGATCGGAGCCACAGCCTACACGCAACCAGCGACGGGCGCTTGCTCGAACGTTCCGGCGACTGCGCAAGCGATTGTCGGCAATGCGACGACGGTGAACTCTGTCGCCAATGGCTACCTGACGTTCTGGCCGAGCGATGCCAGCCAACCATTCATCGCCACGTCGAACTATCGAACCGGCGTCACTTTCAACCGCCATTTCACAGTCGGGCTAGGTAACGATGGAGCCTTCAAACGCTATGCGGCCAGCACGACTGATTTAGCCGTTGATCTGGTAGGCTATTTTGCGCCGTAGCCTCATAACGGCGTAACGGGAAAACAATCCGCGCGAATCGCTGGCAACGTAAATCCGGTTTGTGTTGCCAGGAGCCGCGCGGATTTTGTTTTGGAGTACGCAGAGATTTCTGGCCTTACGGCAGGCCGTTGACTTCTTTTTAAGCGCAGCCACAAAATTGAATGCATGCAAACGCCGCCACCCAATGAAATCACGCCGCTGCTGTTGCGATGGAGCCAGGGCGACGAAGTTGCCCTCAATTTGCTGATGCCCATCGTTTACCAGGAACTTCACCGGCTGGCGCAAAGCTATTTGCGCCGTGAACGCGCCGACCATACGCTCCAACCAACTGCGTTGATTAACGAAGCCTATTTGCGATTGGTCAAACAGGATGCGCCGGAATGGCAAAGCCGCAGCCATTTTTTTGGCGTCGCCGCGCGATTGATGCGCCAAATTTTGGTCGAACATGCGCGCGCGCACGCAGCGGCGAAGCGTGGAAGCGCACAAACAGAATTGTCGTTGGATGAAGCCTGGATTTATTCGGATGAAAAAGCGGCAGAACTGATCGCGCTGGACGATGCACTGAACGCGATGGCGGCATTCGACGAACGCAAGGTTCGGATTATCGAACTGCGCTATTTTGGCGGGATGAGCCTGGAAGAAACGGCGACTGCCCTGAACCTTTCCATCGCCACGATCAACAACGAAACACGTGTGGCGCGCGCGTGGTTGCATCGGGAATTGAGCCGGAGTTGAAAAGAGACGATGAATCCTGAACGCTGGCACCGCATTGAAGAACTTTTCCGCACCGTCGCCGATCGCCCGCCCGCTGAACGCGAAGCGCATTTGACTCGCGTATGCGGCAACGATGAAGAATTGCGCCGTGAAGTGCTGGAACTGCTGGCGCACGAAACCGCTGATGGATTTCTGGAAGAACCCATCAAACATGCTGCGTTCGCTGTCACCAACAACTCTTCGGATGAACTGCTGGGTCAACGAATCGGGTCTTTTCGCTTGATCCGTTTGATCGGACGCGGCGGAATGGGCACGGTTTATGAGGCGATGCGCGACGATAAACAGTTCGACCAGCGTGTGGCGTTGAAGCTGATCAAGCACGGCATGGATTCCGATTTTGTGCGCCAGCGGTTTTTACGCGAACGACAGATTCTGGCCGGACTGGATCATCCGCACATTGCCCGTTTGCTGGATGGCGGCGCAACGGCAACCGGACTGCCCTATTTCGCCATGGAATTTGTTTCTGGCGAACCAATCACAGCCTATTGCCAGCGCCTCGAACTTTCCATAGAAGCGAAGTTGAAGCTTTTTCGCGACGTTTGTGCAGCGGTGGCGCACGCGCACCAGAAACTGGTGGTGCATCGCGATCTGAAACCGAGCAACATTCTGGTCACACCCGATGGATTGCCGAAGCTGCTGGATTTCGGAATTGCCAAATTGCTGACGCCTGACGCAAACGAATCAGGTTCGCGCACGGAAACGGCGATGCGATTGATGACGCCGGATTATGCCAGCCCGGAACAGGTGCGTGGTGGCGCGATTACCACGGCGACGGACGTGTACGCGCTGGGGATTGTGCTGTACGAATTGCTGACCGGCGAACGGCCCTATCAGTTTGAGACATACGCGCCAGCCGCCATCGAGCGGGCCATTTGTGACACCGAAGCTCCGCGTCCAAGCGAAGCCGCCAGCCGTCAGCACGGTGCAACAGCAAAGCTGGCGCGGCAATTGGCTGGCGATCTGGACAACATCGTCATGATGGCGCTACGCAAAGAACCTCAGCGCCGGTATCCGTCTGTCGAAAAATTTTCCGAAGACATACGCCTTTATCTGGAAGGGTTGCCGGTCACGGCACGAGCCGACACATTCACGTATCGCGCGGGCAAATTCGTTCGACGGCATCGTGTCGCCGTAGCTGCGGCGGCGCTGGTGTTGCTGAGTTTGCTCGGTGGCCTGTTTGCCACGGCGTATGCGGCGCGCCAGGCACGTGCCGAACGTGACCGCGCCAATCAAGCGGCGGCCACAGCCGAAGCGGTCACGCAATCGCTGCTGGCTGTGTTTGATTTTGCCGATCCAAGCAAGTCGCGGGGGAATGTGATTACCGCCAAAGAATTGCTTGACCAGGGTGCGGGGCAAGTCGTTCGCGACTTGAAAAACCAGCCGCTTGCACAAGCGAAGCTGCTGGACACCATCGGCCAGCTTTACCACAAGATTGGCGTTTACGACCGGTCGCAGCAATTGCTCGAAGAAGCATTGGAACTGCGACAACGGACGTTCGGCGTGCGGCACGCGGATGTCGCCGCCAGCCTGTTTCATCTGGCTATGCTTGCGTTTGATCGCGGCGATTACGCCGAGAGCGAACGGCTGTACCGCCAATCGCTGGACATGCGACGCGCGCTTTTGGGTCAGGAGCATCTGGATGTGGCGGACAGTTTGTTCGGCGTGGGAAGGGTGCTGGTGGAAAGAGGAAGACTGGCCGAAGCAGAGCCCTTGCTGCGCGAAGCGCTGGCAATGCGCTTGAAACTGCTTGGCGAAGAGCACCAGGACACCGCCGCGAGTCTGACGGGACTGGGGCGGCTGCTGAGTGCGGCGGGCAAGTTCGGCGAAGCAGAATCGGTCTACCGCCAATCGCTCTCGATCAAGCAAAAGCTGTTTGACGATGATCATCCGTCAATCGCCACCAGCCTGAACAACATCGCCGCCATGTTGCAGGAACAGGGCAATTTCGATGGCGCCGAAGCGATGTTCCGAAAATCGCTGGATATGCGCCGCAGGCTGCTCACCGATGAACATCCTGACACCATTGTCTCGATGGCCAATTTGGCTTCCGCATTGCAAGACACGCACAAGCTGGAGGAGGCCGAGAAGCTTTACCGGGAAGTGCTTGAGTTGCGGAGCAAGATATTTGGCAAGGACCACATTAAATTGACGGTGACAATGAGCAACCTGGCTTCGCTGCTGGCGGAAAAAGGAGAGTGGGCGGAATGCGAGACACTGCACCGCAGGGCACTGGCCATCCGCCGCAGAGAATTCGGAGATGACCATTCCGAAGTCGCGTCGAGCCTGTACAGCATTGGCACAGTCATTTACCACAAGGGACAATACGCCGAAGCCGAACGACTGCAGCGGCAGGCGATCGCCATTTTGCAAAAGCAATTCCAGCCTGATCATTGGATGATTCATCGCAGCCGCAGCCATCTGGGCGCTTGCCTCATCAAACTCAAACACTACGACGAAGCCGAAAAAGAATTGCTGCCCGCTTACGCCGGATTGAAAACCGCGCGCGGTGCGGAGGATGCTTTAACACGAAACGCCGTCAGCCATCTCATCGCGCTTTACGAAGCCTGGGGCAAACCCGACCAAGCCGCTCCTTACCGCAACCTGCTCCACGCCAAAAAATAAGGCGTGACAGATTGTTCGGTGGATAAAAACTCAACACAAGGGGGCAAAGGCTCAAAGGGTCAAAGAATCTAAAAAACAGAACGATTTCTTTCAATAAACCCCTTTGACTCCTTGTTCCTTTGATCCTTTGCGATAAAAAAATCCCCCTTTCCGAGACCAATCACCTTAGTACAAAAAATAATTTCCCATGATTAACAATTTACCTTTCCTTTTTCGCATGGGGTTGGCGAACGAAGAATTGACTCGTTCGATCCTGGGGGAAGAGAGCGCTACCAAGGCGAAGCCGCAAGGCCGTTTCGCTTTTGACTCCCATTTCTCAATAACCGATCTGACAAATACCAAAGGAGCATTCAATGACAAACACATTTGACCCAAACAGCAAGGAAACAATGACAAGCAAATCCATCGTTGAAGTCGTGGACCTGGTGGAGATTCTTCTGCGGATTGCCACAAACCACAACGAAATCCTGGTTAGCGACGAGAACTAAAAACTCGGCGGCCAAGTTAGGCGCAAAACTACAGCCAGCCGCCTGAACAGCGAATTCCACGATTTTTCAAAGATGGAAACCAACGACCCGTTGGAAGCGAGAAACTCACTTCCAACGGCCAGGGCGGAGCTGTGCCGATGCCGGCAATGGCTGCATTGAGCGGCTAAATCAACCACGAGCGACGCAAGTTCAGCCGTCGCTCCAATTCGTCCCGTTCACAAACCCGCGTAAAGCGGAACCGGTTCGATACGGGCGAAAGGATTAGGAGGAAAAATGAAAACGCTAAAACAATTTATCGCAATTTTACTCTGCTTCTCGCTGTGCGCGTCTCTGGCGCAGGCGCAACCGAATCATCAGCAAGAGGCACAAACCAGCCAGTCCGCGCAGGACGTGCTGATCATCATTCAACAGGAACAAGTGCGTTTCACCGCGCAGAAAGCTGTCGCCGAAATGCAACTGCAAGTCTTTGATCAGGCCGGACAACTGGTGCACGACAGCGGCGTCGTGACGGCACAGGAACTGATCTGGGCTTTGCGCCAAGCCAATGGTGAAGCGATCAAGAGCGGGCTTTACGCGTATACGCTTGCTGTTAAAGAGGCAGGTGCGACGGAAGCGCGTGTGCGCCGTGGCCATTTCATCGTGGATCGCGCCAAGGACCGCGACAGCCAGACCGACCGCCTATGGATCACCAGCCAGAATGACAACGGCGTCGGCACTGAGTTGACTGTCGCCAGAAACGAAGGCGAGACGATTGCCGGGGCGAGTGTCCGTGGCGAGCGGTTGAGCATAAAGCCCAGCGAAGCTGCGCCAGCCGAGGAAGAGGCGGCACCGCAAGCGAGCGGTAAACCCGCCAAAGAGACAACGGCTTTGTCGCTTGCTTCAACCACCGGGAAGCTGACCATTCAAGGAAGTGAAGACCCGTTGCTGGAAATCAACCACACGGGCAATTCCGGCTTCCCCGCCATCTGGTTCAAACAGGATGGCGCGGCCAAAGCCTATATGTGGTGGGATCGTATCAATCCCAGCCTGCGCTTTGGTACTTCTGGCGTCAATCCTGTGATGACCATGCTGCCCAATGGCAATGTCGGCATCGGAACGACAGCGCCCGCCAGCAGACTGGAAATTGCCGCGCAGGATGGATTGGCCATCACGGGTTTTCAGCCCTTTCTGACCTTGCGCGATACCGGGGCAACCGGTGCGCGCAGCATTCTGGCTGGCGGCAACGGCGACTTCGGGTTTTATCCCAACAGCTTCATCGGCAGCTCTCCGGCAGTGTTGATCAAAAACTTCAGCGGCAACGTCGGCATCGGCGTCGCCAACCCGCAAGCCAAGCTGGACGTCGCTGGCACAACGCGCACTGGAGCGCTGCAAATCACGGGTGGGGCGGATTTCGCTGAAAACTTTGAAGTCAACAGAGAGAACAAGGCCGCGACAGCCAAGATCGAAGCGGGAATGGTCGTTTCGATTGATCCGGCACAGCCCGGAACGCTGGCGTTGAGCGCGCGCGCTTATGACCGTCGCGTCGCAGGCGTCATCAGCGGTGCAGGCGGCGTAAATTCGGGAATGGTCATGAGCCAAACCGGCACACTGGCCGACGGCAAACAGCCCGTGGCCTTGAGCGGGCGTGTCTATGTCTGGGTGGATGCTTCGCAAGGTGCAGTTGTACCGGGCGACATGTTGACGACGTCAGCCACGCCCGGTCATGCGATGAAGGCAAAAGACGCAACCAAGGCGCAAGGCGCGATTCTCGGCAAAGCCATGACCGGCCTGAAAGAAGGCAAAGGCTTAGTGCTGGTGCTGGTCACGTTGCAATAAGCAAACCAAAAGGTGGCGCAGGCTTTTGTTTGTGCCACCTTTGAAAGGAGATCATAACGATGCAATCACTAACTGCCTTTTTACTCGCAACCATTCTGGCGCTGGCGCTCGTGCCAGCGCCGCAAGCGCAACGCAAACTGCCGCCGCAGCGGGAAAAGACCGAATGCGGAACGGTCGTTTCGCCCACACAAATCCAGGCTGAATTGGCGCGCCGGAACAACACGTCGCTGACGACAGCTCTCGGCTCACCTGATCCGAATAACCCGGTCTACCTGCCGATGACGATCCACATTGTGCGAAAAAACAACGGTGACTTCGGTCTCGATCTTGGCGAATTGCAGATCGCCATGCAGGATATGAACCGGATGTGGCAGCCAATGGGAGTCCAATTCTTCATTCAGGGGAATATTGATTACATTGACAATGATTACTTCGTCCCGGTTCAAGATGATCGCAGAGATCGCCGAGCGTTGCGGAAAATCAATCCTATCCCGAACACGATCAATGTTTACTTTGCCTATCTGGCGAATCTCTGTGGCGAGTCAACATTCACGGACGATGAAGTGCAAGGCATCCTGATGAGCAATAGCTGTACGGGGACGCTTAACCCCTCCACTTTTGCGCATGAAGTCGGGCATTACTTCGACCTTTACCACACACACGAAACTAGTTTCGCCGAAGAGTGTCCGAGCGAGATCAACTGTCAAATCGCTGGGGATTTGGTCTGTGACACCGCCGCTGATCCAAGGTTGATCAACCCTGTTACTGATCTCTACCGAGTGGATGAGAACTGCGTTTATGACAATTCGGCAACTACTCCAGCGGGTTGCGATGGCACGCCGTACAACCCGTCAGTCCGAAATCTGATGTCGTATTCGCGCCAAACCTGCCGCGATGAATTCACCACCGGACAGAGGGCCAGGGCCTGGCAAACGCTGAATACAGCCACCAATCGCACAGGGCTGCTTTCAGGTTGGGCCTTGTATGTGGATCCCAAAGCCAGCAAGTCCAACACCCAATGCACGCCCACCCAGCCTTGCAACAATCTGGCAAAAGCGGTGGAGGCGGCATCCGACGGCAATGCCATCTTTCTCAAACCCGGCGCGTATCACACGTCATCGCTCAACGACAAGAAGCTGACGTTCCAGAAGTGGGGAAATAAAGAGGGTGTCGTGAATTTGCAGTAGCAACCCGCTCTGCACTGTTAACAGGACGCGGCTCAGGTCGCGTCCATCTTTACCCTGCAACCACCAATGCGAATTGCGCGGACGCCACTTGCGATGTTGCTGCGGCAATACTGCGGGAGCTTTGGTGTGCGCGTTCAAACATCAAAACAGGAATCGAAGGGAGAACAAAATCATGAGTAAGCGAAGTAACGCACTTGCAGAACGGCTTGAACAAGGAGCGAACGCGCTTGCCGCGTTTGCCAGCACACTGACGGATGCGGAATGGCAAATTCGTGTCCCGAAAGATGGGCGCAAAGTTGGAGTGATCGTGCATCACGTTGCCAGTGTGTACCCGCTGGAAATCCAACTGGCCCAGACCTTGGCCACCGGGAAACCAATTGAAGGCGTGACCTGGAATGCAGTCCACGAAATGAATGCCGGACATGCCAAAGAAAACGATGCTGTAACCAAAGCTGCCGCGATTGAATTATTGCGACAGAACAGCGCCGCCGCGGCAGCCGCGATTCGTGCGCTCAGCGATGACGAACTTGACCAAGCCGCACCTCTATCGCTGAATGCCGACGCGCCGCTGACGTGCCAATTCATGCTGGAGGATCACGCCGTTCGCCACAGCTATCACCATCTCGCCGGGTTACGGTCTGCGTTGAAGCGGTAGCCCAAAGCGCAACGCATAAGGGAATATCGAATCGCCCAAAATAACGCTGTAAGCAAGAAACACACGGTCGTGCATAGACGCGGTCCGGTAGGGAAGGAGAACATTTTGAGCTTACAGAGAATTTTGCTGGCCGCTAGGTGCGCGGCCTTGGTTGCGCTTTGCTTTGCAGGCGTGAAATTGATTTCCCCACAATCCATTCCGCGAGAAAGTCAGCCCGCCACCGTGTACGGAGCAGCGGCGCTCGAGCAATTGAAACGAGAGGGACCATACGAATCTTTGCAAGCGGCGATGAGCGCTGCGCGGTTTAGCGTCAATCGCTTAGAGCGCACATCACTCGATCGCTCAGCTTGGCAGGCGTCAAATGCAGCGGCGGGCTATGACGATTACGTTACGGAGACGGGCGTCAGTCTTGCCGTCAAAAAGGCCGACGACAATCAACCCTTGATCGCGACCTCGAACCACCCGACAGGCGTGACCTTCAACCGCCACGTCACGACAGGCCTGTGCAACGACGGCGCCTTCAAACGCTTCGCCGCCAGCTCGACGGTCTTGGTCGTTGACCTCGTCGGCTTCTTCGCACCGTAGTCTTGATTTTCAATCCATAATCGTTTTGGCCCGGATTTCCATTGTTGGAAATCCGGGCTGTTTTGCGTTGGGCAAATTGTCCGCCAAACGGGTGTTACAAAAATCGAAAAAATATTTTGAAGGGCGTGACGAAAATCGCCAAGCTTTCTCGCCTGTCCGGGTAGAGCACGAAATTGGAAGTTCATTCAACTGAGTTTTGACGGTGGACCGTGCTGACTCAGGTGACGGGAGTAGTGTGCTCGGACGGTTACCAACAGGAAAAGAAAGAGATATTCGCCGCGTTACCAACGCTATCCCGGCAAGCCGATCAGTCGGCTTTGCGCTTTCAGACTGTCGCTGGGATTGCTTGGTTGCGCGGCGTGGCAAATCAAATAACCCAAACCGGAGAAGGAGAAGAGAGGGAGTATGAAAACAAAAAACAATTATCAATCTTTGACAGGTCAGATGCGCCTTCGGATAGCGAGACTGTTGCTGCTGTATGTGGCGTTGCCGCTGTTCTGCGGCGTGGCGCTGGCGCAATCCGCTGCTGATGGCTATGCGCCGGTTGTAGACGGCACAATTTACGTAATCAGGCTTCAAGCCGATGGCAAAGCGCTCATTGGCGGCAGCTTCAACAATGTGAATGGCTTTCCGCATAAGAATCTGGCGCGTGTCAACAGAGACGGCTCGCTGGACACAACATTTATCACGGAAGCCAATTTCAGCGTGCATGCGATATTGGTTCAGTCTGACACCAACATTGTTATCGGAGGCGAATTCACACAGATCAACGGAGTGCCGCGCAATAAAATTGCCCGTGTCAGCAGCAATGGGGGTGCACTCGACGCCAATTTCACCCCAAACGTCAATTTCGGAGTATTTGCACTGGCCCAGCAACCGCAGGATGGAAAGATTCTGCTGGGTGGAAATTTCACAACCATCGGCAATTTGTCGGCTCAACATGTGGGACGATTGATGCCGGATGGTTCAATGGACGAAAATTTTGTGGCCACTGTGAACGACAACTATGTTTCTTCCATTGCGATCGAACCCGACGGCCAGATTTTGCTGAGTGGCGCTTTCACCTTCATCAACGGCCAGACGCGTAATCGGTTGGCTCGACTAAATTACGGCGGAGGCCTCGATCAAAGCTTCAATCCCAATGTAAACAATTTCGTGGATACGGTGGCATTGCAACCTGACGGCCACATTCTTTTGGCGGGCTCATTCACGGCTGTGGGCGGTCAGACTCGCAACCGGTTGGCACGGCTAAATCCGGACGGCAGTCTGGATGGCGGTTTCAACCCGGACGTGAACAATCAGATTCTTTCCCTGGCGGTTCAGGCTGACGGCAAATTTGTGGCTGCCGGTTCTTTCACTTCGGTCAACGGCCAGTCACGACCGCGCGTTGCGCGCTTCAATTTTGACGGCACCCTGGACTCGTTTATTGCGATCCTTTCCGATGCAGCCTATGACGTAGTAGTGGAAGCCGATGGCGATGTTCTGATAGGCGGTTCTTTTACGACGGTCAACGTGATCCCGCATCAACGTCTGGCTCGTTTGCATGGGTTTCAGGGAGCGCTGGACGCAGATTTCACCGGCGACACCGATGGCGTTGTGGTGGCGCTTGCTGCTCAAGCGGATGGCAAGGTTCTGGTCGGTGGCAGTTTCAACCAGCTTGATGGAGCCGCCCGCAGTGCGATTGGACGCATGCTGCCTCAGGGGCAGGTTGATTCCAGCTTTAATCCGAACGCCAACGGCGCGGTTTACACCATAGCCGCTTTGCCAGATGGGAAGATGCTGGTGGGCGGGTTCTTCACCACAATTGGTGGCGGCGCTCACGCAGGTTTGGCGCGGCTGAATAACAACGGCACACTCGACAATAATTTCGTCGGTGTGGTCAACAGTCAGGTTCGCGCCATTGTCGTACAGCCCGATGGCAAGGTCGTCATCGGCGGTTCTTTCACACAAGTCAACGGAGTTGCGCGCAACAATATCGCCCGGCTCAACGAAAATGGCAGCCTGGACAATAGTTTCAACCCCGGAGCGAATGGTGTGGTTGGTTCGCTCGCCTTGCAACCAGATGGTCAAATCATCGCCGCTGGCACGTTTACGACACTTGGCGGCCAATCACGAAACCGCATTGGGCGGCTCAATCCGAACGGAAACATTGACTCCACATTCAATCCCAACGCCAACGGAACGATCGAAACGATGCTCTTGCAGGGCAGCGGCAAAATTCTGATTGGCGGCTCCTTCACTGCAGTCAGCGGACAAACTCGCAATCGTATTGCCCGGCTGAACGGAGATGGAATGCTGGACGGGACTTTTAATCCGGGTGCCAACGACACGGTATACAGCATCACTGCGCATATGAACGGCATTATTCTGGTTGGTGGCAATTTCACAACTTTTGGCGGTCAATCGCATCCCCGTCTGGCGCGAATCGAAGCCAACGGTGCCGTCAATCAGTTCTGGTCTGCTGGCGGAGCCGATAACGAAGTCCGAGCGCTGCTTTCCTTGACGGATGGAAGATTGGTCGTTGGAGGTTTATTCAGCACACTTGCCGGTGAAGCCCGTAATCATCTGGCTCGATTGACTTCCAATGAGACAATTTTTCAACGCATTACAACAAACGTTGCCGGAACGGATCTGAACTGGACCTTCATTGGGATGCAGGCCAGCGGCAGCCCCGAATTCAATCGCGCGGTCTTCGAGCTTTCGACTGACGGAATCAATTACACCTCGTTGGGGGAAGCCACTCAAACAGGTTTTGGCTGGCACATGACTGGTTTGTCACTGGCGTCGAACCAACTGTACTTCGTACGTACTCGTGGATTTTATGCCAGCGGCACTGGCGGCGCTTCCGGCTCAGTTGCTGAAAGAATTGAGACGATCTATCAGATTCCATGCGGCGTCTCGGTGAGCCCGACATCAGCCAACTTAGGGTTTGGCGGAGGCACCTATCATTTGAGTGTGACCGCGTCCAGTCAATCTTGTTTTTGGACAGCACAAAGCAATTCTGTCTGGTTGAACTTGCAGGGAAGCGGCCTTGGCACAGCGGAGGTTTCTTTCACCGTTGCTGCAAATAACGGTGGAGCGCGGCTGGGCACGATGACTGTCGCCGGTCAGACCATAACGATTGTTCAGGCGGGCGCGAATTGTCCGGTGATCGCTTTGACCCCGGCTACATTGCCCAATGCTACACAGGGAGTCGCTTACAGTCAGAAGCTTTCTGCCATTGGTGGCACTGCGCCTTACACATACCAATTCCTGAACGGCAGCACAGGTGGATTGGCTCTGAATCAACAGACTGGTGAATTGTTTGGTCAACCGCCAACCGCTGGCATTTACAATTTTTCGATTCGGGTTGTTGATGCCAACGGCTGTCAAGGAGCGGGCAATTACACTTTAACAGTCAATGGCTCCTGTGCAGCTATTACGATCAACCCGGCAAATTTGCCGAATGCCACGGCGAATGCTTATTACACACAAACATTCACGCAAGTCGGCGGAATCGCTCCGGTGACAATCACACTGGTGGGCACACTGCCGAACGGAATGAGCTACAACAGCGCGACGGCCACGCTTTCCGGCACACCGACGCAAACTGGCAGCTTCAATTTCACCGTAACGGCAACCGGATCAAATGGCTGTCAAGGTGTAAAGAGTTACAACTTCACTGTCAATCCTGGCGGCGGAGTTAGTGCTAACAATCTGCAGTTCTATCCGTTGGCGCACCCTGTACGGTTGTTGGATACACGCACAGGGTTTGCGGGTTGCGATGCTCCCGGAGCCAAGATCGCGGGCGGAACTTCTCGTACGCAGACCGCGGCTGGTCGCACATGTGATGGCTTGGCCATTCCGGCCAATGCAGCCGCTCTGGTTGGCAATGCGACTTCGGTCCAATCCGGCGGAGGTTACTTTACGCTTTACCCAAGCGACATCGTCAAACCCAACTCGGCGAATTCAAACTACGCGGCGAACCAGATTTTGAACAGTTTGTTCACCGTTCGGCTTGGAGCGAACGACGGCGCGTTCAAAATCTTCGTTTCGACCGACACCGACATCGTGGTGGACATCACAGGGTATTACGCGCCGCCATCACAGACCGGCTTGTATTACCATCCGCTACCACATCCGGTGCGACTGCTGGATACACGCGCAGGAGCCACGGCTTGCTACACGCCGGAAGCGCCGTTGCAAGGGGATACGACGATGACGCAGCTTGGCACGACAACGTGTGACAACGTGCTGATTCCGGCAGGAGCGCTGGCGCTGACCGGCAACGCGACTACGGTTAGTCCACAGGCCAATGGCTTTTTGACCTTGTTCCCGGCAGACGCGGCACGACCGCTGATCGCCAGCGCAAACTTCCAGCCGGGCGTAAATCTGAACTCTCCGTTTATGGTGGGCTTGTCGCCGAGCGGAGAATTCAACCTCTACGTTGCTTCAACGACGGATCTAGTCGTGGACGTGACAGGGTATTACAGTACGCAATTGAATGACTCGAACGGCCAAGGCTTGCTCTTTAACGCGCTGGCGGGACCATCGAGACTGCTCGACACGCGTGCTGGACAGACGGCTTGCTATATGCCGAATGCACAGATGACGGGTGGCACAAGTTACATGCAAGCCTCGACTGGCGCTTGCTCAAACGTTCCGGCAGCGGCGCAAGCCGTGGTCGGCAACGCGACGACGGTGAACGCCGCAGCGAATGGCTACTTGACGTTCTGGCCGAGCGACGCCAGTCAACCATTCATTGCCACGTCGAACTATCGAACCGGCATCACCTTCAACCGCCACTTCACCGTGGGGCTTGGTAATGATGGGTCTTTCAAGCGCTACGCTGCCAGCACGACCGATTTGGTCGTTGACCTTGTGGGTTATTTCGCGCCGTAAGCGAAATTGCTTGGTAGTTAAAACGTGGTCAGTAATAATGCCTGCCGAATTGGCAGGCATTATTACTTTTGACTCAATCAATTTGGTTCATTTCAACTGACTTTCATCGGTTGCCATGAGGCAAACTGTACTTAGCCAACAAAGGAGTACCCATAATGTCATTCCGTGATGATCAGCTAGCAACAAAACGGCCTTCCAGTATTAAAGATGTCACCCTGCCCAGGCAGCAACAATTTCATCCTTCTCCAGTGGATTGGCGGAATGAAGTCCTTTATTTTTTGCTGCCGGATCGGTTTAGTGACGGACTTGAAGAAACTCGCCAAAAGCTCAACCGAAATGACATTCTTGCCGCCCGTCCAGCGAGCTTTCGGTGGGATCGCTGGGCGCAATCCGGCGGCGAACGCTGGCAGGGCGGAACGATTGCTGGAATTACTTCAAAGCTCGGGTACCTGCAAGAGTTGGGTATCACCGCGATTTGGGTTGGCCCAATATTCAAACAACGCCGCCATCTGAACAGTTACCACGGCTATGGCATCCAGGATTTTCTGGATGTGGATCCGCATTTCGGCACGCGCAAAGACCTTGTCGAATTGGTGGCAGCGGCGCACCAGCGAGGAATGCGGATCATTCTCGACGTCATCTTTAACCATTCCGGGCACAACTGGGATTACGAAAACGACCTGGAGAATCCGCCCTTCAAACATTGGCCTGGCCATTACCAGAAAGGCCCCTGGATCAATGCTGACGGAGAGCGAACCGCAAGCATTGCCAGCGACGATGACGGCGTGTGGCCAACTGAGCTAAGGGCTGATGAGTGCTACACCCGCGCAGGGAAGGGAAGTTTGTCCGGCGAAGATATAGACAACGATCACGCTGAGATGAAGCGCACGGATTTTGACGGCGAGTTTCGCGATTTCAATTTCGATGGCAGCGACGCGCTGACAGACTTGGCTCGTTGCTTTAAGTACTGGATTGCTCTGACGGATTGCGATGGGTTTCGCCTGGATACTTTGAAGCATGTGCCGCAATCCGTGGCGCGAAATTTCTGCGGCTCGATCAAGGAGTTCGCCGCCAATCTGGGGAAAGACAATTTCTTTCTGGTTGGAGAGGTCGGCGGGCCAGATAAAAACGCTGGCAGGTATCTGGATGCGCTGGAATTGAACTTGAACGCGACCTTGGATATTGGGGAATCGCGCAGAATGTTGCACGACGTTGCAAAAGGGTTGAAACCGCCTTCGGCTTACTTTGACATTGTCGGGCAATGGAATCCTGTGCTTGGCTCCCATCAGCGTTCCGGTCCACGCCACGTAACCGTGCTGGATGATCACGACCATGTTTCAGGCGAAAAGGTTCGCTTTTCCAGCGATGCCGCGTCCGATCATCAAGTAGTCGCGGGTGTGGCAATTCAACTGTTTTCGCTGGGCATCCCGTGCATCTATTACGGAACGGAACAAGCGTTCGCGGGGCCGGAAAAGAGCGAACGGGATCAATATCTCCCGGATTACAACGCTGGAAATCCGCCGCCGGATAAATATCTGCGCGAAATCATGTTTGGCGCGGAACACTCACGGCTCAGCGGCAAAGATGGTCTGCAACCCGGAGCAGCAGGATTGGATTCCAGCCTGCCTGCCTTTGGCGCGTTTGGCACCGTCGGGCACCACTGCTTTGACAACAAATTTCATGTGTTTGCGCGCATCAGCGCATTGATCGCGTTGCGTCAGCAGCGACCTGTGCTTCGGTACGGGCGGCAGTATTTGCGCGACATCGCCAATCCCAACCAGGCATTTCGCCCTTCAAACGCCGGAGAGATGATTGCCTGGTCCCGCGTTCTGGATGATGAAGAAGCCCTCTGCATCGTCAACGGAAACGGCAGCAGCTCCCAAAGCGCCGATGTGATTGTAGATGCCAAACTCAACGCCGGAGTCGGTTCTGTGATGCAAGTCATTCATAACTCTGCGCAAACGGCGGATGGTGCAACATACGCGGGATCACATCCGGTTGGAGACAGGCTGCCAGTAAAAATTCGCGACGGAGCGGCCTACGTCGAAGTGCGGGACGTCGCTTCTTCAGAAGTGCTGGTGATCACCAACTTGCCCTAGCGCTTTGCCGACTCGCAAAAAGGCTTGGTGGTGAAAACCCGGGTCGCGCATAATGCCTGTCGTTCTGGCAGGCATTATTCTTTTTCACCCTCAACCAACGCTTGACCGTAGGTAAATAAGCACTAGCATGCGGTGCATTCCAAACAAATCGGGAGGCTATAGCTTGTGGCGCGTTCTACGGAATTTTGGATTCAGTTTCAACAGGTCTTTAATCCTTATGAAGTTTTGGTTGAACAACGTTCACAGGATTTTTACTGCGAACGATTGCATAGCCCTTTTGAAGACTTGCTTCAGGACTTCCGCCCGGAATTGCAACCAGATCGCCCGCCAGTAGCTTTTTTCGCTGGGCATCGAGGCAGCGGCAAAAGCTCGATGCTGTACCGTTTGCTTGATAGGTTGATGGATAGCTATTTCATCGTTTACTTCGACATCGAACACAATCTGGAAAAGGATAAGGCAGCACCAATTGACTTGCTTTATCTTTTAGGTGTAGCAATTTTCAATGTAGCACTGGCCGAGAAACTTGAACCTGAGGAAGAGAATTTAATGGCGTTGGTGCGGTCGGTTTACAAAACAACTTTCGAGCGAAAAGAGGCTGAAAAAGAAGAAATAAGTGTTGCAGATTTGCTGAAAGGCGTCATCAGTTTTGGCGCGACAATTCTGGCCGGCGGCATAGGCCAGAAATTGGCAGAGGTTTCGACCAAGGGGCTTAGTTCCAGCGCCGCTTTCAGCCAGGAAGTAAGTTATAAACGTGAAGTCGAGCCGCATCCGCAGACAATCATCAATCAAATCAATCTGATTATTGCTGATGTGGAAACAAAGTCTGGGAAACCGTTGCTGGTGGTAGTAGACGGTCTGGACAAATTGGTTAAGGCAGATCAGGCAAGCCAGATTTTTGTTGAGAGTCGAGCTTTGCGCGCTCCATTGTGTGGGTTGATTTACACTGTTCCGATGCTAATTTTTGGAAACTCAAGTTTTGCTGATGTTGAAGATGATTGTGCTTCGCACTTTTTCCCCAATATCAAAATTTACAGCAGATACGACGACACACAGAAAGACGATGATGGCCACTCGCTGCTTGGAGAAGTGATCTCCAAACGGTTGAAAGCTATTGGTGTTAGCGCAAATGGCGATCTCTTTGATGAAGACGCTTTAGAGGAGCTGATTCTCAAAAGTGGTGGTGTAATGAGATGGCTGATTGAGCTGACACGAGATTCGGGCCGACAAGCGGAAAGACTGAGTCTTGACAAGATCAGTCGGAAAGCCGTTGATCGTGCGGTAGAAAATTTTGCAAGCAAAAAGCTTGGGCGGTTGGGAAAAGACAAGATAGAGGAATTACGTCAAGTTCGTGGTGAGCGGCGATATTCAGGAAATGCGCTCAGCTTGGAACTTTTACACAGCCGGTTGATTATCGCTTATCGCAATGGAAGAAACTGGTACGACGCACATCCGCTGACCTGGGAAGAATTATCATGACCGAAATGGCCCATGACCAAGGCAGCCACTTAACCGGTTTGTTGTTTCCGGTCATGCAAAGTTTGCGCGATGTTTCGCGCGGTCACATTGAACTGGTTTATGCCGACGATTCTGTATTGCGGCGACTGGCTATAAATGAGTTGCGGCGAATGCTTGACGGGAAATATGTAATTTCAGATTTCGATTACGCGAAATCCGAAATGCTCAGTTTGGGACGTTTTTGTCGTCAGCTTGCTACAGAATCGAGGTCAGGACTACCGGTTTGCGTTTTTGCAGTCGGATTGGATGAATTGAAGAAAAACAACCCAGACCGTTATTTTTCCGCGCTCAGCCTGTTGAATCAACACCGAGAAGACATCATTTACAACAAAACCGCAGCCGTTCTTTGGTTGACGCCGGACATCTATGCCGATGTGCTGGGGCAAGCTCCGGATTTTGCTGACTGGGGATCGAAAGTAAGTTTGAAGGTCACCGAAGAAACTGCAGAACTGTTGCGCGAGGCCAGCCGTTACGAAAAAATGCTCGCAAATACGAAACTCAGCAAAGCGCTTTCCGAAGAGTTCAAAAAACAATTGAACATAATCAACCATCGGTTGGCTCAAATCAGAACTGTGGTTTCAGAAGATGAGTATCGCTACGACGCCTTCATTAGCTACACCGTTGCCGATGTTGAATTTGCTGAATGGTTGGCTAAACGTCTGGATGAATCTGGTGTTTCTGTCTGGTTCGATAAATGGAGGCGAGAGTCCGCGGCACCTGATGCTGGCAAGCCGAACGAGGGGTTACGGCGCTCGCACAAGATGGTTGCTGTATGGAGCGAAAATTATTTCCGCGAAGCCGAAGTTTGGACTCAGGCTGAAGTGTTTGCCCGGCAATTTAGCCATCGATTGGCGCTGGATCGTCCGATTGTAGCTGCGCTGATTTCTGGCGATGAAAAGATGATTCCCAATTCCTTGGCAGAAGTTTTGCCAATGGATTTTCGGATCAATGAAGATCGTGAGTTCCGTCTGCGCCAAGTGATAGAAGCACTGGAGGTCATTAGACCTGAAGCGAAAAGCCTTGATGTGAAGGGTGACAATTCCGGGGAGCGCGATCCAGGTCTGCGTGGCCTTCGCGGCCAAGTCAAACGTCGTCACTTTGAAGAGCAGATTGCGGAGATTTATCGTTTGCTTGGTTTTGATGTGAAGCAGGATGTAAAGATCAACGGCGTGCAATTGGATTTGCTTGTCGAGAAACGATTTGGAGGCTTGCTTAGTCAGGCTGTCATCGAATGCAAAGACAAGCGTGTTGCAGCCGATGAACGCAACCAGATTCTCGCTCAGCAAAACGTCATTCAGCGATCTAATCCGCGTTTACGATGGGTGACAGTTTCTTCGCAAGGTTTTGCCGCTGACACGCGCGCGGCATTGGAAAGCGCCGGAGTGGATTGCATCACCTACTCTGAGTTGATGCGCGAACTGGTTCCGCTGGAAGATTATACCGCCGGGTTGATCGCCGATTACGACCGTTACCGCGCCGAACGCTGGGAAGGGAAAGACTGGTTTATTCGCCCCGAAGTCACCAAAGATATCAGCTACGATAATTTGGCGGCGCTGGAATTTCTGGGCGGATGGTTGGGCGATTCGCGGTCGAACGTACTGGTCATCCTGGGCGATTTGGGAACCGGCAAAAGTACGTTGATGAATTTTCTGGCCTATCAACTGGCGCAGAGCTTCTTGAGCGATCCGCTGCGCCATCCCGCGCCGGTTCTGGTTCCGCTGGGCGAAGTCCGAAAGAAGGTGGATTTCGATTCGATCATCACGCATCATCTTTCCAGCCGTGGGGTGCGCGATGTTCGCGTCAGCGCTTTCGAGCATCTGGTGCGCAACGGCAAAATCATTTTGCTGTTTGACGGCTTTGACGAAATGGCAGATCGCGTGCAGTGGAGCGTCACCGAAGACAATTTCAATGCGCTGCTAAAACCTGCAGGTGACCGCGCAAAAATCATCATTACGTGCCGCACGCATTACTTCAAAAACCGCCGCGAACAAATCCGGCTGACCGGCGATGCTCCGCGATTGTCAGAAGCTGAAACCGCGCTGTATGGTATGTTGCGGCAACGGTCGGGCGCGCAAGTCGTTTACCTGAAAGAATTCGACGACGGCAGGATCAAAACCTACCTGCACAAAGTTCGCGGCAAATCCAACGTAGCCGCAGATTGGGAAAAAATTCAGCGCATTCACAACCTGAAGGATTTGGCGACGCGCCCGCTGCTGCTGGATATGATCGTCAAATCTTTGCCGCAACTTGATGCTGGGCAACAGATCAACGCCGCCAATCTGTACACCGTTTATACAAACCTGTGGGTAACCCGCGAGCGCGACAAACGCCGCGAAATTCTTGGCCCGCGCGAACGGCTGGAATTGATGAAAGAACTGGCCTGGCGAATGTGGCGGGACGAAAAGGAAAAAGAAGGCGTGGATTACCGCCAGCTTGAAGATTTCATCACCGACTTGATGCGCGGTAAAGTGCTGGAAATTCAGGACGCCGAACCCGAAACCGTTGTCCGTGAAATGCAATCGGCCACCTTCATCAATCGGGGCAAAGATAGCGCGCATTTCAAATTTATGCACCGGTCATTCATGGAGTTCTTTTTGGCGCGCAAACTCTATGAAACTATAGCTGCCGACCCTGCACAATTGAACTGGATAGACACGCGGCGATTCGACCAAAAAATCATTTACTTCCTTACACTAATTGATGAAACCGATCAATTGATTGAACCGATGCGGAAAATTTTGGCCGGTCCATATCAGCGTGATGTTTCGGAAAACGCTTTGCAGATTTTGTACTGGGGCGGACGCGTTCGCGCCGGTATGGAGGCCGAAGTTTCATCAAAGAATCAGGAGTTACGGAAGCTGTGGGCAGAGTTTGCCAAACGATTTCCACCCAAAGTTCAGCTTACCGGCGCGCGTTTGCAGGAAATCGAATTGATTCATGCGCGGCTTGATGGAGCGGATTTCACCGGAGCCGAACTGACCAAAGCCAAGCTGGATTACGCGCACTTGACCGAGGCCAAATTTACAGGGGCGGATTTGACGGAAGCTTCCCTGAATCTTGTGACAGCAGTGCGAGCCGATTTTAGCCAATCGAAATTGGATCAGGCGTCGTTTGCCGCAGCAGATTTGACCGATGCCGACTTCACCGAAGCGAGCGGGTATTCACACGACAATTTCACCGATGCCGAACTTACCGGAGTGAGCGGGTTGACCGGCGTCAGCGGAACGATCAACCTGCAAAAGCTGCTGCCCGTGGCACAAAATTTGGCGATTGATTCGGGATACAACGCCTTACCAGTCTGTTTTTCGCCGGATGGCGAGTTGCTGGGGATTGGCACAACCCACGGAACGATTTTGATTGTCAGGGCAGCCGATGGCGCGTTGTTACGCACTCTCTCCGGCCACACCTTGAGCGTGTTGTCCGTGGCCTTTTCGCCCGATGGCAAGACGCTGGCCAGCGGAAGTTTAGACAAATCGGTGCGCTTGTGGTCCCCGGAAGACGGTCGCTCCTTGCGCACTCTCTCCGGCCACACCTTGAGCGTGTTGTCCGTGGCCTTTTCGCCCGATG
>CAZMXG010000009.1:0-52075 GCA_964570175.1 uncultured Heliomicrobium sp. | reverse complement strand
CGCTGGCCAGCGGAAGTTTAGACAAATCGGTGCGCTTGTGGTCCCCGGAAGACGGCAAATGTCTGGCCGTGCTGGGTGCTACCGAAGGGAATATCCGCAGCGTGGCGTTCGCTCCGGCGGGCGGTTTTGTCTGTGGAGGCGGGGCAGCGGGGAGGTTGCAATTCTGGGATGTGCAGTCGGGCGAAACCGTGTTGTTACTCTATAACTTCGGCGAAGAATGGTTGATGGTGATGCCCGATGGTCGGTTCGATGTCAGCGGCCCTGATGCCTTGCGATATTTGCGCTACACCGAAATCGGGACATTTAACTCCTACCGCGCGGAAGATCTGGTCAAAGAATTCCACTCGCCCGAAGCCGTGAAAGAACTCCTGGCCAAAATGCAAAAGTAAGATTTCCCTCCACAAAGGCATACGAAGAAAACACGAAGGAAGGCAAAGCGAGCTTGGGTTTTCTTCGTGAAACTTCGTGTGTCTTCGTGGGAGAAAGCAGGAGAAACTTGCAACATGGCGTTCTGGCTGCATAATCTGTGTTTCACTGACAACAGCCCAATTCAAAGGAAATAGACGGTCCACCCTTTGCCAATGAAAAAACTGAAGATTTGTTATCACGGAAATTGTTTTGACGGAGCGTCATCAGCCGCCGTTTTTTCGCGCTTTTACGAAGAAAAAATCAACACAGGATGGGCGCGCGGGTATCAACCGATGATGCATCGCGCCGGAGCTTTGTTTGACGAATCCATTTTTGACGGAGACGAAAACGCCATCGTGGATTTCAAATACTGCCCGTCGGAAAAACTGACCTGGTGGTTCGACCATCACAAAAGCGCGTTTCTGTCCGCCGATGACGAAGAGCATTTCAAATCGGACAAGCGCGGCACGAAGTTCGTGGATGCCAGCTACAAATCCTGCACCAAGTTCATTGCCGACATCGCCGAACAGAAATTCGGTTTTGACCAACAGCCTGTGGCGGAGCTGATTCAGTGGGCGAACAAGATTGATGGCGCGTTGTACGAATCGCCCGCCGAACCTGTGGAAATGAAAGCCGACGCGTTCAAGCTGGGTCTGGTGATCGAAAACACGCGGGATCAGCAGGTTATCGAACGCATCATCACCGACCTGCAAAGCAAACCCATGAGCGAAGTCGCGCGGCTGGCGTATGTCGCCGAACGCATCGCGCCGCTGCACGAACGGCATTTGCGCTCGATGGAAATCATCAAGGAAGCTGCGCGGGTGACCGGGCCGGTGATTTTCTTCGACGTGGTCGGGCACGATATGGAAGGCTACAGCAAATTCATTCCGTATTACCTGCATCCCGAAGTGACCTACAGCGTCAGCGTTAGCCAGTCTTCGTTCCGGTCAAAGATTTCGGTCGGCTCGAATCCTTGGGCGCCGCGTCCGCGAACGCATGACCTGGCGGCAATCTGTGAGCGCTTCGGCGGTGGGGGGCACGCGGTCGTCGCGGCAATTTCGCTGGCGCCGGAGGAATTGGAAACCGCGCGAAAGATTGCGGCGGAAATTGTTGAGGAATTACAAAAATAGACAGGATTCACAAGATTTTTCAGGATTGAAAGAAATCCTGATGAATCCTGCAAATCCTGTCTAAAAAGGAGAAGGTCGTTTGGCAAAGAAGAAGTTGAAAAAAGTAGTGGAAGTTTCGCCCGAACAGCATTTGGAAATTCGCTCGACGCCGCGCAAGGAAATGAATCTGGTTTCGCTGGATACCTTTGCGTACGAACATCCGGGCAAACGCATCGAGATTGATTTCACCATTCCGGAATTCACGGCGATCTGTCCATTCAGCGACTTTCCGGATTTCGCGACGTTGCAATTGCGCTATGTGCCGAACCAGCGCTGCATCGAATTGAAATCGCTGAAGCTGTACATCAATTCGTTCCGCGAAGTGAAGATCTTTCACGAACATGTGGTGAATGTGATTCGGGATGATTTTGTTGCGGCGTGCGACCCGCTGGAATTTCATCTGGAAGGCGATTTCAATGTGCGCGGTAACATCAAAACCGTCGTCCGCACCAGTTACGTGAAGCCGGAAAAGACGCGAAAAGGGAAGAACTAAGGCTGGGCGGCAATCGTACTCAGAGCCAGCCGCCCGAAAGCGGAACCACAAACATTCCCAAGGAGACCCAAAATGTATTGCCCGAAATGCGCTACGCAGGCTGTCCCCGGTCAACGGTTTTGCCGCAGTTGCGGAACCAATCTAGGCGTGATTCTGGACGCGGTAGAAGGCAAACAGCCCGGGCCGATAGATTTTGAACTCCTGAAAAGCAATCTGCGGGAACTTGGATCAAACCTTCGCGCAGGATTTGAACAAGCCAGCTCAGGTTTCAAAAACACCAAAAAGCTTGACCAAAATCCGCAAGGCGCACAGATGGCGCAGCCGGGCAATTTTCCTCCGCCGCAAGTCGTGATGGCTGATCTGGCGCGCGACCTGAAAAGCTCCATCAAGCACGAAGTCAAAAAAGGGCTGAACAAAGTCCGCGCCGCCAATACGCGCAAACACAGTTTGCAGCAAGGAGCGCTTTCGATTTTCAGCGGCGCAGCGTGGATGATTGTTTGGCATAAATTGCTGGATCAAGCCCTCGGCTCTGGCTTACTGGCGAGCCTGGAGCAATTGATTCAGCAAAAAGGCGATACGCAGATTGTGGGTTTGGTGCCTGTCTTCCACATGGTTTGGCTGCTTGGACTTATTCCTGTCGCCAAGGGAGTGGCGCACTTGATCAACGGAATCTTCTTCGCGCCCAAACTTGATGAGTTGGAAGCCGAAGAGCCTGTCATTCAGCAACAGCCGAGCTATTACTATCCAGCGAATTACTCCGCGCCGGTTTCCGCCGTGCCTCCGGCCAGCCACATTGCCGCCAGCACCACCAACGAACTGAATGAAAAGATCAATAACGCTTCTCCGCAAAGCGTGACCGAAGACCAGACGCTTCGATTCGGAGTCAAAGAAGTCCAATGAATTTCAGCAGCGACGCCCAGCAAGAATCTCCATTTGCCTGCAATATGTTGGCTTTGGATGTGGAACAGCGGAAACGACACGAAGTTCTGGTCCACAGTCTGCGCGATTGGCAATCGGAAATTCGAGAATTGCCAAACGGATATGCCCTTCGGTTTTCAAACGACGCAAAGATGATTCGCAACCTGGCGGAGTTCATTGTCAACGAACGGCTTTGCTGTCCGTTTTTTGACTTTGAGCTAAAACTTGAAAGGGAAAATGGCCCGTTGTGGCTGGGCATTACGGGCCGCGAAGGCGTAAAGCCGTTTATCCTGATGGAATTTGGTTTCTGATTGGATAACTGCTGTCGAAATTTCACAGGATTCATCATTTCCCCCCTGTTTTCAGCTTTCCAAAAAACATTCACCGTTTGAATCTAGCGCAGATTGTTTTAGACTACGTGCGCTTTGGGGACGGTTCTTTGGCCACGCCAGAACTGACACAGCCAATTATGCAAGCTTTAGAGACTTCAATGAGCTGAAGGAACATCAATGACTTTCTGTACCAACTGTGGCAAAAAACTGACTGCGGGCGCGGCAAAGTGCGACGCCTGTGGGGCGAGTTTAGTCGCCACAAAACTGACGCCGCCAGAAGCCCTATCTCACGACACCGCCGTTTCAAAAACCGATAACCTGAAAACTCGAATCACGCCAACCACAGGCTCCGGTGAGACAGGAAGCGCAAGTGGCCCGTCGCTCACCCTGGGATTGCAAGTCGGGCGTGTGCTCGGTGGAAGGTATCAGCTTGAAGTTTGCATTGGCAGTGGAGGAATGGGCGAAATCTATCGCGCTCGGCGCTTGCATATTGGCGACACTGTTGCCGTCAAGGTTTTGCGGCCGGATGTGATTGAAAACGAAAAGACGCGACAACGGTTTTACCGCGAAGCTCGCGCGGCAGCCATGCTGCACCATCCCAACGCAGTCGTCATTCACGATTTCGGTGAAGACACAGACGGCACGGCTTACATCGTGATGGAGCTTTTGACCGGCAACAGCCTGCGCCAGGTACTTGTAAAAGACGGGACCATCGAACCCAAACGCGTTTACGGCATCATCCGGCAAGCTTGCGCTGCGCTCGACGCCGGCCATCGCAACGGCATCGTTCATCGCGACATCAAGCCCGATAACATTTATCTGCTGGACACGCACGACGATGACGACCATATCAAAATTCTGGATTTTGGCATCGCGAAACTGAACGACAAAGCCCTGGACACCTTGAGCGTGGAAGAGCAGCGGCTGACGAATGTCGGCACGATCATCGGCACGCCGCATTATATGTCGCCTGAACAATGTCAGGGCGAAGAAGCCGACGCTCGATCGGATATTTACAGTCTGGGTGTCGTGCTTTACGAAATGCTGACTGGTGTAGTGCCGTTTTTGGCCAAGACCCCGACCGGCGTAGCGATCAAACACGTAACTGAACCTCCTCGTGCATTGCGGGAACTCAATCCTATAGTCAGTCCGGCGATTGAATCCGTCGTGCTGCGCGCGTTGGATAAAAGTCCCAGCGCCCGTCCACAAACTGCGGTTGAACTTGCGCGAGAATTTGAAAGCGCGCTTCGCCGCGAAGGAAATTACGAAGGTTCGACAGAACTGCTGGGCAAAACCAGTGAACGCAAGCCTTCTGACACGCCGGTTAGCGACGCTCACGCGACTGAATTGCTGCAACGCGCAAAAGATACTGGCAGCCAGCGGCCAGTTGGCGCTCCACCCAAAAGTTATGACACTGTCATTGCGCCTACACCGCAAGGTACGGACGCTTTAAGCCCGGACGCCACCGACAAGCTTGCTGCCGGTGGAACAGAAATGCTGCAAAATCCAAAGATGACCGCAGAGCAAAAGCCTGTTGCGGTTGATCTGAAGACGCAGGTTATTGACTCTTCCGAAGCAATTCCATCAGAGGAGAAAAAGCCTGAAGCCAAGGCCGCTGTTCAAGCTCCGCGCACAACCAAATTCGCTTCCGACCAAGAACCTGTTAAGGCGGATGCACCGGCAACGCCAGTCAAGAAAGTCGAACCTGTAAAGGTTGACTCCAAGGCAAAGTCAGACAAGAAAACCGATAAAGACAAACCTGCCAAGTCTGAGCCGGAAAAGAAAGCACCGAAACCGGTTGCTGACGTTAAGGCTGCGCCTGCCGGTGTTGCGCCGTCTTCCACAGTGAAATCTACCGTCGCGCCAGCTTCGACGCAGACGAAATCGCGTGCTCCTTTGTTAATTGGCCTGGTTGTTTTGCTGGCAGTTGTTGCAGGCCTGGGAGCCTGGCTGATTGGCGGGGGCAGTGAAAAAAACGATACGCCATCTGCTACGACGACGGCTTCGCAAAATCCTTCGACCGGGGCAACGACAACTTCAGGGAATCCGCAATTTCCGCAGCAAGCTGCGCCCGAAGGAATGGCTTTTGTTCTCAAGGGAGTTCTGCGAGTTGGACGCGATAACGGGAAAGAGAACGAAGCTCCGGCCCATGTCGTCAATCTGAACGCCTTTTACATTGGCAAAACTGAAGTCACCAACGAAGAATATCAGGCGTTTATCGCGCAGACTGGACATGCGGCGCCTCCTTCGTGGGGCGGTGGAACGGTTCCGACGGGCAGCGAAAAACTTCCCGTGACGGATGTCAGTTGGGAAGACGCCAACGACTTTGCCAAATGGGCTGGAAAGCGGCTGCCTACGGAAGAGGAATGGGAATATGCCGCTCGCGGATCCAATCCTGACAATCTGTACCCGTGGGGATTGAAATGGCTGGAAGGCGCGGCAAACGTCATGAAAGAAGGTGTGGGGTTGAATCAGCTTTCGCCGGTTGGCCAGTTTACCAATGGCGCAAGCCCATTTGGAGCCTTGGATATGATTGGAAACGCCTGGGAATGGACTGCAAGCGATTACAAGGAATATCCTGGTGGCAATATCAAACCGCCCGATGCAGGGTATAAGAATCTGAAAGTGATCCGCGGCGGTTCATTCAACACGAGTTTTTCCGATGCGACTGCCACGCTTAGAAGCGGCTGGCCTGCTTCTCGTAAAGATTGGCCCAAATCCGTTGCCCCGGATTATTCCAAAACCGGTTTTCGTCTGGCGAAAGATGCGGACTGATTTCACCGGATTGTTTACTGAAGGTTTCGAATTATGAAGAGTCAACTGAAAGTTTTACCGGTAACCGTCGCAGCGTTGATTCTCTTTTCCCCGTTCAGCGCTGATTTGAATGTTTACGCGCAAAGCGGAACCGGCGAATTGCCAAGCACAAAACCGACACCGACGCCGAAAGGCGGCACAAAAACAACTGGCAAACCTGCTGTTCCTGCTGCTCCGGTGACGCCGACTCTGGCATTTGATCAGGAATCGAAAGGCAAACTTGATCCGCGCGGTTCGGAAAAAGAAGGCGGCAATCTGGTTGAAGATCACATCTTGAACGCCAAGAGCGAAGATTTGCTGGTGTTTCAGCTTCAAAGCGCGGAAACCAATCTGAGCCTGCAAATCCGTGACAAAGACAAAAACGAAATCGCCGTTAGCAAAGACGCGAAAACCGGAGAGTTCAAAATCAACACGCCAAACGGCGGTTTGCCTGCTGATGGCGAATATCGCGTTCGCGTGGTTGGCGCAACCAGCAGAACTGCTGTCCCATTTTCGCTAAAAGTGATCCGTCTTGGCCTAACGCCAAACGTTTACAATGACCGGTTCAATCAAATCGTCATCAACTTCCGTGAAAGCGACCCGGCCTCAGTTGATGAAACGCTGGCGAAGCTCGAAGAACTGGCGAAAGCCGATAGCAGCAAGGCCGGTGCCTTTGAATTTCTAGGCATCATGTACCTTTACAACAAATACGATATTGCCAAGGCTGAACAGGCAATGGATCAGGCGATCAAACTGAACGGCGCGGCGGTCGTGAAAATTACATTCGATGGGCAGTGGCGGCGAATGGCCAAACTGAGATCAGGCAAGTTTGGTTGGGAAGATTCCCGCACCGGCTGGCTTCGCATTCGTCCCGGACAAGTGGATGTCACCGACCCGAGCAACAAAGTTCTGGCCACTGTGGCCGGAGCGCAAATCAAAGAGTTATCAAAAATCCTGACCGCCAACAGCAACCTGATTACGGTTACCGGCGAGCGCCGCCAATTTATCTTTGAACCCGGCAGCGGTAAGCAGGAAGAAGCCGATCTGGTCATCAAACTGGTTCAAACTCACGTTATGAAAAGGACGAATTAGGTAATAGGGCGCAGGTGTTAGGTGGCAGATAGCTCATAGGTTCAACCACCGACCACCGACCACCGACCACCGACCACTGATTATGAATTTATGGGGCGGCCGATTTACCGGCGAAACCGACCAACATTTCGCGGCATTCAATGCCAGTTTCCGTTTTGACCGCCGCTTGATCTTTGCCGATTTGCAAGCTTGTGCTGTTCACGCCAAGGCCTTGGGGCGAGCAGGCGTTTTGCCCAAGGCTGAGGTTGAATCCATTACAGAAGGCTTGAGGAAAATTGGCGAACTGATTGCTGATCCCGCCTTTCTTGATCGCCCCGAATTTTCCTCGACCGAAGACGTTCACAGCTTTATCGAATCGCGGCTGGTCGAATTGATCGGGCAGACAGGCTACAAGCTGCACACCGGCCGTAGCCGCAATGATCAGGTTGCTGTGGCTACGCGGCTGTTCCTTCGTGGCGAAATCGAACGGCTTGATGAAGTGATTCGCGACACGCAGCTTGCGCTGATCGAACTCGCTGAAAAATACGAAAGCGACCCACTGCCCGGATACACGCACCTGCAAAAAGCTCAGCCAATTCTGTTTGCCCACTTCCTGCTGGCTTACTTTCAAATGCTTTCACGCGATCGCGCGCGGCTTTCCGATGTCAAAAAACGTGTGAACGTGTTGCCGCTGGGATCAGGCGCGCTGGCTGGAACCAACTTTCCGGTTGACCGCGAATGGATGGCTGCGGAGCTTGGTTTTGAAGGGGTGACGCGGAATAGCCTGGATGCCGTCAGCGATCGCGATTACATCATTGAATTTGTCAGCTTTGCGGCCATCACAATGATGCATCTGTCGCGGTTGGCCGAAGATTTCATTATCTATTCCACGCAGGAATTCGGCTTCATCAAACTTGGTGATGCGATTTCCACAGGCAGCAGTCTGATGCCGCAAAAGAAAAATCCCGATTCACTGGAATTGATTCGCGGAAAATCAGCTCGGGTTTTTGGGCATCAAATGGCCATGCTGACCATGGCCAAAGGCTTGCCGCTGGCTTACAACAAGGATTTGCAGGAAGACAAGGAAACGCTTTTCGATACAATTGACACTTTGTCCGACAGCTTGCGTGTGACGGCGACGGTATTGCGCAATGTTGAATTGAATCGGGAGCGCGCGCTTAAAGCCTCTATTCGAGACTACACCAATGCAACGGACTTGGCAGATTATCTGGTTCGCAAGGGACTTGAGTTTCGAAAAGCTCACGACGTGATAGGCCGCATCGTCGTTTTCGCAATTGAACAGGGAAAGGAACTGGATGAGTTGACTTTGGCCGAGTGCCAGCAATTTTCGCCGCTGTTTACCGAAAATTTGTTTGAGGCAATTTCCCTGGTCAGTTCACTGGCAGGAAAAAAACAAACCGGTGGTACCGCACCAGAGCAAGTCAAACAGGAACTTGCGCGGGCAAAAGCTGCATTGGAAATTAAGTCAGTTTGAAGCGGAAGCGAAAATTTCGCCCAAAATGTTCAAAGCCGACCAAAAGCAGGGAGCTATTTGGTCGGCTTATTTGCTGCTGATGTCCTCACCCCATCAACAGTCAGATTGTGCGTATTTTTGCCACAGGGTAGTCCCACTGTCAAGCATAAAGTTAGAAATGCTGACACACTTGCTGCTCGCAACCGTGTAATAAATACGGTTTGACGGAAGGTGTAGGGCTTGTGTAAGATGCCAGCCGTTTGACGCCACAGCGCAAAAATCTTTTCAATTGCTGATCTATGACCGAAGGTTTCCTCCATTGCCTCTAATGCCTTCGGATTCGCGTCACGAATAGATAAGCCGACTTAGCTCAGTTGGTAGAGCGACTGATTCGTAATCAGTAGGTCACCGGTTCAAGTCCGGTAGTCGGCTCCACTTGCATCACAGGATTGATGCTTGCCCCAAGGCGAAAAAGCCAGCCCAGATAAAGCTTGGTGCTCTCCTGTTTAATGACATTCACACACAGCTACACACGAATTCTTACGATAAAGCAGGTTAACGTGCGTTGATCGCAAGTCTTTACCATTTTTGGTTCTCGTGCTGCCCTAATAAATCAAAAGGAGTTGTTGATCTATGTCTTTTTTGAGGGGCTACCTTCGACTTTCACTCACTCGTTTCACCGGACATTCTAAGTTCATCACTTTCACCATTGTCGCCGCCCTACTGGCTTGTGCGACCCTAATCTCGCAATCTGGGTGGACAAGCCTGGCTGCGAAACGTTCATCATTCACTTATGGCGACAATGGGAGCGGCAACACAAATACTGTCGCTTCTACGGAAAGAATAGGTTCTACGGCTCTGCCGCCAACCATTCAGCAACAACCGGATCAAACCTGTACCGTCAGTTGCAACGCTACTGTTCCAGGATCAGGCGCTGCCAATGCGGCGATCAGTTTTTCCGCTTCAGCGACGACAACAGGCTGCTCGACATCGCCGACCTACGAATGGAATTTCGGCGATGGTTCAGCGCGCTCGACTCAGCAAAATACAACACACGCTTACACTGCTGCCGGAACTTACAACTGGTCGTTGACGACCAGCGTAAACACCGGCTCAACGATGATTGACACAATCGCCGGCGGTTTGGGCGAAGGCAATCTTGCCACTCAATCGCCCTTTGGCATCCTGGTTTCGGCTGCACGCGATCCGCAAAATCGCGGTTTGTACGTCGTAGATGTGATTGGCGGCAACAGCTTGATCCGCTTTATCAATACTTCAACTTCAGCCGTAACCATCGCGGGCAAAACGATTGCTCCCGGAACGGTGAGAGTTGTTGCAGGAGGCGGCGCGGAACTTGGCACGGGGATTCCCGGGACCAGAGCCGACCTGGGAGCCGTCACGGGCCTTGATACCAGCGCCGATGGAAATTTGCTGTTTTTCAGTGCACAGATTGATCGTGAAGTTCGTGTGCTGAATGTGTCTTCCAGTGCGGTTACGGTTGCGGGAACTTCAGTCGCTCCGGGAAACATTGGGTTGCTGGCGACTGGATTTGGCGAAGCCCTGAGCGGAATTGTTGTCAACAATTCCACTGGCGAAGTGTACGCTGCGGATGCGACGCCGGGAATCAACAAGATTTTTAGAATCTCCACGGCGGGTGCATTGACTGCGGTGGCAGGCAATGGCGGTACCACCAAACCGGAAGATGCTTTTTCCGGCGGTCAGGCATTGAATGTTCCGCTGTTGCAGCCGCGCGCAGTGGAGTTGGATAGTTCGAATCGTCTGGTGATCGCTGACACCGGCCACGGACGCGTTGTTCGCGTTGAAGCGAATGGCACGCTGACTTTGATCAACCAGTTTCCAGTGGCTGAAGGCACGCCAAATCCATATCCGGTTGGACTGTGCACTCAAGGCAGCAACCTTTTCGTTACGCTTGGAAATCAGCAGACGGTCGTTCGCTTGAGCGGCGGTTCGCCCGTCACTGTTGCCGGGCAAACAGGCCAATCCTGTGATTATTCTGTTTCGAATTGTGGCGATGGCGGAACGGCCACCAATGCGCAATTCGGGTTTGCGGGCAGCACGGGAAATCCGCCGCTGTCGGGAATTACCTGTGACACCACGGGCGTTTTCATTCTTGATCAGGGATTGACGGGCAGAGGCCGCATTCGATTCCTGAATACATCCGGCAGTGCTGCGACAGTGGGGGGTGTCACGATCGCCCCCAACGCCGTAGATCGCATTGGCGGAAACGGGTTGGCCACTCCATACGATGGCGGGTTGGCCACCAGCGCTACCTTCAATTCACCTGTCGGCGTGGCAGTTGATGCGAATGGAAATCTGTGGGTCGCAGACCAGATTGGCGGATTGATTCGGTTTGTCAATCGCGGCACCAGTTCAGTCAAGATTTTTGCTGGCACGGTTTCCGAGCAAACCGTAGCGCCCGGCGGCATTATCACCGTGAACAAGAGCGTAGGTTCCGGCGCAAGCGACGGAGTGCCGGTGATTCAAGCCGGATTCACGTATCCGCAAGGTTTGTTCATCACCAGCCAGGGAATTTACGTGGTTGATTCGCTGGGTGGTCCGAAAGTGCCCATGCAACCCAGCGGTCGCGGAACCAGCACGTTGCGATTTATCAACACAACTGCTAACAACGTCACAATCTATCCCGGATCGTCTTCGCCGATCAGCGTTCCGGCTGGGCAAATCGCCAAAATCGCTGGTGGAGGCGAATCCACAGCAACCAATGGTGATGGTGGCTTTGCATTGTTTGGAAAGTTTATTGGAATGTCAGACGTTGTCGTTGATTCCAACAACAACATCTTTGTCACGGACACAGGCCAAAACGCTGTTCGCCGGATCAACGGATCTACCGGCGTCGTCTCCAGCATTTTGGGTGGCGGCAAGCAATACACAGGGTTGGGAATTGGTGCGGACAACCGGCTGTATGTTGCCAACTACACGGATGGAAGCGTTTTGCGTGAAAACTCAACCGGAAGCGCAACGTTTTCTGTTTTGGCCGGAGGCTTCAATAAAGCGCGTGATGTCGCCGTTGGAGCAGACGGCACGGCGTACGTAACGGTTGGCCCGGCAACGAATGTGACGGCAAACAACCAGATCGTTCAAATCAGCGCTGGCGGAACTGCGACAGTGATTGCCGGAACGACTGCCGGATTCAGCGGAGATGGCGGCCCGGCGGCCAACGCGCAAATCAACATTCAACCGTCGCCTTTGGTCGTTGGCAGCGGCACCACTAATCAATTGCCTGAAACGGTTAATATCGTTGTTAGTTCAACCGGGGAAATCATTTTTGCTGACAGTGTCAACAATCGCATTCGCCGCGTGAGTTCCGGAACTGTCGCTTGCACGAAAACCGGGACAATCACCATTACAGGCGACAATCCGGTTCCGACGTTGACGTCTTTAAGTCCCAACAGCGCCTTGGTCGGCGGTGGCTCGCTCAACTTGACAGTCAACGGCACAAACTTTGTTCCGACGTCTGTCGTTCGTTGGGGCGGAGCAAACCGCACGACGACATTCGTCAGCAACACGCAACTGACGGCTTCGATTCCGGCGAGTGACTTGACTACCGCCGGAAACGTGAACGTGACTGTATTCAATCCGGCTCCGGTCGGAGGGACTTCCAATGCGTTGACATTCACTGTTAACCCGCCAAATCCTCTTCCGTCAATTGGCACACTATCGCCGAACACTGCCGTCGAAGGCAGTGCAGCATTCACACTGACTGTCAGCGGTGGTGGGTTCGTCAATAGTTCGGTTGTTCGTTGGGATGGCCAGAATAGGGTGACTGAATATGTCAGTGCCACAGTGCTGCGTGCGCAGATTCTGGCTTCGGACCTGGTTGGACAGGGACAAGCCAGCATCACGGTTCTCAACCCTGCACCCGGCGGAGGCACGTCGAACATCGCTTCATTCAACATCACGGCGGGACAAAATCCTGTGCCTACTCTGACTGGCATCAGTCCGGCGACGGCAAACGCTGGCGGGCCTGCCTTCACACTGACGGCGACTGGAACGAATTTCGTGGCCAGTTCAAAGGTTCGTTGGAGCGGACAGGATTTGGCGACTGTGTTTATCAGTCCAACCGTATTAAATGCTACTGTTCCGGCAAATCTGATTGCGACCGGCGGTACAGCGCCTATCACAGTCTTTACACCGACGCCGGGCGGAGGTGTGACCTCACCGCAAGCCTTCACAATTACGGGTGGAGCTCCTGCGGTTGCCAGCGTTTCGGCGGCCAGTTTCCTGGGGGCCGAACTTGCGCCGGAATCCATTGCAGCAGCGTTCAGCTCGGCAAGCCTGGCAACAGGGATTGCAGTAGCCTCGACGGTTCCGCTGCCAACAAATTTGCTTGGCACCAGAGTCACCGTCAGAGACAGCGCGGGGACTTCGCGTGACGCGGGCTTATTCTTTGTTGCGCCAGGGCAAATCAACTATCAAATTCCGCCTGGAACCGCTGCGGGCGCTGCTGTGGTCACTGTCATTGTGAATAGCACGACGGTGGCAATAGGAACCGTCACCATCGCCGGAGTCGCGCCGGGGTTGTTCAGCGCAAATGCCAGCGGCACAGGTGTTGCTGCCGCAGTCATCCTGCGCATTCGCAACGGCGTGCAAACGTTTGAACCGTTGTCCAGTGGTCCAAACCCGATTGATATTGATCTGGGGCCGGCCACGGACATCGTTTATCTGTTGCTGAACGGAACCGGGTTGCGCAACCGTACCTCTGCCGGAAACATTTCCGTCAGTTTGGGATCGCTCGCTGCCAGGCCGTTGAACCCCGCGAACTTCGAAGACGCTTTTGCCGTCGCCGGATTCGTAGGACTTGATCAGGCCAACGTATTGTTGCCGCGAACACTGGTTGGAGCCGGGTTGATCAACGTGTCGTTGACCGTTGACGGCAAGACTACCAACACGGTCCAAATCAAGATCAAGTAGCAGCCGACCGATACGTCAGCACCGCGACCGGTAGGAAGCGGGTCCCAACAATCTAAAAAATTGTACAAGACCCGCTTGCTACCGCGCGCGGTACTGACACTTCACTAAAATTTTCATTGCCCGTCTCAGCCGACTCAGATTAAACTCCGAATCGCCTCGCAAGGCCCGCAAGGTTGAATCAGCAACCTGCCTTGATCTCGTACCCCGCTCGAATCCTCATCCGACCAAGACTTACCCGGTTCGAGCCGTCTGCTGACATCATTCAAGTGGGAGATCACCAAATATCATGGCTATTTTTCAAGACATCCCTGTAACCGGAGCCGGCGACACCATTCGCGCCGCGCAACGTGAAATCATCGCGCGCGCCAACGCCAATCACTTGACCGCCGATGGCTGGTCGCTGGCTGAACTGAGAACCGACGACGGCGACTTTGAGTGGCTGCAAACCTGGGCCAAGGCGCTGGACGAAGAAACGGCCAGCCGATGGCTTTTGCCAGGTCAAACGGCTGCCTTTTGGGGAAATCCTCAAACCCGTCGCGCTGGCATTGGCGTGCTAGTGATGTTGCTGGCCGCCGAACAAAAACGCCGAGGCCTGGTGAACGATACCGACTGGATCATGGTTTTGTCCTCGCTTTTCAATGACCAAACCCGCGTGTTGCTGTTCAAGGAAGGCAGCCTCGCTCCACCGCTGATTGGCTCCATGAAAGAAGCCACGCTTCGGTTGCGGCTGCGCGCCAACCAGGGCTGGGATACCTTCGCCGCCCAGCGAGAAAGCGTTTTGCTGCAAATCGGGTTGACGGAACCTGACCTGACAACAAAATTTCCCGACTGGGTGCAAATGCGCGATGTGCCGGAACACATTCAAGCTTTGCTGGACCCGGTCAATGGCAGCGACAGTTTTCTGCATCTTTGGCACAGTTGTAACGATTTTCTGCAAGGCTACATCAACGAAGCCGATTTGCGTGAAACTCTGGAAACCAGCGTTTGGATTTTGCCAAGCTGGGTCAATACGATTGTTGCCACGCTGAAACCGCTTCGCCAGGAACCCGCCGAACCCGAACCCGCCGTCAAATCCGCTTCCACCGGGCCGCTGGTGCAAATTCCCAGCGAACCCGAAGACACCTTCGGAGCCTTCATGCCGTACGGCGGCATCAAAACCATCATTCGCGCCACTTGCGCCATTCTGGAACGCGCCGACAAACTCGGCCTTGGCGGCATTTCCTGGTCGCTCAGCGATTTGAACATCACCGATTACGATTACGCATGGTTGCGCATCTGGGTCATGCGGCTGGAACCGGACGCCGTCAACCTCATCGCCCAAACCGAGCGAAATTTCAAAGCCGGAGAAGCCGAAGTCTCCGTCCGTGCTGCCTTGGGAACCATGCTCGGCCTGTGGATTTCCGAAACCGTCCGCCGAGGCGAAAACGGCACCGACGAAATCTGGCACTTCCTGGAAGACGAATGCTTCTTACCGGCTGTTTCCGCCGAATTCTTCCGCCACAACCAGCCGAGTAGTTTTCTGCGTGTGCTGCTGTCTGACGCGGCGCGAGAGTTGAATTTGAAAGACACGCTGACTGTGGCGGGATAGGCCTTCTTTAACCGAATAGACCTGAGAAGCGATTGATAGTTGATAAAAATAGAGGCAGGAAAAGCAAAAGACTATCCTGAGAAAAGACATTTTATGGAAAGAAACTCAATTATCGGCTTGTTAGGATCGGGGCTTTTGTTAACCGGAATGCTTTAGATCAGTTCGCTGTGTTACACGCTTTTTCGCTTTTACAATACGATTTCTGATGCCAAATCAAAGATAAACACGGAACTTGGATCAAATCCATTCAAAGGTTTGGCAGATAGGGCGTCACTTCAAAGTTTCTACTTCATCCACTTGGCGGCGATAGGTTTCAATCTCTGCCAGGTAATCGTCAAACGTCAGATCATCTCTGAAGCGGCCAAAATGTTTCAGCAACGGATTGGCTTCTTGCTTGGTAGTCGGACACTGCAAACTTGATCACCGTGCCAGTTGCCCGAATCATCGGGCAGACGACAAGAACCACAGCCATCGGTTCATGTAAGAAGCCTTCCACCTGAAGAAATCCATTGCATGAGAATTGCGCTCCAAATCTTATGATGAACCACCGCAGTCGCGAATACGTTATGCCAACCTGGTACCCATTCCCGCAGTAAGTATTCATTTCAGAACAAACCAGGAGATTTATTGATGAGTGAGCTTCCACGCCGCCGATTTATTTGCTGGCCGCGCGCGATGCAATAAGCGCTCGGTTGAGCCAATTCCAAACTCCTATCAAAGCGATGAAGTTATTGACCAACTCTTCAAAAGCAAGCGTCCGTCTGTTCTTGTTCCTGCTTCTTTTTAGCGTTCTCTGTGCGGCGCAGCCCGCGCTTGAATTTCCTCCTGCAACGTTTTGGGGAGAGCTGAGGCCAGGCCCTTATCGCACGGGCTACAAAACAGTCTTCACCCACGATCTTTCCAGAGCGCCAATTACGGATTCAGCAGATATTGTGCCCACAAAACACAACAATCCTGGGCGACAGATGCAAATCAATGTCTGGTATCCGGCCAAAGCTGGTGCGAAAGCACGCCCGATGCGTTATGCCGAGTATGTGCAGTTACTGTCGCAGACTCTGAACTTCGGGACGCCGGACAAGCAAAAAGGCGCAGCAATCTTCATCAAGAACGCGAGTGGGCTTGGCGGCGATGCGAACGTGTTGGAAGCTCGGTTGCCAGATTTGATGCAGATGGAAGTTTTCGCCATCAAGGATGCGCCTGCCGCCATTGGCCGCTTCCCGCTGATTGTGTTTCCCGAATACCGCGCCCCGGCCACCAACAGCATTCTGTGCGAATACCTGGCCAGTCACGGTTTTGTCGTCGCGTCGGCGATGATGAAGGGAACTTTCGACCTGGATTACGACACCGGCCTGACGGGAATGGAAACACAAATCCAGGACCTGCAATTCATCCTTGGATTGTTGCGTGCCTGGCCAAATGTTGATCGGGAACGCCTGGGGTTGATGGGAGTCGGCGTCGCCGCAAATGCCTGTCTGGGAGTGCAAATGCGCAATCCAATGGTTGATGCCGTGGTTAGTTTGGATGGCGGGATTATCTCCCCTAGCGAAGACGGCACCTTGAAGCGCACTTCGTACTTCGATCCAACCGTCGTGCGAACGCCTATCCTGGCGATTTACGCGCCGCATCCGTCGCTGATTCCTGACTTGCTGAACCAGTACAAATATTCAGATCGGTACGTCGTTCACTTCCCGAAAATGTCTGAATTTCATTTTCTCAACTACGGCGTGCTCGAAACCTTCGTTCCGGGCATCATTGGTCGCGCGCCAGGAGACACGAAAACAGGTTTTGAGTGGGCCAGCCGCTACGTCCTGCATTTTCTAAAAGCCCAGTTGGAAGGCACGCGCGCCAGCCTGGAATTCCTGGAACGATCTCCCGCAGCCAATCAGATTCCCGATGGCGTTGTGGTCGCCAGCAAAATACCTGGATTGAAAGCGCCGCCTGCCTTGGCCGAACTCAAAACGATGATCCGCCGCGATGGTATCCAAAGCGTGGCTTCGCTCTTCCGGCAGCTTCGGCAAGATGATCCGCAGCCTTTTAGCCACGAACGATTTCTGGCGCTGACAAATTGGCTGACCTTTGTCGCTGACGATCCGGGCAACAAGATGCGGAAAGAACTGGCGCTGCTGCGCGTGGAAAGTTTTCCGCAATCATCGCGCGCGCATTTTTCACTCGCGGCTCAGGCAATGCAGGCAAATGACCGCGAGCTGGCAAAGAAGCATTTCAACGAAGCGTTGCGTTTGGTGGAAAGCGACGCAGATCCTGGACTGGATGCTGCAACCAGAAAAAGAATCGAGCAGGTTTCCCGGCAGAACCTGCTGAATCTGGAAGGAAAAGTATAGCCGCCCAGCTTTTTTTGTCTCGAACCCTGTGGGTGGAATGGAAAGAAAATGAAAAAGAATTTGCTGATTGTCCCTGTATTGTTTCTTGCCTGGCTGCCAGCTTGCCAAGCCACGCCAGTTGTACCGGCAAGTGTGATAGCGGAATCGCCAGTCGCAACGGCAGGCGCGCTAGAAGTCACCTACCTTGCCAACGAAGGTTTTATGATCGCTGGTGGTGGCAGAAAGGTGCTGATTGACGCGCTGTTTGGAGCGGGCCTTCGCGGTTACCCGGTGGTTTCGCCTGCTCAGCGCGAACTGCTGGAACAGGCGCGCGCGCCTTTTGCGGACGTGGATGCCGTCTTTGCCACGCATTTTCACGACGACCATTTCAACGCCGAATCCGTTCTGGCACACCTTATCCATAATCCGCATGCGTTTTTCTTTTCGACCAATCAGGCGGCGGACAAGCTGAAAGCCACTGGCAAATTCGACGCCGTCAAAACGCGCATCGTCGCGCGGTTGCCGAAAGAGGGCGAACGCACTCACACCGGGCATCGGAGCCTCCGCGTCCAACTGCTTAACATCCATCACGGGCGCGGCCGCCCCACGGAAAATCTCGGCTTCATTGTCGAAATCGCAGGCAAACGAATCCTGCACATTGGCGATTCCGAAGCCGAGGCCGCTGTGTTTCAAAAGTACGAACTGTTCAAAGACCGCATTGATGTCGCGTTTCTGCCGTACTGGTATTTCCTTGAAGACGATAAGAAACAAGTCGTGCGCGTGCACATTCAACCGCGCCACATCGTGCTGATGCACTTGCCGCCGGACATAGACGGTTACGGAGGCGTCAAAAAATACGGTGGCTGGCAGCGCGTGTGGCCGCAAATTAAAAGCGAATTTCCCAGTGCGGTTTACTTCGAAAAAGAATTGGAAAAGAAAAGTTTTGATTGATCGGCTTCGTGGGCCTGTCAGCCCCGCACACCCGCCAGCAGTTATTCGAAGCGGCAAGCGCCACCAACGCATCAAGGAGACTTGGAAATGAGACAACAAGCAATGGAAACAAACAAAATAAAAACCTTATGCGGTTGGAACGTTTTGGCCTTGATCCTTCTTTGTCTCAGCGTTGTGTCAACGGTAATGGCACAGCCAGCACGGCTCACCAAAGATTCAACAGCGAGCGCGATTTCGGCGGAAGTCAGCCGGTTGAAAGACGCGCTTGTCGCGCTGAAGCTTCCTGCTGCGGAAGCAGAAAGTTTCAGTTCCCTGCTCAATCGCAGCGAGCGAGCCGCACAATCCGGCCACGTCTTCCTGAGCCTGCATATTCTGCACTATGCCGCGCCGTCAATCGCGGGTTCTGAATACCTGAAATCGAAGGCGGAAATTGCGAAAGGCGGGCAAACGGCTTTTGAACAGGAATGGCAACGATTCGGCACGGAACTGGCGGCACGGCAGCGCAAGCTGATCGTTGCGCAGCGCGTGCCGGCGGCTGTGCAAGCCGTCATTGAGCGTTCGTTGACGCAAGTGCAGCCGAATTATCAGGCAAGCCGGTTGTACGCCACAGAAACTTCGGTCGAGAACGGTTTGTATTACCTCGGCCTGGTAAAAGGGCAACTAGATTTCGTAGCCTTCTGCCGCGGCCTTAAATTCGATGTGCCCGCCATCGCGAAGCCATTGCGTTCGTTCGCGCCAGAACTGGCTACGTTGGAAAAAGAAGTTCTAGCCGCGTATCGGCAATTCGACGCGCCGGAACAGCACAGCGCGTTCATTCGCGTCAATTCTTCGCTCAAGGTGGCGCAGGATTTGGAACACGAGCGGCGCTACAGCGGAGCCTGGTTGCAAGGACTGGAAGCGCGGCGCGCGCTGACCGCCATGAGCGTAAGCGCAGCCGAAAACCACACTGCCGCCGCGCTGCGCGCGCAAAGCGAAAACTTTCGCGCGCAATTATCGAATCCACAAACCGATCACAGCATCGGCTGGTTGTATTGGCAGATGGCCGAAGCGGCGTTGGCCACGGGCGATCTGAAACAGGCGAATGTGGTGTTGCACCACGTCCTGCCGCTTTATTTCCAATCCCTGACAAGGAACAAACGATGAATCGAAGGATTATTTTCTTCAGCTTTGTAGTGCTGGCGGCGCTCAGTCTGACTGCGCTGCCGCAATCCAAACCCAAAAGCCGCGCGGTCAAATGGGGCGATAAACCAGTCACCGTCACGCTGGTGCGCTGGCCGTACACCTGAAATCTTTCCGATCCGGCAAGTTTGCTGGCCAAAGATGTGGTGGAAAGTTACAACGGTCGCGCACGCTTCGTCAGTGAGAATTATGGCAATTCACGACTGGCAGAACGCTACGGCATTAAGCGGTACCCGGTGCTTTTCGTGGACGAAGTGTTGGTTGCTCGCCCGGAAGATTTCGGCGGCTGGGGCAAGGCTTCAGGCAAATACCACCCGTGGAGAGATCCTGCGAATCACACCCGCTTCAAACAAGACTTGAAACGGATGATTGATCTGACACTGCGTGGCCGCTCACTGGCCACCAAACAGGCGCAACCGGAAACCGTCGGTGAAATTGCTGCGCTGCCAACGCTGGCCGCAACCGATTTGAACGGGCAACGGGTTGAATCCGCCGCGCTGACAGGCCGCGTGGTAGTCGTGGAGTTCTGGGCGACGTGGTGCGGGCCATGCCGATCAACATTGGGCTGGCTGGGCGAAATCAAACAACGTTACGGACAGCAGTTAGAAGTCGTAACCGTGGCAGTTGAATCGGAAGAGTCGGAAATCCGAAAGCAGCTTGCGACACTCAAGAACCCTTTGCGCGTTGTGCTGGGGACTGAAAATCTGGCGGCAGACTTCGGCGGAATCACCAGCGTGCCAACGATGTTCGTCTTTGACCGTCAGGGCAAAACCGCGCGGGTCTTTTACGGCGCGCCGGAAGATTTGCATCAGAAAGCGGAAGGGTTGCTGCGTTCGCTGCTAAAATAACCGGCCCTATGGTGATGTGCGCGCGATCGCTGTGGGAGGAAACATGAAGGTAATGACACTCGCAATAAGCGTTTGGGTCGCCGTTACCCTGTCGGCAACGGCTGTGTTCTCGCAGACCAAACCTGCGCCTAAAAGCGTCGCCCAGGCTGAAGTGTTCGGGCCGGGCGTTTTGTCCACCGGTCAGGTTTACCGAGGATGTTTCGCGCCGGATGGCCGAACTTTCTATTTCTTCAAAAAGGTTGCGGCGGATCGCGAAGACTACCGCATTTTTGTTTCGCGTCTGGACAACGGCAAGTGGTTAGAGCCTCAGCGCGTCAACCTCGGTGGCGATTTTTCCGACACCTATCCAGCCTTGTCCAAAGACGGGCAACGAATGATCTTTGCTTCCTATCGCCCTGCACCCGGTGACAGCTCGAAAAAGCCGAACGCGCATCTTTGGTATGTTGACCGCAACGGCGAAAGTTGGGGCGAACCCGTTTTTATGGCTGCGGCCAGCAAGCTCGGCCATTACCATTCATGGGTCGAATTCGGTTTTGACGGAGGCGTCTATTTTCGCCGAACAATGCCGGATTGGAGCGCAAGCGAAACTCTGGTGACGCGATGGAATGGCAAGGAATACGTCGCGCCAGAATTGGTTATTGCTGTCGAACGCTGGAAAAAATGGAATGCGGACGTGCGAATTGCCGGTGGATCCTTTAGCCCGGATGGGAATGTAATCTTTTTTGATGTGGCGGCAAGGAACCCGCAAACCGGGCGTGGCGCTTCTGACATTTGGGTTTCATTGAAACGCGGCAACGACTGGACTGAGCCAAAGGCGCTTGGGCCGTTGGTTAACACGGCTGGCTTCGATGTGTTCCCGTTCTTTTCGCCGGACGGGACAACGCTCTATTTCGTGCGCGATTTTTCTGCCTTCCATTATGTGCCGCTGAAAACCGCCCTGGCATCGGCAAAGTAGAAAAAATTTGCCAGCATCATTTCTGAAGCGAAGCCAAGGATTGCATCTCACCAAGTTTGCCGCACAAACTCTGTGCCTGCGTGTCCCCAAAATTCCGTCTCGCTATAAGGTCATTGCACTTATGGAAAGTGAATAACGATCCTATCATTTACTTCATCACTCTGATTGCATAACTGATGTTACGCGATGGTAAATCTTACAAAGCGTTTGACAGATTCTTCGTCCCGGTAGGGACGGTTGAATTTAGCCCGGCGTTTCAACGCCGGGTGGCGGTATTTTCTGCGGCGTCCTGTAGGGACGCTTGAATTCCTGGCTCAAGCTTCACTACATGACGCCGCCTCATGCGCCGTTTTTCCCGGCAGTGAACTGCCGGGCTACTGTCAAACCGTCCCTAACGGGACGAAAACCGTGTCAAGCTCAATGCTCATTTCTATAGCGCGTAACATCAATGCACATTTATTCTGATCCGATTATGAATCTCTTCCCCGCTTTGTTGTGTTTTTTACGCACCCTTTTCGCGCTTCGCCTTGAACTGACAGCCGAACACCTGCCCTTGCGACAACAACTCGCCATGCTCAATATGCGGGAGCATATCCATTGATTGAGGGCATTGACACCATCGCCTTTTACTGCCGATGTACGATCGGGAATGCCTAAACAGGAATCAGGATCAGACCATTTTCAGAACTGAGACAAGTAACTCAGTGAGATCAATTTGGAGAACCACGGCAATGAAATGGAAGAAAGTTTTATCCATCTTTTTATGCGCCCTATTGGTAGCCCCCATAACTGCCCAGGATCAACCACGCAAAAGTCAAAACAAAGCACTTGATTCAAAACGAACTGAATTTGCGCCAGCAGTCGTGCGTTTTCCGAACCTCGCTTCGCAGGATGCGACAACTTGGTCAACATTGCCCGGTTTGGCAACAGTGGTTACAGGTGCGCTAGCTCCGGACGGAACCACTGGGGCCGCCAAACTCTCGACCTCTTTACCAGCGGAAGGTGGCAAACGTATTCATCGCTCAACCAGAACCGTCACAGTGGGTGACTGGATCATTGCTGGTACCTGGGTAAAGGCCAATTCGATTGCGTCCACGCTTAACGGCGTGGTCGTTGCGACGATCAGAGTTGACGATGACACTGTCGGCTACAAGTTCGACGTTGATGCGCTCAACAATCGAGGTCTAAAAGCGTCTGCCAAAGCCAATACGGAATGGGAGTGGGTTACAGCGGCAGCAAAAGTGGCGGCGGCTCCGGCACAGAACCAAGGCAGACTTTCTTTCGATCTGCTTGTCGCCAATAACCGCGGCCTATCGTTTTATGCGCCGGTGCTAATTCACATTCGCAGTGGACAGGTAACCGATGAGGAGGCGCAAAGTTTGTCGCAAAGTCTGCCGCAAACTCTGTATGCCGTGCCGGATGGCGTTTCAGCGGGCGCGGTTTCATCGCCGCAGGGGCAGTCACTTCGACAGGGAGGTGTGCAGGTCAACTCTGACGGATCGCTATTGGCTCAACGAGAGAAGCTTTTTACTCGTTACTCGTTGAAAGCAGAAGACGATTCGTTGAACAGCTTTACGCGCCTCAAGACGGTTGGCGTGCCAACTTCGATTAAGAATCTGGTTACGGATTTTGGCGCAGTCAATTACGCTGGTGAAACGACCGGCTCAATAAGCGCAGGGAGCAATCAGCTCACAACACCTGAACCCTGGCATTTCTTCCCAGGCGCGGGAATTCGTCTTGTCGGCGCAGGCCCATCTGGTGCGGATTTGATCACTACGATCGCCGCCAAAAACGAAACGACCGGCGTTCTGACGACCGCTGCGAATGCCAATACGCGCGTCAATGGCGCAATCCTCAGACATGATGACACCGCCAATCTGCAGGCTGCTGTAAAATCCAAAGGACATGTCTATTTGCCAGCCGGTTTTTATGTCATCACTTCCCCGATCACCTTACCAAACACCACTGGTGGGGACTCGCTGACGATTGAGGGTGCGGGGACGGGCCTGACAACCATCCTCTATCAAGGTCTCGGCAGTTGCTTCGTGCAGCCAGCGACCGGAACTTGTGATAATTGGACCTTTAAGAATTTCTCCGTAACGACTTCAACGCCTGGCAATCCGTTCAGTGTGCAACCATCTGTTAATCATGGTTCAGCGTTTGACTTCACGGGTGGAGCGCTAGCCGTCAATGTCGCCACGTTTCAGAACGTACTGATTGCTGGCTGGGGACGCTGGGGCATCATTGCCGACAATATGCAGGGCGGCTGGATTCAGAACTGCATCGTCCGTGCCTGCAACAGTGGACAGATTGCATTGATGTCTGAAGACGCGATCTGGCCAGCCGGTAAAGAGCCGAATGTCTGCTCAATTCGAGACAGTCAGTTTGATATGGCTGCCTATGTGAATACGGCTGATCTAACCCGAACTGATGGGGCGATTGGCGCGAACAGCAAGACACTCACCAGTGCGACCGCCAGTTTTACCAGTGACCACGAAGGCCGAATCGTCAAGATTATCGGTGCCGGCCCAACTGGCGGTGATTTATACGCGACCATTAAGCAGGTCAATTCCCCAACCTCAGTCACCCTCTCGTCTGGCAATGTGACAGGTTCAGGGATGACGGGTAAGACATTCACGATTCTCAAACTGAACGTTGCCAATATCTTTTTGCAGAAGGCTCATCACACAACCATTTCGTCATGCATTATTCAGGGGAATTGGGCGTCTTCGCCGCAGAATGTGAATGGGATACGGGCAGAGAATTCAGACGGCTTGGTGCTTAGCAATTTGTGGATTGAAAACAGCGGTGGATCGGCTGGTTTCGACATTTCGCTTCGTAACACAAACGGCACCTCAATCAACGGGTATCATTCAAATGCCGCACCGGTTACGGCGAATGATTTTCCCGGTGGTAATATCGAATTTATCAGCGCGCGTGCCACGGAAATCGTCGGCATGATCGCGAAATCACCAACACTTCATTTCAGTCTGGACGCCAACAGTTTTGGGAATCGGGTGAGCGCAAGTCGGCTGAGTGTGCCGGAAAACGTCTTCAATGCTTTCGATTCGTCGCCAAATGGACTAACTCTTGATAACAACGTCGTGTTTGAAGGTGATGTCGCATCGGGCAATACCGGAATGTATCGCGGCACTGGCCAAATGTTAGATGATTGGTACGGCGCGCAACTGCTCACCAATCCGCGATTCAAGGACGGAAAAACCGGTTACACCGATTCTCAGCCTGCCTGGTGGTCGGTTGCCACAACAGGCGTCGGACGTTACGACAGCTACGCGCTTGTCAATACGCAGCCTCTTTCTGACGACGTGGTTGGTCTGGCGTTTACTCAGGTGGTCAATATTGACGATGCCGAGCCAGCAGGACCGTTCGTCTTCGGCTTTGATTACTTGATTGAGTCGTTTGGTGCAAAAGGCGCCCCGGGGAGAGAGTTGAGTTTTGAGATATTGGGACAGAATGGCGCGCAGGGGTACGGGAACTTCAAGATTCCAAGTTTCAACTCTTCCAACCTGCCTTTAGGGAAATGGCAACGCGTACAGTACTCCCTTTTTCTTAGCACTGGCACTTCCCGGTCATTCACCTTGCGGATGTTTACGTCACGCGGTCCCAATACGCCTCGTGTTCGCGTTGCAAATCTTCGGCTACAACGCGGGCAGCATGTCGCGTGGTCACACGACCAACCGGTGACCGAATACGCTGGTGGCACATTGCGCAAAGAATTACGGATGGTGGCACAGTCTTCGCCCTCTACCCCATTGCCCGGGTCTTTTGACTTGTTTGCCAAAGCATCAAACGGATTGGCAAAGCCTTTCGTGAAACTGTCAGATGGAAATGAGTACGAGTTGTCAATTGGCTCATCGCGTGCCGTAAACAACAGCAGTTCAACCTTAAAGTCCAGTGAAGCGCCGACGGGAACAACCGGGACAGGTGCTGGCACTTCACCGAGCCTTAAGATTGATGGTACTGAAGCCGCCGGAGCCATTCTGATCACCACTGGATCAAGCCCGGCGACAAACGCCAAAATTTGGGAAGTCCGATTGGCTGCCAGTTTCCCTCATTATCCAATTGTGATTTTGCAACCTGGGAATGCTGCTGCTGCGGCGGCATTAGCGGACGGCAGATTGTTTGTCTCTCGCACTGATCTTACGGGCAATACGTGGATGGTCAAAAGCAGTAGCAAATCACTCGAAGCGTCTACGAATTACGTCTTCTATTATTACACCCTCGGTTGGTAATCGCGGATCCGCGCTGGAGCTTGTTTACAATGTTTGATGCCGCGCCTGAAGCAGTCAGTTAAGCTGTTTTGATCAGTCCCGGTGAAGTATCGTCAATCCACAGAGCTCGGCAAAGTTGACGTGTCAGGCTATTTCGCCCGATAGATCAAGCCAAAAATTAAGCGCCGAGATTCTTATAATTTCGGCGCTTAATTTTATCTCAGGCAAAAACAGTTCCGCGTAAAACCTCCCCGACTTGCCGAACGACTCGTCAATCCGCTTGCATTCGGTACAGAATACTCAGCTTTTTATCGAATATCAATATTTTGCTTGACGATAATCAATAAATAATTTATTGATTATCAGTAAATTAAACGGAGGTGGGTTATTCGATGCAAACTAAGTCATCCACAGCGCTGCCAGTCGCACGCGTCTTGCTCCAGATCGTCATCATCTTAAACTGGTTCATGGGAGCAGCGGTCCTGGCGCTTCTGGTCGCCATGCCCAACGAGCGATGGATCATGTCCGCGTTCAAGCTGTCTCCGTCGCCTGACGCTGAGCGGCTTATTATGGGCCTGCGCGTGGTTGCCGTGCTTGGCCTTGCTGTGGTCCCGCTGAACTACCTGATCCTAAAAAAGCTGCTTGCGATCGTCGAGACGGTTCGCGCAGGGGATCCGTTCGTCGCCACGAACGCGCAACGTTTGCGCGTGATCGCCTGGGCGCTGCTCACACTTCAGATTCTCAGCATTGTTATTGGGGCTATCGGCAAGTCGGTTTCGACTCCGGCGCATCCTGTCCACCTTGATGCTGGCTTTTCGATCAACGGCTGGCTAGCTGTACTGCTCACATTCGTGCTAGCCCGAGTGTTTGCGGAAGGCACGCGCATGCGCGAGGACCTCGAAGGGACAGTGTGACATGGCAATTTACGTCAAACTCGACGACCTACTCCACGATCGGCGGATGACGCTGACCGAACTCGCAGATCGAACCGGAATGACATTGGCCAACCTATCAATTCTCAAGACTGACAAAGCGCGCGCGATCCGCTTCTCCACGCTCGATGCCATCTGCGAGGCCCTCTCGTGTCAGCCTGGGGACATTCTCCGGTTTGAACCTGAGCAGACAGAACACGAGCGACTGGCAGCGGTGAGCAAACGGAGCGCAAGCCGCTGACCGCCCCGCGGCCCACACGAATCAAACAAAGAGGACAGGAAATGAAATATAACCTTCTATTAACTATCACGTCTCTGCTCTCGATCCTTTTCTTTACGTTTCACTTGACGGACGACATCGTGCGCGGATTTGAGCCAGGAGGAATTTCAAACTTGGTGGGCGGGGTGCTCATCTCCGTCGTCTGGCTGTACGGGACGCTGGTGCTTGCCGAACGGCGATCGGGGTACATCATCATGTTCCTAGGATCGCTCTTTTCGTTGGTTGTCCCTGTCATCCACATGAAAGGGAAAGGTGTCGGTGTCACCAGCAGCATCGGCCACTCCAGCGGACATTTCTTTTTCGTCTGGACGCTAATCGCGATCGGCGTGATTGGACTCTTTTCCGTCATCCTTTCGGCGCGCGAACTGTGGAATCTGCCATGGCGTCGGTCTCGGTAGTTCACTTACCCACACATTGAAATGCGCGTCGCACGCCGATTTTCACCGTTAAGCGGTTTCGGAAAAATATGCCGAATTACGACATCACAAGAAAGTCCCGCCCCGTGGTAGTGACACCATATCAATCTCAATGGATCAGCGACTTCATGCAAATCGCCAGGCATATCCGTGATGTGGTCAACGGCGCAGCGATTCGGATTGATCACATTGGTTCTACGGCAGTGCCTGGGCTTGCCGCTAAAGATGTCATTGACATTCAGATTACTGTCGCTGATTTGGAGAAGGCCGACGGCCTAATTAGGCCTCTCATCGCTGTTGGTTTTCGCCAAGGCACCACGTTCGAATACGACGAGTTCCACGGAAAGCCAGAGACCGATGTCGAATTGCGTAAGCTCTACATTCGCGAGCCTGAGGGTGAAAGGCGGGCGCATATACATATCCGTGAGCTGGGGCGATTCAACCAGCAGTACGCTCTTTTGTTTCGCGATTATCTTCGGGCATCAAAGGTGGTTCGTGACGAGTATGAATGCTTGAAACAAAGAGCAGCACACCTGTTCCCGGACAGTGTTGATGGATATCTGTACCTAAAAGAGCCTGTCTTTCACATCATCTATGAGGCCGCCTGTCTGTGGGCAAGCACGGTGGGGTGGGTTCCGGACGACGACTATCTATAGTAATTCCGCCAGTCAAAAGGAGAAGACGATGAAGTCACAATTACGAATTATCATTACAGCGCTTTGTTTGGGCTTATCAGCCGTATCCTTTACTAGGTCTTCCAACTTGGCTGCTTCGACCTCCGATTGGCCTCAGTGGCGTGGACCGGAACGCAACGGCATATCGCAGGAAAAAGGACTTCTGAAACAATGGCCAAACGAGGGGCCGAAACTACTCTGGCAGGCGAATGACATTGGTGACGGATATTCAACCCCGTCAGTTGTGGGAACGCGCATCTACTTGATGAGCAACCGCGGCTATGAGAATGAGTTTGTTCAGGCTCTCTCTACCAAAGATGGAAAGCCTATCTGGACAACGCGGGTCGGCAACGTAGGCAACGCGAAGGATTTCCTTTACTCGAAAGCGCGCTCCACGCCGACCGTCGACGGAAATTTCCTCTACGCATTGGGTTCGGACGGCGATCTCGCCTGTCTTGAAACCAAGAGCGGCAAGATTCGCTGGCAAAAGAACATCAAGAAAGAGTTTGAAGGCAAGCCGGGCGTCTGGGCTTATGCAGAGTCTCCGCTGGTTGATGGTGATGTCGTTGTCGTCACTCCCGGCGGCGCGCAGGCCACAATGGTGGCGCTCGACAAAAAGACGGGCGCGGTCGTCTGGAAATCAGCAGTTCCAGGGGGCGACCCTGCGGCTTATGCATCCGCAATCGTCGTTCAAGGGGGCGGGCGCAAACAATACGTGCAGTTTTTGGGGCAGGGTATCGTCGGCGTTGATGCGAAGACGGGTGAATTCCTCTGGCGCTACAGGGAGGTTGTCAAGGGAATGGCACAGATCCCTACGCCAGTTGCGCGTGACGGATATGTATACGGCGGAGCCATGAACGTCGGAGGCGGGCTCGTCCGCTTAAAACCGGACGGTAGTGGAATCGCCGCAGAGCAAGTCTACTTCGTGCGTGGACTGCCAAACGGCATCGGTGGAGCGGTGCTGGTTGGTGACTATCTTTATGGTACGGAAGACGCCAAAGAGCGGCTGGTCGCGGTTGAGTTCATGACGGGTAAGGTGAAATGGCAATCCGAGAGTTTCGGCATAGCTTCAGTCGCCTATGCCGACGGTCTTCTATATGTTCACGGCGCGAAGGGAGATGTGGCTTTGGTGGAAGCGACGCCTGAAGGCTACCGCGAAAAGGGCCGCTTCACGCCGCCAGCTCAGCCCACGCGCAAGCGTCAGGGACCGTTCCCGGAGAAGGCTTGGACGTATCCGGTAATCGCTAATGGAAAGCTCTATGTTCGCGATGTTGGGACATTGTGGGCCTACGACATTAAAGCGAACCGTTAAGAAGAGGCATACCATCCCGCATCCAAGGAGCCGAGAAAAAAGACCAAGAGTCCTTTTCCAGGGAACTATCCAAGCGTTCACGCTCAAATGGCTTGAAACACGTGTTCAGAACAAGCCGCAATATGACCAGGATTTTTTGGCAGATAACCGTGTGACACTGAAGCGGGAAACTTTGGTGTAATCATCTCAAGCAAACATGTTTGGAGGAGCGTAAGTTGCGGCCATCCGCGTCAATACTGCGCGCGGGTTGGTCATCGAAAATAACACACTCGAAAGATGAACAAGCGCAACAAGAATGCAACACCGGGAAAAACGAGAAGGCCTCATACGAAGCTGAAAGGTATGAGCCAGTGAAGAGAACAAGTTTTTGATTCGCTGGCCTATCTTATGGAAGTTAAAGAGTTGGAGTTGAGAAACAGAGAATTGGGGGAATTGGGGACTGAGAGAGCAGGTAAGTTATCCCCGCAACCGTGCTCCCAATTGATCTTTTAATAGCCCAAGGATTGAATATGGCTTCAAGTGGTTGAAAGGAAAAATGGCGGCACGTGGACTCGAACCACGGACCTAGGGGTTATGAATCCCTCGCCTCTTGTTTTCTCTCCATTTCACGGCTTGTCAAACATCATAAAAAGCCTATTTACACGGGCTTTTATTGATTCTTGTTTATGCTCGGCGTATCCTGAATTGTCAAGGGAATAATCACCCGGAATGATAACCCAAAGACAGGGAGGATAAGTGCCAAGACAAAGGACAGGCTGTGTCATCGAACGTAAAGACCGTGACGGGTGGTGGGCTCGGCTGAGTTATGCGGACAAATCCGGTAAGCGGCGAACCTTGCAGCGAAAAGCTGGCAATCGGTCTGAAGCCAAGCAACTGCTCAAGAAGATGCTGCGCGAAGTCGAAGACCACGGACCTGAAATTGTGGAAGCCGACAAGATGCGGTTTGCCACGCTAGCCAAGATTTACGAGGAGCGGAAGCTCATTCCACCACAGTACGAAGGGGAGACTAAGACTAAAGGGTTGCGCTCCTACAAAAGCCAGCAACGGCGGTTGCGTACGCTTGTTGGATATTTCGGCAAGAAACTAATCCGGTCAATCAGCCATTCTGACCTGGAACATTTCAAAAATGAGCGTTTGGCGCTCCCCACCTGGCGAGGTGATAAACGCAGCTATGCTGATGTCAATCGCGACTTACAAATCCTGCGCACTATTCTGAACTTCGCCAAACGGCAAGGCTGGCTGCCTGTAACGCCGTTTGAACGTGGTGAATCTCTGATCAACACTGCCCACGAACGAAAACGAGACAGGGTGCTTTCTCGTGATGAGGAAACGCGATTGTTAGTCGCTTGCGACCGTCCTACCCGACAGCATCTAAAATCCATCATTATTGCTTTGGTTGATACCGCACTTCGTCGGGGAGAATTGCAAGGGATTGTATGGTCAGATGTTGATCTTGACGCCGGAGTCATTCGAGTCAGGACGATGCTGGCAAAGACTGCTAAACCGCGCACTGTTCCAATTACAAGCCGGTTACGACACGAACTAAAGCGATTAAAAGCCCTCGCAACGGATAATCCTGACCAGCAAGTCTTCGGTATCTTCGGCGATTTCAAACGCGCTTTTGCGACGGCTTGCCAAGAAGCGGAAATTAAGGAATTGCGGATTCACGATCTAAGGCATACCGCAACAACGAGAATGATCGAAGCAGGATTACCTCCAGCTCAAGTAATGGTGGTGACCGGGCATACTCAGTTTTCAACCTTTCGGCGCTACGTATCCGCAGACGATGACGCGATAAGGCGCGCGGGCCAGGCACTCGACAAATTTTATGCAGAATCCGATAGACAATAATTCACTCACATCAATAAACGACTTCAGCTCGCTACTGAGGTGTCATGGACCGTAGGACAAGTGACTCCTTGACGCACCGCGGGCCGATTCATTTTCAAGGAATGGTCAGCAAGGGCCTATGGAGAAACGTAAAACCGGAGACATTAGGAAGTATATAAGTCGCGGGGCTCGAGCAATTGAAATCCCCGGGCTTTCAATTGATGCGAAGCTAAAAGTTGACTGCGTAATATTTGACAATGTCGAGATAGAAGGGAAGTCAGCAGTTCAATACTCGTTTGGAATTTCTTGGGGTGAAACAGGCTGGAGTTGCAGGGTGAAAGTCTTCTCAGATCGTTTCAATGGTGATGAAGACAAAATCGAAATGGGTAAAGAAATGATGGGGTACGTAAAACAAAAACTTGCTGATCGGATGTTGAGTGCGATGCGGCTCCTAATTGACGAAGCTTTAACTCTCTCTACAAAGCAATTTGCTCTGATTGATCGAACGGACGCCAGAGACCAGCAATTAGCAATCCTGCACAAAGAGAAGACGAAAGCATTTGAGGTCATACGCGGTAGGAGAAAGGGCCAAAAAGACCGGAAGGAGACGCCAAGGAAGAAAAAGAAAACGCTAACGCAAGCTGAAGTTAATGGCCGAATCGAGTCAATTTTAGATGCAATTTGGGAGATCGCATCCAGTCTTGAGATCGAAATGGATGAAATTGGGGTCGAGCACATACGCAAAAAACAGGTGGCAAGCAAAATCAATACGACACCAACAACAATTACAGATTGGGTGCAGCGAGGAGGATATGAGTGGGATGACTTGGTAAGAAAAGGAATGCAGCGGAAGTCAAAAATAAAAAAATAAATTTTCGACTTCTCAAGTTGTAGCACAGGAGCGCCTGAGAAAGTAAAAGATATTCACAGGTCACGTGTGAGCGAATAATCTTCGGTGCGCTATTACGGCGTCATGAACCGCAGGACAAACGCAATCCTTGATACGCGCGGGCTGATTTCTTCAAGGAGTGGCTTCAAGGAGGCTCGATGACGAAAAAAACTAAACACACATCAGAGCAGTCTAGCGCCAAAGGAAAAAAACGAGGTCCCCGGAGGCGCGATCTGCTCATTGAAAAGTTTGCTGTAAGGGAACATATGGACATAGAGGGGCTGGTTGCAGATACCCCAGATATGCCTACCACCAGATTCTGGTTTGCAAACTCGCTGAGGAATTACGAAACGGAGATAAGGGGATTTACCATCAAACCCGGTGACGTTGAAATCATCTGCCGTTACTCACCAAGGCGCATAGCCCAGCTTTTAACATTCAACTTCGATGAGTTTCTCGCCGCGACATCTTCAGAAATTGAAGAGTTCGCTCGGCTGAGCGGAATGGAATATGTTGAAGCGAGTCGGTTTCTAGCCGGTAGATACAGAGCCGATATGCATGCCTGCATTGAGTACGCCATGTCAATTTTTGAAAAAAAATTTGGCTGGTTGCTGTACCACGCATTTTCGCAGTGGGGGTTTGAGGCAGCCGCTATGACGATGCACGCTTTGGAAGATAAGCTCCAAACCCAATATGAAAGGCGATTATCAATCGCTGAAGACGCAAGACTGAATGCGCTTGAATTTCAGAAAATGCGGATGGATTTACCCCGTCAAGGAAGGCCACTGGATAGACCTATCTCAAGGGCAAATCGTAAATCGCAATTTCAGAACCAAGTTATCAAGGCAATGTTGCAAATCTTGACTTCACAAGAAGAGGTAACTCAACCACGTGTTGCGAAAATTCTACATATTGGCAATCCGCGCAACCCAAAAGACCGAACTCTTTATAACCTGCTTAAACGTTATGACTTGGACTGGAAGAGCTTGAAACAGCGAGCAGAAAACATTTTTAAGCGCACAAAAAATTCGCCAGAAAAAACCATGCGCAAAAGCCGTGGTATACAGTGAATCGCAGAGAATAAAACAGGCAAGCGCCGCTCAGTTTCTCAGGCCGCGCAGCGTCTTGCCCAGATACCTAACCCTACCAGCATTTTGCTGGCAAAGAGAGGAGTATTTTAATTATGGCTGAAGTGACAGCGGATTCCAATCAGTTACCTACATCAAAACAACCAATCATCGAAACAGCCGTCTATGATCGTGAGGAGGCCGTTTCCGTTACAGGCTTTTCGCTTTCGACTCTGATCCGCGCCGAAGAAAAGGGTAGATTAAATGGTCGTAGTGAAGGCCGTCGCCGTTTTTACTTGGGCGCTGATCTGCTTACCTGGTTGAAAGGCGGTGGGAAATGACCACCAATGGAAAGCCCGCCACAGCAGCCAGCCTAGTGACGGGCGATTTGTTGAATTCAACATATAACGTCTCTCACCATAGCATGAATGAGGAGGCCAGGCTCACTTCCGATGTAGCTCTTGGCTATCTTCAGGCCGGTCTGAGTCTTATTCCTATTAAAGCTGATGGTAGTAAACAGCCTGCCCTGAAAGCGTGGAAGCAATACGAAACTTGCCAACCTATAGAGGCAGAACTTCACGCCTGGTTTAGAGGAGCGCCACGCGGTATAGCTCTAATCGGCGGCAAAGTAAGCGGTGGCCTTGAGTGTGTTGATATTGACGCGCCAGAGCTGATTGAGGATTACCTCGCCTTGATTGAAGAGCACGCGCCGGGGTTGCTGTTGCGATTAGTGATTGTCGAGACCCCACGTGGCGGTCGGCATTTGGTCTATCGTAGCGAGCAGATCGAAGGCAATAAGAAACTTGCATTACGAGAAGAAGAACTGGATGGCATCAGCGACGCTGAGGCAAAACGCCGGAAAGCTTATTTGCGCAAGCGGGATGGGAAGTGGTGCAAACTACATACTTTGATCGAAACTCGCGGAGAAGGTGGTTATTTTCTCGCGCCTGGATCGCCCGCAAGCTGCCACGTAACGGGTCGTGAATATCGCTATTTGCAAGGGTCGTATGAATCAATTCCAACTATCACATCGGAAGAACGTTCGGTCTTACTTGACTGTGCTAGAAGCTGTAACGAACACCTCAAAGAATCTCAGCAAAAGCATGAACCGATGTTACACAACGGGCTGAAACCGGGGACGGAGTTCAATTTGTCCGGGGACGTGCGTGCATTGCTTGAGCGGCACGGCTGGCGAACGAGCGGAGGCAACGGAGTTGGCGAACGCTGGATAAGGCCGGACGGTGATAGGCCGTCAGCAACATTGTTTGAGGAAAGCCGGAAATTTTTCGTGTTCAGCACAAACGCCGCGCCCCTTGAATATGACCGCGCTTACTCACCTTTCGCGCTGTTGACCACGTTAGATCATAACGGGAATTTTCACGCTGCGGCGAAGGCACTGATAGGGCAGGGCTTTGGGAAGCCAACACAATCAAAGACCTCAAAACAAAATCAGCCTGAGACGACTGACCCGAACACATCAAAGATCAAGCTGCAACCGAGTCACACATCATTCATTGTCAATGAGTCAGGCGTTTGGGCGGCGAATGCTGCGGCAGATGGTGAAAACCTTTTTATCTGTTCAAAACTCGAAATCGCAGCCTATACCCGCAATGATCAAAGCGAAGAATGGGGGCGACTGCTTGAATGGGATGATCGTGATGGCGTGGCTCATTCGTGGGCGATGCCACTTTCACTTCTAGCTGGTGATGCTTCAGTAATGCGGGAAAATATGTTGAGCGGTGGACTTGAAATCAACCCCGCGCGGAAAGCGAGGGAATTGTTGACCATCTACATTCAGACGGCCAAAAGTTACAAACGCGCTCGATGTGTTTCCCGAATTGGGTGGCACGGGGGGTGTTATGTCTTGCCGGATGAAACCATTGGCGATGAATCCGACGAAAAAATAGTCCTGCAATCATTGGCAGCAGACGATCATAAGTTGCGAGTTAGCGGTTCGCTTGAGCAGTGGCGCGAACACGTGGCGCACTATTGCGTTGGCAACTCGCGCCTTGTTTTTAGCGTGTCCTGTGGCTTCGCGCCACCATTGCTGGGACTGTTTGAAGAGCCGAATGGCGGATTTCACTTTCGGTCGAAAAGCAGCAATGGAAAGACAACTGCACAATTTGTGGCAGGTTCGGTCTGTGGTGGCGGAGATTCGTTGAGAGGTTATCTCAGAACTTGGCGCGCAACCGCCAACGGTCTTGAGGCAGTGGCAGAGCTTCATAACGACGGACTGTTACTGCTTGATGAATTGGCTGAATGCGATCCCCGTGTCGCTGGTGAAGTGGCATATATGCTCGCCAATGGCGAAGGCAAGCAACGAATGGCGAGAACTGTAAGAGCGCGCAAAACACTAAAATGGCACTTGCTGTTCATTTCATCTGGCGAAATCAGCTTAGCGGCGCATGTCGCACAGGCTGAAAGGCAGGTGCGTGCCGGTCAGGAAGTTCGGCTTTGTGACATCGAAGCTGATGCGGGCGCAGGCTTCGGAGTATTTGAAGAGTTGCACAGCTTTAAGACTGGCGATGAGTTTGCGCGTTATCTTGAATCTAATAGCAAGCAATACTATGGCTCTGCCTTTCGTGAATTTATCAAGAGAGTGATCCCGCAAATCGAAGAAGTTAAATCAGCCGGACGAAACTTTATCAAGGCAAGACTGGCCGAATGGATACCTGAGAAATCGTCTGGTGAAGTCTATCGGGCCGCGCGCCGATTCGCCATTGTTGCGTTTGCAGGTGAGCTAGCATCAACCGAAGGCATCACCGGCTGGTGTGAAGGCGAGGCTACGCAAGCAGCAAAACGTATGTTCGACGATTGGCTTACAGGGCGTGGCACAGTAGGAAGTGCAGATGATGAAGCGGCGATAGCTCAGGTGCGGGCCTTTCTGGAAAAACACGGCTCAAGCCGATTTGAGCGCAATGGCGACGAAAAGATCGTGAACCGCGCAGGCTTCATTCGTGAGACTGCCGACGGAAAAGAATTTTGTATTCTGCCTGAAACCTTCAAGAAAGAGGTATGCGCCGGATTTGACTCGAAAACAGTCTCAAAAGCGTTGCATTCGCTTGGATACCTGGTGAAAGGCGACGGCAAAAACTGGCCAGCGAACCGCCATTCGCCAAGCGAGCGAAAGTCTATTCGCGTCTTCGTAGTGACTCATCGTGTGTTTGACTCGGAAGAGTCGGAAGAGTCGGAAGAGTCGGAAGGTTAATCAAAAGGACTTCAAAATCAATGGTTTGTAGTCTTCCGACTTCGCTTCTGATGCCTTCCGACTTGATGAAAGGTCGGAAGGCATCAGAAGCGAAGTCGGAAGGCATCATCTGATTGATATGACAAGAGTTAGAGGTATTCTTCCGACTCTTCCAATTCTTCCGACTCGAATAAAAGGAAGCGCGAAAAAAGATGTCAGAATTCTTGGCGAGATGGAGAAGCTCAGACGACGCAAAGTTGCCGCCGATTATAGTGAATGCCAACACGTTAGCCATGCATCGGTTCTTTGCCGTTGTAGACTCAATTGTGAAGGCTGCAAGTGAAGAAAAACATTCTGATCTTGATTGGCCAGCAGCTTATGAAGGCTTTGAAGATATTGGCTAATACCGACGTGGCTCGGATCGGATATTTTTGTAAAGTGGCGCAAACAAATTAGTGTAGCACAACGGGTTCAAAAATATGGGCTGGGAGAAGCGAAAAAATGGTCGCTATTACTACACGAAAACCCGTATCGGCTCGCGTGTCATTTCCAATTACGTCGGCAATGGACGGAATGCTGAACTCATTGATCAGCTTTCCGCTATGTGCCGCGAAGAGGCAATGCAAAAGCGCGCGAGCATTGCTGCTGAAATCGAGGCGATGGAGGCTGAAGACCAGGCCGTTGATGACATCGTTGCGGCGGTTGATAAGTTGATGCGAGAGACACTACAGGCTGCGGGATTTCATCAGCACGCTCGCGGCCAATGGAGACGAAAGCGAAATGGCAAAAGCCACTGCGAAACAGAAAGCACAAGCACTTCAACCGGTAACTGATAAGCAGGAATTTTCTGTGTTGTACCGGCGGTGTGAATCAAAGACTGCCACGTCATCCGACCGCGCGGCACTCCGCTCACGAATTGATGAGAAGCCAGAAAGCTGGCGCAATACGGCCAATATGCTGCGAAATGCCCAGGCTCGGATCATTGAGGACATAAACGGTAACGGAGTTGTGAAAGAGTTCGCATCCTTCGGCTGTGACCAACTTCGGAGAGAACTTTCATTCTTGGGAGATTCAGCAATGGAGATGGTGCTGATTGATGTTGCGGTTTTGGCGTGGCTTCAACTTGGACTCATTCAGCAGCAATACAGTGGGGTCTGGGTCACTGATGGCGGAATAAGTTTCGAGCGTGGGATTTTTTGGGAAAAAAGATTGTCTGCTGCGCAACGAAGGTTTGAACGCGCCATTGTTAGTTTGGCGCGCGTTAGAAAGTTGATAAAGCCGAAGGCGTTACCGATGAACGGTATCGTGAGCCGCGACGAACAGGGTAATCTTGTGTTCAATCAAACTATGCGGATGAATATCGCACATATTTTTGAGGGCCGGACGGTTGAAGAGGCAAACGCCTTAACATCACGTGGTGTTTTGCCGAAAAGCTGGGAGAGAAAGTAACCACGCAGTAGAAACTTGCAACAACTTGAATCGCTATAAGCGTGAAAGATTCAGGCCGTAATATCGGATAAAATCGAACAGTATAAGCATGAAAGCTTTTCGACTCTTATGGATGCTGTCTACGACGACAGATGAAGCCAACCGGCGCGCTGGCGGTCGTCGTCGTTACAATGCTGAGCGCAAAGCAAAGGCTAGGGAACGACAGCGACAGCTTGCTGAGCAGTTCGACATTGCAGCATTGGACACTATGCGGGGCGGCAAGGCACGGGTAGCACGATTGTTTGGAGTGAGCGCCGCAACCATTGGCCGCGATGTCCGGGCGATCCTTGCATCGAACAGAATGGGCGCAACTCAGTGAAGTGCCGGAAAAGCTCAAGAGTTTTTGCTAAAGACATTCAATGTGCAGTCATCACGCCGCGCCAATCTGTTGTGTACTCTGGTGAACGGCGATCATTTCGCGTTCGCCAAATGCCCAAATGCGGAAACAGGCCGCAACGAATAGACTCATTGCCAAACCGCCCGTTGATCGAATCAACAGCCGCCATTAATCGCCGATGCAATTCTTGTTGGACACAACTCCACAACCGAAGCGGCGCACGATCAGCAAGTTCTAGCTTGTCCAGCCAAACGCCTGCCTTCTTAATACCAAAGCCCGGACGATAAACCTTTGCCAGTCCCGCCAACGCCAATGGCATCAACTCCAAAGTGCAACCGGACTTCGGCGCAATACTTAACGTGACGCTGTTGGAATACTGCGGAGCGTCTTCCTTGAATTGGTCAGTGATGACAAATACCGTCATTTGACCGGCAACTAGCTTATGCTCGCGCAGCTTTGTGGCGACTAGTTCGGTGAAGTAAGCAACCGCTGCCCGAAGCTCGTTAAGGTCGTCCGTTGCCTGCCCGAATGACCGCGAAGCGCATAATTGCTGCTTTACTTTCGGTGTCGGTTCAAGTGGCTTGCAGATGATGCCGCGCAATTCGTGAATCGTCCGAAGCCCTGCAACAGTCATTCGCTGACGAACCCAACGATCATCCGCATCCCGCAATTGCTTGGCATTCTTGATGCCGTTACGCTCCAACATTGCGGCGTATTTGAACCCGACGCCCCAAACATCCTCAACCGCGACGCGCTCAAGCGCAATGTCTAGATGCGGCGAATCAACCAAATCCAGAACGCCAGCGGTTTTGGCTGACGTTTTGGCAATCTCAATGGCGATCTTCGCCAGCGTTTTTGTTGAACCATAACCGACGGATACGGGGATGCCGGTCAGAGCGCGAACCTGACGCTGAATTTCGCGGCCTGTTTCTGTCCGCGTGCAATAGCGCGAAAGCGGCATCTTCAGCCATGCTTCGTCTATGCTGTAATTCTCAATGTCGGGGCTGAAGTTTTCTAGGACGGTTTGAAAACGGCAGGCCATATCCGCATAGAGCGCGTAGTTACTGGATAAAATCGCCGCGTTATGCCGCTCAAGCAGGCCGCGCACCTTGAACAAGGGAGCAGCCATCGGTATGCCAAGCCGTTTGGCTTCTTTGGAGCGAGCAACGATACACCCGTCATTGTTCGACAGCACAACAACTGGACGACCAGCCAAACCTGGATTAAACGCACTTTCCGCCGAAGCGTAAAAGTTGTTCGCATCAACCAGCGCGAATGCTGCCATTAGCTCGCCTCCATCATTTCGTCCAGAAGTTTCAGCTTGAGGTGACTGGTAATGGAGTGCGTCACACGACCGAAAATCTCAATGTATTCGGTTACAGGGATCACTTTATGATTCGGACTGGTAGGGCAAAGCGCCAAGCCGTCTGGTGACTCCTCAAGTAGACGGATGACGCGGTCGCTATTGTAGAAGGCCAGGACGATCTGGCCGGGTTTGTAATCCATCTGGCGTTCAATCACCAATAAATCACCGTGATGAATGCCGGAGCCTGCCATCGCATTGCCGTAGTAGCGGCAAAAGAAGGTTTGAAGCGGAAAGTGAATAATCAGCCTGTCCAGGCTAAGAGCTGGACGCTGATAATCTTCGGCGGGTGATGGAAACCCGGTAAAGCCAAGCCTGTGCATTTATCCCCACGAAACGGGCAGAGCCTCGCCTTGCCGCACGTTTCGGGGCTTCTGGGCTAAGTGCTGACTCGTTTACGCGTCGTCTTTGCTGCTTTAGGCTTGGGGCCGGGCTTAGCGCGCTTAAATCGTTCCAGACTGCTCAGGGTGACGTGTGGCACGTCGTCAATTAAGACGGTTTTCAGCCTACCGTTTTTGATAAGTTCGTTGACTGCTTGTCGCGTTACCCCACCAAGCAGCTTCGCGGCAGTCGCCTGCCGCACATATCCTTTGAGGCTTCGCATTGCCCGCACCTCGCAGAGTTATTTAGTTGGACTGCACTACTTGAACCGTAATTAAACCGTGGTAGGAATGTAAGGGAGTTAGCTTGACACTGTCAAGGTAATTAGACGTGATTGGCTGAGATTATTGCGCGATTCGCTGCCTTGATTTTTTGACTAGCGCGCTTTGGCGGCTTTTTTCGCAATCTTTAACCGCTTCTTTGCAGATAGCCCTACCTAATTTGAGAGTGACACTTGCGATGGAAAGCAAAATCACAAACAAGGTTTTGACGTGGCAGGATTGGCTTGACGCTTCGGTTGAGCAAGCGTAATCTGCGCCGCGTCCGGTCGGCCACCCCTGACCAAGCACAGAAGATCAACGCCCGCGTGCCCTAAAGCGCCGGGCGTTTACTTTATAAGGAGAACAAATGCCTAGTGAATATGTGGGAATGATCGTAGAAGCTGCGAAAAGCCTAGAACTGCCTGATGCGTGGGCAATGGAAGGACAGGAAGGTGAGCCAGCAGGCAGAATTACACTGCGATATGGGGAAGATATGAAGATTGATTTTGGAAAGATAGAGATTCACGAACTTCTCAATCTGAATAAAGGACGTCCTCCAATTGAAGTGCTTAGGGTTGAAATAAAGCGAAGAATTGGTGCAGGCCAGGCCATTCATATCAGTGAAGAATAACTACCGCTATAGAGAGTAAACATGGAACCCAAAATCATAAAGTCCTTTCTGGATTTACATGAAAAATTTGAAGAGATAATCGGCTCAAAAAATTCACAATGGATTTATCGCGGCGTGAGGAGTGCAAGGTTTGAGCTTATCCCAAAAGTTGGACGTAGCCAGAGGTTCAACCTAGTTCTTGAAAGACAAATACTTACTTTATTCAAAAAACAAGCTACTCCATTTCTTGAGCGTTATCCTAAAGATGAATGGGAATGGCTTGCCATTGCCCAGCACCATGGGCTACCTACACGGCTATTAGACTGGTCTGCTAATCCACTTATTGCAGCGTTTTTCTCAGTCGATGAGGAATGCGATGATGAAAGTGCGATTTATGCAATGCCAGCACCAAAGATAATTGACACCGAAAATGAAACCGATCCTTTCCTTCCCCTAGAAGACATAGCCGTATTACAGACGCATGACATCAATAGAAGAATTGCTGCCCAAAATGGCATGTTTACTGTCCATTTCAATCCCCAGCGCCCCATCGGAACCACGGAAGGGGTTGTAAAATTTATCATCCCAAACTATTTACGGAGGGAAATTAAGCGCAAGCTTTGGGTTTACGGTGTTCATTACGGCAGCTTATTTCCCGATCTGGACGGGCAAGCACGGGTAATAGAATACGTAAAGCTAGTATTGGGTTTTTAGCGGCAACCTTGCGAAACAAAGTTCTTTCCCGCTACGTCGAATCGCTCGTTTGCAACACTTAGAGACAGCAACACACGAATAGCCCACTACCCGAAAAACTTGCCAATTGACCGCCATCGGCCTAGTATTTGTCAGGCGCGCCAGCCACCCCTGCCAATCGGCAACGCTTTTTAGCGACCGTGAGGCGTGAAGAAACACGGCAAGGCGCGCTTAACAATTAAGCCGCTCAAGTCGTATAGACCGAGCGGCTTTTGTGCTACTTGCCTTCTCTTTCCTTCCTTGTCTTTTCCCGCATCGCCTTCAATTCGTCTTTGTGCTGGTTTTCGATTTCGGGTGGCAGTTTCGTGTAGTCGTCAATTTTCGCCGTTGAAATTTGCTCCCAGGTCAGATCCATTGTTTCGCGGAGGTCCGCTCCGCGGAAGTATGCACCGCGGACGTCTGCCCCATTGAGGTTTGCCCCTCTGAGGTTTGCCCTGTCGAGGAATGCCCCGTTGAGGAATGCCCCGTTGAGGTATGCCCCGCTGAGGGTTGCCCCGTCGAGGAATGCCTCGCCGAGGTTGGCCCGCCAGAGGTCTGCCCCGCTGAGGTCTGCCTTGCTGAGGTTAGCACCACGGAAGTCTGCCGCTTTGATGTTTCCCCGGCTGAGGTTCGCCTGGCTGAGGTTTGCCCCTCTGAGGCTTGCTTCCCAGAGGTATACCCGGCTGAGGTTTGCCTCGCTTAGGTCTGCCTCGCTGAATATTGCACCACGGAGGTCTGCCCCGCTTAGGTCTGCCTCGCTGAGGTTTGCCCTTCTGAGGTTTGCCCCTCTGAGGTCTGCCTCGCTGAGGTTTGTCCCTCTGAGGTTTGTCTGTCTGAGATTTGTCCCTCTGAGGTTTGCCCTACGGAGGGTTGTGTTTCCCAAATCAAGATTGTTCTTTTCTCCGGTTATATTACGCCGTCCAATCACTGTGAGAATGGCTTGAATATCGTTAGAAGGACTTACACTCTGTCCTGTTTCGGGAGTAGTCTTGTTAGACTTAGTGTTCTTGGAAGAGGGGGGAGAAGATTCAGCTTTTCGAGGGGCGTTCTCCCTGACGTATGCGCTCAAGACTTCCATAATTGTCCAATGGTCTTTTTCCGAATCTTTCGCAATGCGTTCAAGCGCATAGATGCCGCCAAGCCTGACTTCCAGCTTGTCCTTATCGCCAAGCTGAGTGATTGCCTTTGTAAATCGGTCTGTGATTTGGCCTTCTTGTGTCAGCCTGCTTGTGATGGCAAGGTTTGCCCCGGTGAGAATCAAGCTGACGATGACAATAAAGCCGCCGATAATTTGCGAGAGCGTCTTGCGGGCTTCGTTCTCGATGGTGAAAAGCTCAGTTGGTTTTATCGAGCTTTGCGGAATGTAGGTAGAACCTTCTTCGTCTATCTCCTGCCCATCAACAGTGACTATCTTCTGCGACTCTAGCAACGCGCGGGCTTGTCGTTTCGGGACGATTTGCAGCACCAACCAAATCACAACCATCAGCAAAACAGCCAGCAAAATAACGCTTGAGTAATACCAGACCGGCGACAAGTCGGAGATGGAAAAGGCCGCATACTTGGCTGATAGCGTTGCCCACGAAACGAACTTCCAGAGCAAGGCGGCTGTGATGATTGCCAGAACGAGCACCGCAATAAGGCGGATTCTCTTTTTCATAGATACCCTCGCTTCAGATTGGATTGATTACAGCTTGAGAACGGCGGGAATGTACGGCATTCGGTGAAGGCGTGGCTAGAAAAAAAAAGCCACCTGACGATTGCCGGGCAGCTTTTGGTTGTGTCGGTTTCCCGGCTCTTATGGTTTTTCTTCAGCCTTCAAATCGCGCAACAGCCGGTCAAATGCGGCTTCAAATGAGTCGTGGTCTTTCCAGTTGCTGAAATCCGGGATGAAGTATTCGCGGACTTCAACGGCCAGGTCTTTGCCGGTGTCGGCATCGAAGCAACGCCATTTCTTGATGGTGTCGAAATCGGTGATGCGAATTGGGAAAAGTTTTCTTCTGCCTTCGCGCTTCTCTGTTTCGATGGCTTTTCGGATTTCCGTTTCTACCCAACCGCTTTTCAAACTCTCTTCAGAAAGAATCAGCAACAGCCGGTCGTGAAGCTGGATGGCGCGTTCAATCTGGTCATAGAGCTTCTCACCGCCTTTGACATCTTCGGGCGAAAACCAGACGCGCGCTTTCGCATCGCGCAATCGTGAATGCAGGCGCTGAGCGAACTCAACATCTTTCGTGCTGTGGCTGATAAAACAAGAGTAAAGCTGGAAAGGTTGAACGGAACCAACCAGCGAAGGAATAAAGCGAATGAAGTTTTCATCCAAACCACAACGGCGTAAAAACTCTTCAGGAATCTTCCCTTGCGACAGATAGATTGTGTCTATTCCAATGGTAGAAGGTCCAAAATGATCACATGATTCAAGCCCTTTTGTTTCACTTAGGTTTGCCTTTGCGAAGATTGTGTTCCGCAGCTTGGCACCACTGAGGTCGGTACCACTTAAGTTGGCACCACTCAGATTGGCATCGCTCAGGTCGGCAAGACTAAGGTCTGCATTGCTTAGGTTGGCATCGCTTAGGTTGGCATTGCTAAGGCTGGCACGGCTCAGGTCGGCACGGCTCAGTTTGGCATCGCTCAAGTCGGCCTGACTAAGGTCTGCATTGCTTAGGTTGGCATCGCTTAGGTTGGCATTGCTAAGGCTGGCACGGCTCAGGTCGGCACGGCTCAACTTGGCATCGCTCAGGTCGGCACGGTTCAGGTCAGCACGGTTCAGGTTGGAACGAATCAGGTCGGCACGGTTCAGGTTGGAACGACTCAGGTCGGCATTACCCAGCTTGGCATGGCTCAGCTTGGCATCGCTCAGCTTGGCATCGCTCAGCTTAGCACTGCTCAAATTGGCAAAGCTCAAATCGGCCAACTTGAGCTTTGCACTGCTCAGGTTGGCCAAGCTCAGCTTGGCACCGCTTAAGTTGGTCAGGCTTAGGTCAGCACGGCTCAGGTCGGCATTGCTCAGCTTGGCACTGCTCAGGTATGCATCACTCAGCCCGGCACCGCTCAGGTTGGCCCCCCTCAAATCAGCCATACTCAGGTTAGCATCGCTTAGGTCTGGCCTAATACCTGACTCCTCTTCGCGCCATGCATTCCACCTTTCTACATCTTGCTTGAGTATTGCGAGATGCTCAGGATTCGCCATAGTCGTTTGCTCCATTTGCTGAGATTCGGGCGGGCGGATTCTCGCTCAGATTGGCGCGAGTGAAAAGGAAATGATGCCCGGAAAGCTCGGAATCTGCCTTCGTTTGAGGCTAGCCGCAGAGGGCAACAATCGAAGCCGAAAACCATCCGTGTTGCGGCTAGCCGCAGAAAGCCCACAAGTCAATTAATCCCTGAAACTTAGCTAGAATCATCGCTTCTCTAATTTTTCTTTTTGCTTGGCGGGTTGTGGTGATATATTCCACGCCGCTCAAGCTGGTTGCTTGGCAAGGTTCAAGTAGTACCTAAAGTTCTTCACATTCGCCCCGGCCTCATTCACCAACACAGAATCATCGAAGCAGATGGGAAAATGAACGTGTATTGCTATCCAATCTCATACAAGGTCCGTGCGCACCCTGATGCCGGGCGTTAGCCAGGGATGACCACAAGGAAGCATTGGCTGAAATGTATTGACCCATGAACTACGTCAAGTCCAAACAACGCGTAGCCGACCACGGAGAGGTCTTCACTCCGGCGTGGATGGTCGAGGCGATGCTCGACCTGGTGAAAGACGAGACGGAGCGCATTGACTCGCGCTTCCTGGAGCCAGCGTGTGGGAGCGGCAACTTCCTCGTGCAGATTCTACGTCGCAAGCTCGCTGCCGTGGAACTCAAATACGGCAAGTCGGATTTCGAGCGGCGGCACTATGCGCTGCTCGCGTTGATGTGTCTGTACGGTATCGAGCTGCTGCCAGACAACATTGCCGAATGCCGCGCGAACCTGCTGGAGATTTTCGCCGAGTATCTAAACCTCGATCTGTCGGACGACCTGTACGCGGCGGCGTCCTACGTGCTTTCGCAAAACCTCGTCCACGGCGACGCTCTGACGATGCGCACCCACGACGCACTGCCGATCACCTTCGCAGAGTGGGGCTATCTGGGTAAAGGCAGGTTCCAGCGGCGTGACTTCCGCTTCGACAGCCTGACCCAATCATCGGCCTTCAGTGCCGAAGGGTCGCTCTTCGCCAATCTCGGCATACACGAGATTTTCACGCCAACGAAGACTTACCCACAGATGACGGTGAGTGAACTCGCCGCAATTGATCAGGAGGCATCACTGTGAGCACACAGGTCAGCTTTACATTGCGCGGACGCAACCCGGACGTGTTGACGTGCATTGCGAACCTTTCTAACGATGAGGTGTTCACCCCGCCTGAGTTCGCAAACCGAATGCTGGACACGCTGGCTGAGGCGTGGGCAGCCAACAATGGCGGCGCGAACATTTGGGCTGACAAGACGGTGAAGTTCCTTGACCCCTGCACGAAATCCGGCGTGTTCCTACGCGAGATCACCACCCGCCTCACCAAAGGTCTGGAGAAAGAGATTCCCGACCTTCAGAAGCGTGTGGATCACATCCTGACCAAGCAGGTGTTCGGCATCGCCATCACGCACCTCACAAGCCTGCTGGCGCGCCGTAGCCTGTATTGCTCCAAGCATGCCAAAGGCAAGCACTCAATTGCCAAATCCTTCACCAGCGACGACGGGAATATCTGGTTCCAGCGCATCAAGCACACTTGGGATGGGGACAAGTGCAAGTATTGCGGTGCAGGCAAATCCGTTTTCGACCGGGCGGCGGGACTTGAAACTCACGCCTACGCGTTCATTCACACCGACAACATCAAGACTCGACTCGCCGAGATTTTTGGAGGCAACATGCAATTCGACGTCATCATTGGAAATCCACCATATCAATTAAACGACGGTGGCTTCGGAACTAGCGCCGCGCCTATCTATCAGCTCTTTGTGGAGCAGGCAAAGAAGCTAGAGCCGCGCTATCTGTCGCTCATTATTCCGTCTCGCTGGTTTACTGGCGGGAAGGGGCTGGATGAATTCCGCGAGTCCATGCTTGCTGATAACCGATTAAGGTCAATCGACGACTATCTCGGTGCGTTCGATGTGTTTCCGGGAGTTGGGTTGAAAGGGGGCGTCTGTTATTTTCTTTGGGATCGCGACAATCCTGGAACTTGCCGCGTTACCACTCGCTACAAGGATTGGCCTGTCTCGACCGCTACTCGCCCGATTCTTGAAAAGGGCGCTGACGTGTTCATCCGATTTAATGAAGGACTCTCCATCCTCAAAAAAGTCGTTGCTGTCGAAGGCGGAAAATCCGACTCGGTTTCACTTCCTGAAAGTAAGCGATTTGACCGATTGGTTAGTTCCCGAAAACCGTTCGGGCTGGAGACAACGTTCAAGGGCAAGAATTCCCAACGCGCCGGCGACTTAACAATCTACCAAAATGGCGGCATTGGATACGTCTCGCGCAGTTCCATTTCTACCGGCGTTGACTACATAGATAAGTGGAAGGTATTCACAGGCCGGGCTGCTCCCGGAACTGGCAACAAAGATACCTACCCGCATAGGATTATCAGCACACCATTTCTCGGAGAGCCGGGCACTATTTCCTCCGAGACCTATCTCTGCATTGGCCCATTCGACACGAAGAAACAGGCTGAAAGCGTCTTGTCTTATCTATGCTGTCGGTTGACTCGCTTGCTTATCCTTTTGCACAAACCGTCACAAGACACGACGCGCAAGGTTTACACGTTTGTTCCTACGCAAAACTGGAACAGAATTTGGACTGACGACGATCTCTACGCGAAATACGGAATCTCCAAAGACGAGGTCGCATTTATTGAGAAGGTTGTCCGTCCTCTAAACCTCAACGAAAGCGACGATGAGTAAGAACATTGAAGAAATCCTTGCGCCGAAGCCGGAGGCTCGTCCGCGCCTCTACGCCTACTCGATTGATGACAAGGCGCACGCGGGACTTCTCAAGGTGGGGCAGACAACGCGCGACGTGAAACAGCGCATCGCCGAGCAGCTCAAGACCGCCGCCATCAAGAACTATAAGATCGAGCTCGACGAGTCTGCCGAGCGCGACGACGGCACGACCTTCACCGATCACGAAGTGCGTGCCGCGCTCGTCAGGAAGGGCTTCGAGAACACCGAACTGGAATGGATGCGCTGCACGCTCAAGGACGTGAGGAGTGTTCTTACGGAGCTGCGGACCGGCAAGAAGTTCACTGGCACGCATCACGAAACTTTTGCAATGCGCCGGGAGCAGGCCGAGGCCGTAAACAAGACGCACGCCTACTTTCACTCCATCTGGAAGGAGGATATGCACGCTGTCCCCCGCTTCCTGTGGAACGCGAAGATGCGCTTCGGCAAGACCTTCACCACCTATCAACTCGCCAAAAAACTCGGAGCCAAGCGCGTGCTTGTGGTGACCTTCAAGCCCGCCGTGGAAGATGCGTGGCAGACGGACATCGAATCGCACGTGGATTTCGACGGTTGGCAATACCTGTCGCGAAATGCCGGCAGCGATCCGACGAAGGTGAAGGTCTCCGCCAGCAAGCCACTTGTCTATTTCGGTTCCTTCCAAGACCTGCTGGGCCGCGACTCGGCGGGCAACATCAAGGCCAAAAATGAGTGGCTGCATACGATCAACTGGGACCTTGTCGTTTTTGATGAATATCACTTCGGTGCGTGGCGCGAGACGGCCAAGGAACTGTTCGAGGGTGAAGAAGAGGCGGTCGCCAAGAAGGAGGCCAAGCTCGAATACGCGGCTAGCTTGGAAAACGTGAACGACGATCTCACTGTTCTCTCGGAAAAAGAGACCGAGTTCCTGCCCATCACCACCAAGGCTTATCTTTATCTCTCGGGCACGCCGTTCAGGGCGCTAGCCACGGGCGAGTTCATCGAAGAACAGATTTTCAACTGGACTTACACCGACGAGCAGCGCGCCAAGGAAGAGTTTGCAGCGAAGAATCCCGACAAATGGAATCCCTACGGCGCGCTGCCGCAGATGCGCCTGCTCACGTATCAGATGCCGGATGAGTTGTTGGCAATTGCAAGCGCCGGAGAGTTCGACGAGTTCGATTTGAACGCCTTCTTCGAAGCCTCAGGCACCGACAAAAAGGCGCAATTCAAGCACAAGAGCGATGTGCAGAAGTGGCTGGACATCATCCGTGGCTCCTACATGCCCAAGGCGACCGAATATCTCAAAACCGGCACGCGGCCACCGTTTCCATATTCAGATGTGCGCCTGTTGCCGTATCTTCAGCACTCGTTCTGGTTCCTGCCCAACGTTGCGGCCTGTCACGCGATGGCGAACCTGCTGGCCGAGAAGCAAAACGTTTTCTGGCACGACTACGATGTGGTGGTCGCAGCGGGCGCGTCCGCAGGCATCGGGCTGGACGCGCTGCCGCCTGTACGCAGGGCCATCGGCAGCGGCTTTGACACCAAGACCATCACGCTGTCGTGCGGCAAGCTCACGACCGGCGTCACCGTGCCGCAGTGGTCATCAATTCTGATGCTGCGTAACCTAAAGTCGCCGGAGACCTATTTTCAGGCGGCGTTTCGCGTGCAATCACCGTGGTCCATCAAGAACCCCAACGGTGATGACCCGAACGAGGAAGAAATACTAAAGCCGGTTTGCTTCGTGTTCGACTTCGCGCCTACGCGCGCGCTGCGGCAGCTCTCCGAATACGGGATTGGCCTGTCGCCTAACGAACCGAACCCGGAAAATGCGGTCAAGGACTTGGTTTCGTTTCTACCCGTGCTGGCCTACGACGGCGCGAACATGACGCAGATTGATGCGGGCGGCATCCTCGACATCGCGATGGCCGGAACATCGGCCACGCTCCTCGCGCGAAAGTGGGAAAGTGCGCTTCTGGTGAATGTGGACAACGACACGTTGCGCCGCGTCCTCGACAACCCCGAAGCGATGGCCGCCATTGAGCGCATCGAGGGCTGGCGCTCGCTTGGCGACAACATCATCGAGACAATCATCAACAAGAGTGAGAAGATCAAGGAACTTAAGAACAAGGCCAAGGCCAAAGACCTGACCGCCAAGCAGAAGAAGGAACTCAGCGACGAGGAAAGGGAGTACAAGTCTAAGCGCAAACTCGTGCAGGAGAAGTTGATCAAGTTCGCGACGCGGATCCCCGCGTTCATGTACCTGACTGACTTTCGGGAAAACACTCTGCAAGATGTCATCACAAAGCTGGAACCGGAGATGTTCTTAACCGTCACCGGCCTGACGGTCGAGGACTTCCATCTACTTGTGCAGCTTAAGGTGTTCAATACCGAGCAGATGAATCAGGCTGTCTTTGCATTCCGCCGATACGAAGACGCGTCGCTCCGCTACACCGGTATTGAGAGCCATCCGGGGCTGACTCATTACGGGTTGTATGACACCGTGGTGGCGAGGGAATGAAAACTACCAAGAGCACGCGCTCAAGACGCAGCCTGGTGCCGTGATTGAGCCGCCGTTGCCAAAGTTGCAAGGCTTGGCACACTACGCTGAAACCCATTCGCAGTTTTACTGCCGCATCGAAGCTGTGGCAGAAACGGTCGGCAAACTGCGCGTGCTGGATTTGACCCGCGCCGATGTTCGACAGGCGGTGAAAGAGGCCACGAGCACGAAAGGTTTCTATAAGGGCGCGATGGCGAGAATCAAGGTGATGGTCGAGCGCATTCTGAAAAAGCACGGCTACCCGCCCGGTTTGCAGGAAGAAGCAACCAAGACAGTGCTGGCACAGCGGAATTACTCTCTGACCTTTGGGCAGTGGCTTGAGAAGAGAACAAATCTAAAAAAGTGAAGGGTGAGCCATTTGACTCACCCTTTTCAGTTTATTGGCTGAGAAGTTTGACTCGTTGCAAAAGCTCACCGAGCTTTTTGCCGTCCGCGTCTTCTTTTGCCGCGCGCTCTGTCAATTTATCAGCCACGACCTGCACAAAGCTGGAAAGGCTACCGCGTTTCGCCTGCTTCCATTCGGATGCGCTCAGATAACAGAGATAGCGTTCTCGCCGTGTGCCTTCGTCATCGTAATAGACCAGGCAAACCCGAAAACCGACATCTGAAACCCGAACTCGAAAAGAAGTCTGTTTGCTGCCTTTGGTCAAAGGCTTGGTCGTGGTTTTGACCGTCCACGATTCCTGCTTGCCTTTGCCGCTGGATTTGATCTGCAACCGTGCCGAAGCTTGCGACGAATTGAGCCGCGCGGCTCGGTCGTCTGGCTTTGTTTCCTTGACCTTCGACTTTTCTGTCTTCGTGCGTTGCGGTGTTAAAGCCTCAGTCAGCAATTCGGTCTGTGCTGAAATCACGCGCGCCGATGAACCGGCCAACGGTGGGGCAATCGTTGGTGGTGGGGCATTCTCAACCGGCGCGCCTGTCAGTTTGGGAGTGTGCTCTCGACAATCTTACCGCCTTGCCAGACCACTCGCTGTTTTGAGTTCTGTAACGGTTCGCCTGGATCAGCACCAAGCTCAATTCCCAATGCTTCGGCAATCTGTGAGCGGAGCGGTTGCGGAATATCGAGCAATGCTTCGGCTTCATCTTTCTTCATTCGACCGAAGGCACGCAGTTGGGCGACATATTCATTGCCGAGCTTGATCCGTTCCTCAAACGATTCCAGTCGTTCGCGCTCTAACTGCGTTTGATCGCGCATTGCGGCGGATTCTGCAACCAGTTCGGCTCGCCCGCTGGCAATCTTGACCTGGGCTTGCGCTTGTTTCTCTGCAATCTTTCTGCGCCAGTGCAACAACGGAATGATGATCGCAGCAAACAGGAGCAAGGAAAATAAGAGTGGGAAAGCCACGCGCTCACAATAGACGCGGATAGGGCCGGAGTATCCGGCGTGCGTTTCCATTCGGAAAAAGCTGATTGTGGCGTGCGTAACGCTGAAGAGCATCAGCAGAATCGCAAAGACACCAAGCGCCTTTTGATGTGCGCCAGTTGAGCGCGTGTAGTTGTTGAAGCAATAAAGAGCCGTTGCTTCGCCAGTCAGAGCAAAGACAGCGGTGAAGTAGCCTTCCCAACCTGGCACGGTGATAATGAAAAGGCGGGCGTTGTAATAGCCAAATAAAATGAACAGTAAATACTTCAAAACTTTGATGTATCCGCCATCAGTGGCAAGCTGAAAACTGTTGGCTTCATTCTTGAGGGCTTCGGACTCTTCGACATGCTGGCTTTCACGGCCAAGCATCTTTCCGACTTCAAATAGTTTGAGCATTTTGATTTTCTCCCAAATAAAAAGACGAGCCGGGCAGGGACGAAGCCTGGCCGTTTCGCGTGTTGATTAGTATTGGGAGTGGTAAACTGGCTTTACGCGAATCCTGTTGACCGCTCCCAAGTGGTTGACGGTTTCAAAAGGGCTGGTTGAGTGTTTGCGCACTTGGCCAGCCCTTCGCGTTTATGAAGCCAGTGAAATAATGAGTGCTTAAAAAGTGAGCGAGGATATGGTTGATGGGTAGAGGTGAGGCAGAACCAAAAAATTCAACTTTTAGGCTCGAATCTTCACCCAAATGATAACCCAGAAGTGATTTTGGAGTAGGGCGGGTTTGTAACTTGTTGAAAATAAAGATGGCGGCACGTGGACTCGAACCACGGACCTAG
>CAZMXG010000008.1:0-100828 GCA_964570175.1 uncultured Heliomicrobium sp. | reverse complement strand
TTCTTTTTCATTTCTTAAGTGTGCCGGATCAATGGCAACTTTTCAGACGCTCTCTAAAAGTTTTTGTGCTCAGATGAGTGCTGCCTTAAGCCCGCCTTAGTTCTTCGTATACGAAATCAGCGCAACGCGAAGCCAACGCCATGACTGTCAAAGTCGGATTCTTTTCCGAATAATCAATGAAGCCGCTGCCGTCGGCAACAAACAGGTTTTTCACATCGTGCGATTGCAAATACGGCGTCAGCACGGAAGTTTTCGCGTCGTTCCCCATCTTGCAGGTTCCCACCCAGTGAACGCTGTCCACGCCGGGCATAGGATTTGTGCCCGTGATGACGCCGCCGGAAGCTTCAATGATTTCGGAAATCTTTTCGGTCGCGTCGTTGAAAATGGCGCGGTCTTCGGTGGTCAAACCGAAATGCACCTTTGGCACGGGCAAACCATAAACATCTTTCACCGTTGGATCGAGTTCGACATATTTTTCAGGCGACGGAACCATTCCGTTTTGCGAATACAGGCTGATCAACGAGGGAGCGCGTTCGCGAACCTGGCGCTTGAAGCCAGCGCCGAAGCCTTCGACTTTCTGGCCAAACGAAGGATTGGAACTGCTGACGCGGGAACCGGAATCCACAATGATGTGATAACCCTTCGGAAAATTCGGATGCGGCTTTTCCCAGTAAAACGAAGCGATGTACGCGTGGCCGCTTTCCGTTCCATCGTCGTTGAAAACTGGCGCGTTGTTCAATTGCTTCAGGTAACCTTGCACGCCTGATGAAGTGTGTGTGATCAGGTTTTTGCCAACCAGGCCGCTGGAATTCGCCAAGCCATTCGGGAAGTGCGCGGATTTCGACATCAGCAACAACCGCGCAGATTCGATTGGCCCACAAGCCAGAACAATTTTCTTCGCTTTGACTTCGTAACTCTTTCGCGTTCGAGCGTCGAAGTAGCGCACGCCAGTCGCTGTCTTCCCATCTTTACTCATCAAAACTTCAGCGGCGTTGGCGAACAGAAGCAATTTGCATTTGCCGGTTTTCAGCGCGCGCGGCATGGCTGTGTTGGCCGACGTGTATTTGGCATCAACGTCGCACCCGCGCATGCAATGGCCGCAATAATGACAAACCGGACGTTTGGATTCGTGGCGTTCTGTAAGCAAAGCTTTGCGGGCGGTGATCATTCTGAACTTGTTCGCGTCCAGTTTGTCGCATCCTTTTTTGATCTGATGCGCCGCGCATAACCACGGCAATGGTTTTTGAAATATACCGTCCGGCACATTCGGATGATGATCGTAATTGCCTGTCACGCCCATCAACCGTTCCATGCGGTCGTAATACGGCGACAACTCTTCGTATTTGACCGGCCACGTCGCGAAATCAAAGGTGCTGTTGCGCCAGCTCAATCCTGCCCACAACAGAGATTTGCCGCCGACGGCTTTGGTCAAAAAGTGATCGAAGCGCTGGTATTCGCCCGCTTTGGTAAAGGGCTCTTTCGTGCGGTCAACCGTCAGGTGCTTTCGCGGATCCCAGCCTTTGCCATTTTTCGGTAATTCGTAAGGCATCGTGTGCGAGTAAAAATCCTTTGCCGGATCAACCCACTTCCCCGCTTCCAGCACGACGACCGAAGCACCTTTTTCCGCTAGTTGCATGGCGACTACGCCGCCTGCGGAACCGGAACCAATAACACAAACATCATACGTGGCAGAATTTTGAATCATCGTTTGCTCCTGCGGAGTGTTATTTCTTTGCTTGCTGATTCGGGGCCGTAACCATCGGAAAATCATCCGTGCGAAACGGCGTCGCGGGTAGCCCGGCTTTATTCCACAAATTCAGCACCGGCCAATTTTCCCAGCCGAAACGAACGGCTACAGGCTGAGCAACTGACGCGCTTTGAACAATAATTTTTTTGCCTTTGATTTCGGCTTCGGCGGGAACAAATTTTTGATCGGCTCCGGCAATGGTGAAACCGGTCAGCTTTCCATCTTTGGCAACCAGGCCGCCGCCAACGTGATTGAAACTCAGTTCGATGCTGCTGCCTTTCACTTTCATCGCGGAATACACCGGCCCGGAATAATCAATCTTTTCACCATACGCAATTGCACGCGCAGCCAGCGCCAAGCGTTCACCGACAGGTTGTTTCTTTTTCGGATGAATGTCTTTTTCTTCGCCGACGTCAGTGATGACCGCCATTCCGGTTTTCGGCAATTTCAAAGTCATCAATTGAGCTTCGCGCAATTCCGCATACGTGTACGGGGCTGGTGGCGCGTACGGCGCAAGCTGCACAAATAAAAACGTGAAATCGCTGCCCCAATCTTTGCGCCAGTTTTCAATCATTCCCGGAAAGATCGAACGGTATTCAAACGCGCGATTGGCGTTGGATTCGCCCTGATACCAGATGGCTCCGCGCAAAGCGAACGGAACCAGCGGCGCAATCATCCCGTTGTACAAGCCCGACGGACGGTTGACGTTGCCCGGACCCATCGGCCTTCCCGGAGCCGCCGGAGCCGGTTTGCCAGCGGCTTTGGCGTCCGCCGCGTCCTTTCTGTACTTTTCCATCGCGGCTTCCCATTTGGCGTTTGCTTCGGGAAAAGCTTCCAGCGCTTTCGCGTATCGTTCGCGAACTCCGGCAAACCGCGCGTCGTTGGCCACAACCGTCGGGCTGGTCCACGCTTCGGACAGCGTTCCTCCCACCGAAGAATTGATCAAGCCAACAGGAACCCCTTGACGCGCCAGATGCAGCGCGCGACCGAAAAAGTATCCGACCGCCGAAAAGCTGGCGACCGATTCCGGCGAACATTCTTTCCAATCGCCTTTGACATCGGCGACGGGCGCATCCTGTGGAACGCGCGGCACGCTGAACAAACGAATCTTCGGATGATTCGCCGCAGCAATGTCTTCTTTTGCGTTGGCCGTTTGCGTCATCGCCCACTGCATGTTCGATTGGCCGCTGCACAACCAGACTTCGCCGACCAGAATATTTTTGATTGTCACTGTGTTTGATCCGCTGAGCTTCATTTCAAACGGCCCACCGGCTTTCAATTCTTTTAGAGTGACCATCCATTTGCCGCCGCTGGTTGTCGCGGTCACTTTCTGTCCCTGAAACTCGACCATGACTTTTTCGCCGTCGTCTGCCCAGCCCCAAACCGGAACAGGCATTCCCTGTTGCAATACGCAGCCATCCGAAAACAGCGCGTGCGGTTTAACCACCGCCAAAGCAGACACAGCCAGACAAACAATCAATGAAAAAATCAACGCGACGGATTTGAGCAAACGCATAGATAGCCTCCACTTGTGAATCACGGCTGACAATCAACCGCTCGCACTTTTAGCCGAAAGGTTTTGAATTTCTTGGGGAAAGACTTGCTTCGTGGAAAATCAGGACAGCCAATGTCCCGCCGCATTGTTCTTGGCAAGCGCCAAGCTGTCAATCATCCTGCCGACAATTTGGTATGTGTAGCCGGAAATTCCGAAGTGACAAGCTGCCTTCGCTTCGTAGAAAATGAACGCATCGTATGAATATCCCAGACACTGATTCCCAAAAGATGTTTTCCCGCGACGTGCTGCTGCGCGACGGCGCGGTATTGCGCATGCGTCCGCTTCGTCAAACCGACCGCGAAGGATTGGTGGCATTGTTCAATCGCTGTTCGCCCGAAACCATCCGGTATCGTTTTTTGCGCATGGTGACTTCCCTGCCCGATTCGCAGTTGGATCAACTGGCCACCGCCGACGGCCAAAGCCACGTCGCGCTGGTCATCACTCAGGGCGAAAATTCGGACGAAAAGATCGTTGCCGTTGGCCGGTATTTCGTGCTGGAAAAACACCCGACGGTTGCCGAAGTTTCTTTCCTGGTCGAAGACGCCATGCAGCGCAAAGGCATTGGCTCCATCTTGCTGGATGCTTTGGCCGAAGTCGCGCGCGACCACGGCATCAAACGCTTTGCCGCCGACGTGCTGGCCGACAACCGGTTGATGCTGTCTGTGTTTCGCAAAGCCGGGTACGCCCTGACATCAAACATCAGTTACGGTGTGACGCATCTGGAATTTCCCATCAGCCGCAGCGAAGTCGCCGAAGCCCGCCGTGATGCACAAGAAGCCGAAGCCGAACGCGCCAGTTTGACCGCCGTTTTTGAACCCAAAACTGTCGCCGTCATCGGAGCTAGCCGCGATCCGGCTTCGGTCGGCGGCGCGCTGTTTCGCAATTTGTTGCGCTGGGGATTCACCGGAACGCTGTATCCAGTAAACCCCTCAGCAGCTTCGATTACAGGAGTTCGCGCGTACGCGTCAGTTGCTGAATTGCCGGAAACGCCTGAACTGGTGTTTATCGCGGTTCCTTCGAAATATGTCGTAGAAGTTGCCAGACAATGCGCCACCGCCAAAGTCAGGGCTTTGTGCGTCCTGACCGCAGGCTTTGCCGAAACCGGCGCGGAAGGCCGAGCCAGCCAAAAAGAATTGGTGGACGTGTGCCGCGCTTCTGGGATGCGATTGGTTGGCCCAAACTGCATGGGTCTGGTCAACACTTCCGGCAAAGTTCGCTTGCTAGGCACTTTCGCTCCTGTCGAACCTCCCACTGGAAACGTGGCCATGAGCTCGCAATCCGGCGCGCTGGGTTTGGCGCTGATGGCTCAAGCTGGAAAGCTGGGACTAGGCGTATCTTCGTTCATCAGCGTAGGCAACAAGGCCGACGTTTCCGGTAACGATTTGCTGCAATTCTGGGAATCGGACGAAGCGACCGACGTGATTCTGTTTTACCTGGAAAGCTTCGGAAACCCGCGCCGCTTTGCCCGCATCGCCCGGCGCGTGTCGCGCGCAAAACCAATCGTCGCCGTAAAATCCGGTCGAACCGGCGCAGGCGCGCGCGCCGCTTCCAGCCACACCGCCGCGCTGGCCAGCTCCGACCGTGCAGCCGACGCGCTGTTTGCCCAAACCGGAATCATTCGCGTGGACACACTGGCAGAGTTCTTTGCCGTTGCGCGTTTGCTGGCTTCGCAGCCAATTCCGCAAGGCAACCGCTTGGGCGTGCTGACCAACGGCGGAGGCCCAGGCATCATCGCGGTTGACGCCGCCGTCGCTGCAGGCTTGGAAATCCCGCAACTCAGCGAAGCCACGCAAGGCCGTTTGCGCGAAGTCCTACCCGCCGCCGCGACTGTCACAAATCCTGTAGACCTGATTGCCAGCGCGAGTCCGGCGCAATACCGGGCTTGCCTGGAAATCCTTTGCGACGATCCTGATCTGGATTCGCTGCTGGTGATTTTCATTCCGCCGCTGGCCACGCCTACGCGTGAAGTCGCCGAGGTGATGAGCGATGTGCTCGCTGCCCGTCCAAATTTGCAGAAAACTGTTGCCGCTGTCTTTTTCGATCCGTATTCGCCAACGATCAAAGTTCCGGTCAGCGAACCCAAAGGCGCAAAAGCCAATCGCTCCGTGCCGGTTTACAACTTCCCCGAAAGCGCCGCAGTCGCCTTGGCCGCCGCCGCGAAATATGGCTTGTGGCGATCAATGCCAACCGGCAGCATCGCCGACATCAAAGTTGACCGCGACGTAACCCAGGCAATCATTGCCAGTTACACGGACGGCGGCTGGCTGAGCCAAACCGATGTCGCCGCTCTGCTTGGCGCTGCTGGTATTCAGATCGTCGCACCGAAAATTGTCCGTTCCGCTGAAGAAGCCTTTGCCGTCGCCTCCGCAATCGGTTCTGCTGTCGCGCTGAAAATTCACGAACCCGCCGTGCTGCATAAATCCGACGTCGGCGGAGTCCTGCTGAACGTCGCGCCTGCCGATGCCGCCGCTGGCTTTAACCAACTTGCCGAACAACTGGCCGCGCACAACATCAAACTCGAAGCCGCCAGCCTGATGCCGATGGCAAAACCCGGCGTCGAAGTTCTGGCCGGCATCACGCACGATCCGCTTTTCGGCCCGCTGGTCGCCTTCGGCTCCGGAGGTTTTCTGGTGGAATTGCTGGACGATGTCGTTTTCAGAGTCCTGCCGCTAACCGACCGCGACGCCACGGAAATGATTCTTTCGACCCGCGCGCACCGAATGCTAAAAGGCTATCGCGGCTCCGCCGAAGCTGACATTACCGCCGTCGAAGACCTGTTGCTGCGGCTCGGCGCGCTGGCCGAAGCCGTTCCCCAAATCGCCGAAATTGACCTGAACCCCGTCATCGTCCATCCGCGCGGCGAAGGCCTGACGATGATTGACGCCCGCATCCGGCTGAGCTGACTGCTGGGAGCGCGGGCATCCCGACCGCTGTAATCAAAAACGCAAAGTTTCTTTTATCTCGGTTAGCCCCTTATTTTCCGCTCAATCTTATTCGTTGCGCCTTTGCGCACCATGCTAGTATTCGCGCGACCTCAAGCAGTTCCAAGCCAATCAAAGGAGCAAACCAAAATGGATCCGAAAGCAAAGTCCCCGGGACAGATCAAACACATGGAGATGATCCAAGCCGTCATCACCCGCATGGCCAACAACTCGTTTATGATCCGAGGCTGGTGCGTGACGCTCGTATCTGTTTACACAAAAAATCTGACACCCTCGCCTTTTGTCCAAAAGCTCATGAGAAACTGTTATCAACATATCGCTTTATTCTTTTTTGGCCGCTTCTTTATTCTCGGACTGAGTTGCATTGGCGAAATAGAATCCTATAACGGGAGCCACGAGCCACGAAAGAAGAGAACTGAAGTATCCTACCTGCTCTACTGACTCTTCAATTTTCCCAAAGCCGAGCATTAGCCTCACAATGAACGCTGATATTGTGAGGTTCCAAATCAGCGAGCCGAGTATTGCGACTATAAGAGATGTTTTTTCTCTTGGGCGTTTTACAAGGTGGTTGGTAGCCGAGGTCAAATAAAAAGTGACGATCACCCCCAGATAGGTAACATAAGAAGTGTTCAATTGCGAAACCGCAGACTTGAAGTTGTCTTTCTCGATCCAGTCTCCTAGATATAGGTAGATAACCACACCCATGTTCAGGCAAAAGAATCCGAACCATACTGCCGCTAACTTAGCTCTCGCCGCTTTCAACCATGCTTGAGACGACATAAGTTTACCCTCCTAATCCACTCTCAGTATGTGCATGCACTCTGCCTTATTTCTTTGGCAAGCTGTCAATTCCTTTCTTTAAGTCCTCGGCCCCCGGGCGATAGAACTCCTCATATCCCTCATCCCTCCATGTACTCTCCCGCGCTTTTCTGTATTTAACCAGTGCTTTGATCGTAAGTGCGCATTCACATTCCTGAGTCGAGGCTCGTTCTATCTCGACTAGGTACGAAATCTTCCTCTCCGCAATAGTCTTTTCGCCAAGCTTAACCATGTCGCCTCTCCGTTTGAAATTGGTGACAAAGAACATGGTGTTACCCGAAGGAGATGGAAATGGGCCGTATACGCTGAACTTCATATCGTTCTGAAGCAGAAGATGGATTTGATTCAGGAAGTCTACATATGAAGACACCTTGTGTTTGGTGCTGAGTGGGTATTTGAATGCCTTATAGTCTGTTGGTGGGGAAGATTCGTCGGGATCGCCTCCTTTCGCCCCTTCGACCTCTAGAGTAATAGCCTTATAGACGGTCCCGAATTTCCCTTCTGCAATTAGGGTGTAGGTGATGGTCTTATCAGGAGACACCAGTTGTGCCCCGTCTGAAGTAACTTTCCCTACCCCGGAGACATAGGCCTTAGCCGCCTTTCCGATGCTCCACCTCAGCCGTACAGATTGACCCACCTGAATTTTAGTCGAGTCTAAAGACAGTTGTGGCCCTTGAGCGAATACGACGGTAACAATGCTGAGAAAAACCACTGTCAATAAAGCTGAGCGTGTCATAGTTTTGACTCCTCCAGAAACTCTATTATTAAATATCCTGCTACTTGATTGGCTATTGCCAAGAGATGCCATGCTCTTTCAGCCACTTTCTCGCGACCTCATCCCCTAGTTTGGCGGCGATGATATAGTCCGCGATGGCCCCTTGCTTGTCCCCGAGTTTGTATCTAGCATCCCCCCGATTGCAGTAAGCTAGAGCGAGCTTAGGATCGGCTTCGATGGCCTTGGAGTAGTCCGCCATGGCCCCCTGATAGTCCCTGAGCTCGTACTTGGCGACCCCACGGTCGAGATAAGCCGGAGCGAACTTCGGGTCGATTTCGATGGCCTTGTTGTAGCCCGCGATGGCTCCCTGCTTGTCCCCAAGATCATACCTGACGGCTCCCCGGAGGTAATGAGCCTTGGCGTCCTTCGGGTCGATTTCAATAGTCTTGGAGTAATCCGCGATGGCCCCCTGATAGTCCCTGAGCCTGTACCGGGCGCTCCCTCGGCCCGTATAAGCTCTGGCATCTTTCGGGTCGATTTCAATAGCCTTGGAGTAATCCCCGATGGCCCCTTGATAGTCCCTGAGGTTATGCTTTGTGACCCCTCGGTCGTGATAAGCCTTAGCATCTTTCGGGTCGATTTCGATGGCCTTGTCGAGGTCCGCGATGGCCCCCTGATAGTCCCCAAGGTCAGTTTTGACAGCCCCCCGGAGATAATAAGGCTTGGCATCTTTCGGGTCGATTTCGCTGGCCTTGTCGAGGTCCGCGATGGCCCCCTGATAGTCCCCAAGGTCAGTTTTGACAGCCCCCCGGAGATAATAAGGCTTGGCATCCTTCGGGTCGATTTCTACAGCCTTGTCTAGGTCCGCTAGGGCCTCCTGCTTGTACCCGAGTGTGGACCTAGCGGCTCCTCGATAGTAATAAGCCTTGGCAAACCTTGGATCGATTTCGATTGCCTTGTTGAAGTCCGCCATGGCACCCTGTTTGTCCCAGAGACTGTACTTGACGACCCCTCGACTGGCATAAGCCCAGGCATCCTTCGGGTCGATTTCGATGGCCTTGTCGATGTCCTCTATGGCTCTCTGAGAATCCCCGAGGATGCTCCTGGCGAGTCCCCGAAGGTAGTAAGCCGGAGCGAACTTAGGATTGATCTCGATGGCTTTGTTGAAGTCCGCCATGGCACCCTGATAGTCCTCAAGGTCAATTTTGACGGCCCCCTGACAGCTATAAGTCCAGACATAAGCCTCTGCATTCTTAGGATTGATCTCGATGGCCTTGTTGAAATCCGCCAAGGCCCCATACTTGTCCCCGAGACTGTACTTGATGGCCCCCCGACTGGCATAAGCCGAGTCATCCTTCGGATCGATTTCGATGGCCTTGTTGAAGTCCGCGATAGCCCCAAGCTTGTCCCCGAGTAAGTACCTGATGGCCGCATGGCCAATGTATGCATCATGGTACTGCGGGTTGAGTTCGATCGCCTTCTTAAAGTAAGTGAGCGCCTCAATATAGCTCCCGATCTCAAATGCCCTGTATCCTTTCTTAATCCAGTCCCCGATGTTAAATGCCGCCAATTGAAACTGTTGGTTAAACTTGGAGGAGGGCATCGGCGTCTGCGCTTTTTTGAATATCTTCAAGGTGTACTGAGGTACGTTCTCCCGCAGGTATTGATTAAGCTCACCCGCGGTCACGATACCGTTCTTGTCCGTGTCAGCTTCGCCCTTCAGCCCTTTGATCAGGAACAAGGTGAAGACACCTTGTTTAAGAATTTTGTCCTCCCATGACCTCTGATTAGCACTCGCGGCGAAGAATGCCAGGTGTACAGCCTCCTGGTCTTTGATGGCCTCACTCCAATTCGCGCTTAAAGTTGAGCTGGCGTCAGTGCCCTCCTTCGTCGTTTTGTCAATGGTCGCGGCGGCAGCCGCATTGCAGGCATCGATGAAGACAATCAGGTGGCGGGGATCGATCTTCGACGTTAAGTTCCGCAGAAAGGTGCTAGAGAGAATCCCTGTCTCTTCAGGGGCTTCCTTTTTACCATCGTAAGGCATGAAGTAGACAAGATGGTTGTCCGGATCTTCAACGCCGTGTCCAGAAAAGAAAACGTAGACCGTGTCTTTTGTGCGCACCCGCTCCTTCAACCAGTTAAGGCCTTCCTGGTAAAAGTTATTCCTCGTGGCGTTTTCGTTGAGCAGGAGGCGGATGTTCTTTTCCTGAAAGGAACCTCCTTCGGACGTCTGAATGAAATTTTTGAATAGCAGACCGTCGGCGTCGGCATACTGCAGCTTCTCGCCTACAGGGAAGCCAGGGTAGCCCTTGATGCCGATGATTAGCGCGTATTTCTCCCCCGGCCCTTCGATGGTTTGCGCAAGGACAGCGGTGGTAAGCAGGATGGCTATCGCAACACCGAATATGCTTTTAAACATGTCGAGCCCCTCCTTGATAACTCCGTTCACAGAACAAACCCGATGGGGTATTTTTCCATTTACTGCCTCTTCACTGCGGAAATTCAACCATTCTCTATCTATTATTAACTTTCTAGAGGCTAGAGATAGAGAGAGGGAGCAAGTATTATGCCCTGCTTCGCAGGGAAATCATGGTCATGTGTTACTATTCGCGCGACCTCAAACAATTCCAAGCCAAGCAAAAGGAGCAAACCAAAGTGGACCCGAAACCGAAATCTGCCGGACAGATCAAACACATGGAAATGATCCAGGCCGTCATCACCCGTATGGCCAACAACTCCTTCATGATCCGGGGCTGGTGCGTGACACTGGTGTCTGCGCTACTGGCATTGGGAGCGAAAGATGACAAAAATATGATCTTCATCGCGTATCTACCCTTGCTGATTTTTTGGTGGTTGGACGCTTTTTTCCTCCGCCAGGAACGGCTCTACCGCAAACTCTTCGATCACGTCCGCGAAGATGAACGTGCCGAAACCGACTTTTCCATGAACACGCAGATCGTAGATCACCAAGTCGTCTCCCGCCTGAAAGTCGCCTGGTCAACCACATTGCGCTGGTTTTACGGCTGGCTATTTATTGCGGTTACTGTGGCCGTGCTTGTGCTGAAGGGATATTTCGACTCTCTAAAGCATTGGCTAATAAGGTAAAGCCAACTTCAGCGTGTTGGCCGAAGGGGATTGGGCGTAACTTGTGCCTGAGGCTGCGGCGGTTTCAGCAAGCCGAGATTGTCCGCCTTCAACAACAAATTTCCCGCAATTGGCGCGGCAATGCGCGAACCATAGCCGCCTTCTTCAACCATCACGGCCCAGGCGATCAGGGATTTTTTCGACCGAAGCGAAGCCGATGAACCAGAAATCCTTGTGATGTTTTTTTTCGGACATCTTGGTTCGGCTTGCTGTCTACCATGAAGAATCCATCCCTTTCAGTCTCAGGCCCATACGAAATAAGGTGAGAGTTAAGCTCTAACCTGCGACTTCGAAAGCTTTCTCAAACTGTATTGTGTCTTGTTTGAGTTGTTTAGCGTTGTTTTGCGGAAACACACATCTCTGGCTCGGCAAATGCACTAGCTTGGGAGAAAGGAAAACCTGGGCTGGGGATTGCAATCACGCACGCTGGCAGACTCAGGCATCAAATCAAAAATGAACATTCAACAAATCAAAAAATATGCATTCGCGCTGACTCTGATGGCTGGCTTTGTGATTGCTCCGGGTTTATCCGGTAACGCTACGGCTCAGGCACAAGATGGTCGTCGTAACCAGAACAACAGAGATGACCGATGGGAGCGTGATCATCGAAATGATCGCCGCGATGACCGGTGGGAAAACAGGCAGGGGCGTCGCGATGACCGCAGAGATAATCGTAGAGACAACCGAAGAGATGATCGCTGGGATAACCGCAACGGTTCCTACGGCAACAATGGCGGTTACGGCACTTACGGAAGAAATGATGGCTACGGCAATTATGGCAACAGCGCCGAAGAGCAAAAAGGGTTTCGCGATGGGCTGGATCGAGGACAGGAAGATCTTCGTGACCGCAGACGCGCTGATCCCAACAACTCCAGTCACTTTCAGAAAGGCAGCGCTGCTTACCGCGAAGGATTCCGCAGAGGATATGCTCAAGGCTATCGCCAATATGGCAACAATGGCAGATGGTAACTGAACTGACTTAGACTGAGGCCGAAAGATCGGCGTAAGAAAAAGGCCGCTGGCGTAAAGCTGGCGGCCTTTTTTGCGTTTGTAAGCAATCCTCTTCTAATGAACTTTTGAATTTAGCGCGTTTGCCTGGCGGGACTGGCTGTGGCGTGCGGACTGACTTGCGGCGGCTTCAGCAAGCCCAAGTTGTCCGCCTTCAATAGCAAATTCCCCGCAATTGGCGCAGCGATGCGCGAACCATAGCCGCCTTCTTCGACCATTACGGCCCAGGCGATTTGAGGGTTTTCGACCGGGGCAAAGCCGATAAACCAGGAATCAATACGCGGCTTTTCGGCCATCCGGGTTCTGGTTTTGCCCGCACGGTCAATGTACGTTTTCGCTTTGCCTGTTTGCGGATCAATTTCGGGGACGGTACGTTGGGCAGTGCCGGTTTTGCCTCCGGCGTTGATGCGACCGCGAATCAATCCGCCAAAGGCTCCTGCGGCGGTTCCGCGCTGCACGACGGAAGCCATCAGCGTGCGCAGTTTCGCAGCGGTTTGCGGCGACATGGCCTGGCTCATCGCAATGGGCGGGCGGTCCATTTCAAGTGCCGGTTTCATCACGTTGCCGTTATTGTTTGCAGCGGCTCCGGCAATCATTGCCATCTGCAAAACGGTCAACTGCACGTAGCCTTGTCCAATGGCTTCCAACCCCAGGTCGTATTTCGTGACGCCTTTGCCAGCGACAAAAGTCGAAAAGCGCGGCGACAGAATTCCCGACAACAATGCGTTTTCCGTATTCCAGAAATTCGGCGCAAACCCGGCGCGCAAGGACTCTGCACCCGAATCGAAGACTTTCAGACCGAACCGCGCGGCGGCTTCGCCCATTCGCTGACGTTCGACCTCGACGCCAAGCTGCGCAAAGTATTGGTTGCAGGAAACCGTGTAAGCTTCCAGCAAACCGATGGTTCCGTGTTCGTGCCCTTCGTCGTCACGGATCGGGCGGCCTGAACCGGGCGGCGTCCAGCCTCCACCGCGACAGGTGAAAACCTTGTCGTCCAAGCGCGCATCAATCGCCGCTGCTGCTGTGACCGTCTTCAACGTCGAGCCAGGCGGATAGTATTCGTTCAGCGCGCGGTTGAGCATTGGCTTGCGAGCGACATCGGATTGCAGCTTGACCCAGGTGGCGTCGTTGCCTACGTCATCAGGATCAAACCCGGGCGTGCTGACCAGCGCCAGAATCTCGCCTGTTTGCGGGTTCAACATGACAATTGCGCCGGATCGGTTTTGCAGTTGATCGGCGGCTGCGCGCTGCAAATCAAAATCAATCGTCAGCGCCAAATCCTGCCCAACGGCCGGACGCGGCGGTTCGCTGCTGAAATCGGTCAATTTCTGCCACCAGCTTTTTTCTTCCTTCGGCGGAGGCGGCGCGGCGACGGCGCGTTCCAAGCCATCATCGCCGCGAACCAGCGTGGCAAATCCGATGATGTGTGAAGCTGCATCGCCGAGTGGGTAATCGCGTTTGATTTCTCCGTTCAGATAACGGTATTTGGCCAAGGCTCGACGCGTGTCTTTATGGCGGTCGAAAATCCATCCGCGTAAGGTGCTTTCATTTTCGCGGCGGTTGCGTTGATCGCGGCGCGCTTTCAATCCGGCGAATTCTTCATCCGCGCCAAGCGGGCCAGTCGAAAACAATCCCCAGTACGCATGAAATCCGAGCGCTGCCAGCACCGTCAACGCGAACGCCCATCGCACCCATCGCAACCGTTGGCTGGTCAATCGAGGGCCAAAATCTTCTTGCAGGTTTGGCGGCAGGTTCGGATCGGTCTGCGCCGTCACGCGCGCTCGATACCGCCATGCTGACAAAAACAGCGACAACACCAAGCCAAACAACCCAAAAAGCAAAACCAGCGTTGCGATGAATGGAAAATTCATAGGCAGGGAAAAAGGCAGTAAACAGGATTTACACGATTGAACAGGATTGGCTCAGAAAATCGAAGGTGGAATTTATCCTGCAAAATCCTGATCATCCTGTCTGTAAATTTCAATCGTTCATTTTCACTTCCAGCAGCAATTCGACATCGCCGAATTGCAACCGGTCACCATGGCGGACGATTTTACGGTCCGCAGGCTCAAGCTGCACACCGTTGATCAACGTTCCATTGGCGCTGTTGCGGTCGGCAAGTTCCAATGTGCCATCACCGCGCAACACAAATGCCGCGTGAAAGTTTGAAACTGACAGATCGTTAATGTGAATTGGATTTGCTGAATTGCGGCCAATTCCCATGGCATCAGAATTGGTTTTTACGGTTGCGTGCGCCTGCCACTTTTTCGACAAATCACGCACCGTCACTTCACAGCTTTTTTCAACCAGCGGTTTCGCTTCGGGAAGTTCGCGGTTGAATTGCGGGGAATCCAGCACGGCGGTTTTGGCTTCGCCAAATTCGGCGCGCACCTCCAACCCACGCGTGAATGCGTCATAAGCAATTTTGACCTGGACGGTTCCGCTGGTTTCGTAGCGCCGGTTGTAAATGTATTCGTAAATGTTCGTGGTCAGTTCGCGTTCCAGAAATTCGCGGCGCGGCGCGCCCATTCGCGTGTAGGTTTCAAAATCATACCGAAGCGTTACCAGATTCGGCGCGACAATTTTCTTTTCTTCGCGGCGCAGATTTTCATCAACGGCCTGTTCCAAATGAGGGATGAGCGCAGCCAAGTCAGTGCGCGGCACCGCCGTCCGCCGCAAGGCAAAATCAATCACCCCACCAAGGCGTTCAAAAAAACGCCGGATGAAAAACTCCGCTCGATTGGTGGCTCCAGTAATTTTTGGTTCTCCGCTCATAACGTTTCGCTCAGCAGTTTTCATACGCGCCGTTTTACGAATCCCCTTTGCGCGAAGTTCTTACCGAATTTCTAATCGGCTACACTAACATCTGATTGGCTAAGTTCGCGGAACAGCCAGGCTTTGGCTTTTGCCCATTCACGCTTGATCGTAATTTCGGAAAGCCCCAAGACTTCAGCGGCTTCTTCGGTGCTCAGCCCGCCGAAGTAGCGAAGTTCGACAATTTTGCTTTTGCGGTCGTCAATTTTTTCAAGCCGTTCCAGCGCCTGATGCAATGCCAGCAATTCAACGGAATTTCCGTCGCTAACAACCAAGCCTTCGTCCAATGTTACTTGAACGGCTCCGCCGCCGCGTTTGGCGTATTGTTTTGATCGAGCGTGATCCACCAGCAGATGGCGCATCACTTGTGCCGCGATGGCGAAAAAGTGTGCCCGGTTTTGCCAATCTACATTTTGTTGGTTAACCAATCGCAAGTAGGCCTCATTAACCAGTGCGTTGGTTTGCAAAGTATGGGAAGAGTTTTCGCGGCGCATATAGCGTTTGGCCAGGTCGCGCAGTTCGTCGTAAACCAATGGCATCAACTGATTCAGTGCATCGTTGTTTCCATTGCGCCAATCTGCCAGCAGTTGAGTGACATTTGATGAGGGAGCAACTGGGGTCGTCATAAAGTGTCATCCTATTTTTTTGTTTTTCTTTGAGTTGGGCAACGAGTTCGACCACATCACACAAAATCGGATCAACTCGCGATGGATTATAACGCCAGCCGGAATTTCCTGCCCAAGCCAAACCCGGCATCAACGGAAAAACTATTCTTGCCTCATTTCGTTTCAGCATTAATGCTAACCTAAACAAAAACGGCGCACCCAGGCAATTACTGGCCTGATGCGCCGCGTTGGTTGCTGTCACCGGCTTACTTTCGGCTCATGACATAAACGCCGCCAGAATACGATCCGGCATACAGCCGATTGGAATCAAATGGATCGCCCGTCATCGCATACATTTTCAGGCTGGGCAATTGGCTGATGTCCATTTTGTCCCAGTTTTTTCCGCGATCCTTGGAGTGAAAAATCGCGCTTCGAATTTCGTCATACAAATACAATTCATCGGGATTGGCTTTGCTAACGACCAGTCCACCCACATTGACCATCTGCGGCATTCCCCCGCCGCGATGCTCCCAAGTTTTTCCGCCGTCCAGGGAGCGGAAGAAGCCAGCGTTGGTTCCAAGGTAGATCGTTTCGCCAGAACGCGGATCGAAAAGCACTGATCGAACACTTTTCACGTCTTCGTCAAACACAACTTTGCGGAAGCTGGCGCCATTGTCGCGCGAGATGAAAACCCCATCATTCGTGGCGACGTAGATCACGCCAGGAGCCTGCGGACTGGTCGCAATCGAATTGATCGCGGATTGTGCCACCGGCTCTTCGCTGTCTTCGCTTAATCGAATCTTGAGCGGTTTCCAGCCTTTCTTTTCGTCTTCCGTGAAAAAGAAACCATCCCAGGTCGAAACAATCAGCCAGTCGGCCTGGCCGTTTTCAAGACGGGCTGTCAACGGAATGATATTGAAAACCTGGCTCTGCAAATCAACACGGTCGCTGACAGGTTTTGGCGGAGGCTCAACTTTCTTCTTTGCTTGCGAAAACTTGGCGGCTGTTTTTGACTTTGGAGCGGGCTTGGGCGAAGCCTTCTTTGTGCGGGACTGAACAACGCGTTTAATAGATTTCGCGGGAGCTTTTCCCTTTTTCCGCTGAAGAGGAGCAATTCGCGGACGAGTCGCAGGCTTTGGCGCTTCAACAATGGGCTTTTCGGCAACGTCTTTTAAGGCGGGGTCAACTTCAACCGGCTCTTCGCGTTTCAGTTGTGTCCAGTTGCGACCATGGTCATCGGATCGGAATAAACCGTGATTCGTTCCAGCGTAAATCACTTCGGGATTCAGTTGCGATTGGTAAAGCGAATAAACATCGCGCACGCCCATTCCGTTCATGGATTGTTGCCAAGTGGTGCCGCCGTCTTCACTGACAAATAATCCGCCATTCAATCCATCGAAAAGCACGCCTGCGTATACGCGCCCACGCTCCTTGCTGTCAGCCAACACAGTTGGAACTCGGCGATTGATGAATCCGGCATTGCTGGCTTCAAAACCTTCACCGCCTGTTAAGCTGATCAATACACCATGATCCTGCGTCCCAAGAAAAACACGGTCGGGTTCGGATGGGTGAATCGCCACAGCGTTGATAACCAGTTGGGCTGAAGTCACTTGCCGCCAAGAGTCTTGTTGGCCATCCTGGGTTGAAATCCACAAGCCTTCGGTCGTCGCCGCAAAGATTGTTTGCGGGCGTGTTGGATGGCGATAGATCATGTGAGTCCGGCGGCTGCTATAAGGAATTCCCTGAAATTTCGTCCAGGCATTTCCGGCATCGCGCGAACGGTAAATCCCGCTGCAGGCACTCATCAAAACCGTGTTCGGATCGTCTTGATCAATTTGAATCGTGAAAATATCGGAATCATCAATCATCCCCACTTCTTTGTGGCCGGTTCTTTTCCAGGTTTTGCCGCCGTCTGGGGTTTTCCAGGGCAAATGGTGAGTGCCAACGTAAACCGCATTTGAATCACGCGGATCAATGGCAACAGAGTGAAAGCCGCGAAGCTCCGGATTGCCAATCGGCGTAATCAGCTCCCAGTTTCTGCCTCGATCCAAAGACCGGTAAACGCCATTACTGGCCGCAATTGCCATGATGTTGGGTTCGTTGGCTGATTGCGAAAAACTACGCACCGCGCGGCCACGCAAACTTTCCGATTCACGCCAGTTCTCCCCATTGTCTTCGCTGATGAAAAAGCCTCCGCCGTTGATGTCCTCTCCAACCTCTGTTTGAGGTTTGACGCCTACGTAAATCAGGTTTGGTTTTTCGCGGTCAAAATAAATCACCGTCACAGTGCAGCCGAGCGCGCGAACCCCAGGACGCACGCGTTTCCAAACTGTCCCGCCATCAGTCGAGTTGTAGATTTGCCCATCGCCGCTTCCCACCATAATTCGGTTGGAATTCCTGGGGTCAATCGTCAACGCCGTGACGTCTCCGCCAAATGGCCCGGTCATTTGCCAAATGCGCTCATACCCTTCCGAAGCGATCCGAGAAGTGAAGTTGCCGATGCCAGCGGTTTTGATTGTTCGCGCTTCGTCCCTGTTCAACACAACCGGGTTATCAAGACCACGATCGGAAAAGCTTTGCGCCATTGGCGCCAATGTGAGGTTGCAAAGGAGGAACGCTGTTAAAAGAAATGACAAGCAGTGTTTCAATCTATTCAAATCCATCTGGGGAAAACTCCGTTACCAAATTCTTGGCGCGACGTCTTTTCTGGTTTGAAGCTGGTCGCGCCAATTGGGGGCAATCACACTGGAACAGGACAGATTCTCATCTTACCCTATCCAAGCAGCGGAAGGGATTCTAAAACAAGTTATTAAAGATTTGTACGGCAAGATTTTGATGTTGAATCAGGAGATCGAAACACGACTGGAAAATCGTTCGGCAATAACTGACAATGCCCGCGTTCCAGCAATGGGAGTGAATCAAATGAAAAAAATCGTATTTATTGCAGCTATTGCGTTTGCCCTTTTATTTGCCGGCGCGGATCTAGTTTCGGCAATTTTGGCTCAAACATCTGCACCGACGCAGCTTTCAAATCAGCCGCTAACTCTGCAGGATTTGAATATTCTGCTCAGGCGTTCCGTTGGTCGGAATATGACCGAACCTGATTTGGCCGTACATGTTGAACGAGTCGGGCTGGCTTTTGAAGCCACTCCCGAAGCAATCAGCCGCTTGCGCGCCAATGGCGCTCATCCGCATTTGTTGAATGCCGTAAAACGGGCCTCTGAAAAACTATCTGCGTCTTATGGGAAAGTGACGGTTACAGGAACTCCACCGCCGGACACATTTTTGGAAGAAACGCGCAAGAATGTCCGTGATTATTTGGATGAATTGCCCGACTTTATCTGCCAGCAGGAAATTCAGCGGTACTACGACATTGATGGCTCAGGTGCCTGGGACAAGGCTGATACGCTGACTTATGAATTGACCTACAACCGGAAACGGGAAAGCTATAAACCAATCAACGCCGTTGGTCGCCCGATCACAAAAGACCTGGAAAAAGCAGGCGGCGCATACTCAACGGGGAACTTTGGCGGGTTCTTAACAGCGCTTTTTGCCCCTGAAACCAAGGCTAACTTCAAACCTGCTGGCAAAGACAAACTCGGCACTCGCCAAACGGTCATTTATGATTTCCGTGTTTCCAAGGAAACCTCTCAACTTGTAGTGCAAGGTGGAGATGCGCCCCAGATTATCTCCGGTTATAGCGGCAGCATCTGGATAGACGCTGAAAAAAAACTGGTTTTGAGAATTGAACAAGCTGTTGATGATGTGCCTGCGGGTTATCCGCTGACAAATTCCGACAGCATTGTTGATTACGATATGGTCAAGTTGCGCGGAATTGATGTGGAATGCCTGTTGCCCCTCAGAGCCGAGTTTGTTATTGGCGACAGACGCCGGAAACAGCAATCCCGTAATCTGATGTACTTCAAGTTCTACCGGAAGTTCGAGACAGACATCAAATTCGTGGATGATCCGCAAGCTCCAGTCGCGCCGCCGACAAAACCCCCGGGCAAGTGAAAGTTGAGCTGAAAACCAAATGCCCCGCAGCAAATCTTGAAGTTTGCTGCGGGGCATTTTTGTCTTGCGGTGAGCCTTCACCCTAACTTTCGCTGTAACTTTCACGGACAGCACCAGTTGGAACGCTGAACCGTTTCAGCCACATGGCCACCAACCAGACCAAGCCTGGGCTGGCGGAAAGCAAACCGGAAACAATGACCATCGAACGAGGGCTGACCCATTTCAGCAATCCGCCTGCTGCCAACATTGAAACAGTCATCGTGCTGAGTTCCAAAGCGCGATCCGTCGTGAATACGCGCCCCCGATATTCGTCGGGGATCATCCGCATCATCAGGGTTTCCTGAACTCCAAATTCAGCGCCTAAAATCAGCCTGCTGATTGCAATGCATAGCGCAAAACTCAGTAGCGAAGGCATCAACCCAGCCGCGGCGAAAAACAGACCGTGAATCAGCAACGACCAACCAACAAAATTGCCTGCTCGCCGTTCATCTGACGCCCAGACTCCCGCTCTGCGTGCCAAAGCCATTCCGATAAACAATCCTGCACCAGCCGCAGTCATCAACGTGGCCAAGCTCCAATCGCCAGGATCACCTGCCCCGCGAATGAACTCATGCCGGGCAATGCGGTCGAAGACCAGATTGTTCATCCCGCCACCAAGCGCCCAGCCGACATTTACCATCACGATGCCTCGGACAAATTGAGTTTGCCAGATGTAACTCAGGCCTTCGCGCACATCGGTCAAAAACCGATTATCCCGTCGAGCCACTATTTCGGCAGGGTGGCCGGATTCAGAGCCTTCAACGCTCCTTTGCTTCATAATCTTCGCTGGAATCACCCAAATGAATGCCGCCGATAAAAGGAACGAAAGCGAGTTAATGACAAACGCCGTGTTGTACCCGAACTTCGCTGCCGTTACCCCGCCCAACGCAGCGCCCAAAGTTAACTGCAAAAACCGCGTCGAGAACATCAGTACGTTTGCCGTCAGCATCTCTTGCCGCGTTACCATATTGGCAATCGAGGCATTTTTGGCAGCCTCGAAGAAGGTAGTTGCTGAAGACATCAATCCGCTGCACATCACGGCGACCCAAATTGGCGCGCCAATGCTAATCGTCAAAAAACCAAGCGCCGCCAAGGCACGAATCAAATCTGTCGCAATCAGAATTTTTCTGCGATCCAGACGATCAACCGCAACACCGGCCAACGGAGCGAAAACCAATACGGGCAATAACCGCGAAATTAGTAACGCCGCGGTCATCCACGTCGAACCGGAATAAAACTGAACCAGGCCTAATTCCGCAATAAAAGAAAACCAGGTGCCCAGTTCGCTGATTACCTGGCCAAACCACAAACTCCGAAAATTCGGATTACCTCGCAATAATTCTTTGAATGTTACGGATTGCATAATTTCATCCTTCTTTTTTCGTCGGCAAAGATTTCAGATCAGGTTCAATCCAGATTGTCCTTGCCTCCCACGACATCAGAAGTTCACGACTGTAGTATTCAAACGGCAAATTTTTGTCGGCATACAATGCAGTCATGCTATTGACCAGATGAGTAATCGAACTTTCGAGGGTATTTTTGGCCAGAAAGCATTGAACCATCTTGATCCAAAAAAGCGTCATCGTTTCATGATAACCGCCACTTTTAGTCGCCAGAATTCCTTGAGAAGCATTGTACTTTTTGATGCCTTCTCGGATTCGTTCAACCGCTTCGGTCGCCGAATAACACACTAAATACCAAAACGCGACCATTAAATTCGCCTGATGAGTCCATTGTGCACGGGGTAATGTGCATTGCTCAAATTGCCGTACTAAAGTAATTACCTCATCGAAACTATAGCTCTCCATCATTTTTAGCTTAGCAGCAGTACTCATAAATCCTCCGTAGCGCCCTTACTATGTTAATCGCCAGCTAACTCGTTTCAGACACACTACCACCCAGGGAAAATTCCGAATAACCCGCCTTTTCCCAAAAGTCCGGCTCAAGCCGGAGTAAATTCAGTGATCTTGATTGATAAGGACAGGCAATCGTTGGCGCAAAACTCATTTGGATGTTTCGCGCCAACTTTGCATAACAACGAGCTTCTCACTCAAGCCAACCGCAAAAAGCTCGTGTTAACACTCCCCACTTCTCCAGATAGACCGTTTCATTGCCACACATTGGACAGGAATAGAAGTGATGCAGGCCTGAATCTTGGAAATGATATTTCCTAAAATGGCCAAGTACCCTATCAAGCATGCCAAGGATAATACTGCCGGCATACATCATTTTGCAGGGTATTCTCCTTCTGGATATGGTAAGGCCTAAAGTATTTACTCTTTCAGCGCCGCACCTTCTATTTGAACAGAAGACTTCTAACGTTTGAGGGTCAACTTCCTGTAAGGCAATCATAACTATCCTCCTTTTTCATAAGTTACTAAATTGCTTTAGTAATGTTCCCCTCATATGCCAGTTCGATTGGCCAACTACTTGCCAATTGAGTGGCTGCCTTCTTATCGTCGTGCGTGTATTAAAACTTCTCCTGCATCTTTGTTATCTGTTTATTTTAGTCCGTTCATGTATGCAGCGATCCAGACCTACTTACTGCACACACGATATTTTCACCCACACCTCGACGACGGCTGGACTCTCACCAACTACTGCGCTGTAACTTAAAGTAAGTTACGCCACGTGCCTCGAATTCTTTGGCTTCAATCGTCTTCCGGTAACCTTCGATAAATACCTTGACTTACTGAGAAACTCTCCAGTTACCCCACCCTGAATGGCTATCGGACGAACTCGTATTCACCGACTTAAAAGCGAAAACCCCAGCCGGTTTCCATTTTGGATACCGGCCGGGGTTTTCTTTCTAAACCCGCTTGGCGAAGCCACTAACTTCTTTCTTCTGGCTTCTTTCGGTATCCAAGCCTTGAATCTTTATGATTACGAACCTGGTTGAGAATAAACAACCCGTCTACTGCACCTACCAATCCCCAATTCGCCACTGCCGGTCGAGTCGCCTCGCAACGGCGCGCCATTAGCGCGGTCATAATTGGGTTTAGGTTACGGTTATACGAGCTATTCATAATAGTTTTACTTAAACCGCTAGAACTGAAAAACTGTTATTGTTAAATTGGGTTTGTGGATTCAAACGCGCAGTCATTCTAACAGAGAATTCTCACTGGTCAATGAAATATTATGCCAATAAGCAAGATTTTTTGTCAGACAGTTAAAAGGCCAGCTTGTTATTCCCGAATTATGCCCAGTTACCTTTGATAACCCAGAATCAACTCTGTTTTCTGTTCAGTATTCCCGTGATAGAAGGTCACAATCACCTTGCTTCGCGGTTTCGTCAACCGAACACGACGAGTGAATTCCGCAGGGGTGCGAACTTTGTACCCGTTAAACTCTGTAATGACATCCCCTTCGCGCAACCCTCCGAGATCTGCGGGACTATTTTCATTCAAATCTCGAATCTCCACACCACATCTCTGAACCCCGGGGACTCCACATCTGCGTGTCGAATTATTTAGTCCAAGCCATCCTTGTTCGCGGGTTTCCAGTTTCGGCTGTAACGGCGGAAAGTTGCGATCAGCGATCTTGATCTGCAATGTCAAGGTTTCCCCTTCGCGATGTACTTTCACCGGGACAATTGCGCCAATAGATAAAGTATCCAAAACTTCACGAATTTCTGTATTGTTGCGCACCAGCTTGTCGCCCAATTGCATCACCACGTCACCAGCTTGAATATTGGCCAGTGCCGCCGGAGCGTCATCCGTAACCAAACTATCCACAAAAATTCCTTTGATCTCTGGCGGATACCCCGCCTCGGAAATTGAGCCTGGTTTAAAGCCAAGTGCATTCGGCACATCTTCAGTCGAAACTTTGCGAATTCGTTCTTCCACCCGGCTTCGGCTTGACCGGCCTGCTTTCATTCCAATGCCAACCCCGATCATTGTGAATGTTGAAACCAGCACCAGAAGAAAAATCCAAAAGGCCTTTTGCCGCAACACTCGCTTCCGCAAAGAAGTAGTTTTATAAGCGGAGTTTTCCCCCTGAGAAACAGGATAAGCCGCAGCCGGCGGAACATAAAATTGCGATGTAAAGCCGCTGGGCATGGCCGAGTGGCCAAGCCTGCCGGATGGGTTGAAGCGGTGCGTATCTTCCATATCTGCGACTGAAGTCATAGCCGGAACTCCGCATGAGCGGCAATATCGGTCATGCTCTCCGCGCTCAACACCGCAGGACTGACAAACGTTCATAAGGTCTCCTGATTTCTCTTTCTGTTCAAATGAATTGGACGAACTGTCAGCGGATACGACGATAAACCTTGATAGGTTCGCTTCAATTCCATCCAATTCCAAACGAACTGCCTTAGATGTGGGCTATCGCAAATTATCGCCTGAGCGCACAAGCCTTCAGCCCAAACCAGGCTGATATTCGATGGCGATTTTCCGCCACTATCCGGTAACCGATCAGCTCAACCAACAGCAACAGCGGCAACACGTAGAGCAGAATGATCAATGGTCTGAACACCGGTCTTTGCCACAGAAAATAATTCACGCCAATTGCTCCGGCATAAACTCGCCCGCGCCGTGTGATAACTTGCAACCTCCTAGTACACTGTTCGTAGCCAAAGCCAAATTTCATTAACTCGCTTTCAGCGTACATCTGGTATGGCTCAATCGTGAACTGGCTTTTAGTATCCATACGTTTCGCCAGTTCCGACGACCAGGTGCAAATACCGCAATCGCCATCAAAAAGCAGGTAATCCCGATTCGCTTTAATCACAACCGGACTCCTTTGCGGACGATGATTGGTGAGCCATCGGCGACAAACGCGGAACTGGGCTTCGCCCCTAAAATTTCGCAAAATTGCGGCCCGTAAACGTGTTCAACGTCGCATTCGAATTCGGTTTCGCTGACCTGCCAGACTCGCCACGATGGATGTTCAACTTGATATTCGACCGTGCCACCGTCGCGCTGAGCTGCGTATCCCCAGTAATGTTCAGTAATAAACTCTTCTTCGGAACCAGCAACCAGCATTTCGGCATTACCAGTGGCACGAACCCGCAAAAAATTTCTTCCCGACCTCTCCAGCCAGCCATATTCGACCAGACCGCTTTTGGTGAATGAAGCTTCGCCCAAATCCGTGCCGTGCCACATTCGCCTAGCCACATAGTTTTCGTTGTAAGCGACTTTTGCGACTGTAGCAATTGCAAGGCGCGGCACGATTTCTTTGACAAACACCACACCACGCCTCCAACCATCTTCTGCTTTGCGGCGAACATAAAACCGCAAGTTGATCTCTTCAAAGTTTTGGTGAAATGGAATCGTAACGCCCATCACACGCGTGTTCAAAAATAGAAACCCGACTTCGCTGACAAAGGTTTTGCCTTGCCAAGAATCCAGTTCGGTTCCCCGCGGAACGAGTGGCAGTAAAATCGCCGGGTCAATTTCGTAATTTATCATGGCCAGAAAACGCCACTCTGCTGTCAAAAACTCTTTGGTTTTCATAACTATGCCTGTGTCCATTATGATTCGCAGGCTTTGATAAACTCAATCAATTCGAGAATGAAATATGTGTGAAACTCTTGTCGCCGTTCCGCCCGCAACCAAAATTTTCGGCAAAGACGCCGTCGTTCGGTTCGGCAAAAACAGCGACCGCGTGACCCGCGAAGCCAACCGTGACCGTCGCGGATGGCTAACTCGGCGATACTGGCTGCAACAAAACGAAGCAGATCATTTGCCATACAACAGATGAACCCAGAACCCATGACAATCCAATTGCGGCTGTCTTTTCGCAATGCGGGGCTTGAAGAAGCGGAATTTATTGCCAGGCTGGTGAATTCTGCTTATCGCGGAGATTCCAGTAAAGCGGGCTGGACTTCCGAAGCTGATCTGCTGGATGGCCAGCGTACCGACCCCACGGAAGTTGAGAGCCTGATTCAGGATCCAAACTCAATGATCCTGCTTTGCTTGCAAACCAATGAAGTCATTGGCTCCGTTCTGCTTCAGAAAAAAGATGAGGCTGTTTATTTGGGAATGTTTGTCGTTCGGCCTGATTTACAAGGAAATGGCATCGGCAAGCATTTTCTGAACGCTGCGGAACGCATCGCGCAACAAGAATGGGGCGTCTCGAAAATCACAATGTCGGTGATTACGCGCAGGCCGGAACTTATCGCCTTTTACGAGCGGCGCGGATACAGGCGAACTGGTGAAGTGCTTCCCTTCCCTGACGATCCCGCCGCAGGCATTCCAAAAGTTCCAAACCTGCAATTCGAAATGCTGGAAAAGGACTTGTAACTTCATCGCAGCTCGCTGAATAGGAGCTTCGATCGCACGGAGCCGATTTGCTTCCGGCGCCAACCTGGAAAGCAGTTCAAATTCTTCTGCGGCGACGAATTCAATACCCCACTCGCTCCCCTTTGCTATAAAAATTTCTGTCCCTCCGCCTGCCTGATACGAATTGCCGGAATTTCCCGCTTCTAAAATTGACCGAACGTATTTCAGCAAACAAAACCAATTGCGGGCAGAAACCGATTACCAGGAGCGGCCATGACAAACACGTCCGAAATGTATCCTCATATAGATTTGAACCCCACGCGGGTTTTCGACATTTCTACCAACTATCTGGAGGCAATGGACAATGCACGTTTCGTCAGAACTTGCGGCATTGCGGCGCTGATCTTTTCGGCGCTGATTCTGTTTAACGTTACCGTGTTGAACGTCGCCGTCAGCCTAGGCATCGGATTTTTCATGTTGTGGCATGATCACGAAAACTATTACCGCGCGCTTGGGGTCGCAGTGTTGATTATTTGTTCAGTGTTCTTCCCTGCTCTCAGCCCGCTGATTTTCTCGTTTGCAATTTTCTGGAAAGGCCGGGAAGTTCTGCATGTTCTGCGTGAAGAAAAACGAAATGAGGAAACCTGGCCGCTCACGTTTCGACGAGCCCAAACCGGCACCAAAGCCAGCGCCACAGGGCTGATCATCAATAGCGTGCTGATCCTTGCGCCAATCATTCAATTGGCGTTGCGGTGATTAGCTGTGATGGGTTGCGTCAAGTGCACTGATACATGATCGGCAGGATTGCAATATACAAAATGGGCCTTCCCAATCAATGGTCGGGAAGGCCCATTTCACTTTTTGGGCGCCAGCTTTATCTGCCAGAGTTCATCTGGCGAAAATCCCCTGCTCCGCCAGCAAGCGTTCGCCCGCTTTCGTCTTTGATTTCAAAAAGGAAAGCGCCTTGTGCCTGTGCGGCCGGAATCAGAAACGGCACTCGGCCACGCGTGGTGGACATTAGCGCCTGACGCGTATCACGATGCTCACCCGCAGCAAGCGTCACGGAAATGTATTGAAGCGGTTGCGGCGAAGCAATTTCAAATTCCATTGTGACGTTGTCGGTCGTGACGGCAATCAGCTTCGGCGTAACGGTTAATTGCGCAGGCGCAGTTGGATCAGCAGCTTCCGCCGGAGCCGAACTTGAACCGCTTGTTGCCTGCGTGTTGTTGACCGAATTCATCGAGCCGGAATTTTGCGACACTGGCACGGTTCCAACCTGCGGGATTTGTCCCGTCGAAGTTGTCGCATCAAACACAGGGGCGACATACGGCGGAGCACTTAGCTCCGACTGCCCTTGTTGAGAGTTATTTTGAGCTTGCTGTTGTGGCCTTTCCCCAATGGTCTGGCCGCGAAGCAGCCTGAGCGCGCCATTTTCGTCATAAACCATCAACATCCAGTCGTCACCGGGAACGACGGATTCGTTGATCGGAACGATGAATTCATCTTCCGGATTCACGTCCAGTTTCATCGGAGCCAGATCTCGGCTCTTGCGGTCATCGCTGAGCGTTACGCGCGCAGTTCCACTGAAAGGCCGTCCCTCATCCAGATTCCGGATTCTCATCACCAACTGCCCGTTGCGAAGTTCTGCCGAAGCCTGAAGTCTTGGCGGAGCAATCCTGCCATAACCAATGCCTCTGGAAGCGGTTGGTTTGCTTCCACGTCCAACATCCGACGATGTGGTTCGCACAGCATTTCCGCTGTTGTTCGACACGGGCGGCGCAATTGGAGTGGCAGTTCTGGTTAACGACCCTGGAGACGAAGAAAATCCAGGTGGTGGAGGCGGCGTCAGCGGCGTGTCATTGGCCGGAGTAAAAACTCTTTCGACCGGTGGTGCCACAGACTTGGGCGCGGCGCTCACTGGTGCCGAAGTTCCGGGAACCGTCACCGGCTGATTGGTATTCACTGCCGAAGAATCATTTCCTGGCGAAGCGATTGAAACCGCAGGCATGTTGATCGCCACGGCGCTGGATGCGACGGCCGGAGCACGCACGAACAAGACGCTGCTGTCATAGCTCAATCGCCATTCTTTGCGGCTGAGCGCGTACACCAGGACTTCGCGCGGTGTCAGTCCCAGATTGACTGGCGGCAATTGCGGCGCTGTGCTGAACAAACTGCGGTTGGTTGGCAACCACCATTGGCGAGAACCGATGGCGGCTAATAAATCCTTGGTGTCGCGGGGCGTCGGAGGTTGCTGAATAAATTCCTGTACTTCCAGCGAGGCCTGAGTGGTGTCACGAAGCGGAATGCTGTTCGGCCGTTCATAAGTCGTGATTGCATACGATTCCAGCAAGCCAGTATCGAGCAAACTTTCGGCATACGAATAAGCCGTTTCAATGGAGGGGAATTTGCCCAGTCGGACGCGATAAAACACACCGTGTTCCGGCAAAACAATCCTGACCCAATAAGCTTCCAAACCTCGCATGTACAAACCTCCGCGCAGATCCTCAGCGCATTGCTGAGAACGCACAGCGGCGATCTGCACGGAATATTCTCCGGCGGTGGCCTGCGCTGAGCATGGCAACAACCAGAAAACCATCACCATCAGCGCCAAGCAAACGGGCGGCACCTGTCCCTGTTTTACTTTCGCGTATTTCATTTGCCCTACCTTAAAAATTGGTGAGGTAGCCCTCTACTTCGTTATGGGCAACGATGGAAGTTCTAACTTTCGATTTGGATTTGAATGGCCGATAAACTCCGGGGATGTGGGATGCACGTCAATCGGCAGGGGGACTATACCAGAACCACAGAGCATTGCTCAACGCTGAAGATCAACCGGCAGAAAATCTCTGTCTAATGATTTCAAAAGGCAAAGGGCGTAATTTCATACCCTTTGCCTTTTGAATCGGATTGTCTCCACCTTCAAGTGGTTTTACGGCGCGAAGTACCCTGACACGTCAATGACCAAATCAGTCGTGAATTGCGTTCCTCCCATATTGAAGAAGATGGCAAACTCACCTGTGGTTGCGTTCAGACCGACGAAGAAGTGGCGATTGTTGGCTACCCCGGTTCTGAAGTTCGAAGCTGCCGTGAACGGCAATGGTTGGCCTACGGGAAAAAGCGTCATAAATCCGTTGTTGTCCGGCCCTACCACTGTGGCATTACCAACAATGGCCTGCGCCGCGCTAAAGCCAAGTCCCTCGCAAGTGTCCGTCGCCTTCAAGGTATAAATAGCAACCTGGCTCTGTAGACGGGTGCGCGGCATAATGCACGCAGTAAAAGGCATTTGACGTGTATCCAGTAACCGCACGGGATGCGGAATCTGGTTGAGCAACAAGCCCGCGCCGTTAACATCCGTGGCATCCAAACTGAAATAGCCCAGAATATCCACCACCACCTCCGCGGTGTTTGAAGAAAAGATATTGAACTGATTGCCCGTTCCCAGTGCGACGGTAAAGGGGCCGTTGATCACATCGCTTCCACGGTAATTCGAGGTGGCGACAAACGGTTGCATCGCGCCATTCGGATACAGAGTCAGAAATCCCGGCCCTGGCGGCAACACGCTGGTCGCATTTCCCACCAACGCTTTGGCGGTGGACGGAATGCCGCACGTATTGGCTCCCAATTGAATGAGCGTACCGCTTGCGGCAATGGGCATTCCCGGCCTGAAACAACCAATGGTCGCCCCGGAGCGTGTATCCAGCAAGCGCACCGGCGTGGGCAAGGTGTGGAAATATAAGCCATTTGCGCTGGGCGGCGCGTAATAGCCAGTCACATCTACAACAACATTCGTTGTCGTGGCGGCAAAAATGTTGAACGCGCCATCACTCGCTCCTAATCCAACGGTATAGACGTTATTGATCACACTGTTCAGTGTGAAGTTGGTATTGGCAACGGTGGGTTGCATGGCGTCACTTGGAAAGAAGGTCAGAAACCCGCTGCCAGTCGGGAGCGGAGTGGTGACGTTTCCGGTGATAGCCACTGCATTAGAAGGAATGCCGCAGAAATTCCGTGCCGATTGTGTGCGTGTCGAACCGCCCGTGATTGCCGCATTGGGCTGAGAACAGGCATTGGGGCTTGTCCCGTTGCGCGTATCCAGCAAACGCACCGGGGAAGCCAATGGGTAAAACTGCAAACCCGCTTCGACCGCACCGATGTCTACCGTGCCCGATTGCGGACGGCTCACACCACGTTGATCGGAACTCGGAGCGCCAGTGTTGTTGCCCGTATTGATGGCGGGACTGTTGGCCAGCAACACATGCGTTCGCGTCGGCCCCCCGTTATTGCCCAGCGTTGAAAGCTGCGGATTGGTATTGATCAAATCGCCGGGGCCGTTCAGCAAAGTCGCACCGCTGTCGTTGGCCAGGTTAGTGCCTTGCGAAACGACGTGTGCATTCGCGCCGATTCGACTTAAGCTTGCGTGGGTACTGCCAGTCACAATGGTGTTTTTCAACGTCGTCGTGGTGGAAGTCGCACCATCATTATCAACCGTTGCAACCCCATCTTCGGTCGGGCCGGTATTGCCAGTGACGGTGCAGTTGATTAACGTCACGGAAGTCGCGACTCCTCCGTCTCCAATATTTTCAATTCCTCCGGCAAAACTTGAGGCGGTATTTCCGCTGATCGTCGTGTTGGTCAGAGTGGACGCGCCATCCTGATTGAACAACCCCGCACCATCACCGGAAGTATTGCCGCTGATTGTGCTGCCTCTCATGATCAGGATACCCAAATTAGCGATGCCTCCGCCAAAAAGGCTCGTTCCTTGGTTGCCAGTGATTGCGCAATTGGTGATGGTCAACGTGCCAAAATTCAGGATTCCTCCGGGATTATTCGTACCCAGTCCATTCGTGACCGTCAACCCCTGCATGGAGGCTGCGATGCCTGCGTTGACCGCGAAAATCCCGTAATTGCCACCCGTATCTCGTCGCACGGACAGCAGATTGGCACCAGGGCCGTTGATCATGAGGCTGTCGCTAATATTGGGCAGGACGCCCGTTAGCTGGATCGTACCGGTAACGTCAATGTTAATGATGTCCACCCCGGCACCTGCTGAACATCCGCCAAAAGCAGCATTTGTATTTGCTGCCGTGATCGCTTCGCGCAAAGAACAATTCGCTCCGGTGTTGTTTTCGTCCACCAGAGTATTGACGGTGATGAATGTCACGGGAGCGTCGGGAGAAGACGGCGTAGAAAATGTCGGTTGTGGTGGGCGCAATACCTGCCTGCGCTGTTGCGCTGGGTTTTGCCCTGCACGAACGGGCGAAGGCCAGTGGTAACTTGCCAGCGCCAGCACAATGCCAGCGAAGACGACGCAGGGAACAACGAGGCGAAAGAAATTCCGGCTTTTCAGCATTGGATCTATCTCCTGAGTAAGTTGTGGGTCTTTATCTATGAGTTGACTCGTAAAACAGACAAGCTCAGCGGTCAGGGCTGGCCAGATAGAGGCCAACCGATTCGGAGGCCGTTATGCCCTCCGATTTGTAAGGCGAAATCCAAATCCAATTCCCGCCACTTGGCAGGGAATTATGGATAAGAATCGAGGGAGATTTTTTTTAAAAATGGGTGCGCGCAGCTTGCGTCATTCCAGCCAATACAGCAAGCCAGTTGGCATGAAGAGAAACTCTTTCCGAGTAAAAATTTTGCTTTTTCGAGAAAATCAAATGAGGGAGAAGAGCAGAGGAATGCGGTTTAGTTGGTGAAATTCATGACATGGGGATGCTGTGAAGATTTCCATCATCCCCACGTTAGGGCGTTTTGTGGCTTTGCGGCGCTTTCGGCGAGATGCGCGTCGTACTCTGAGGAAACCAGTGAGTACGTTGCGAATTTATGCTGCTAGAAAGCACAAGAAAACCCAACGCAACAGGTTAACCGACTGTGGGGATTGCCCACTAAATCCGAAAAATTAAGGAGATGCTATGAACCCACTGCTGAACATAATGAGTAAGTCAATGAGCACCGGCTCGAACCCTAGCCAGGACATGCCAACCCAACACGGCTTCTTCATGCTTGGAACAAGCACAGTTTTTTTATACCACTCGGCTCAATTCACAATGGAAAACCATTCTTATCAAATGGTTTTCACCGCTGGCCTCTCAGAGGGCATCATGAAAGAGTACATAGACGATGTGGCGCAATATGGATCAGGAGGCTGGGTCTGGGTTTTCGTGAACGGAGTCGGAAATAATCCGCCTGCAAATCAACTATTTACGTTGCCTCAGATTCAGACTGGTCAGGTGACATCCTTGACTGGGTCCATCATTCGAATCTCGACAACAGATCCTTCAACCTCGGTTGTCGTGGTGCCAGCAGCAACTATTTCTGTAGCCCGGCTGATTTACTACAGACACTTCGATACTACTGAAGCCTATAACTCCCCTCTCACCTATGTTCTGTTTGGCGACAGCTCCGGTGCGTGGATTGCTCACTATTTGACCAAGTTGAAAGACTTCGACAACTTGGCGCAACTTGAGCAATTGCCTGCCTGGCTTGACCCGACTCAATTGGCGGCGTCCCTGTCTATCAACTTTCCCTCGGTGCCGTACGAACCTGGTCAGATCCCCGCGCAAAGTCCATTGCAAGCGAATACAACCTACCCTGTGTTGTTTGGTGGAGTAAGTGATCCCACTTTCACCGTCAATATCCAATCCATTTACTGGTTTGACACGACAGTTGTGAACGCGCCTGCGTAGGCACTCGATAAAAAGGAGAATAGAAATGAGTTCAACTTCCGAGATTGTAAGCGTAGCAATTTACCCTGGAATCGGTGTTGCCCGCGTAGGCAATAGCGAAAGCGAGTACTTTATTGGCCCGGAAGTTCCGTTTTCGGTTCCGAAACCTTCCGGATTTTATAGGGATGCTTCTGGGGCCTTGAAGCGCCAAGCCGCGAGATTCCGCGTTTACGGGTTCGATGCACAGGGGAATGTAGTACGCGAGATCACAAACGAAGCCCGAATCCGCTGGACGGTGGAAGTCGCCAACACAAAGGCCGCCTGGTATCAGTTCGTTACTGCCATGGATATTCCTCAAGCTGTTTCTGTTGGACGTCGCAATGCTGCGATAACCGGTGATGCACGTCGGCAACTGGAAATCACACCGCCGCCACGATCTATTGAAGGTCTGAACCAGAGTGGCGACCAATTTACTTTGATGGGTGAGTTTTGCGGCGAAACCGTGTATTTGGGAGAACTTGCGACCGATGAGGCAGGACGTCTGTTATTCCTCGGCGGACGCGGTGTCTCTCGCCCGGCGACACCGGGCGGTAAACCATATACTTTCGCCAATAACGACGGGTGGCATGACGATGTCAGTGATGGGACGGTAAAAGCGACCGTTTATCTGAACGAACGGACACTGGAGGCAAAACCCGCCTGGGTTATTGTCGGGCCTCCCAACTACGCCCCGGAACTGTTGGGCGTCGTGACGATGTATGACATCCTGGCTAATACATACATCGGAAATTGGTATGCACAGAAAAAGAGGCCATCATTTACACAGGATATCTTCCCAATTCTGGAGCGATTCTGCTCTACGCAGTGGGTAAATCAGGGATTCTTTGTCGAATTCGGTTGGCAAGGCCCTTATGACTTTATGCGGCAGATTGAAATCCTGTCCAGTCCGAAAGAGGAGTATGCTGAACGTCGGAGGCAAATCTTCAATCGCTTTCGGTATCCGCAGAGAATCAACCCCAATCTGAATATTACGGCACCTAATAACACAGGATTCAGCGCCGGCCCAAGTATAGGAGACTGGCCTGTTTACTATGGTGATGCAGTCAGCCTTTCGAGCATAAATCCGAACGCTTATCTCTCCGTCACCGAGTTGATGTACCAATACCTGAGCCAGTGGGCGGCAGGCGACTTTGATGCAGATTGGGAAGGCATTCCTGCTCATCCGGTTGCGATTGACGAAGTCACGCTGGCAGAGCAACCGGCAACGTTGGATCGTGCTGCGATGGAGTTCTGTTTGGGGGGACCTTTTCATCCTGGCTGTGAACTGACCTGGCCAATGCGCAATTACACGATCTACTCCGAGCCGTTCCGAATACGCGAGTGGCCAACCGGTGTATTGCGTCAGGATTATGGAGATCAGCTTACGCCAGATCAGGTATTCAACCAGGGAACTCCTCAGGGGCCAACCCTTGGAGGCCCACTGTACTTCCAGCGGCCAGGAGATTTGACTCGCTGGATGGCTGTGCCCTGGCAAACAGATACCTCAAGTTGCCGGTCAGGGTATGCACCGGAATACGATCCATATTTGCCAACTTTTTGGCCACAACGAGTTCCCAACCAAGTGCTTACTGAAGCGACTTATGAAGCGATCATGCAATCGCCACCAGAACAAGGCTTGGCGGAATTTCAGAATCGTGCCATTTGGTACCGTTTCCTTGGGCCTGACACCGATTATCTAGGTCAGATTGATACGATGATTTCCCGGTTTGGTGACCTCGGCATCATTGAGCGTCGTCCTGGTCCCGGTCATTCTGAGCTCCCTGCGGAAATGTTCGTCGAAACAGGAGTTCAGTTCGACCAGCCAGTCCCGGAAGATCGTGGGAAGGTCATGTTAACCAGAGAAAAGGTGAGTGGGGTCAAGAGGTATTGACGGGGAATGGGAATGACTGCCTCCACTATCTACGATGTCGCGGTTATCGGCGGAGGCCCCGCAGGTGCCGCGACAGCCATCATGCTGTCGCGTGCGGGCGTTCGTGTCTTGCTGGTGAATCAGACCGAGTCGAACCAACAGTTCAAGATCGGCGAGGGCTTGCCCGGAGCAGTCAGTTCCCTGCTGCGAGACCTTGGGTGCCTGGAGGCATTTTTAGCAGCCGGGCACCTTCCATCCTATGGGAACGAAAGTGCTTGGGGACAGGCCGTTCCTGTCATCCACGACTTTATTCGTGATCCTGAAGGTCAAGGATGGCATCTTGATCGAGTGCGATTCGACCAGATGATGCGTTGTGCGGCAGTAAAATCGGGGGCAGATTTACTTGGTTCGTGCCGGCTCCAGAAAGCTGCACGCGACTCCCGACGCTGTTGGCGGCTCAAGCTTTCAGGGAACACTGATGATAGCGAAGTGGCCGCTTGGTGGCTGGTGGATGCGACCGGGAGAAAGGCATACGTGAGCAGGCAATTTGGAGCAGTCACCGTGCGTGAGGATCATCAGGCGACTTGGGCGGCGCTGTACGAAACAGCCCAGGATGGTCCCGATGACAAAGATCGGTTGACGCTGATTGAGGCGACTCCAAACGGCTGGTGGTATACAGCGCCTATTCCAGGAAGGCGCAGGGTCGTAGCCTTTTTTACCGATACTGATTTAGAAATAGCGCGTGTTGTATCGAGAGCGACAGGTTTTTCTGAAGCAGTGAGGCACACGGAACACGTCCAGAAGCGGCTTTCCACAGGCTGTTATCATAGGATATATGGTCCTCGTGGGGGCCCAGCCGGTACTTCACGCTTGTTTCCTTCTTCAGGTGATGGCTGGGTTGCAGTTGGAGATGCGGCGCTTGCGCTGGATCCGCTCTCATCTCAGGGCATATTCACGGCGCTTTATGGAGGAGTGCGCGTCGCGGCTGCTCTTTGCCAGGAGTTGGCTGGAGACCGTGGGGCAGTGGTTTCTTTCAAAGAAGACATTGACCGTGTTTACATGGCATATAGCCGGAATCGGAACCGGATATACGCTCAGGAGCAGCGATGGCCAGGCTCTGAATACTGGCGGCGCAGACACAGAGCGCAATGAAGAAAAAGCCAAACGGCGAGCGATGAACATTTGATTCATCGCTCGCCGCTTGGGCATTGAACAGCCTCGGAAATTCCTTGGCCTAGAAGTTAAATTTGCCGGAGAACTGCACTCTTCGGGCGGCGTTGTTCACGCTGTCATTGATGCGTCCGAAAATCGTCGAAGTCAGCACGGCGGTCGGGGCAGCAAAGGACGGCGTGTTGGTCAGGTTTCTGGCATCCACGCGCAAATCGAAGCTCATTCTTTCCGTCACCCGAAACCGCTTGCTCAACGAAGCATCAGTTTGGAAATACTTGGGTTCCAGGAAGAAATTGCGTCCGGTGTTGCCAATGGAACCCGGTGCGGGCGACGTGAATTTGGCCCGATCTGCTGAGTCAAACCAGAAATTCCTGCCGCTTTCAACGATCAGGCTTCCCATATCGCGCGTGCAGCCGGAACAATCTGCCGTCGAATTCACCACGTTGCTGAAGGTCGTCAAGCCGGAATACACCGTGAAAGGTCGGCCAGAGCTGACCAGCAAGGTTCCCGCAAGCTGCCATCCGCCAATTGCCAGATCAAGCGCTCTGGGAATGCCGTTGGCGAACTTGCGTCCGTTGCCGAAAGGCAATTCGTACAGGTACGTTCCTTGCAGAACGTGACGCCGGTCAAAATCCGACCAGGTGTAATTCAGTCTGCGGTTGCTGTTGTCAAACGGCGTGCTGGAAGCCGATTGCACAGAGCCGGTCGAAACCGTGCTCAACGACGGGTCCCACGAACGATTGTCCAGGGACTTCGACAACGTGTATGCAACCTGGAAGGTCAATCCGGTATTCACGCGACGGCGCAAGATCAATTCCAGACCGTGATAGTTTGAATAGTCGTTGCTGTCAAACACATTCAATCCGCCGGTGAATTGCCCGTACGGTTGCAGCAGTGAACTAAAGCCGTTGACATCCAGCAGCCTTTGGTTCAATTGCGCATTCGTGCAAATTCCGGCGGTGACATCTGCCGCAACGCAAACCTTTTGCGAAACCCCAAGCGCCAGCGCCGCAACACTGCCTTGCGTCAACGCAGTCGGGTTCAATGCGCGGAATCGAGTCGTTCCGCCATTATTGGCCGCATTGCCAGACATTATCAGGTTGATCAATGGGCTGTTGTAACTGGCATTGTTCCGGATGGCGTTGAACGCATCCAGGAAACTTTCGCTCTGGCCAGCGACTTTGGCGTTGATGTTCACCTGGTTGGCGTTGTAACCACCCAGCAGATGAACACCGTGTTTGCCAATGTAGTTGGCTTCAAAGATCGTGTTTCGCATCACCTCTTTCTGGAAGCTCAGCGACCAGGAATGGATTTGCGGAAATTCCAGATTCGGATCAACAGTGTTAATCGAGCCTGCGCCAAAGGCTGCCGGTTGACGCAACGCTTCGGGCGTTGAAGATGGCGCCAACGCCGAAATGACCGGCGCGACATTGCGGAACAATCCGCCTCCCTGGCCAAACGCAGTGTTCGTGGCTCCTAAAGCGTTGCCGGGAATGTTCTGGTAAATCGATGCGGCGAACAATTGCGTCGCAATGCGGTCCGAAGCAATGCGGTAGTTACCACGGATCGAGGTTTTGCCGGATTTGAATGGATCCCAGGCGAACCCAATCGAAGGCAGAATCTTTTTGAAATCGTTCTTGAACAAATCGCCCGCAACCCATTTCAGTGTGTTGCTGGGAGCCGAACCCAATGTGAACGGCTGATTGGGAACCAGAATCGGGCGACCGTCGGAGCTCGGATTCAGCTTGGCTTCCCAACGAACGCCAAGGTCCAGCAACAGATTTGGTTTGATTCTCCAGCTATCCTGTCCGTAAAAATCCAGTTCCGGATATTTCGCCGTGAAATTCCAGCGAGTGCCGAGCGGCGCAAACTGGCTTGGGTTATTCGGATCGGAAACAAATGCCTGGGAAACCGTGCCAACACGCCCAAGCTGGTTGTTGATCGCATTTTGCAATCTGGTTAAATCATTCGCGTTAATGCCTGTATTGCCGGACGCTGGCAAATTGAACGCCGTGTAGCCAGCCGCGCCGCTAAAAGTTACTGTCGGTTCCAAACCAGCGCCCGCCACCGACGAACGATCGTCAATCTGGCGGCCAAAGCGGAAGTTGACGCCTGCTTTGATGACGTGCGGCGAATAATCCAGTGTGATGTTGTCAATGTATTGCCAGGTTTGCAGGCGGCGCGCATTGCGAACAAAGTTTGTGTTTGCCGTGGCAATATCCAGGAAGGAGTACGGGATACTGGGGTCTGGCTTTTCTGTGTCGAAACTGAAAGCGAATTTATTCAGCCCCAAAATGAATTCGTTGATAAACCGGTTCGTCGGCGACCAGCGATAATTGATCGCCAGGTTTTTCGGATCGCGGTACGTATTCACGAAGTTCGGTGAATTTGGAAAAATCGGGCGACCAGCATTGGCAGAATCGCCAAGACTGTTTTGTTCGCCCTGCGCATAGCGCACATAAAACAAATTCTTTTCGTTGAGCGAATAATCGAACCGGGTAACCAGGTCGTACTGCTTTTCATGTTGCGGGGACGCAAAGTTGAATCCCGCTGTGTTCAGTCCGTCGCCCGTGTTGAAATTGTTGGGCAGGGGCTGCGCGGTAATCGCCGCCAGCAAAGTTTGATCCGGTGTGATCCCGGCAGGATTGGCAGCGACATTGTAGCTGGCAATGCAAAGCGTCGTCACAGTCGCGCTGCAAGGCGGTAACACAGGAGCGCCGCTGGCATCCACTGCGGCTGTCGCTGTGCCATTCGGCGCGTTCGCTCTGCCGACGACGTAGCGGAACAATCCCGAACGCAGTGACTGCGTGTAAACCGTTCGTGTCACCAGCGCCGTGTCGTAAGCGCGTAACATTTGCAGGTTGGCGAAATAGAAAAACTTGTCTTTGATGATGGGGCCGCCGACGCTGCCGCCAAAGATGTGCTGGACGAATTGGTCCTTTGGCAAATTGTTGATGTTGCCGGTGTAGCTTTTCGCGTTGAAACGCGGCGTTTGATAGAACTCAAAGGCATTGCCGTGAATTTCATTGGTCCCGGATCGGGTAACCATCGTCACTTGCGCACCGCTGCTGCGGCCGAGTTCTGCTGTGAAGCTGCCGGTTACAACCTGGAACTCCTGCAGCGAATCCGGATTCACGCGCAAAGGGGTGAAGTTCGATCCGCCCGCGCTGGATTCGTTTACGTCAACGCCGTCCAGCGTAAAGTTGAATGCACGGTCGCGTGAACCGTGAACGTTCACCCCGCCGCCGGTATTTCCTCCAGTGACAACACCCGGCTGAAAGTTCAGCAAATCCAGTGGATTGCGTCCGCGTGTTCCCACAATCGGCAAACTGACCAGTGTTTTCTGGTCAATGGTGCTGCCAATGTTGCCGGAACTGCTGGTCTGCACGGCTTCTGCCGTCGCTTCGACCGAAACAATTGCAGACACATCACCCACCTGCATGGTGACGTTGATCGTCGCAGGCTGATTGATTTGCACTACGTTTCCTGTGGAAACGATCTTTTTGAAGCCTGCCTTTTCGACCGCAACCTTGTAGGTCCCGGGTGTAATCAGGTCAAACGTGTACGCGCCAGTGCTGGCAGATTGCGTGGTAAACGAAATGTTGGTCGCTTCGTTCGTCAGGGTTACAGTTGCACCGGAAACCACAGCGCCAGTCGCGTCCGTCACTGTTCCTGTCACACGTGAAGTCGTTCCCTGTGCAAGAGCCTGTCCCGCCAGGAGGAGCAACGAAATACAAAGCATTAAAAATGCAGAAACGGTTCGATTCTTCATCTTCTTCCTCAGAATTTTGGTTTTGCTTGATGAAATGTCATTGGAGATAAGTTATTTCCGCTTTGCACAGGCAACTCATATTCCATCATGAGCTTGCATTTTTTGGCTTTCAGTAGAGCCGGTATCCACAAACATTTCAGCAGTTAGCTCAATTATTGAAAGAGAGGAGCGGGGACACGTTTTCCTCTGGAGGCCAATCAATCCGAAAATCGCAACTTGGCACGAAAAAATGGAGAATTTACGCTGGCAAACCGTGGCTGCGCTTGGAGTTGAAACCAATGGACTGTCAGCGCTTTATGCCGGATTTTTTGTAAACCTTCAACTCCTGATAACCGCTTTGGGCATCCGGCTCTCGCATCATTTTCAGCCCTACGGCGTCTCCAATGACAATTTCTGCGGTCGTGTAAATCTCGCAGCCAGCGACCAAATGCCCGCCCAGCGTTTTTCCTTCGCCATCGGAAATGGAAACGTGCAGATGCGGCCCGTCCGGCGAAAGCGTCCCAACCAGCGAAACGATCTCGAATTTGCCGTCATACTTGGTCGAATCGCTTTTGTCCGCCAACCGCAACGCCGCTTTTTGCAAGCTGCCGACACAAGTAACAATGAATCCAGCCTGGATGTTTTTGGCTTTGGCAAATCGCTCCAATTCGACGCGCAAATCCTGGCCTGGCTTTAGTCGCAACACATAAATTCTGGAGCGATCCGCCGAAGCCTCTTCCCAAATCGAAGCTTCTGCTTTGGCCTGTTTTTTTGATGGAGCCTGTTTGGCTTGAGCAAACATGATTTGGCTGGCGGCTGAGCAGAGCGCTGCAAGAAAGAATGCCTTCAGAAGATTTTTCATTGTGATTCTGGTTGGATGGACTCTGCGTCATCTTGTTCGATTTGTGGTTGCTGGAATTCAACGCGGGCATAAATATCGCTCAGTTTTACCGTGCAGCCGGCCGATTCAATCGTCAAAATGGCTTCGGGGCTTGTTAATGTTGACAGCAGCCAGTCGTTGTTCGGCTGTCTGCGGTAATGTTCGATCATGGTTTCGAGCGAGGAAACCAGAATGTAATTACTCAACGAAGGCAACCACTCGCGGTAGCGCCGAAACTTTTCGCTGAAATCATATTCGGCTGTTCCTTCTGACAAAACTTCTATGATGACTTTTGGGTTGAGCAGAACGTCGCGGTAATGGTCGTGATACTTCGCTTCGCCGCAAAGGAGCACAACGTCCGGATAAGAAAACAGTCCTTTCGGCGGCCAAAGCGGTTTGGGATCGGGGCCACTGCGAACTTTTGTGTCCTTGGTAAAAACCTCGCACTGAGTGCCCTTTAGCTGATTGCCAATCTCAATCACAAGATTCACGCTGATCCTGCCGTGAGCGGGCATTTCCCCGGCCATCGCATAAATCTTGCCATCAAGATATTCGTGCTTCACGTCCGAGGCACGTTCCATAGCCAGATACTCTTCTTCGGTAAAATAGCTGACGAGTTTTGCTTGCGGTGTGCTCATTCAAGAACCTCCTTACCGGTAAGATTATGCTATCGCGTTCGGCGCAAAGTGAAGCTGAAACTTTCACCACTTGTAATTCGTTCCAGCGGCACGCTGAGACAAGACAGCGGCAAGTTCGCGGGCTTCCAACAAAGGCAAATTGCTGATCTGCGGACCGCCTCCGGTAAATGCCTGGCCTGCGGTGTCCACGGTTAACGTCGCAACGCCCCACCAACGATCAAAGGGAGTTTGGTGAACCTCGACGGCCTGAATTTTGTTGATGGGAACGATGTGCGTTGAACGTCCCAGCCAACCGCGCCGCGTGCGAAAGTATGCTTCGCCAAGCGCGTATCCCAAATGGCGATAGCTTAACGCCTGGGCGAAATAAAACAGCGGCACTAGCACCAGCGGCAAAATCGCAACCCAACTGCCGCGCCAGGCAAACAAGGCAATCGCCAACACCAGGCAAAGAACCGCGGCTTCCGTGGTTTCGCGCCGCACAGTCTTGTCCGAAGCGCGACGCCATTCGGAGTTGTCTTCGGCAAAATCGGGAAAAACGCTGGGCAGCAATTCGTCCACATCACGCGCAGCAACAATCGGCAACAGCACGTCGCGCCCCTGATTATCGTCTTTGTCTTCGCGCTGTCTGCCGGAGGTATCAGCCCGCAGCGTCGCCCAGCCAAACAACCGGCGCAACGCCTTCTCTTCGATTTCCAAAACCTGAATGCGCCGCCGAGGCAAGCTGCTGGAACGTTTCGTCAGCAGTCCGTAGCGGCGCTGCAAGTCGTCACCCCGGCGCGAAAATGTGAAGCCATAGAACAACAACACAGACCCAATGACCGAAAAGACGATTCCGATGATGGCAATGCCCAGCAGCCCAAGCACGAAAACCCCAATGGCAGCGGCGACGCCCTGAGCCGCCAAATGTCTGGCTTCGCCGACAATCAGCTTTCCGGTTTTTTCATAGATCGAATTGGGCAACAGGTCGTCGGCAAAATTCCAAACCGCTCCTGCCAGCACCATCGCCGACAGCAGATGGTTTGAAGTCAGCCCGGAAATCACCAGGTCCCGGATGCTGAGGCGGCGAATCAGGACGGATTCAGGAATGGGGGCAGCAGACTCTTCCGCTGAAGCTGGATGGCCGACCAATCCCTTTCTTGCGCCATGCGAAAACACCATCTGGCGAAATTTTTCCGCTTCGGTGCGCGAAAGCACAGACAAGCTGGCTTCTGCTCCGCCGCCGCTGCCGGTTTCAACCTTGGCATCCACAACGCCCAGCAACCGATGCAGCAGGCCTTGTTCGATGCTGATTTCCTGAATGCGTTCCAGCGGGATATTGCGCTGGCGCTTTTCCAGCAAGCCTTCTTGCGTGATCAATTCGCCGTTTTCGATTCGATAGCGGAAGGAAAAATATTTGACGAGCGTAGCTCCAAGGCCGAGTAGCGTGAAAAACAAGATGGGGATTCCAGCCCAGCGATTTCCAAACATCACCAAAGCCCCGGCAGGAATCAAAGCGCGCCCGTACTTGGTCAACCCAATCACTAGCGTCAGCGGATGCAATCGCCCTTCAAAAATCTTGTTGTCCTGCCCCATCTGTTCCAATGCGGGCGGCGGAGTGAAATCGTCAAACGGCATCATCGCCTCCGATTTCGACCAGATGGTCGCGCAATCGCGCAGCTTCTTCGGCTTCAAGGCCCGGAATCCGGGTGGTGGCGGCGTGCGTTCCCGCCGTGTGAATAATCAGCGAAGCCAATCCAAAAATCCGTTCTAACGGCCCGCGCTCCAAATCTACGTGCTGCAAGCGCGCCAAGGGGATGAACCGCGTATGTTCCACCAATCGCCCGTGACGAAGCTCCAGCACCTTTGCGTCAAGCCTCCAACGCCACGACTGGTAATATCGGCGCGGAAACCAGAAACAAAACCACAGGCAGATTGTCGCCAGCGTTCCCCAGCCAACGGCCATCCAGATACGCGTAGCCGGTACAGCCACGCCTGTACTGACGGCAACTCCCAGCATAACCAGCAAAAAGATGCCGAACGTAATCAGATACGTCAGTCGCCACAGGTTGACCGTGCGCGGATCAAGCAAATGAAATTCTGTGACAATCTGCGGTGAATAAACTGAATCTTGAATTTGTTGTTCCGGGTTTTCGACCATAAGAGCCTATCGAGCCACTTTTCCAAGCGTTTCATCCAGCCAGCTATTGATCACCGGCACGATGATTTCCAGCGGCGGTGTATGACCGGCGTCGTAAAGCTGCATCCGCTTCGGTTCGCGCAGGAGTTTGAACGCCGGTTCGACATTGGTTCGGATCGGATTCACTTCATCGTAGCGGCCATTCAACAAAAGCTTTGGCGCGCGAATGTGCGCGGCAAAATTCGGCGGACTGGCTTCCGCAATCCATCGTGCGGCGCCAAGCGGGATGTTGCCAGCGACAAAGACAATCGAACGATACCGTTTTTCGACTGCAGTATAAATCTGGCCTTCCTGCGCGCCCTGGCTGTAACCGTAATATGCCAGCCGATTCAACTCCAAATCCTTGCGTGTCGCCAGATAATCCAGGCCTCGGCTCAAATCCGTTGCGTTGCGGACGACTTCCTCGCGGCGTCTGACCGTAATATATCTGGGCGGCGAATATCCGGCAGGATGCTCTCGCTCTTTGAACCCTTTGAACACGACAGCCCAAATTGCGCGACCGGATTTGATAAACGGCGCAACCTGCATTTCCACAGATTCCGGCAAAGTGTTGAAATTGCCGTAGACATCCCCAGCGGGAACAAACTGGATTACCTGGAATGGCGGGCTGGCGCTTTTGGGCAAATACAGGTATCCGATGGCGCGTTCGTCGCCTCCGCCCAGATAAGTAATCTTTTCTCGCCGCCAGTCGGCAGTTTCAATCGTTTCGACAATTTGCGGTTCCAGCGGCGAATGGTCGTACCGGTAATGGCTCAATAACGCTTGAAAGCTGGCCGTGTTGGTCGGCTCGTAAACAGGAATCTGACTGTCGGTGTTTATCTTCGCTGAACCTTGATCGCCTTTCGCGCCTTGGACGTTCAACACACAACGAAACCCGATTCGGTCGGAATTGTGAAAGCCCGGAAACGCGCCGATGTCCATAAAAACGTAAAACAAATCTTTCCACGATCCGCCCGCAACGGTGAATCCATCACTGACTTCGTTGGCGCACCATTCCGAAACATTCCCGGCCATCTGGTAACACCCAAACGGGCTGACACCGAAGGGAAACTTGTCAATCGGCACAGTTCCGCTGCCGTTGAAATTGGCGTGTCCGACGACGGTTCCGCCAAACTCCATCGCTCCCCACGGCAGCGCGTAGCCAGAGTTGTAAATGAACAGCCCGTTGCGCGCGGCTTTTTCCCACTGAAAGATGCTGGGCAATTGTTTGCCGCGAAACGCCGCATACGCCGCCGCTTCGTGCCAGGTAATGTCCGTCACCGGATGATCGGCTTTGCCTTCGGGAAAGTTCTGCCCGGACCAGGAACGCGGTCCCGGCAAACCTGTGCGGTCGCGGAATTCTTTCATGGCTTCGTCGAAGGAAAGCGTCCGGCCATCTTTGGCAAACGGTTGTTTCCAAAATTCCGGTTTGAAATATCCGCCCGCCGAAACGAACTCTTTGAATTCGCGGTTTGTGACTTCGTATTTGTCTAGGAAGTAATCATCCAGCTCGACGCGCGCTTCGGTTGGGCGAGTCCGGCTGGCCAGTTTGTACGTTCCCCCAGGAATGAAAACCATTCGATCCGGCGATTTGGCCATTTCGATCAGTTTGATTTTGAAATCGCTGGGATCATCCGGCGGAACCATTGCGTTTCCGGCCAACATCAACACGCTGGAAATCGTCCGCTCGAACGGCGCAAAGCCTTCTTTTTCCACCGTCAGCAAGTATTCGCCACGTGCGATAGGAAGTTTTGCGATGGGCGTTGTGCCAATGAGTTCACGCGGAGCCGCTTCGTCCGGAGTGAACCGCTTCAAATACACACGCGCACCCGCCGGTTCCGTCGTCACTGAAATGTTGTCGGCGATGACTGGCATCAATTTCGCCAGCCTGTCGTTGTCAGGCAAAAATCTTTTAGCCGATCTTGCCAGGTTGTATGCCTCAAAGTAACGCCCTTCGCCTGCCATTTTTTCCATCAACGGTAATTGATCTTTCTCCCATTTCAGGGCGAGGGCACGCCAATAAACACGACCAGCATAGAAACTAATAGCCCCCAACCCCGCAGCCATCACCAAAAAAGGAATCCAGTTCCGTTTGAGCGCCAAGCGCAAGTCGAAAGCTTTCTTTGCCGACCGTCTGCCAGAAACTTGCTGCCGCCCACTGTCTTTGCTGCGAAGTCGTTCTTCAAAGCTTAATTCCTCGCGCAGCGACTTCAAATCAACAAACAAATCTTCGCATCGCTGGTAACGCGCCAAACGATCTTTCCTCAGCGCACGGCTGACGATTTGTTGTAATTCCGCCGGAACTTCCGGCAGGTTCGCCGAAAGCGGCGGCGGTTCGCGTTCCAGCAACGCTGCAATCGCATCCGCCGTCGTCGCTCCCTTGAACGGACGATTCCCCGCCAGCATTTCGTACAGCACAACGCCTAAGCTGAAAATGTCTGTTCTCGCGTCCAGTTCTTCGCCGCGAACCTGTTCCGGCGACATATATCCGACGGTTCCCATAATCAGCCCTGGATCAGTTTGAACGGATTGCGTCAGCGCAAGGCTGGCATCTTTTGCTGCTTCGCGCTGCGTGATTCTGGCCAGGCCGAAATCCAGCACCTTCACGTATCCGTCAGGCCGGAGCATGACGTTTTCGGGCTTGATGTCTCGATGAATGATGCCTGCGGCGTGCGCAGCCGCAAGCGCGCTGGCGATTTGCGCGGCAATATCCAGGGCTTCGCTGACGCTTGGTTTTGCTTGCTGCAATCGCTGGCGAAGCGTTTGGCCTTCGACAAATTCTGTGGCGATGAAGTGGGTGCCATCCGACTGGCCAATTTCGTGGATGGTCAGGATGTTCGGATGATTGAGCGCCGAAGCCGCGCGCGCTTCGCGTTCAAAACGGCGGACTCGTTCGGTGTCGGCAGTGAACGGCGCGGGTAACAGTTTGAGTGCGATCTTTCGCTTCAGCCGCGAATCTTCGGCCAGCCAAACTTCGCCCATGCCTCCTGCGCCAAGCTTTGAAGCGATTCGGTAAGCTCCAATCATTCGTCCGGTTTTGGATTCGGCTTGCTGTTCGGCCAGCATCTCTGCGGCAAGTTGAGCGGCGGGTGTTTCGATGAAGTTGGCGGCTTCAGTTTCAAATCCGAGCAACGATTCCAATTCGCGGCGCATAGCGGAATCATCTCCGCAAGCTTCAGTCAGAAAAGCGGCGCGCTCAGCGGCGTCACACTCCAACGCGTCGCCCAAAAGCTGTTTGATCCGCTCCTGCCTTTCAATCGTGGTCACGGTTTTTCTCCGCTCAGTTCGCGCAACAACCAGACTTTTGCCCAGTTCCAATCGCGCTTGACGGTTTCCGGGGAAATTTTCAGCACTTCGGCGGTTTCTTCGATGCTCAGTCCGCCGAAGAAACGCAACTCAACTACGCGGCTGGCGCGTTCATCGGTTTTCGTCATCGCGGTCAAAGCGTCGTCCAGCGCAACCAGATCAGTGCCTCGCTCTGTGGAACCGGCCAGATCTTCGTGCAAAGAAACCTGAACGGCGTCGCCGCCGCGTTTCTGGTAATTGCGCGAACGGGCAAAATCCACCAGCACGCGCCGCATCAACTGCGCCGAGACGGCAAAAAAATGAGCGCGGTTTTGCCATTGCACGCGGCGCGAATCCACCAACCGCAAATAGGCCTCGTTGACCAGCGCAGTCGTTTGCAGCATGTGGCCTGCCCGTTCGCCGCCCAAATAGCGGTGCGCCAGCCGGTGCAATTCGCCGTACACCATTGGCACCAATCGTTCCAACGCCGATTCGTCCCCCTGTCCCCAGGCGAGCAACAACTCTGTAACTTGTTCGTGTGAGGTAGTGGCCATTGAGAAACCTCCGTCAATTTTACGAGGCACTCATGCACAAAAGATTTTTTCAAAAAATTTTCCGGCCATGACCTTTTTGACCGGAGCTTCGCGCCTAAGCAGACGAGCGCAATTAAAGCGCGAAAGCCGCTGGGCCAATGCAGGCTGAAAGCGGCGCGGAATGATTAACCAGAAACCGAAAGCTGACAACCTAAACTTTGGAGAAAATCATATGTTTAACAAAAGAATTCTGCTGACCGTTGCGACCGTTTTGTTTATCGCCTGTTCGTTCACCCCCGCGCTGGCACAGACCAGCGGCGCAGTGGAAGTGAAACAACGTATTGCCCAGCGGATCGCTTCAGGCGAACGCGCGCCGGTCATTGAACGGCTTGACGCAGAAACACTGCCCCAAACATTGAGCGCTGCACCATTGCAGGGGGGATTGACGGATATTTTGACCCGCCAAAAAAATGCGCTGGTGGGATGCTGGGAACTGACATTGAACTTCAGCGATGGTTCGCACGTGACCTCCACGCTGAGCGTTTTCCCGGGTCGCGCCGATGGCGAAGGAACGATTCTCCACGCCGCTGAAGCTTCATTGTTGTTGCCAAACCCAACCACTCCCGAACAGGGCGCCTGGCAACATAACGGCGGATTGCAGTTCATTGCCTCCTACAGCGGCTATGCCGTGGATGACAAATTCCAGGCGCCATTCGGCAAAATCGGCTTTCGTCAGCTCATCACGCTGAATTCAGATCAGGAAAGCTTTTCAGGAAAAGGCAAATTTGAAGTGGTCGAAGGAACCACGGGGATGGTTGTGTTTTCCGATAACATCCAAGTCACTGGCAAACGCATGCGCGCCGTCGCTCCGTAAAACAGTAAGGCCGGTTTTCCAACCGGCCGATGTTTGCTTTGCCAAAACAATTGCAGGGCAGATTGGAAAATCTGCCCTGCTTTGCGTTTACATCCGACCGGGATTCTTTTCCAGCCAGGCTTTGATCTCCAGTTCCAGCTTTAATTCTTTCAAGTCAGCCTGAAATTGGGCGGCAGTTTGATACCGCTGGTCGCGATTCTTTTGTAGCGCTTGATTGACGATTTGTTCCAAGCGGGCGGGAGCCTTTAGCGCCAGCTTGGTCAGCGCCACCGGTTGGCGGTGTGCGATTGAAGCCATGACTTCGATCACTTCATCACCGCTAAACGGAGCGTTTCCGGTTGCCATTTCATATAGCACAACGCCGAGACTGAAAATGTCCGTGCGATGGTCCAGTTCCAGCCCGCGCGTCTGTTCAGGCGACATGTATTGCGCCGTTCCCATCACCATTCCGGGCAAGGTGTTCACATCAACAAAAGTCGTCGCGCTTGAATCCGTCATAATTGCGCGCGGCTCTTCCAACTTGGCCAGACCGAAATCCAACACCTTCACCAATCCGTCAGGCCGCACCATGATGTTTTCCGGTTTGATGTCGCGGTGGCGAACTCCTGCCGTATGCGCGGAAGAAAGCGCTCCGGCAATTTGTATGGCAATGTCCAGAGATTCGCCAAGTTCCAGTTCGCGGCTGGTCAGCAATTTTCGCAGCGTTTGGCCTTCGACGAATTCCGTGGCCAGAAAATGAATCGAATCCACAACGCCGATTTCGTAAATGGTGATGATGTTGGGATGATTGGTGGCGCTGGCAGCAAGGGCTTCCGTCTGGAAGCGGCGCAATCGTTCTTTGCGATTGGCAATTTCTGCCGGAAGCAGTTTCAGCGCCACTTTGCGCCGTAACCGGCTGTCTTCGGCCAGATAAACTTCGCCCATTCCGCCTTTGCCCAACTTGGAAAGAATTTGATACGGCCCAATCGCCTGCTGCTTCAATTTTTCCGTTCGGCCTTTTGATTGGTGGCTTGCCTGCGCCCACTCTGCCGCCAGATCAGCCGCCGGTGTTTCCAGTAAGCCGTCCGTTTTTTGCTGCGTAGCCAACAGCGATTCGACTTCCCGTCGCAACGCCGCATCGGTTCCGCAAGCCATCGCCAGAAACAGGTCGCGTTCGTTCGGCGAACGCTCCAACGCCTGATGGAAGAGAGCTTCAATTTGTCGCCAGCGATCCGTTTGCATTGGGAGTTAGGAGATTGGGGTTAGGAGGTGGGGATAGGTATTCAGGAATTGAGAACCTAACACCTGAAACCTATCACCTAATACCTATTCTTTTTCAATTTCCCGTTGCAGCCAGGCTTTTGCCAACGTCCAGTCGCGCATCACCGTGCCGGGCGAAACGCCTAACACTTCCGCCGTTTCTTCGATGCTCAGGCCGCCAAAAAAGCGAAGTTCGACCATGCGGCATTTGCGTTCATCGAATTCGGCCAGCGCCTTCAGCGCATCATCCAGTGCGACGACATCGGCGGCGCGTTCGTCCGAAACCACCAGCGCCTCGTCCAGTTCCACCTGCTGGGCGCCGCCTCCGCGTTTGGCCATGTGACGGCTGCGCGCGTAATCAACCAGCACGCGCCGCATTTGTGTTGCCGCCACCGCAAAGAAATGCGAGCGGTTTTGCCACTGGGCGTCTTTTTGATCTACCAGCCGCAGATAGGCTTCGTGGACCAGCGCCGTTGTTTGCAGCGTGTGTCCGGTGCGTTCCCGGCCAAGATAGCGCCCAGCCAGTTTATGCAGTTCCTGATACACCAGCGGCAACAATTCATCGCGCGCCGATTCGTCGCCCTTGTTCCAGGCTTCCAGCAATTGCGTCACATTTTGTTGAGATGGATTTGTCATGAGCGGCGCGGATTATACACCCTCAAAAATTTTTTCTCCGGCCTTAGAGGTTTGCCCTGATCTTTTCGCGTTAAGAGGTGACGGCGAAAAAGCAAAACGGACTTCTTCGCCACCGATAACCACGCCGTTCTGCAACAATACGCGGACAACGGCAGATGGCGGCTGATTCGCGTTCGCCGCTAACGGTTCGGAGCAGATGCCGTGAGCGATAACGACCGGGCGTCGGTCGGGCAACGGGGGAAGCCTGCCGACACGTTATTGCTCACAGCTTCTGCTCCGGTTCAGTTTCCTTCCTCAGCGTTTATTTCCTCAGCCAGTTCAAATACTCCGGTAGCGAATGCAGTTGATCCACGTGATCCGGCGCGGAGTTCCCCGCAAAGCCCATCAGCCAAAACTTCCCTGCCTTTGCTTCACTCAATTGCTGCGTTTGCATCGGCCCCCACTTCACCACAGCCGTTCGTTTCAATGCTAACTGAGCCAACAGCCAATCCGCTGTTTCCGTCGTGCTGGCAAACGTTCCCGGAAAAATTTCGGAATGCGTGATGATCAACCGCTTTCGCCCAGCAACCGCATCCCGCGCAAACTTCAGAAAGATGTCCAAATCACCCGCTTCCAATTCCGATTCCAGTGATTTGCCAGTTCCCGGCTTCCCGCCCACGTATCCCGCGTGTAAGCCATCAATCAACAAGACTTTATCCACCCGCGCGTAATGCTCCGGCACTTTCAGAATTGCCCGCACCGCGCCGTATCCAGCACTCCAGGAAGTCAAACTGATCGGCCCAAACTTCACCCCCGCTTTGGCTTCGGCTTCGGCAATCAGCCGAGCGAACAATTGCGCATCCGCAAACGGCCGCGCGTAAACCGACGAACCGGCTCCGATTTGAATGAAGATAACGGCGGTTTTGCCTGCCTTCTCCGCCGCGACTTCCGGCAGCCAGGTTCCGCCGTGAAAGTGGATGAACAAAGGCACTGGCGATTTCAGCTTGAGCTTGGCGGGTAAAAACAAAGTTCCGAGTTCCAACTTCTCGCGGCGACCTTCAGCAGTTTCCTGCTTCAATCGCGGATGCGCTCGCGTGTGTTCAACCATCGGTGAAGGGTTTTGCGATTGCTGGGCAAACGCAAAAGTTGCCAACAACAGTATGAAGATGATCTGGTGCATGTTTTGTAATTGTTCAGCCCCAAGGGGGCAAAATGCAGCAGCCCGGTGCGACGCGCCGGGTAAGCAATGGGATGGCCCCAAAGCCCTGAAAGGGCGAAATGGGTAACCTTGTTATTTCGCCCCGTTGGGGCTCGTGCAATCTTTTGATTCTCGTTCCCAGTGCGTTGCACTGGGCTGTCATATCCAGCCCCGTTGGGGCTGAGCAGGTATCATATTTTTTCCTCTGTTTTTTTCCTCTGGCTTTACTGTGTTGAAACTGCCGGGCTAGCATAGCAGCGAAGGAGGATTCCCCGAATTGAAAACAACTGACGAACCGATTTCGCACTTCTTTTACTCTCACCGGCTCAAATTGCAGTTATGGGATTGGGGCACAGAAGGCAAGCCAACCATGATTCTGGTTCACGGCGGACTCGATCACGCCCGAAACTGGGATTGGGTGGCGCGCGAACTAAACAACGATTTTCATGTGTACGCGCTTGACCTGCGCGGACACGGAAACAGCCAGCATGCGCCCGGCGCGCTGTATACCATCGCCGAACACGTGCTGGATCTGTCGGCGCTGGTGGATGTGATCAACACCAGTAACAATCAATCCGACCCGCTTTACCTGATTGGTCACAGTCTGGGCGGAGTCATTTCTACGCTCTACACAGGCCTTTTTCCTGAGAAAGTCAAAAAGCTGGTTTCGATTGAAGGTCTGGGGCCGCCACCGACGCATCGCGTCTACGATCCGGCTTCCAAGCGAATGCGCCGTTGGATTGATGAAATCCGCCAGATTGAAAAGCGCGAACCACGCAGTTATCCAGACCTGGATTCGGCGGTCGCCAGAATGCAGGAAGCCAATCCCCACCTGAAAGACGAAGTTGCGCGGCATTTAACGCTGCACGGAACGAACTGGAATTCGGACGGTTCGCTAAGCTGGAAGTTCGACAACTTTGCGCGACCGTTTCCGCCCTTCGGCCACAGCCTTCCCGACATTCAGGATGTTTACGGCCAGATTACCTGTCCAGTTTTATTGTTTTGGGGAATGGAAAGCTGGGCGCCTGACCCTGAAACAGACGGACGAGCCAAACCGATCAAAAATCATCGACTGGTGAAAGTCGCCAATGCTGGCCACTGGGTTCACCACGATCAACTGGAAGTTTTTTTGACTGAAACGAAGAAATTTTTGGCTGAAAAGTGAATGATAAAAAAACTGGCTTTTATAGTAGTTATTTGCGTTATCGCCTTATTACTTTGGGGCGTGTTTTTTGGCTTTACCAGAAAAGTGCTTTACACAACTTTATCTCCCAGTCAGCGTTACAAAGTCGAAATCGCACAGAAACGATTTCTGATCGAACACGCTGCATATCTCAATGTCTTTCACGATGGCAGCCCCATTGTCCAATGGAAGTTACTTTATACAGGTGATTTTCTGGACGGGGACTTTAGATCGGTTTACCCAGATTACGCTTGGGATTCAGAGTCAGTTTTACGGATTGGGAATAATGCCGTCGCAAATGACCATTTCAACGACATTCAAATCACCAATGAATCGCCACAACCGATTTCTTATCTGCTGATAGAAACCTACTCCGATAAAGTGGTTCTGCTTGGAATTGAGCCTCAGGCTTCGATCAACATTAAATTCCCATTCCCAATTAAGGAAGAGCTTTCGTGCGAAGGTGAATTCGCAGACTCGAAAATTAGGTTTGGGAACGAAGTCAGAAAACTAGAGAGAACTCAAAAGTCAGGCATGATTAAAATCAAAATCAAAGATGGAAATGTGACCATCGAAAGCCCGGAGTTAAAACTTGAACCATCACAATGCTGTGCGCCGAACAGACCAAGCTTTGGCAATGATTGGCTCTACTAAAATGGCCGTTGAAAGGTAATAAAAACCTTTATGGGTCCTGCCGCTTTTTCATCTCTATCAACTCCACGCTGCCACGCGTCGTCAACTGGTAATAATCGCTGATTTCGCCTGACTCAAAGCCTTTGATCAAAGCTTCGATGCTCTGCAAAAGCTGGACGCTGAAATGATTGTCCACGGTTTGCGGGTGGACGTTCGTGTAGTAGGCGTAATTGAAATAGCTGCGAATCAGAAGGCTGCGGCTGTCAATCGGCAAGGACTTCAGGTTTTCGACAAAGCGGCCCATCGTGTCTTGCCGAAACAGATAAAACTCCACGTTTGAAACGTAAAACGCCGTGACTTTTTCGTTGATCTCTTTCAGGTAATCCCCGATGGATTTCAGCGCTTTAACGCCGGAAATGTCGCCCGTGGCCGGAACGATCCGGTTTTGATCGTGCATGGTTTTGATGACTTGGAAGGTCGCTTCGCTGGCCAGATAGTTGCGTTGTCTCCCCTTCAGGTCTTTTTCCAGCAGGATGTCGCGATACGCGGGAAAGAATCTCCCGGTCGGACGGTCGCGGATGGTGTACCGAACTTCCAGGCAATCTGTATAAAACGCCTGGTAAATTTCATCTATCGTTTCCCAATCTCGCTGATTCAATCCCAAGCCAAAGCTTTCGATTTTCTTGTGCAGATCGGCTTTGAGCTTGTCAGCCATTTTTTGATCCAGCGGCGTGCGGTCAAAGTAATCCACCAAGTCGCGAATCTGGCGGTCATTCCATTTCTTGTAATCTTTAGGCAGCGGACGGGCAAACAGATTCGACATGTATTCGATGCGGCTGCGCGACATCATAAACAGCGCTTTGAACATCACGTGCTGCAACAGCGCATCGCGCCGAATGTCCAGCATAATGGCCAGCTTCGGTTTGATCTGGGCAACGTACGTGTAGTTCTGATCCGGACCCACGCCCAGATAAACGCCGCCAGACAGGTTCATCTCTTCCATTGTTCCCAGCACGTGCTGATAAGACAGTTCGTTCGACACCAGATTGTCCGAACCGAAATAGCCTGCGCGTTCGGAAAGCTTCGCCACCAATTGGGCGAAATCTTCGCGGCGATCGCCAAGAGCGACTTTTTGCTGCGCCAGCGCGGGCATGGCGGTCAGCCAAAGAGCGATGAACAACAGAACAGTTCGGAATGATGACTGGCGGAAATACTTCATCTGTCTTTACTCCTAAAAGCAGAATTGGGGATTGGGATTTGAAGTTCAGAAGCGAACTTCCAATGGTCGCTTCGCCAATAAACCACAGGTTGTCCGAAAAATAAAAGCGTTTTCCGGTTACGGAGCTTCGGCAAGTACAGTTTCAATCCGTTTGGAAAGCTCTGCTTCGGAAAGCCGCGTTGGCGCGTACATGCGCACCACACCTTTACGATCTATCAGCGCAAACGTCGGCGTGGCGGAAACTCCGTACCGGATCATGGCGTCGGTATCAATGACAATCGGAACGCTTTCCAACCCCGGATAGGCATCCTTCCAGACTTTCGCCATATGTGTTTTCTCTTCTGCTGGCGGGACATTCTTGTTTTGCTCTCCTGTGCCGTAATAGCGCGTCGGAGCCATCACCACCAAGCCTTGTGATTTGAATTTTTCCGTTACGCGAGCCAGCGAAGCGGCCTGCGCTTTGCAGTCGCCGCACCAGTGCGCCCACAGAAACAGCAGAACCGGTTTGCCCTTTAGCGAAGCAAAAGAAGCAGGTTGAGGCCCAATAAAATCGCCGACGCTGAGTTCCGGCGCTGGCTGGCCTTCCAGCGAAAGCAGGTTGATATTTTTTCGAATGCGGGCGCGCAGCCCAATATCTTTCGCGCGGGCGTATTCGGATTCCAGAAAACTGATGGCTGATCCGCGACCATCACGTTTTGCGCGCAATTTCCCTTCGACTTCAATGGCCGCGCCAAGTGGCGATAACCATTCGGATTTCTCTTCTCGAATCTCGCGTCGAAGCTCAGCGACATACACGGCGGCGGCGTCCGGCTGATTCAACATCTCAGCGCCACGCGCCAGCCAACCCAGCGCATCCAGATATTCCGCATCAACACCGTTTTGGCGCTTGTAATCTTCCGCTGCTTGCGCGCCGCTGGCCAAATCACCTGCCGAAAGTTTGTTGCGGACAATGCGAACAAGTTCGCCCGCGGCATTTGCCGTCATCGCCAACAAAATCGCGGCGAGGAATGAAGCGAGGAAGGTTTGTTTTTTCAATAGAGCTTCTCCCGGTTTCTGTTATGCAATCTTCAATTCATAGATGCCGATCTTGATATTTTGCCCCGGCTTCACTTCCGCGCTTTCGCCCGGCTGAATTTCTCGGCCATCTACCTCGATGGCATTGCGGCCAATGCATTCCAATTTGAATGCGCTTTCCTGTTTCGACAGAATCGCGTGCTTGCGGCTGACTTCCTGATCGCCATCCAGTTTCACGTCCACCGGAAAGTCCTTGGAACCGCGGCCAATTTCGATCTTGGCCTTCATGGATTTGAAAGTTTCGGGTTCGCCGCCCTGACGCTGAAAGTTGACAGTAAACAAAGCGACTCGCGGGCGAACCAAAGTCTTTTCGCCCTCATCAGGCTCCAAAGGTTCTGTGTTTCCCGGTTCGACTTCGATCGGTTTCGGCGTGGGTTTCTTCTTGCGGGCGGTGACTTCGGTTCTGGGCGAATCGTCATCCCAAACAGCCTGGACGCGCACCTGGCCTTTGTTGAGTGCGCCGTCAATGCTCAAACTGAGCGCGATCTTGTCTGCCTTAAGCTGTTTTCCGCCAACAATTTCCTTGGCGCGCTGCGACAAACTAAGCCCCAAGCCTTCTTCCAGGCCTTCGCGTTTGCGCCCCTGCCACATCGCGTCGTCTTCCTTGCTCAGGTAAATGATGTATTCGCCGGGCAGATAGGTCTGGCCGCCCGGCGGCGTGAACATTTCGCGTTTCATGACGACTTCCACTTCGCGCGCGATTTTGACGAAAAACTCATCCCACTCGCTCAATTGCGCCTGCGCTTCCGGCGTTTGCGAAATCGCGTCTTCGCCGTCCAGCCACTTTTTGACTTCGCCCCAAAGCTTCATTGCACTCTACCTCTTTGTCTGGGTATAGACAGGATTAACAAGATTTTTCAGGATTGTTTTGTTGGATTGGGAAGGCTTGTATTCGCGGTATTTCCGTTTCACCTGAACGGAGGAGCCGAAATTGATAAGCAACCCTGTATCAACTTTTGTAGCAGACAGATAATTGACCAGTTGTAATTCATTTTCTTTACTCAAAGCCAAAATTGCCTTTAGCTCTACGATTATCCGGTCCTCTACCCATAGGTCAGCTTGATAGTCTCCAATAATCTGATTTTCATACCAGACCTTAATCGGCTCTTGCTGCAAGACCTTCAAACCTCGCTTTTCCAGCTCAATTCGCAACGCGTTCTCATACACTTTTTCAAAAAAACCTGAGCCCAACCTGTTATGCACTTCATAAGCACAACCAATGATTATTTCAGTAATGGCGTTGTCTTCCATCTTTTCCTCCAATCCTGAAAAATCTTGTACATCCTGTCAAAATAACCTTGTCACCACCAGCGGCGTGAGACTACACGAACATAATCTGATTTTCCATAAACCCAACCCTGACGGATGTCTAAAGGCGCATCTGTCTCTAATTTCATCCACTGACTGACTTCAATCAGCATCCAGCCCTGCTCATTTTCCTGAACGACTTTGTGGTGGGTATTGGCGGCAACGGTGCCGTAGGGTTTGAATTGGCCTCCCGGCCCGCTGCGAACATACATTGCCTGCGCCAACACTTCGATTTCGCGCGGCGCGCCGAACTCGCCGCCTTTGAAAAAGTTGTACACACTTGCCAGCAACCCCACAAAGGCCGCCGCCAGAAATCCAATAAAAACTCGTCGGCGCATCTTTTCAGAAAACCGGTTGGCCATTTTCGGAGGCTTTTTGACCTTCTGGGCCGCCTGTGCGGGCGGCTTGACTTGCCCTGGTTTCGCGGGCAAAGGCGTTGCCTGATTTGGCTGAATCGGCATGGCAGGTTTTGGGATTGCCGAAGGCGCTTTGGAGGGCTGCAAATCAATAAAGATCTTTCCGGGACGTTCAGCGCGTTGAACCGTCGGTTTGCTTTCTCCGGCTTCTTTGGGAGCTTCTGTTTTCACAGGCTCAGCTTGAGGCACAGTATTCTCAGCACTCAGTTTTTCTGTCGAATCAAGCGCTCCCAGCGGCTCAGTTCCTACAAGCTGCGCAGGTGAAACGATTTCCTGCAAATGGGATGTCGCAGGTGTTGGATCAAAATCCGGCTGCACGGGAATTTGTGGAAAGGCGCCTGTGTCAAATTTCTGGCGGGGTTTGACGATGGTTTCTTCGTCCGGCAGTTCTTCGATTTTCACCGTGGGCGCCAATGCAGCGACCTGCGCCAGTTCATGCCAGAACTCCGCCACAGTGGCATAACGGGCTTTGGGGTTGTCATCTGTCGCCTGGCACAACACTTTCAGCAAAGCATTGCCCCACGGCTTGCTCATCAGGGTTTCCGGCAACGAAGTAATCGGATCACAGCGAAACTGCCCTGGCGCGCGCCCGCAGACAACCGTATAAAAACTTTTTGCCAGCGAATACACATCCGCCGCCGTGGTCAAATGCCGCAATTCGCCTGTGTCTTCGTTCGGGTTATGTTCGGGCGGAGCATACACATCAGCCCCAACGCGCGTAATTTCGGTGGATTCGCCGCTGGTGATTTTGGCCACCCCAAAGTCCGCAACTTTCAGGATGCGTTTGTCAGCGCTGAGCAGGAAATTGTTTGGCTTCAGATCGCGGTGGATGATTCCTTTTCCATGGGCAAAGGCCAGCGCTTCACAAGCCTGATGAAAATAAAACAGCGCTTCCTCCAGCGGCAGCGCTTTGTCAGGGCGATGGCGGCAAAGTTCGAGCAGGTCGCCGCCAGGCATGTATTCGATCACCAGGTAATGAAATGGAACGCCGCGCAAATCCGCCGCCGTGCCGTGCCCAAGCCGTAAGATCACGTGCGGATGGCGAACCGCATCCAGCGCAACGGCTTCGTTCTGGAAATTTTCAACCAGAGTACGTTCAAGGTCAGGGTCGGGCGTGCCTTGCAAACTGGTATTGAGCGCTTTGATAACAACCGGCGCGCGGCTGACCGCACGATCGTACGCGACGAAAATTTCGGCGTAACTGCCGCGGGTCAGCCGCTCGTACACTTCGTAGCGGCCATCCACCAAACTGTGTTCCAGTTTCAATTCAGGCATAACTGCGACTGGGGGACGTCGGGACTTTGAGGTAAGGAGAGATAGAAAATTTAATTTTGCCCCTTCTCGCCATTACCTGGTCGCCTCGTCGAGTTTATCCAACTGGTTTCACCGAACTCGCCGGCGCAGCGCCAGCAGGGGTTGGCGAAGACGATGGCGGAGCATTCGGCGCCATCAATTTTTGCAAACTGTCAGCGGCGTTTCGTGCCTGTCCAATTTGCAAATACGCCATGGCAATGAACACCCATCCTTCGTCCAAATCCTGATTGTTGGTCGCCGCCAGTTTGAAATGATTGATCGCCTCTTCATATTTCTTTTCGGTGAAATACAGGCGTCCGAAGCAGTAATGGGCTTCGGCATTGTTTGCATCGCGGGCGAGAATTGCATTAAGTTCCTGTCGAGCGTCATCAAGCCGCCCTTCATTCAACAGCGCAAACGCCGAAGCGACGCCGGCATCACGCGGCGAATAACGCAACAATCGCGGCTGCTCTTCGGCCAGAGGGCCGCCCGAACGGTTGACCACTCGCTGCAACGGCCCGCCAAAAAGCCCGCCCAGGATAAATCCCGCCAGCAAAGTCACAATCAAAACACTCATTCGCATAAACTTCGACATCTCGACTTTCTGCCCGGCTTCCTCCACCGTAGCAATGTTGAAAACTTTTTTTCGGCTTGAAACCTGGGGCTGGTCTGCAATCGGTAAAGGATCACTTGACTGAGACGATTCAGGTTCGTCCGGGAAATCATCCAGCGCAGGCGGCAATAACGCTTGTGGCGCTGTCGCCGGGATATGGTTGGTGTCGGGAACTTCTTCAGAAACGATTTCAACTTCCGGCTCCGGCTCACTCAACGAAATTTCAATTTTCTTTCTTGGTTTTTCTGCGCTTGCCGATGCCATGGACATTGCCGGACTCATCGAGCGCATTGGGCGTGTTTGTTCGTCCACATACCCGCGCTCGCCGAAATCCACGATGATGGCGGTCAGATTGTCTTCCGCGCCTTCGTTGTAACAAAGCTGCTTGAAAGTTTCGCAAACGGTTTGCGGATGATTGCCGCTTCGCAACAGCCGTTCCAACTGATCGTCGCGAATGTGACGAGTGATGCCGTCGCTGCACAACAGCAGCGTCGTCGTTTCGTCAACTTCAATTTCTATGATTTCGGGTTCGACCTCAGAATCGGCTCCGATGGCGCGGCTAATGACATTGCGGCGCGGATGCGTTTCGGCTTGTTCGGCAGTCAACCAACCCTGGCGCACGGCTTCATTGACCTCGCTATGATCTTCGGTCAGGCGAACCAAACCGCGCGCGTCGCAACGATAGACCCGGCTGTCACCGACATGAGCGATGATGGCTCGATTGTCTTTGGCGGCAGCTAGCACAATCGTCGTCGCCATCCCTTCCAACTCCTGATTCATCTCCGCTTCCGTGTAGATTTTCTGGTTGCAGAGATCAATCGTTTCATGCACCAGCTTGCGCAAATCTTCCATCGGCAAATCGGAATTCGTTGTTGGCTGTGGGTTGCTGAACACCTTTTCAAAAACTTCCGTCACCGTTCGACTGGCCGTTTGCCCGCCACGCCGACCACCTACGCCGTCGGCCACAATGAACAGACCGCGGCTAGGCATTGCCAGCAAATTGTCTTCATTCGCCTGACGCTTCAGTCCCTTATCCGTAATTTGCCCAACAGTAACTTTCATTCTTATGTCAGTTGACTTGGTTATTGCGATGCGAGATCGCCATTAACATGCCTAACATAAAAAAGCTGGTAATTAGCGACCAGCCTCCATGACTGACAAACGGGAGCGTGATGCCAGTCATAGGCAACATTCGCAACACACCACCGATATTGACAATTGCCTGGAATCCTAAAAATGCAGTCACGCCCGCCGCAATCAATTTGGTGAACATATCGCGCGCTTCGATTGCCGTGCGCATTCCGGCGACGACAACAATGATAAACGCGAAGATGATAATTGCCCCGCCGACAATTCCCATCTCTTCGGCAATAACGGCATAGATAAAATCCGAATCGGCAATCGGAACGGTTTCGGGATAACCCCGACCCAGCCCCGCTCCCAACACACGCCCATCACTGACACCAAACAACGCCTGCGAAGGCTGAAACGCGTATTTGTTATACCATTTTTCTTCATCCGTGTTGCCCGGCACACGCGGCGCTTCTTTGGCCCACCAATCTTGATCGTCGCCGGGGGCAAGGCCGCCGTGACGCCATAAGTAAAAGCGCTGTTTGATGCGATCCGGCACACCTTCGTCAACAATGTTTTTTACCCGCTCGACTGCGCCGATCTGCGCGCCATCCGTAAACGCATTGGTCACGGTGTTGTAAATACCAACGGCAAAAATCGAAACTGCCAGCAGCCCAGCCATTAACCCAATCGCAATTGTCACTTGGGGCAAGCGCCGGACTGCGACCACGTAGAGTGTGACGTAAGCTCCCAGAAACACCAGCATTTGGCCGAAGTCTTGCAGCGCAAAAAACGGCACAATCGGCAATGCCGCTACCAGCAAAAACGGCAGCACAAACCGCCACGGAGGAATGCCCCAATGTGTGCGCGACAGGTTTCGATAATGGTCGGCCAGAATCCCCGCGTAACTGAGCAGAAAGGTGATCTTTACCGGCTCCCAGGGCGTGGTGTTGCCAAGCGACTTGCCGCGTTCCGACAGAAAAATGGCGATGAAAGCGAACGGCAACGTGGTCAGCAATCCAATTAGAAAGCTGTTGCGTTGCAGCAAAAGCAAAATGTCGTCTCGCCGCACAAACGCAAATGCCAGCGCAAAGCCTAAAAATGCCGCCAAGGGAATCAATGTGGAAACGGAGGTGAAAATGCGTCCAATCGTCCAGTATTGCGGTTCGTTCGTTTCGACAGGCGTTGTGGTCTGAAGCTGAAAGTTTGGATCGCCAAACAGCGCCTTTTTCTTTTCGGCGTCGTAAAACTGATTGATGCTTTTATATTGCTGAACTCTGGCTTTGGCCAGCCGGGCTTGCCGAACTTCGGCGCGATTTCCGGCAGCGTACTCAGGATCGGTAAATAGCCTATATTGGACAAATTGGCCTATGCTGAAAAGCAAGATGGCGACGGTGAACAATGTCAGATCGCCCGCGTATTTGTGCCGTCGCGCAAACCAGACAAATACGAAAAAGATAGGAATGAACAGCGCCAGATCACGGCAAGCCAGCAAGACGGACGGCGAAAAACCGCGCGCGACACCAGCCCGGTAAATGGCCACATACGCCAGCGCGTCCAACACCACCAGCAACAGCAGCAATAATAAGTGCGAAGAGGGGCGATTTTTCATGCCTGCAATTGACGATAGCCTCGAAAGTTTTGTTCTGGAATTGTTTTTCTTACTTGAACGAACACCATCATAAGCTGAGCAAGAAACGACAAACAACTGTTCTCGTCTAATTTTACGCTGGGTCAAGAGTGGGCCTATCAGATGCAGACTCAGGAAATGTAACCATACGATAAATGTCACTGAGTTGCAGTAATGCACCGACAGATTCAAGCACCACATGGCTTTCAAGCCCTATAACATCGCGGCGCAACCAACCGCCAGCAGCTTGGCGAATGTACTGAATTACGTGCGCGCGTTCAGATGCGACCAGCAAATACTCTTTGAAGCTGGGGATTTCCTGATATGCCAGAAATTTTACATCGCGGTCAAAGGCATTGGTCGAAGGAGACAAGACCTCAACAATCAAAACCGGATTTACCAGAATGTCGTGGCCGCGCATTTCTTCGAATATCGCCTCCCCACATACAACCGAAGCATCCGGGAATCGAAACGGCGGAGCTTTTATCGTTTTCACAGCCTGATTCCCGTCGAACACTTCACAAGGTTTCCCGTCAAGAAGCTCGCCTAATTTTCGGCTGATATTTCGAGTTGCCCGATTATGCGACTTCTTGCCACCCGCCATCGAAACAACCTCACCATCGAAATACTCCAAACGTTCCTCAGATTTGTGCAGCAGATCAAGGTATTCCTCTAGGGACTGTTTTCTTTCGGGTAAAGCTGTCATGGTCGTTCTCCTTTCACCGGGAAAATTCGCTGCGATTCTACCTCATCTCTGACATCGCGGGCAGAAGTAAGTCGAGCGTCCGCCTTGTGCCAACCGCTGAATCTCCTCACCGCAAGTCAAACACGGCAACCCTTCGCGTTCGTAAACCTGCCAACTGTCTTCGTAAGCGCCGTCGCCATAACGGCCATACACTTCGCGCGGATCGGTTTCCAGCGTGCTGCCTGCCTCGATGGCTTCAGTCAACACGGCGACGATCTCGCTGTGCAGGGATTCAGAGCGAAGCCGCGAAAGTTTGTTCGCCGGAAGCTGTGGATTGATCTTTGCTCGGTGTAGCGCTTCAGCAGCGTAAATGTTTCCGAGCCCGACAACGCGCGTTTGATCCAGCAGGAACAGCTTGATGGCTTGTTTGCTGCGTTTCAGCGTTTCATGCAGGTAATCGGCAGTGAATGCCGGATCAAACGGCTCCGGAGCCAGCTTGCTCAGATGAGAAACCAAATCCAGTTCGGAGCTTTTGACGACCATCATCATTCCAAAATGGCGCTGATCGGCGAACAGCAGCTTACGTCCATTGTCCAGCCAGAAAGCGGCGTGCGTATGCGGTGGCGGCGCTTCGTCGGCATTTACGTGAATAAAACGCCCGGTCATTCTCAAATGTGTAATCCAGGTTTTCTTGTTCGACAGATGCGCTAGGATGTGTTTGCCTCGGCGGGTAACCTCTTCTACGCGAGCGCCTTTCAACCACGCGGCAAACTGGCGCGGCGAATTTTCCGGCGCAAGTTTATCCCGTAAAAGCTGCGCTTTGACGAAAGTTCGCCCGGCAATCAGCGCGCGCAAATGGCGCGCAACCATTTCGACTTCAGGAAGTTCAGGCATAGCCGACTGTTTACCACAAAGTCCCTGGGTACGCATCGCTTCCAGCGTGCAGTTATGGCAAAAAGTCGCTTCCTGTCGCAAGAATACTTTTGTCGCCAAGACCGCAAGCCGGAGGCATTGCGTACCCAGTAGAATTGCCTTTTTCTGATTGCTCGTGTCATAAACACGTTTCTGAAAAACAAACACCAAGTGAGGGATTCCATGAATTCACGCCGTCAATTCATCCAATCGCTGGCGGTTACGACTGCCGTAGCGACTATCGAGGTGCCTATGCTTGCTTCGCCGCAACCCAAACGCCGCAACATCAAACTAGGCTTTGACAACTTTTCGATCCGCGCGATGGCCTGGAAAGCGCCCCAACTGCTTGATTATGCCGCCAAGCTGAAAGTGGATACGGTGCTGTTTTCCGACCTGGATGTGTACGAAAGCCATGACGAAAAGTACCTGAAAGACATTAAGAAAAAAGCCGACGACTTGGGCATTGAAGTGCAAGCCGGAACCGGAAGCATCTGCCCTTCGGCAAAATCCTTCAGCCCGCGCTTCGGTTCCGCTGAAGAGCACTTGCTGCTGACGATTCGCGTGGCCAAAACGCTCGGCTCGAAAGTCGCGCGCTGTTATCAAGGCACTGCCGATGACCGCAAATTGCCTGGCGGATTGCCTGCGCGCTGGAAAGACACGATCAAAGTTTGCAAAGCGGTTCGCAGCCAAGCCATTGATGCAGGCGTCAAAATCGCCATCGAAAACCACGCCGGAGATATGCAAGCCTGGCAACTGGCAAACTTGATCGAAGATTGCGGACGCGATTTCGTAGGCGCGACGCTGGATTCCGGCAACGCCACCTGGACACTGGAAGACCCAATGCGGAACCTGGAAATTCTTGGACCATATGCGGTGACGACCGGCGTGCGGGATTCGATGGTCTGGGAAACGCCGGATGGCGCAAATGCTGGCTGGAAAGCCATCGGCGAAGGCCAGGTGGATTGGCAAAAATATTTTGACCGCTTTGCTGAGCTTTGCCCCGGAGTTGCGGTGCAACTGGAAATTATCTCCGGAGCGATCCGTCCGTTCGCATATCAGAGAGAAGATTTCTGGCAGTTTTACAATGACATCCGCGCGAAGGAATTTCAGAACTTCACCGGCATGGCCAAACGCGGCAAAGCTATCGAAGCGTTCAAGCCCCCAGCGGGCCAGGATCGCAAACTCGCCGAGCAGGAATTCCAGAAAGCCGAGCTTGAACGCAGCATCAAATACTGTCGTGAAGTTTTAGGATTGGGAGTGAGAGTCTGACCGGCGGTTGCTTAGGTAAGCACGACGATGCACCTCCGCTTTCTGAAACTCAATCCGCGCTTCTATCCGGCGATTATTGCGCTGGCCGGAATCCTTCTCTGCCTGCCTACACTCGTGCACGGATTCCCTGCTTATTCGCACGATGGATGGATTCACGCGCTCTGGTCAGTGAACTTCTCAAATCAGTTTTGGGCGGGCGATCTTTACCCGCGATGGCTGGCCGGATTGAACAAAGACCTGGGCAGCCCGGCGTTCTTTTTTTACCCGCCACTTCCCTACTATCTGGCCAGTTTGTTCAAACCCTTTTTTTCTCAGGATGCCGACAGGTGGTGGGGGCTTGGATTCACTGCCTTGATCGCTGTGATCGCCGCCGGATGGTTCGCCTACCTGTGGCTCTGCCGATTCGTGGATCGTGCAGTAGCCTGCGCGGCGGCAGTCTTTTACACGGCGCTGCCTTATCACCTGATTATTGACCTTTACATTCGCGGCGCGTTTACAGAATTGTTCGCTTTTGTCTGGATGCCGCTGATTCTTTACTTCTCTTCACGACTGAAAGAGCGTTCACCGGTGGTGATGGCTGGGCTGGCCGTCAGTTATGCGTTGTTGATTTTTAGTCATTTGCCGACGGCACTGATCTTCACACCTATGCCAGTTGCCTACGTTTGCTTCACGGCTGAGGCAAACAGGATGCGAACGACTTTTGCGGCTACGGTTTCGATGGTTTTGGGCGCAGGTTTGGCGGCCGTTTATCTGCTTCCGGCGATTACATTGCGCGAATTTGTCTCGATTCGTGAGATGCAAAGCGGCTACACGAATTTCGAAAACTGGTTTCTCTTTTCCAGCTTTTCGCTCAGAGAGCTTGGAACTCAACTCAGTCTGATTGCTGTGGGTTCGTTCATGCTGGCTGGTTGCTGTTTTGCCATCGCAGCACAATCATCCGAACATCGGTTGAAGCGCGAAAATCATTTTTGGTCAGCGGTTGCTTTGCTGACATTTTTGATTATGACGCCGCTCGGCCAGCCGCTTTGGAAGCTGCTGCCGATTTTGCAAAACATTCAATTCCCGTTTCGCTTTCATACCGTTCTGGCTGTGGCCAACACAATGCTGTTTGCGCTGGCATTGTATTCGATCAAAGAAGCAGGCGGACGAAGACGACTGTTCGCCCGAACCCTGGCAGCGGCAGCCGTGGTCTTTTTCATCGTTACGGCAGGTTACGGATGGCGGCAATACAAGATTCATAATCAATTGGCTGTGACAAAAAACGACCTGGTCGCAAACAACATGGACGTGCCGGAATATCGGCCGCGATGGGCTGAGCGAGCAAGCCTCAACGTGACGGCTATGCAAGCCAGTCAGGTTGAGGTGGTCGAAGGCGATGCTGAAACAGTGGTTGAATCGTGGCAGCCCGGAAAGATCGCGTTACTCATTAAGGCCGACAACACGACCACAGTAGACGTTCATCAACTCTTTTTTCCGGGTTGGCAATGGCGGCTGAATGCAGCATCGGATTTTCAGGATGCTCAACCTTCGCCATTTGCAGGTTTGGTCAGAATAAAGATCCCTGCCGGTAAGCACAAAATCGTGTTGCGCTTAAATGCTACCCGAATGGAACGAACCGGAAGGTTGATCAGCGCAATCTGCATGGGTTTGCTGATTCTGTTTTGTCTGGTTCGGCGCCGTCACTGAAGCCGTCTGGTTTCATCTTCGGTCACGCTGGCGGGTGGCTTCAAAGGATTGGTCGGCGGCGGTGAAGGCCGGTAAACAGGTTGTTGATAGTTTTGCGGTATTGGCTGTTGTCCGGGTTGCGGCAAGTTGTGTGGCGCAACCGGCGGCATTTGCTGTTGTGGCATAGGCGGATACATTTGCTGCTGCATGATCGCTTCCTGCTGCAATCTGCGCTTTTGAGCCTTGAACCGCATAACCACGAAAACGATGCCAATCGGCAGCAATACCGCGCTGATGCCAGACAACGATCCCAAGCCAAGCGTGCCAAAAATCGCAGGCGAAAATACCATCAGCATAATCAGCAAAATCATTTGCTGTTTTGGCGTCATTCCTTCTGTCGCCCGGGAAACCAAATCGGCGGGAGCAGAGGGCGGTTGCGGCTTCGACAATTGCGCCGTTCCGCCGCTGGCAACGTACCCGGTCACGGGTTGCAGGCCAAGACCGCATTGACGGCAAAACTTGGTTGTATCCGGATTTGGCGATCCACAGCGTGGGCAAAACATTTTTGAAGTACCTCTCTACTTGCTGCCAGGAAATCTGCGCGTTTCGTCTTCAATCACACTGCTTGGAATGGGGTTCGCGACATTCAGCGGATTTGTTGGCGGCGGCGCAAGCTGTCCCTGAAATACCGGTTGCGGAATTGGCGATGAGTAAGCCTGACCAGTCGGCTGGTACATCGGCTGTTGAGCGGCAAAATGCTGTTGAACCTGTTTTTCCTGCAACCGGCGCAACTGCGTTTTGTAATGATAGATCGCCCAGGTAATTCCCAGCGGAATCAGCAAAAACGTCGCGGCAAAAACTTCCCCCGCGTTGAACATTTCTTCGCCGATGATGGCCAATACGATTGGCAAAAAGATCATTGCCATAATCGTCATAATTCTCTTCTGCTTCAGCGCCAGCATCTCAGACGTTTCCGCCAATTGAACCGGCAAAGATGGTTGATGGTGCATTGGAGGCGGGCTGATCAGCGCGCCAGTGCCTCCACTGGCGACAAAGCCGCTGACTTGCGCAATGGGCAATCCGCACTGCCGGCAGAATTTGATTGTTTCTGTGTTTGCCGTTCCGCAACGAGGACAATACATTCCAGACCTTCTTTCAATGGACAGGATTTGCAGGATTCAATCAGGATTTCTTTCTGTTACTTAATCCTGAGAAATCCTGCTCATCCTGTCAGATTCAGTTTTCAGCGTAAAAAGCCGCAGCCGCGCTGACACCGGAATCTTTCGGCTTGTAGCCTTCATCGTTCAAACATTTTTCCAGCGCGCCCAGCAACAGCAACACATTGTTTTCCGTGCTGCCCGCTCCCATCAAGCCCACGCGCCAGACTTTGCCTTTGAAAATGCCCAAACCGCCCCCAACTTCAATGTTGAATTCGTTCAGCAACCTGCTGCGGACTTTTGCGTCGTCCACGCCTTCGGGAATCGAAACCGCGTTCAGCGTCCACAAGCGATGCTCCGGCGCAACAGCCATCGCCAACCCCATCGCCTCGACACCAGCGACTAAAGCGCGATGATTGCGTTCGTGCCGCTTGGAGCGATTTTCTAAGCCTTCCTCGGCAACGATTCGCAGAGCTTCATGTAGCGCGTAATTCATACTGATCGGAGCAGTGTGGTGATACGCGCGTGCGCCGCCTCCGGTTCCACCAGAAGCGTCTGCCCAATACGCCGTCAACAGATTTGTGTCCAGATACCAACTGCAAACCTTGGTCTGCCGAGCCTTAATCTTCGCCACGGCCCGGTCGCTGAAGGTCACAGGAGCCAAGCCCGGCGGACATGACAACGCTTTTTGCGTTCCGGCGTAACAGGCGTCAATCCGGTTGCGGTCAGTTCCAATGGAATGCGCGCCGATGCTGGTGACGGCATCCACCATCAAAAAGCCATCGCGTTCGTCAGCGATTTCGCGCAACGGTTCGAGTTTCTGTAGCACGCCGGTCGAAGTCTCCGCGTGGACGGCGAACATAACTTTTGCATTCGATTCACGCCAGGCTTTGCGTGTTTTTTCCAGGTCTACCGGCCCGCCCCATTCGCATTCGACGCGCACGGGTTTGGCTCCGACGCGCAGCGCCATTTCGTGCATGCGTTCGCCGAAATACCCATTGATGCAGATGACGATCTCTTCGCCAGGTTCCAGCAAATTGGCGACGGCGGCTTCCATCCCGGCGCTGCCTGTGCCGGAAATCGGCATCGTCAACCGGTTGTTGGTTTCAAACACGTAGCGCAACAACTCCTGCACCTCGTCCATCGTGCGAACAAAAATCGGGTCTAGGTGGCCCACCAGCGGCGCAGCCATCGAACGCAACACACGGTCATCCACAGGACTCGGCCCCGGACCGAGCAAAACTCGGCGCGGCGGATTCAGCGCAGCAATCGCGGGCGCATCAGCAATAGACATAACGAACAAGTTCTCCGGTATTTTGAAATGGGAAGATCGCGGCGTTTTCACCGCTTGGGAAAGGTATCATCTGACGCGAAATCGGCCAAGTCGTGCTAGCAAATGCGATTGCGAATACTTCGAGTACGAACATTTTCCAGCAAAGCATTTTGTGGCTGCCGATAATCAGCGACGGAAACAGAAACTTGGGAAATCACTACGCCATACCTCAAGCATGGCACTGCATCGAATTTACTTATAGCTTGCGCGTTTCTGGTCTGGGTCCGACTCAAAGAACTGGCGACCGAAACGGGTCGCACGGTTTATCAACTCAAACATGGACTGTTGAGTGATTACCTCATTCAACAACTCAAGAACCCATCCCTCAAGATGGCTTCTGCGTAAGTCCTATTACTGATTATTGAATTCAGTCAAGATTTATTTCCCCAATCTAAAGACCTTGTTCCCCGTTTTTCTTAAGTGACAGGACTGTGGTGTTACTGAACTGCGTTCTTGAAACTATAACAAAAAAGATAACTCGATATTTTACTTGGAGTTCGCAGAGCCAAGCTAGTTTGAATGATGTTTGGCCTCTCGTTTGCTGAAGATTGCAGCATCGAATAAGTGGTTATCTAAAACGCCAGTAACTTAAAAAGGAGAACCTATGCAAAGTATTCTTGAACTGAGACTCCAAGAAGCACGCCATGCTTGTGAGATCGCCCAAGGCAATTTGTATCAGCGACAGTTCGCGCATTGGCTGATGCCGAATGAATTCCACTACTTTGCAGATGAACTGGAGTACCAAACCAGGTTGTTAGACGAAGCGTTGGGGTTAATCGGCATTTCCCAGACATCATTGAACCGAGTGGAAGCACTAAGTCAGACATTGCTCAAAGACGGGTTCCAGCCTCCGACAATCAGCCTGTTTCAGATTTCATCGAATCGGGCAGCGGTAGCACAAGAACTATCCAACATTTGGAACGAAGACGAACAAAGGAGGGGTAAAATCGAAAGAATCCTGCTCGAATTCAACGAATCGTTACGATATATGCAACGAGAGCGTAATCATCCAGCCACAAAATTGGTACTGGATTTGTTGCGGTTTCCAACCATTGCAAGCTTCCCAAAATCACTCGACCTGGGGTTGATAAAACAACATTTTGAGTCGGAATTTCGGGAAGCAGGCGGGCATACAATCATTGAAATCCCAGTCAAAAGGCTGGTCAGAAACAACCAGCATAATCGCAATGCTTGATGTGTTATTGAGATGAATTACTTCGGTCACGCTGCCATTTGCTAGTAAGCTTTGGCAGCGTGCCGAGTAACTCAACCTGGATTCGTATCAAGTCCCAGGCTTTTATCAAGCTAAAAGCACGAACGGCTTCGCTTGTTTTTGTCGCCAGCGTCCTCAAATACCAGCCTAAGTTTGCCACCATCGAACGACGCGGGTCTGTCAGGCTGTAGATGAATTGGCTGCGATCACAGCGGTAATCTCGTTGGCGTTTGATGGTGGCGTTGGCTTCCCAACTGCCGCCACGAAAATGATGAATGCGGCTGCGCGGAACAAGCGCGGTTTTGTAGCCACGGAAAGCGGCTCGGCGGCAGAAATCAATTTCTTCGTAAAACGCGAAGTAGATCGGATCAAGCAATCCAACTTGTTCTATGACTTTGCGCTTGATGGCAAAACAAGCGCCTTCGACCCATTCGACTGGAACCCAATCTCGGTTTCCCACGAAGTCACACGAAGCATCACGAAGCAAAGACGAATCGCCGGTTTCAGCCTTCGTGTTTTCTTCGTGTGACTTCGTGGAAGATAAAGAAAGCTCATCGAGATGATGGCTTAAAGCAGTCTTCGTCCAAGTGTTGAACTCTTCGCTGTCATAAGTCAGTTGCACTGCACCGAGGATGCCAACGTCCTTTTCCTTCTCGCCAATCGCAATCAATTCACTAAGCCATCGTGGCGTGACTTTCGTGTCCGGGTTTAGCAAAACAACGTAATCAGCGTCTTCAGCCAGAGCCTTTCGGATCGCGACGTTGTTGCCTTCGGAAAACCCCAGGTTTTCCGAATTGACGATGATTTCGACTTCAGGAAATTGGCCGCGCACCAGTTCGACGCTGTCGTCGCTGGAAGCGTTATCCACCAGCACGGTTTTGAAGTTCGTGTACTCCGTCATGCGCAGCGATTGCAGACAAGGCTGCAACCAGCGGCTGCCGTTGAAGTTCAAAATGATGATGTAAACCAATGGCTGATTCATTTATGACCAACGTTTGAGCAAAGTTGCCGCGACGATCCAGCGAATGACTCTGAGGTTAAAACGAAGCTGTAACGCCTGACGAAACTTTTTCAGGCATTTTCTCCATTCACCACGCTGCTTCCACGCAAAGCCGGCGCGAATGTGCAACCGAGCAAGCAGCACTTCCCTTTCTACGTCGCATTGTTGCCAGCAGTCAGGAAAAAGTCGTTCAGCTTCCTTCAGGGCCAGCAGCGGCAAGCGCAATCCGCGCTCAATGTCTTCGCCTTCACCCATCAAGTTGTTTGCGTGAACTCGGTAATACGCCATTGTCTTGGTGATGCCTTTGATCGGGAAAGCGCGCGCCAGTCGCAGCCAGTATTCGTAATCTTCGACGGCGATCAGTTCGCGGCTTTCATTCAGCAACCCAATTTTGTCTACGCATTCGCGGCGAATCATCACCGTCGAATTCGGAATGTGATCGCCCAGCAGCAAATAGCAAAACGAAGTTTCTCCGGTGTAACCAATTTTTCCCCGAAACTCTTTTTGGTCGTTTTGCTCAGTAAAAGTCGCGGCTTCGGCAAAAACCATTCCGACTCCCGGGTTACGTTCCAAAAACTCGACTTGTTCAGCCAGCTTGCCGGGCATCCACAAATCATCGCCATCCAGAAAGGCAATGTACTTTCCGCGCGAATTCTTGATCGCCAGGTTTCTGGCCGAAGCAGGGCCGCCATTGGATTTGCTAAAAACTCGAACTGATTTTTCCACGAAGTCACACGAAGAAGACACGAAGCCAGCAATAGATGTTTCCGGTTTTCTTCGTGAATCTTCGTGTGCCTTCGTGGAGAAGAAAATTTCCTCCAACGTTGTGTCGGTAGAGCCATCATCAACGACGATCACTTCGCAATTGCCATAAGTCTGCCCCAGCGCACTGCGAAGGGTCGCGGCGATAAACGGCGCTACATTGTAAGCCGGAATGATGACACTGACTTTAGGCTGCATATCGCTGACCGCGCAGGTATCCCCACAAAAACGCCAATTCCCGCAGATAATCCAGCGAAGAAAACAGAAATGCCTGCTCTGTGTCGTAGCTTCTGCTGTACCCCGAATATCGTTGCACCAGCGAGCGCAGCGCAATCATCTGCCTGAAAAACGCGCGTCGTGGCCGCTGGATTTGATATTCGGGCCAGAGCTGGCCGAGCAAGAATCGCCCTTCACCGTAATTGCTGAGCGTGCGTAAAAAGCTTTTGATCGTTTGACGGTGGTGATGCAAGACAACGGCATCTTCGGCAAAATCAAAGCGAAACCCAAGCTCCCGGATTTGGCGACACAACGCAGGTTCTTCGCCGCCCGGTTTGCGAAACCGTTCGTCAAACAAACCAACGGCGAGCAAAGCATCTCGACGAAAACAGGCGTTAGCTGTAATCAAGTATTCAATTTCCCCAAATTGATTTTCAGCCGGTTCCATCAATCTCATCGCATCTACGTACTGGCCAATGTGTCCATCGTCAATGCCTTTTACCGCGCCACCGACTCCGGCAATTTCATCAGAATCAAATGCGGCAACAAGCTCTCGCAGCCAGTCACGTTCCGGCAAACAGTCGCTGTCGGTGAAAGCAACAAAGTCGCCACTCGCCAACTTCACGCCTAGATTTCGCGCCGAAGCTGGTCCGCCATTCTCTTTGAACGTGTACAGGATTTGGTTGGCAAAGGGCTTTAACACGTCGGCAGTTCGGTCAGTCGAACCATCGTCAATAACGATAATTTCGCGCGGAGCCAAGCTTTGTTGAAGTAAGCATTCAACCGTTTGTGAAATAGTCGCTTCGCCGTTGTACACCGGGACAACGACGGAAACGTTTGCCTTGTCGGTTTGCCCGATCAATCCCGCTGCCCTCCAAGCGTCAAGTTGCGAAACATCGAAAGCTCCAGTTGCCAGCGCTCCGGCGACCAGATTGACGGCCAATATTTTCGAGCGCGCTTTTCCAGATCGCGATAATAGGCGGCGTATTCGTCGCCGGTTTTCGCCGCTTCGTGGTAATTGCAGCAAGCCAGCACTTGATCAACATTGACGAAATCGTAATGCCGGGCGATGCGCGTCCAGTAATCAAAATCCATAATCAAGTGCAGCGATTCGTCCAGCCAACCCACCTTTTCAAAGGCTTCGCGCCGCCAGAAAATCGCCGGCTGATGCATTTCGTAGCCCTTCCAAAACTCCAGCAACCGCTGCCGGTTACGGTAGCGCCCGCGAAGAAAAACCGGCGGCACTCCATCGCCATTGATTCGCAAACAATGGCCCGCCAGAGCGAAATTGCCGCTACCATCGGCAAGCATTCTCCCGACCGTCATCAGTGTGTGCGGCAAAAAGTAATCGTCACTGTTCAGCCAGCACATCACATCGCCCATGGCTTTTGCCAAACCGCGATTGATTGCCTGGCTTTGCCCCTTGTCCGGTTCGCTGACCCAGTGCGCCAGCCAGCGTTCGTAGCGCCGAATGATGTCCGCGCTGTCATCCATGCTGCCGCCATCCATGATGATGTATTCCAGGTTGGGATAATTTTGCAGCAAGACGGAGCGAATTGTCTGCTCCAGGAATCCGGCTTGATTAAACGAAGGCGTGATGACGCTGATTTTCGGCAGCAAAGAAGCGTCGGCGACGGAAGGGTTCGGCTGAGCTTCCGTCCACGGCCATCCCGTGCAACCAGCGGGCGCAGTCGGAAGTTCTTTGAGCGAAGGGCAATGCATAGGCCAATGCTAGCCGCTGTCTGCTAACTTGAGCAATCTGCTTAAAATTTTAAGCGATCTATCTTCAGGACTGAAGATCAATCTCTTTTTGTCACATCAGCGCTTCATACAATGGACGATCTGCTCATTCAACTCGAACGGCCAACGAGCAATACGCGATCAGGCGGAGCTTGCAAATCCCACACGACACCACACCACGAAAGCGCCTTCAGACAGTAATGCGCCACATCAAGCTCCCACCAATAAAACCCCTGCCGTTCCGACGCCGGATAATAATGATGATTGTTGTGAAAGCCTTCGCCGAGTGTGATCAGGGCAACCCAATAGTTGTTGCGGCTTTCATCTTTAACGGCAAAGCGTCGGCGGCCAAATCGATGCGCCACCGAATTAACACTGAACGTCCCGTGATACAGCAACACGGTGCTAAGCACATACCCGTAAATAAACATCTGCAAAGCCGAGGTCTGCCATTCCGGCGCGTAACGGCCCAGCAGCCAGCCCGCTAAGGTCAAGCCTCCGGCCAGCGTCACCTCCGGCACATAATAAAAACGGTCCAGCCAGCGAAGTTCGGGGTAACGGCTCAGGTCTTTGACCATACTGAGGTCTACGGTGTCGTTCTTGTGGCACAGTATCCAGCCAATATGCGACTGGAAAAAGCTGTAACTTACCGGCGAATGAACGTCGCGGTCTGTATCGGTGAAGCGATGATGGTTGCGATGGTGGGCCACCCACCACAATGGCCCGCGCTGGCCTGCTGCGGTGCCAACCCAGGCCAATATGAATTGAAAGGCGCGGCTTGTTTTGTAAGTGCGATGCGAAAGGTAGCGATGAAATCCAGCCGTGATGCCGAACATCCTGACCAGATAACAAGCTACGCAGACGCCCAGCGCCAGCCAGCTAAACTTCAACCACAGAACCAAAAAGCAAGCCAGATGCAGAAAAAAGAAAGTGATTCCCGCGACAGAGAAAAAATCAACGTTTTCCTGTTGTTCCGATCTGGTTTCGTGAGCCGTTTTAATGAGCATACATTTGTGATGAAAGCAGTAAGTCCGATGTTGGTATAAATCTAACGCCGTTTGAAGAAAATGGGCCGGTCATCCGACAACGGCCTGCGCCTGATGGCCGGAAGCTCCAGCAAGAACCAATAGACCGTAACATACCCGGCGCTGAAAGCCATGCACCACAGTCCCACAAAAAAAAGCGGAACCAGTTAGCAGGGTGGGCACGATGAAAGTTTACAGTGGTTTTCGCCGCAATGGCGGTAATGGTGGAAGGATCAATCCCAAAATGACAGCAGGTGATTTACATGCCGTCGTCAGGCTGTTCGGTGGAAACGGGTTCGTCTTTGCCTTCAAGCGCGGCGTGCAGCGTGTGCCAAGACAGGCTGGCGCATTTGACGCGGGCGGGAAATTCGCGAACGCCGGACAAAATCGTCAATCGGCCAAGGTGGTGTTCTGTGGTTTCGGGATCAAGTTCGCCTTTCACCATGCGGTGAAATTCGTCGAACATCGTTTCGGCTTCTGCCTTGGATTTGCCTTTGACGGCGGCGGTCATCATCGAAGCCGAGGCTTTGGAAATTGCGCAACCTTGGCCCTGAAAGGCGACGTCTTTGATCGTCTCGCCATCCATCGCCAAGTACAGCGTCAGTTGATCGCCGCACAGCGGGTTGTACCCTTCCTGCTTGCGGTTGGCTGTTTCCAGCACCTTAAAGTTACGAGGCTTTTTATTATGGTCAAGGATGACCTGTTGGTAGAGTTCGCTTAAATCAGCCATAGGTGTCAGGTGTCAGGTGTCAGGTGTCAGGTGTCAGGTTGTTGGGACAGAGTTCGTTTCTGAAACCTCAAACCTGAAACCCGTCACCTCACGAAAATACTTCAATTGTTTTCTGAATGCCTTCGGCCAGCACGTCAATTTCCGCTTTGGTGTTGTAGAACGCAAACGAAGCGCGTGCTGTGGCCGGAACGCCGAAGCGTTTCATTACCGGCTGCGCACAGTGATGACCGGCGCGAACGGCGATGCCTTCCTGATCCAGAATCGTGCCGATGTCATGCGGGTGAATGCCTTCGATGGTGAAGGACAACACGCTGGCTTTTTCCTGCGCCGTGCCGATCAGCGAAACGCCGGGAATCGCGCCGATGGTTTCTGTCGCGTATTCCAGCAGTTCGTGTTCATAAGCCGCGATTTTATCCAGGCCGATACTATTCAGATACTCAATCGCCACACCTAACCCGATGGCGTCAGCAATGTTCGGCGTTCCGGCTTCGAACTTGTACGGCAGCGAGTTGTAGGTCGTTTTTTCAAACGTCACCGAAGCGATCATGTCTCCGCCGCCAAAAACCGGAGGCATGGATTCCAGCCAGTGGCTTTTGCCGTAAAGCACGCCAATGCCTGTTGGCCCGCACAGTTTGTGACCGGAAAATGCGTAAAAATCGCAATCCAGGTCGCGCACATCAATTTTCAAATGCGGCGCGGCTTGCGCGCCGTCAATCAACACAGGAATGTCGCGGCTGTGCGCCAGTTCGATAATTCGTTTGACAGGATTGATCGTTCCCAGCGCATTTGAGATGTGGTTGACGGCGACGATCTTCACCTTTGAATTCAGCATCGCGGCGAATTCATCTATTAGCAATTCACCCGCATCGTTCATTGGAATGACGCGAAGTTTTGCGCCTGTTTGTTCGCACAGCATCTGCCACGGCACGATGTTCGAGTGATGCTCCATTGCCGAAATGATGATTTCGTCTCCGGCGTGAACGAATTTGCGGCCGTAACTGAGCGCCACCAGATTGATTCCAGCCGTTGTGCCGCTGGTGTAAATGATTTCGTGCGAATCGGCGGCATTCAGGAAATGCTGGATTTTGACGCGCGCGTCTTCGTATTCGCGCGTTGCGAGTTGGCTCAGATAATGCACTCCGCGATGCACGTTGGAGTTCTGCTCAGCGTAGTAACGATTCAGCGCATCCAGCACGACTTGCGGTTTTTGCGAAGTCGCGGCGCTGTCTAAATACACCAAGGGACGACCGTGAATCGTTTCGTTCAGAATCGGGAAGTCACGGCGAATCCGTTCGACATCAAAATTGCTGTTATTTGTGTGCGCTGCTTCGCGCTCCAACGCGGCTTGCATCTAAACAACCTCCAAACTTTGGTGCAGCTTGTCCAGCACCATTCTGTCTAAACGTTCGTGGACGGATTTCAATTTGATCTTGCTGATCACGTCTTCGGCAAAACCATAGGTTAGCAGCGCGCGCGCGCTATCTTTCGGGATGCCGCGTGCCGCCAGATAAAATAATTCTTCGTCTTCAAGTTGGCCGACGGTTGCGCCGTGCGCGCACTTCACGTCATCTGCAAAAATTTCCAGTTGCGGTTTGGTGTTCGCGGTGGCTTCGCTGGACAGCAACAGGTTTTTGTTCAACTGATGCGCATCGGTCAGCACTGCGCCTTCGCGGACGAAAACGATGCCATTGAAAACTGAGCGCGAACGATCGTCCAGAATTCCTTTGTAAAGCTGATGGCTGGTGCAGTGTGGTTTCTGATGATCAATCGTCGTGTGATTGTCCACGTGCTGTTTGCCTGTGGCGATGTACAGGCCGTCAATCGTCGTTTCGATGTTTTCGTCAACCAGCGCAACATTCAAATCGTGGCGGGCGATTTCCCCGCCCAGCGAAATTGCGTACGAAGTGTAATTGCTGTCGCGTTCCTGATGAACTTCGGTCGTGCCGATGTGAAACGCACTTTCGCTTTCTTCCTGCAACCGGTAATGATCCAGCACAGCGCTTTTGGCGGCAAAAACTTCTGTGACGGCATTGGTGAAATAGACGCCTTCGCCTGGCGAAACGTAACTTTCAATCACAGTCGCAATCGAAGCCTCTTCGGCAACGATCAGCACGCGCGGATGCGAAACTGTCGCTTCCGCCGAAGTTGAAATGAACAACACATGAATCGGCGTTTCGACCGCTTTGCCTTTCGGGATGTGAACGAAGGCTCCGTCACCAACATTCGCCGTGTTCAGCGCAGTGAACGCCTGATCGCGGTAATCGGCGTACACGCCCAGATGATCGCTGACGACTTTGCCAAGCTCCGCCGGAACATCGGCCAAATTGCTGACCGTGATTCCTGATGGCAATCCAGTCAGGTTTGACAGTTCACTGGCAAATAATCCGTTGACGAAAACCAACTGGCTGCGGTGCGATTCGGCAAACGTGAATGGCGCGATTGTTTCAACCGTCAATCCATCCAGTTCCAAATCCAGCAATTGCCGAAACGGAGTTTTCAACACCGGCGCAACGTTGGTGTATTTCCACGCTTCGTTGCGCGTCGTCGGAAAGTCGAGTTCCTCAAAACTTTCGCCCGCGCGCTGGCGCAGGTTCAGCAACCAGGCCGAGTCTTTGGCTTCACGTGTTTTGGCAAACAGCTTGTACGCTGAAAAATAATTCTCTTTTTCTTTTGCTACTTGAGGCATATCAATTCAAAAAATGTTTGCGGCATCCGTTGTGAACGAACCCAGCCGCGTTTCCGAAATTGTCAATCGCGCAGTTTTCGCGTTCAAATCCTTGTATTCCTGGGCAAATTCAGCCGCGAATTCCTGAAACGCGTCTTCCGATTTCCACAGATCAAAGGTGACATATCGGCGCGACATTCCCGCTTCCTTCAACAGTCGCGTTCTCAGGAATTGGTTGCTTTTTGAAAACAACTTGGCCCAAGCACCCGTGGAGCTATATTGCTCTTCAAACTCCGTGACGTGGTTTAGTTGCACATCAAATTGCCAAACAATAACGAACATAAGCTTTTTTACGCCGCTGCACTTGCAGTCTTGATCCAGTCGTAGCCTTTCTTTTCCAACTCCAACGCCAAGTCTTTGCCGCCAGATTTGACGATCTGGCCACGATACAACACGTGAACAACATCCGGTTCGATGTAATCCAGCAACCGCTGGTAATGCGTCACCAGAATGATGGCGTTGTCTTTGTTGGCCAATTTGTTGACGCCACCCGCAACGATCCGCAGCGCGTCAATGTCCAGACCGGAATCAGTTTCGTCCAATACCGCCAGCTTCGGTTCCAGCACAGCCATTTGCAGGATTTCGTTGCGCTTCTTTTCGCCGCCGGAAAAACCTTCGTTGACCGAACGATTGATGAAGCTTTTGTCCATTTCAACGATTTTGATTTTTTCCTGAATCAGGTCGTCGAATTCCAGGGGATCAAGCTCGTCGCGGCCATCGTGCTTGGCTTTCTCGTTGTAGGCCATGCGCAGAAAGTTGGCGTTGCTGACACCTGGAATTTCAATCGGATATTGAAACGCCAGAAAGACGCCTTCGCGTGCCCGTTCGTCCGGCGCCAGTTCCAGCAGGTTTTTGCCGTCGTATAGAACTTCGCCGACGGTTACTTCATAGCTGGGATGCCCAGCCAGCACTTTCGCCAGCGTACTCTTGCCGGAGCCATTCGGTCCCATAATCGCGTGAATCTCGCCGGCTTTGACCGTCAGATTCAAGCCTTTCAAAATCTCTTTGCCATCAATCGTGGCGTGTAGGTTACGAATCTCTAGCACTGATCTTCTCCCTCCCGCTCCTGCGCGGTTCCTCAATTAAGACAACTTCAAATCTTCGCCCGTATACTGTTTGGTCAGCAACATGATTTGCCCGGTGTGCAAACCGAAATGCTGCACGATGCGCAAAATTGCCTGCATCACCGTCACATCGTTCCCTTGAATCTCTTTACGCTGAAGCAAGCTTGCCGGATCAACTTCCGCTAGCACCTGATCGGCTTTTGCCAACGTTTCTTTCAATCGAACCAGCAACTGTTCACGAGTAATTCCGCCGCGTTCGCCGAATTCATGCTCGCGGTCGCGGTGATACGGCAGATCGCCTACGCCGCCAATGATCCATTGCTGCACGTTGCCCGAAAGATGCAGAACTAAATTGCCGATGCTGTTCGAAGCGTCATTGGCTCGTCGCCAAATATCTTCGTCGGTCAATTGAGCCAGACAATGCTCAATCCTCGGCAAATAGTACGACGTGAAATACCAGCGCGCCTGATCCAGAAAGTATTGCGACGTTTCCATCAGTTCTACCTTCGTCTTAGGGGATTATTGGGTCTTTAGACGATTTGCCTAAAAAGTCCAGAAGACTTGTTAAATGTGTACCACCAAGTATTTGTGACGTATTGGTTACAGGAAATGTTTTTGAGCTAACTTGGTCATCTTCTCTTGTCAAAGTAACTCCATTCTGAGTGATGACAGTAACCCTTGCCAAAACCTCATCAGTAACCTTGTCACGTAAAACTTCCAGGCCATTTTCTTCAGACACAAATTCAAATCTCATAAAACTGACTCCTGTTTTGCTAGTCTGCGACTTCAACGATCGCTTCGATTTCGACCGGAATGCCGTGCGGCAACGATCCCATTCCAACCGCTGACCGTGCGTGACGTCCGGCATCGCCAAAAACTTCAACGAACAAATCCGAACAACCATTGATAACAAACGGCTGATCGCCAAACTCCGGCGTGGCGTTGACCATTCCCAGCACTTTTACAACGCGCTTCACTTTGGCCAGCGTGCCGAGTTCAGCTTTCAGCACAGCCAGCAACGTCAACCCTGTTTCACGCGCGTATTGGTAACCTTCTTCTTTGGTGAACTCAGCTCCGACTTTTCCCTTAACGGCAGAGATGGGGCCTTTGCCTGCCAAGTAAAGAAGATTGCCCGTGCGCACGGCATGAACATAAGTTCCCGCCGCATTTGGAACCGGCGGCAATGAAGCTTCAATTTCTGCGAGTTTGTCTGTCATAGATTTATGTATCCCATTCCTTGAGTAGTTCTGTTATTGCTGTTTTCAGCGGCATTAAGTCTTGCGTAACTGTTCGCCAAACAATTTCCAAATCAATTTTGGAGTATTGATGTATCAAGCGGTCGCGGGTTCCCGTGACCTGTTTCCATGGTATTTGCGGTTGTTTTTGCTTGAGCGATTCAGGAAGGCACTTAGCCGCCTCGCCAATAACTTCCAGGTTGCGAATTACTCCGTCTTGCAAGAGGCTATTTGCCAGGAATCCGGGTTTGTCTACACCATTCAGGTAGCTTTCCAGCTTTTCGATGCAATCAAGTATGTCTTTGAGATACGCAATCTCACGAACCATAAATCACCTGCTTATCACGTAAAATGCTTTCGCGGCGATGTTCATTCAGCGCATTTTCCATTACCAAATCCACTTTGGTGTGGACTGCTTCGGCAAGTTTGTCTTCAAAAGCCATGAACTCCCACAACCCAAACTTCTTTGAACTTGAAAAGCTAACCAGCAAATCCAGGTCGCTTTGTTCTGTGGCTTCATTGCGAGCGGTTGAGCCGAATACACTTAATCGTTCCACACCATTTTGTCGGCAGAGTTCTTGTAATGCCTCGGTTTGAAATAGTTCTTTGACCTGTTCGAGCGTCATAACCGTTATCCTACGCTTCCTTCCAGCTTCAGCCCCAGCAAGCGCGTCGCTTCGACGGCAAACTCCATCGGCAGTTCACGGAAAACTTCTTTGCAAAATCCGTTGATGATCATCGAAACGGCGTCTTCGGTTGAAACACCGCGTTGGTTGAAATAGAAAATCTGCTCTTCACTGATCTTGGAAGTCGAAGCTTCGTGCTCAATCTTGGCGGTATAGTTGCCGACTTCGATGTACGGAAACGTATTTGCGCCGCACTTCGTGCCGATCAGCAAGCTGTCACATTGCGAATAGTTCCGGGCGTTTTCGGCCTTCGGCAGAATCTTTACTAACCCGCGATAGCTGTTGTTCGAGCGTCCGGCGGAAATGCCTTTGCTGACAATCCGGCTGCGCGTATTTTTGCCAATGTGAATCATCTTCGTGCCGGTATCGGCTTGCTGCATGTGATTGGTCAGCGCGACGGAGTAAAACTCGCCGATGGAGTTATCGCCCTGCAAAATGCAGCTTGGATATTTCCAGGTGATGGCCGAACCGGTTTCAACCTGCGTCCAGGAAATCTTGGAATTGACGCCGCGACACGCGCCGCGCTTGGTAACAAAGTTGTAAATGCCGCCCTTCCCTTCTTCATCGCCCGCGTACCAGTTCTGAACCGTTGAATACTTGATTTCAGCATCATCCAGCGCAACCAGTTCGACAACAGCGGCATGCAACTGATTCTTGTCGAATTTCGGCGCGGTGCAACCTTCCAGATAAGAAACGTGGCTGCGCTCTTCGGCGACAATCAATGTGCGTTCAAACTGTCCGGATTCCGAGTTGTTGATGCGGAAATAAGACGACAATTCCATTGGGCAACGGACGCCTTTGGGAATGAAACAGAACGAACCATCAGAAAAGACTGCGGAATTCAACGCCGCAAAATAGTTGTCGGTATAAGGCACAACCGAACCCAGATACTTTTTGATCAGTTCAGGGTGATCGTGAACCGCTTCAGAAAACGAGCAGAAGATGACTCCCTCCTTCGCCAGCTTTTCTCGAAAAGTGGTGGCGACTGAGACGCTGTCGAAGATTGCGTCTACGGCTACGTTGGCCAGCAGCTTCTGCTCGTGAAGCGGTATGCCCAGCTTTTCAAACGTGTCTATCAGTTCAGGATCAACTTCATCCAGACTTTCCAGCTTCTTTTTCGGCTTAGGCGCGGAGTAATAAATGATGTCCTGGTAATCAATCTTCGGATAATTGACGTTGGCCCATTCCGGCTCTGTCATCGTCAACCAGTGGCGATAAGCCTTCAGCCGCCATTCCAGCAACCATTCCGGCTCATTCTTTTTGGCGGAAATGGTGCAAACGATGTCTTCGTTCAACCCGCGCGGAATCGTTTCGGCTTCAATGTCCGTGACAAAACCGTATTTGTATTCTCGATTGGCAAGTGCCTCTACAGCCGCTGTGCTCATCTTTATCTTTCCCCTAAGTTGACAAAATAGTCAGGTACGAGTGCAATTTTTTTGCGGTTTCTAGTTCGCTGCGCGTGCGACGGCGGGTAATCTGCTGCCGTTCTTGCTGGTAATCTGCACGAACTTCACATCAATCGCTCCGGTCAGCAAAGCCGAAACCGGAACTTTATCGAAAACGCTGTTGACGAAATCTGTAATGCTGGTCCAGACAGGTCGAAGCCCGCAATCGTCGTGATGCACGCAAGTGTCTTGATTGCCTGTGAACTGCGAACAGATTTCCTGTTCTGATGGAATGCCGCCCAGAACGCGCATCACTTCGCCAAGCGAGATTTCCGAACTTGGCCGCGTCAACCGATAACCGCCTTTTGGCCCGCGAACGCTTTCGACAATTCCGCTGCGACTTAGTGTCCACAAAATTTTCTCAACGTACGCCACCGACAGGCCTTCACGGTCGGCAATGTCGCGGACGAACATTGCGCCCGGCTCTAAATTCGAGTCCGAATTGCTTTGCTGTTCACGCGCCAACTGCAAAATGCAGCGAAGGCCATATTCTTCTTGAGATGTGATTTTCACGTTGTAACCGCTTTGTTTTGTTCTTAATGAAGCCGGATACTAGCACGCGAACTTAAACCTGACAAGTTTGTCAGGGACAGTTTAGGCTTGGTGGGTGTAAAGCCGCACAGCAGAATCATGGGGAACGGAATCCAGCAATTGGCTAATCGTTTTTCCAGAAGTTAGATGAACAAGTTGCGGCGCGATTTCGGCCAGCGGCTGCAGCACGAACCGCCGCAAATGCATTCGCGGATGCGGAACGATTAGATTGATCCCCTGATATTCGCCATCCAGGATGAAATCGCCGAACAACAGCAAATCAATGTCTAGGGTTCTGGCTCCACGCGGAATGATTCGTTCGCGGCCAAGCTGCGATTCAACTTCGAAGCAGAACTTCATTAAAGAATATGGCTCCAAGTTCGGTGCAGTGACAGCAATGACCTGATTCAGAAACTTTGGCTGATCCAGAAAATCCACCGGATCGGTTTCGTAAACGGATGATTCGGCAACAATTTGTAACCCTCCGCTGACCAACGCCGAAATTGCCTGCCGCAAGTTGCCTGCGCGGTCGCCAAGATTTGATCCCAAGCCTAGATAAGCAATTTGACTCATTGACCGAATGCCTGAAATGGTGAACTATCGAACTTGGCGGATGACCTATCCGCCTCCGGCTTAATTATGAAACGCATTCAACAAACGCAACAACATCCAAAAGACACAGCAGTGATTTCTCCCAAAGGCGCAGCCCGTGTGCGCGATGGGCATTTGTGGATTTACCGCAGCGACGTGACGGGTCGCCCGAAAGCCGAAACCGGTTCGGTCGTTCGCGTTGCGGACAACCGAGGTCGCTTTCTTGCTCAGGCGCATTTCGGAGCCGAATCTGAAATTACGCTGCGGCTGATTTCTAAAGAAGAAACAGAAATCAATCGCGAATTCTGGCGCGAGCGACTGCTTGCGGCTGCCGATTGGCGGCGGCGAATCGTGACTGACACGGATGCTTTCCGATTAATCCATTCCGAAGGCGATTACCTGCCCGGTTTGATCATTGATCGTTATGGCGATTGTTTTGTGTTGCAAACGCTGACGCGTGGAATGGATGCGCTGAAACCGATGTGGACTGAGCTGCTAATCGAAGAGTTCCAGCCGCGTTTGATCGTCGAACGCAATGACGCAAAAGTCCGCCAGCTTGAAGGATTGCCGATGATCAATTCGGTGCTGTATTCAAAAGATGGTTCGACCGCCGCCGAATTCCCAATCACCGAAAATGGAATCAAGTTCCAGGTGGATTTGCTGGAAGGCCAAAAGACTGGAGCGTTTTTGGATCAGCGGGAAAACCGAGCCGCAGCAATGAATTACGCCACCGGACGCGGGCTGGATTGTTTCAGCTTCCACGGTTCGTTCGCGCTGCATCTGGCCAGTGATTGCGACACGGTAACGGCGATTGATATTTCCGAACCTGCCATCGAACGCGCCAGCCGCAACGCAGAACTGAACGGCGTTACCAACATCGAATTCATCGCCGCAAACGTGTTTGACCGTCTGCGCGATTACGACGACGCTGGTGAACGCTTCGACACGATTGTGCTGGACCCACCCGCTTTCGCCAAAAACCGAGGCGCATTGGAAGGAGCGATTCGCGGGTACAAGGAAATCAATCTGCGCGCACTGCGAATTCTAAATCCGGGCGGAGTTTTGATTACCTGTTCATGCTCTTACCACGTCGGCGAAGAACTGTTCCTGGAAATGCTGCTGGAAGCCGCCCGCGATTCCGGTCGCCAGGTTCAAATCGTCGAAAAGCGAACGCAGGGCCGCGACCATCCGATTTTGCTGACTGTACCGGAAACGTATTATTTGAAATGTATTGTGCTGAGAGTTATCGGTTAAAGCGAAGTCTGATTTTTAGCTTTCGCTGTGATCTTCGCCGTCAAAACGCATCACGCGCTGTTCTTCCTCAACGACGGTTTCCAGATGTACCGGACGCCCCCAAAGTTTGTGAACGTATTCCAGCACTTTGCGCGCGTACCGAACGTCTAATTCCGCGCCTTCGAAGCGGTGGTGAAGGTACAGTTCGCGGTTACCGCGATAATCGCCGTCTGTAACTTCAATGTAAGGAAAACCAAAGTTGGTCATGTTGGCTACCAACTGATCGCGGACTTTTTGCCAGCGTTTTTCCGTGATCGTCCATTCTTCTTCTTCGACCAATTCGTAAACAAACAAATCCAGCTTTTCGCAAAGCTCTTCGGTCAAGTAGTTCCGCAGCAACGAAATGTCGTTTTCCGTTTCGCGCACTTCCAGCAGCTTTGCCCAGCCTTCGCCGGGTTTGCGGCCAAACTTTTCCTGTTCTTCCTGGGTCGGTTCGTTCCAGCGGCGTTCGATGTCTTCCAGAATCGTATAGCCCAGATAGTACGGATTGAGCTGATTGCGATGCGGGGAAACCACGCCTGAGTGAAGTTCGGCAAATTCCATGTGTTCGTGATCGGGCAAATCAAGTTCGCGCATGATCCGCGAATGCATCAATGACGCCCAACCTTCATTGATGATCTTGGTCTGCATCTGCGGCACGAAATACAGCATTTCGTCGTGAATCATGCTCATGACGTCGCGCTGCCAAGGCTGCAACTTTGGCGAATGTTGCGAGATGAACCAGACCAGGTCTTTTTCCGGCTCCATCGTTTGATCTATATGTTTGGCGGCTTCGGCTTTGTCGCGGGCTTCGCGTTCCTGAATCGAGGTCAGAGCGTCGTAAGGATCTTCTGGCAAACGATGCTGCTTTTCCTCGCCTGGCTTTTTCTCTTCGCGCTGTTTTTTGATGAAAAAGTTCGGGTCAATGTGCTCTTCGATGGAAAGAACCGCGTCCAGGAAGTCTTCAACGACTTTGCGGCCGTATTTGAATTCGTATTCGTTGATACGGCGCGCGTGGGTTGCCGCGTCGTCAATCATGCGGCGATTGGTTTGAGAGAAGTAAACGTTGTTTTTGAAAAAATCCACGTGGCCCAGCACATGCGCGATGACCAATTTGTTTTGCAGCAGAGAATTGTTTTCCAGCAGGAAGGCGTACGAAGGATTGGAATTGATGACGACTTCGTAGATTTTCGACAGGCCGAAATCATACATCGTCTTCATCTTGTGGTACGCCTTGCCGAAGGTCCAGTGCGAATACCGTCCCGGCAACGCGTAAGAGCCGACTTCGTACATGACGGTCGCTGGAACGACTTCGAATCGTGTCGGAAACGGATCGAGCTTAAACTTTTTGGTCGCAATGTCCCAAATTTGTTCCAGTGCTTTTTCCAGCTCAACGACTTCTTTATCCATAACAACCTCCGCAGCTTTCAGTTCAGCCTAGAGCCAATATAGCACGAACCGCAGCCGGTCGAAGTCTAGACAATCCCCAACCGCTTTGAGATTATCCCTTGCAATCATTTCAACCACAGAAGGAAAGAAAGATGTTCAATTACGCCGAAATGGCGACGTCAGAACTGATTGATTTACTGTTTAAGGAAGAGGACCGCGTCACGCTGGAACACATTCAGGAGATCGTGCGGCGCGGCGACGAAGCCAAACCGCGGTTGCTGGAAATTCTGGAAAACCAGGATTACTGGTACGAAGGGCAACGCGGCGAATATTGGATTGAGCTTCACGCGCTGATCATTCTCAGCCAATTGAATGATCCCGCGCTGATCCCTGCCATGCTGGCGACGGTGATGGATTCTTATTTTTCGGAGCAGCGCTGGGTGATCGAACGCTGGCCGGAGTTGATGGCACAATTCGGCGCAGCGGCGGTTGAACCGTTGATGGGCATCATTCGCGAACTTCACGACGGACATCGCGACAATCCGGATTATTCGCTGGCGCGCGCTCAAATGGCCAAAGCTTTGACCGTCATTGCAATGGACAACGAAAGCGTCCGCCCAAAGGTGTTAGATTTCCTCTGTCAGTTGTTTACGGATCAGGAAGAAAGGGATCGAATCTTCATATCTCAAGCCATTCTTTGCCCAATTGCGCTGGATCGAAAAGTGGGGCTAGAGGCCGTCCGCAAAGCATTTCACCGCCGCGTCCTGACGCATTCCGCTTATGGCCCATACAACGACGTGGTCCGGTACGTCAGCGACCGGCGCTACGATTTACGTGATGACCTGGCGGATGATCTGTTCGATTTTTACCTGCCCGAAGCCATCGCCATTCGGCAACAACGCTGGGAAACACTGGATACCATTGAATTTGGCGAAGAAGATTATCACCGTTCATTTATGGGGCCAGCGCCTTTCCCGCTGCCGTTTGAACGGCTCTATCCCAAGGAAGAAATTTCCGTTCCCCAGGGCTATGTGGAATCCGAAGCCGGAAACATTATTCGCCAGGAAAAAGTCGGCCGTAACGATCCCTGCATCTGCGGTTCCGGCAAGAAATACAAGAAATGTTGCGGCAAAGAGTAATGCGACTTGAGCGTTTTGCTGGCTGATTCAACGTCTGCGATGGGCCGGCTACCACCGATGACCCATAATCACTTCCACTTTTTGCTGGGTGTTACCGCGATAGTACGTGATTGACACTTTGCTGCCGGGTTTCACGGCGCGAATGCGGCGGTTGAATTCGTTGGGCGTTTTGACGGCATGTCCGTCGAATTCGGAGATCACATCGCCTGTCTTCAACCCGAAAAGCTCCGCCGGCCCGTTGACGTGTAGTTCAGTCGCTTCAACACCCCATTTTTTCGTGCCGGGTAAGCAGCAGCGGCGCGTGGAGTCCAGTATGCCGAGGAAGCCCTGATTGTCCGGGTCCAGTTTTGGTTGAAGCGGCGGGAAATGCCGGTCACCGATTTTGATGCGAGAAGTGATGATTGCGCCATCCCTGTAAATTTTCAGGGGAACGTCATCACCGGTTTTCAATGATTCCAGCGTCTTCGACAATTCACTGTCATTTCGCACTACTTTATCGTTAAGCTCTGTCAACAGATCGCCCGCCTGAATCTTGGCCAATGCTGCCGGACTGTCATCGCTCATCAAACTGTTGATAAAAATTCCCTGCTGCTCCGGAAATTCTGTCGCTGAATAGCTGCCCTGTTTGAACCCAAGTGCGTTTTGAACTGCCTCTTCAAATTTCGCACGAAGTTCCTCGGCATTTTCTTCCGGCTCGGCTCTTTCACCGGAAAATCGCCGACGTTCCGCCGGACTGTCAGAAAAATTGCTGCCGACTCCAACGCCTACACCAAAGATGGCAATCACCAAAATGATCATGGCCAATGCCCAGAGGAATTTCCGCCGGAGCAATTTCTTGGCAAGCGATGCGGTTTGGTAAGGAATCGAATTTTGCGGCGCGGCGTAAGCAGGTGCCGAAGGCGCATAAAGCGGATTGGTCGTGTCCGGCATTCCCGCCGCATTTGCGGGAAGCGGCGCAGACGGATTGAAGCGGCGCGTATCATCCAACTCCGCGACCGCAGGCGCGGCTGGCGCGCCACAGTTGCGGCAGTACCGATCCGGAGCGGGAATCTCGCTGGAACAAGAGCGACAAATTGTCATAAAGCCTCCTCAAAGGGGAAAGACGGATTCAATTTGATGGATTGACTTCCCCCGTTTACGAGGCTCAGGCAACAATTGTTCAATTCTGATAAAAATATCCGGATCGTCTTCCACAAAAACCATTTATTCACAGCGAAGAGCAATCATCGGGTCAACTTTCGCTGCTCGTTGTGCCGGAATCCAACATGCCAGCACCGCGACGGCCAACAGCAACAGTGCGATTGCGATGAACGCCGGCGTATCAGTTGTGCTTATCCCGTAAAGCAAGCGTTCGAGCAGGCGAGTTAAGGCCACCGCTCCCGACAGTCCGAGGGCCATGCCCAACAGCGTGAGCGACATTCCTTGCTTCATCACCATTGCAATGATTTGGCCGGATTGCGCACCGAGCGCGAGGCGGATGCCGATTTCGTGCGTGCGCTGCACGACGGTGTAAGCCAGCACACCGTAAAGCCCTATCACAGCCAGCATTAACGCCAACACAGCGAACAGGCTCATCAGTATTGTGTTGAATCGCTGCGGCTTGAGCGATTCGGCGATGCGCGCGTCCACTGTGGCGATGCGCAGAATGGGTTGATCGGGGTCGAGTTCGCGCAGCCGTTGGCGCACGGCGCGGATCAACGTCGCCGGGTCTTGCGAAGTTCGCAGCATCAACGTCATGGCATTGAGCATGCGCGCATTGCGTGTCTCTTGCGCCATTGGCAGAAAAGTTGTCGGTTGATACGGCATTGCCAAATCAATGGGCCGATGGTTTTTGACGATGCCAATGATGGTCAGCCAGGCGTTTTTTTCCGTAGGCGGCGCATCAGGCGGAAGCAAATTGTCAGGTGCCCCCAAGCGAAAGCGTTGCCCCAGCGCGATTTCACCAGGGAAAAACTTATCCGCCGCCGCCTGATTGATAACGACGACTGGCGACGCACTCAACATTTCCTGCTCGGTGAAGTTGCGCCCGCTCACCAGCGGCAACCCCAATACGGCGAGGTAATCTCCCTGCGTGAGCAGATAGTGACACTCCTTGCCACTCATTTCACCGTTGCGATAACTATGCCCTTCACGAACGAGCGGCATCCCGGTGCCCCAGCCCGAATACGGCCCCCCATTCATCGTCGCTGCCGCTTCGACGCCCGGCAGCGCTTTGAGCTGCTCCAATGTACGGTTGAAAAACGTTTCGATCTGTCGTGCTTGCGTATACTTTTTGTGCGACAACAGCAGGTCCACAGTCAGCAGCGATTCTGGCTTGAATCCCAGTTCGGTGTGCTGCAAGCGGTAAAAGCTTTTGATGAGCAAGCCCGCGCCGACCAACAACACGACGGAAAGTGCAACTTCGATGACGACCAACGCGCTACGCATTCGTCGGCTGCCTGCATCCGAAGTGGAAAGGCGGCCTCCTTCGCTGAGACTTTCATTGACGCGCGTTTGCGAAAAACGCAGCGCAGGCAAGAGTCCGCACAGCAACGTAGTCAGCAATGCCAGGCTCAATGCAAACAGCAATACGGGCGCGTCTAGGCGCACATTGGCTTCAGCCGGAAGCAGACCGTCAGGCAACAAAGCCAAAATCAATTTCAGTCCCCAATTCGCCAGCAACCATCCAGCCAAACTGGCGAGCACCGCCAACGGCAGGCTTTCGAGCAAAAGTTGGCGCATCAGCCGTCCGCGCCCAGCGCCCAGCACCGCGCGAATCGCCAATTCCTTTTTCCGCGTCGCCGTCCGCGCCAGCAACAGGTTGGCTACGTTGGCGCAGGCAATCAATAACACGAAGCCAACGGCTCCCATCAACATCAGCAAGACTGTGCGAATGTTTTGCCCGACCGAATCGCTCCATGGAGCGATTCGCACGCCGCTGCCGTGATTCGTTTCGGGATATTGTGCAGCGAGCCGCGCGGCGATGACGTCGAATTCAGCGCGCGCCTGTTCCAGCGTCACGCCGGATTTCAAGCGGCCTATGGCAGAAATCCCAACGATACCTCCACGCTGGATGGCGAAGTCTTCCTTGCCGAACAAACCGAAGGGAACCCAGACTTCGCCCGCCCAAAACTTAAAGCGCGGCGGCATCACGCCAATCACCGTGTAAGCCTGATCGTCGAGCAACAACTGACGCCCAATGACATTGGCCTCACCCGCGAACTGCTGCTGCCAAAAAGCGTGACTCAACACGACGGTGCGCGCCGCGTTGAGTTCGTTATCCTGTGCGGTAAAGACGCGCCCAAGTTGCGGCGCTACGTCCAGCAAGGGAAAGGCTTCGGGCGAAATGATCGCGCTTTTGACCTGCACAGGTTCGCTGACGCCGGTCAGGTTGAACGTTCGATTCCACGCCGCCGCCAGATGTGAAAACGTCGTTTGCTGTTGCTGCCAGTCCAGAAAGTTAGGATAAGAAATTGCGCCTGAACTTTTCGGTTCGCTCAACCGCGAAGACGACAGCAACATAATTCGCTTGGCTTCCGCGTAGTCAAAGGGATTGAGCAATACAGCGTTGACGACACTGAAAATCGCAGTGTTCGCGCCAATGCCGAGTGCCAGCGTCAGAATCGCAATCAACGAAAAGCCCGGATTCTTCCGCAGCATCCGCAAGCCAAATCGCACGTCGTGTCCCAAGCGTTCCAGTGAAGCCCAGCCCCACATCTCACGCGTGACTTCCTTGACCAAACCCACATTGCCGAATTCGCGCCGCGCATTGAGACGTGCTTGTTCAGGCGTTTCGCCGCGTGCGATGCGGTCGCGGATGGCTTCGTCCAGGTGGTTTTGGATTTCGGCGTCGAGTTCTTCGTCTTTGCGTTGCCACCAGAATTTCATCCGTCACGCTCCTATTCTTGTGGATGCAGGATGCCTGCCATCGCTGCGGTCAGCCGTTCCCAATTCGAGCGTTCGGCGGCGAGTTGTTTTTTGCCTGTGGCGGTCAGTTGGTAGCTTTTGACCTTCTGGTTGTTTTCCGACACCGTCCATTCGGCTTTGATCCACTTCTTGCGTTCCAGCCGATGCAGCGCCGGGTAAAGTGAGCCGGTGTCCACTTGCAGCACTTCGCCGGACCCTGCGCGAATGGCCTGGCTGATGCCGTAGCCGTGGCGCGGCCCCCATTGCAGAGTTTGTAAAATCAGCAGATCAAGAGTGCCTTGCAGCAGTTCGATGCGATTTTCATATCCTTGTTTCATCCCGGTGTTCCCTTCCTGAAATTGTTATAGGGTGTACCCAATCTACACCTCTGGCTGTAGCCCGTCTACAGGCTCAAGAAAAAAGTTCAAAAACTGGATTGATACTATTCTGCCGCTGATTTGGCCTAAGGGCGGGATCAAGCAGGTGCGCGATGCGCTCTAGCTCTGCGCGGGTTTCGGCTGAATTTCCAGCTATTGGGTACGCTCGATCAAGCTGGCTTCGTCGCGCCCCGGAGAATTGACCGATTTGGAAACTGCGTAAATTTCCAGGTCGGCGGCGGGATAAGGCGCAAGCAACTGAACCAAATCCGGAACGCGCGCGGCCGTGTCCAGCCACAGCTTTTCATCCGAGCGTTTCAAAATCGCGGGCATTCGATGGTGATAGTTTGCAGTCAATTCGTTTGGCTCGGTGGTAATGATCGTGCAGGTTTTGACGGTTTCTCCCTCCGGCGTGCGCCACTCTTCCCACAATCCGGCAAAGGAAAACAGCGCGTCATCGCGCCGATGAAAAAAGTACGGCTGTTTGCCGTCGGCGACTTTTTTCCATTCGTACCAGCCATCGGCGGGAATCAGACAACGGCGTTTGGCCAGTGCCGTGCGAAACGAAGGCTTTTCCTGCAAGGTTTCCGCGCGGGCATTGATCAAGTTGTTGGCGATTTTCGGGTCTTTTGCCCACGAAGGAATCAAGCCCCATTTCAATTTGATCAACCGGTTTCCCAAAGTGATTGCCTGAACCATTTGCTGAGGCGCGATGTTGTACCGAGCCTCCGATTCTTCTTCAGTTTCTTCATTGTCCAGGCCGTAGTATTCAGCAAGCGCTGCTTCTTCTTTTCGTTGCGTAAAACGACCGCACATAAAGTTCCTCCTTTTCGGTTTGTTCAGTGTCACAACGATTCCGTGCATGGTTCAACCGTTAAAATAACACGCTCCTATTCAAAAAGTTTTGCCACACGCCGGGAAAAGGCTGACAGATTTTCAATCTACGCATACACTTTCCACGACTTTTTCCCCAATTCCCGGATCAAGCCGGTCAAACGATTCAGACAAATATCAGAAAGGATGATTGCTTATGCATCACAGGCAGTTACTGTCCATGCTAGCGCTCTTCTGGCTCGCTTCTCTGGCGACTGCCAACGAACTGACCCCGCAGGTAATTTACCTGTGGCCTGCCGGTCATCCGACGCTGCAGGGCGTAAACGAAAAGGAAATTACCAATCCCCCAGATCCCAAACCGGGCCAGTTCGTGCGGCAATTCAAAAACATCCACAACCCGTCGCTTGAGGTCTTCCCGGCTCCCAAAGAGAAAGCGAACGGGACTGCTTTGATACTCGCAGCGGGCGGGGGCCATCGCGAATTGAACACCGGCACGGAAAGCTACGATTTGATTGATTGGCTGCACAGTTTGGGCGTGTCGGTATTCGTTTTGAAATATCGGTTGGCGCAAACACCGAATTACAAATACACCGTGGAAGGCGAAGCTTTGCAGGATACGCAACGCGCCATCCGCATTGTTCGCCAGCGCGCCCAGGAATGGAACATCAATCCAACACGCGTTGGTTTGATGGGATTTTCGGCTGGCGGAGCGCTGGCGGCGCTGGCTGATATTCGCTTTGATCGCGGCAAAGCGGACGCGACCGATCCGATTGAACAACAAAGCTGCCGCCCGGATTTCGTCGGTCTGGTGTACGCCGGTTGGGCGCCGATGGACATTACTGCGCCAAAAGACGGGGCTCCGGCGTTTCTAACCAGCGCCGGATTGGACGATGCTTTTCACGCGCGGCAAACGGTCGAATTTTACAATTCGCTGTTCAAAGCCGAGGTGCCCGTCGAGCTTCACATTTACAGCCACGGCGGACATGCTGGCGGCATCAAACCACGTGGCGGCATTCCATTCGGGACATGGCACATCCGATTTCAGGAATGGATGGCCGATTTAGGCTTGCTGAAACCATAATCTGCACTTCAAAACGCAAAGCTGCGAAGTAGCAAAGACGCAAAGACGCAAAGCATGATCTGGTAAAATTTTGAGGCATGGCGAACGTCTTTCCAAAAGTTCTTTGCGCCTTTGAACCTTGGCGTCTTTGCGTTGAAACAATCTCTCTCGAAGGAAATGTTGCTATGAAATTCATCTCTCGAACTTTGTTGCCGATGATTTGTTGTGCGCTGTTACTGACCGGATTGGTTTCTTCGCAAAACAACCAACCTGTTTACAAATATGGTTTGTTTGAAGACGCCCGCGACATAGGCTCGGTCAAAATGCCCGGCTCGGTTGTTTACGATGACGCCAAGAAAACTTACACCGTCGCGGGTGGCGGCGAAAACATGTGGGCGACAACAGACGCGTTTCATTATGTTTGGCGGCGGATTTCCGGCGACTTTTCCATCGCGGCGGATGCGCAAATTCTTGGCACGGGAGGCAATGCGCATCGCAAAGCGGTGCTGGTCATCCGGCAAAACCTGGACGCGGATTCGGCTTATGCCGATGCAGCGCTGCACGCCGACGGGCTGACTTCGCTGCAATACCGCGAAACAAAAGGCGGCCCGACGCGCGAAATTCAATCCAACGTCAAAGGCCCACGCCGGTTGCAGATTGAAAAACGTGGCGATTACGTCTGGATGTCCATTGCCAAAGAAGGCGAGCCGCTGCAATCCGCTGGCGGTTCCTTCCGCATCAATCTGACCGGAACGTTTTACGTCGGCCTGGGCGTGTGCGCGCACGACCACAACGCGCTGGAAAAAGCCGTCTTTTCCAACGTCGAAATCAAACAGCGTCCTGCGCCGATCATCGAAAGCACACTGGAAACCATCGCGATCTCTTCCAAAGACCGCAAAGTCATTTACACCAAGCGCACGCACTTTGAAGCACCCAACTGGTCGCGCGACGGCAGATACCTTTTATTCAACCAAGCCGGACGAATTATGAAGCTGCCGCTTGCAAGCAATGGTGCAGCGAACGGAGAACCGGAAGCGCTGGATACGGGATTCGCGACGCGCAACAATAACGATCATGGAATTTCGTTTGATGGAAACTGGCTGGCCATCAGCGACCAATCGCAGGAACAGCGTCGCTCGCTGATTTACGTTGTGCCGATTACGGGCGGAACGCCGCGTCGCGTCACGCAGCTTGCACCGTCGTACTGGCACGGCTGGTCACCGGACGGCAAAACGCTGGTGTATTGCGCCGACCGCAACGGCAATTTTGATGTGTACGCAATCCCGTTTGAAGGCGGCGAAGAAAAGCGCCTGACCACTGCCAATGGTTTGGACGACGGGCCAGAGTATTCTCCCGATGGCCAGTACATTTATTTCAATTCCGTGCGCACCGGCCTGATGCAAATCTGGCGGATGAAACCCGACGGCAGCGAGCAGACGCAGATTACCAAAGACGGGTACAACAACTGGTTCGCGCATCCTTCGCCGGACGGAAAGTGGCTTGCGTTTTTGACGTTCGAGCCAAATGTCGAAGGGCATCCGGCGAACAAAGATGTGACGTTGCGCCTGATGCCCGTGGGCGGCGGCGAGATTCAGGTGCTGGCAAAGCTTTTTGGCGGTCAAGGAACGATCAACGTGCCTTCGTGGTCGCCGGACAGTAAACAACTGGCGTTTGTCAGTTATCGCCTGATCGAACAATAACGTTGAAAATCTGTTTTGACTTTTCTTGACAAAATGGCTGTGCCAGCGGAAAAGCTTGGCGAATGACGCACAAGATGGAAATCCGGATTGATGATTTGCGCGGTGAGGAAATCGCTCGTTTGCTGGAACAACACCTTCAGGATATGCGGCGGGTTTCTCCGCCGGAAAGCGTGCATGCGCTGGACCTGGAAGGCCTGCGGGTTCCCGAAATTACGTTCTGGACCGTCTGGGAAGGAAGTGTGTTGGCGGGTTGCGGAGCGTTGAAAGAGCTTGATCGGAGTCATGGAGAAATTAAATCCATGCGGACGGCTCCCGAGTTTCGAAATCGCGGCGTTGCGAGCCTGATGTTGCGTCATCTGATCGCGGAAGCAAAAAATCGCAACTACACCAGATTGAGCCTGGAAACAGGGTCAATGGCGTTTTTTGAACCCGCCCGGCGTTTATATCAACGATTCGGCTTTGAACACTGTGGCCCGTTTTCCACGTACACAGACGATCCCAATAGCGCGTTTATGACGATGCAACTGTAGCGCAAACAGAATTTGCCTTTGTGCGTTCATGGCTTGCGCTGATTTCCCTTCCAAAAATTATGACGAACCTTACTCGCAAGTTCTTTTTTGCCGCATTGCTGTTTGCGATGTTCTTTTTGACATTTGCAGCCTCAGATGTTGCCGCTGACAAACCCAACTTCCGCACAATCGAGCTTTGGCCAAATGGCGCGCCCGGAGCCACAGGCACCAGCGACGAAGACAAACCCGCAATCATTCCGATGCTGCCCGATGCCGGAAAAGCGACGGGCGCGGCAATTCTGGTTTGTCCCGGCGGAGGCTTTACGACGCGCGCCACCGATCACGAAGGCGTGCTGGTCGCGAACTGGTTGAAAGAGCGCGGCATTACGGCATTCATCTTGCGCTACCGCATTCGCCCGATGTACCAGCGCAAAGACTGGCTGGCCGATGCGCAGCGAGCGATGCAACACATTCGCGCCAATGCCAGAGAATTTCATATCGCGCCGAACCGCATCGGCATCGTTGGGTTTTCGGCAGGAGCCGATCTGGCCTATGACGCTTCGTTGAATCCGTTGCTTGCGAATCCCGAATCCGCCGATGCCGTCGAGCGTGTGACCAGCCGCCCGGATTTTCAAATTCTGGTGTACGGAGCATCACCGCAACGTGGGACCGATGCCGCAAAACTGGCCGCGCTACCTCCGGCGTTTCTGTTTTGCACGATGGAAGACATGAGCCACGTGCGCGGCATGTCTGCGTTGTATTCCGAATTGATTCAGGCCAAAGTTTCCGCCGAAGCCCACTTCTTCCAAAACGGCGAACACGGCGTGGGCTTTGCGCTGGGCGATCCGGTGCTCGGCGAATATCCGGTCTTGATGCATCGCTGGCTGACGCAAGGCGGTTGGCTGACCGACAAACCGCGCCAGGCCATCAGCGGCGTGGTCAAATTGGACGGCACTGGATTGGTGCGCGGCATGGTCACGTTGACGCCGGTCGGCAATCCAAACGCGCCATCGGTGACGGCGTACATCACAAATGCTCATACCAGAGAGTTGGGTTCTTTCATCGTGGACGAAAAGCAAGGGCCAATTGCGGGCAAGTACCGCGTCGAAGTCCGCCAGGACGCCACGCGCTGGTTGAGCAATTCGCGCGACCCGGTGATGATCGAGATGACGGACAAACAGCGCAAAGGCGCGCTGACCGACGAAGACCGCCAAAAGTGGGGCGATTACATTCGCAAACGCGACCTGTCGCCCAGCATCGAAAACCAGCGCGTTTTCGCCCGGCAACACCCGAAAGGCAAAAGCGATTACATTGTCGAAATCAAACCCGGCATCGGCGCACTGACGCTGGAAGTATTTAGCCGCTGATTTGTTCCCCTATGCCCAATCCTGTCGAAATCAAGCTTTTGAACGCCACGGACTGCGATGTTTTGCTGTCAGTAGCGGATGACGTGTTTGACGATCCAATTGACTTGGCAATGGCGGCGGAATTTTTGGCCGACGCGCGCCATCATCTGGCAGTCGCCATCGCGGATGGCGTGGTCGTGGGCTTCGTTAGCGCCGTGCATTACGTTCACCCGGATAAGTCAAAGCCTGAACTCTGGATCAATGAAGTCGGTGTCGCTCCTTCGCATCAGGGGCAAGGCCTGGCGCGCAAACTGATGGAAGCCGTCTTGGACGAAGGCCGCCGCCTGGGATGTTCGGTAGCCTGGGTTTTAACGAATCGCGCCAACACGGCGGCAATGCGGTTGTATGCCGGTAGCGGCGGCGTCGAAGCTCCCGAAGACGCCGTCATGTTTGAGTTCAAGCTATAGAAATCAAGAAAATGATTTTCCGAGCAGAACCCCAGAGGGGTGAAAAGACAATAGCCCCGGGTGAAACCCTGGGTAGAGTAAGCAAGGCTAACAAGCCCCGGCAGGGGCGACAGACCTCAAGCTCGTCTGCCGCCCTTACCGGGGCTTGAAATGTTTTTGGCTTTGTTCCCCGGATTTCATCCGGGGCTATTATCTGGCCGTCCCTGCGGGACTTTATTCGGAAAATCTGTTTCTTAAAGGTTATACAAACTATGCTCCCTACTGGTCGCGGTACTAACTCGGAGAATCATCCATGAAAACCACACGCAGAAAAATGATTCAATCTGTTGGCGCCGTCAGCGCTTCCGCCCTAGTCGCGCCAACGACAACACCCGCCCAAACAAAGTCTTGGCCGCCCGCTGAAACCGGCGCGCCAAAAATCTGCCTGGGCGTCAGAGGCGATGCTGATGCTGCATTGATGCGCCGCGTCAAACAGATCGGTATAGATTATGTGCTAATGGGCGGGCCGCCGATTCCCTGGACGGAAGCCGATTTGCGCGAACGGATGGAACGCTTCAAAGCGGGCGGTCTGACGATTATCAATATGATGATCGGTGGTTTCCCCAAAACGATTTATGGTAAACCGGGCCGCGACGAAGAAATCGAAAAAATCATTCAATCCATTCGCGCCGCAGGCAAAGTCGGCTTACCCGTCATCGAATATAACTTTTACGCGCACCGCATTGTCGAAGGCTATTACGAAGAGTTGGGCCGAGCTGGAGCCGGAATGACGGCGTTCAGCTACGACCGCATCAAGGACTTGCCGCCGTTGCCAGATATTGGCGCGTGGACGCTGGAGCAAATGTGGGCGAACATCACCTACTTTTTGAAAGCTGTCGTCCCCGAAGCCGAAAAAGCGGGCGTGCGGCTGGCGCAGCATCCGAACGATCCGCCCGCGCCGATCAGCCGAGGCTCACAGCAAATTATGTCCACGCTGGCCGGGTGGAAGAAGCTGGTGGACATCGTCAAAAGCCCTGCGAACGGCATTACCTTCGATTGCGGCGTGACGCGCGAACTTGGCGAAGACCCCGTCACAGTGGCGAAATACTTCGGTGCGCGCGATTGCATCAACCACGTCCATTACCGCAACGTCATCGTCCGCAAACCGTATGTGGATTACACCGAAGTCTTCATTGATGAAGGCCAGGTGAATATGTTCGCCGTGATGCAGGAACTGGTGCGACTGAAATATTCGCGCGGCTTGTACCCCGAACATCCCCGCGCCATTGATTATGACCGCGAACGCGAAGGCAGCATCGTGGGGCAGTATGCCAAGGTCGGCGGCGGCGGCTTCGGCGGCGAGATTTATAACGTGGGCTATACGAAGGCGATGCTGCAGGCAGCGCTGGCCAGATAGCACGGCCGCCGAATCAACGGAAAGCCATGCTAAACTCCGGTGCGGAGGTAAGTTATGACCTTAACGATTAATGTGCCAAGTGAATTGGAACAACGTCTGGAAGCCGCCGCCAAACAGCGCGGCATCGGCAAAGACGAATTTGTTTGCGTGGTGCTGGAAGAAAATCTCAACCAAATAACAGTGCCACATTCGCCTGCCTTCCCTGCCAAAATCCTGGCAACGGACTTGCCAATTCGTGATCGTTCACGCGAATACGCATGGTTGGAGCAACACCGCGACGAATACGCCGGACAATACGTGATGTTGGATGGCGACACACTAATTGCTGCCGGACCGAACGCTAAAGAAATCACTTCCTTGGCGCGTGAGCGTGGAATTGTCGGCGCGTTGCTCCTTTACGTTGAAGACAGCCGGCAACCGCGCTCACTTGGCGGAGGATTGTGGTGATGGCGTTCCTGATCGAATATCAGAAGAAAAGCCACTACGAGTCCCTCACTACAGGCATCACTGTTGAAACCGTTTTGCGATATGGCGGTTTGGAGACGATTTGCGACGCCAAAATTGATACGGGTTCACAAGTCTGCCTGTTCGGGCGCAGTTTCGCGGATTCTTTGGAAATTGATGTCGAGAGCGGGTACCGCGAGGTATTTTCGACGCTGGCTGGGAGCGTAGTTGCTTACGCACACGAAATCGAACTCGAAACTTTGAGTCTGCGGCTTCAATCTTATGTGTATTTTGCCGAAAGTTATGACATCCGGCGAAACCTGCTCGGACGACAAGGCTGGCTGCAATTGGTAACGCTGGGACTAGACGATTACAAAAGCGAACTGTATCTGCGAACAAATTAGCAAGTATGGATTTCGATAAACGAACCAACGATTCTGATGATGGCTACTTCAGATTTATCCATTGGCTTGAAGATGAGACTGCCAAAGAGTTGAAACTGGCACGTGGGAATGAACCAGCAACCAGGCTTGCCATTTTGCGCTACTTGGAAACAGGTTATGGCGCGTACATCACTTCCGGTGAATTAGTGGACATTTTTTTATGTCTCAACGCCAAGCGTTTTGGACAAAGCCGAATACTCTGATGAAGAAACTGAATTCGCAGTAAAGCTCTACGATGAAATCAATCCAGAGGTGTTCTCGCGTTATTACCCAAATAGCAGGTAGCAAGCGGTTCGCCGTCAGATTACTTGAACATAGGCATAGATATGAAACGAAGACGATTCATTCAAACACTCGCTGCTGCGCCCGCGATTGCGGTGCCAGCTTCACAGGAAACCAACGCGCAATCACCGGCTGGCGCTCCACGTCCGCAGGAAGAAACGCCGAAGCTGGAAACGGCTTCGCTGGATGTTGCTGGCGAAACCACGCCGCGTTTTTTCAGTGCGCCACAGTTCGCCGCGCTGAAAAAGCTGAGCGAAATCCTGATGCCGCCGCTGAACAACATGCCGGGCGCGCTGGATGCCGAAGCGCCGGAGTTCCTGGATTTCCTGATTGGCAAATCTCCCGCCGACCGCCAGCAGCTTTACAAAGGCGGGCTTGACGCACTGAACGCGCAGGCGACAAAGCGTTTTGGCAAGGCCTTTGCCGAAGTGACGGAAGCGCAGGCCGTGGAACTGCTTGCGCCGTTGCGGCAACCGTGGACTTACGAACCACCCGCGGACCCGTTCGCCCGCTTCCTGCGCGAAGCGAAAGCTGACGTGCGCAACGCAACCATGAATTCGCGGGAATACTCGGCGGCAGGTTCCAGCGGCGGACGACGCGGCGGCGGCGTTGGGCAATATTGGTATCCAATTGATTGACCCCTTTCATTTTCCATTTTCCATTTCAAATTTGTCATTTTCCATTGTCAGCAGAGTGGTTCGATTTGGGCTGCGCAAACAATGACAAATGAAAGATGGAAAATGACAAATGGAAAATGTTTTGGTGACTAAATGACTGAAAAAGAATACGACGTTTTGATTGTTGGCTCCGGTGCGTCGGGCGGCATGGCGGCTTACACGCTGACGCAAAAAGGCTTGAAATGCCTGTTACTGGAAGCAGGGGCGCACGTGGATTTTCAACACCAGCGCACGATGAAGCCCGTCTACGAATTGCCGTATCGCGGCCTGGGCAAACCGGGCAAATTGTCGCACGTCGTCCAAGCCAACGAATTCAACGCCAATCAATGGGTGGACGAACAACAGGTTCCCTACACGCACGATCCGAAATCGCCGTACAACTGGGTGCGCGTGCGGATGGTTGGCGGCAAATCATTGTTCTGGGCGCGGATGTCGTACCGGCTGAGCGATTACGAATTCAAAGCCAAAGACCACGATGGATTCGGCGACAACTGGCCGATCAGTTACGCGGAGCTTGCGCCGTTTTACGACCGCGTTGATCCGATCTTTCGCGTCTCAGGTCGCAAGGAAGGCTTGGCGCAATTGCCCGACGGCCAGTTCATCGAAGACAAATCTCCAGACGGCGGCGCGCTGGAACGCATAGCCA
>CAZMXG010000007.1:0-103875 GCA_964570175.1 uncultured Heliomicrobium sp. | reverse complement strand
AGCCGAAGACCTGGCGCAGGAAGCCTTCTTGATCGTGTTTCGAAAAGCGCACAAATACGAACCCAAGGCATCGTTCAAAACCTGGTTTTTCACGATCCTGCTGAATCTTTGCCGCAATGCCGCCAAAAAGAAAAAGCCGGTTTACATGGACTGGCACCGATCAGAAATCGAAATTCCCGGTGGTTCTGATCCTGGCGGACAATTCGACAAACAGCAATTACAACTTGCCTTAGCGAAAGCCATTCACAAGCTCCCCGAAAATCAGCGAGCGGCTTTCATCCTCTGTCACTATGAAAATTTCAGCTATGCCGACGCTGCGCGCAGCCTGGGCGTTTCGGTCAAGGCAGTGGAATCGCTGCTGGTTCGCGCCAAACGCGCTTTGCGTGGTGAATTGGGATGGCTGATAAAAAAAACTTCTGGCTGAGCGCAGGGTTTTCCGCGCTCAGTTGTATAAGCAACCGATAACCATGACTTACTCGAATAATCCCAATAAGCATTCAAAAATTTCGGCTGAATTTTCAGAAGAAGATTTCGACCACCTGTTGCAAGAAATTGACGACTTTTACGGCGAGGCTCCCGGTGTGTCTGTGCCGCAGCACTTTGTTGCGCGCGTTGCCGCCAAAGCAAAAGCGGAGTCTGTCGCTGTAGCGGAGCGCAGATCAGTTTGGAACTGGTTTATGGATTTCAGCATGCCTGTGCGCATGGCTGCGGTGTCGGCTTTGTTGGTGGCAAGTTGGGGAGGAGTTCGCGCTGGGCTGGTCATTACTGATCTGATGACTTCAGGCACAAAAGCCGAACCGGTGGCGCATGTTGAAATGGCTCCGGCGGAACAATCGCTTGTGCAATTGGTGCGCGGCGAAGCGGCGGCTGTTGCAGGCAAAACCAGTCAAAAGCCAGGAGAGCCGCAATGAAAAGAAACTTCTTCCACTTGGCATTTATCCTATCCGTCATCTTCAATCTGGCTGCCGCCGGAGCAGTTGTTTATGGACTAACTGCGACAAAATCCGCTGCCAGCAAAAACGTGGATATGTTTGCCGCTTATGAACGCCTGAATTTAACGGAAGAACAGAAGAAGATGTTTGGCGAACATTACGTGGAAATTATTCGCCGCATTACCGAAGCGCAAAATCTTTATAAGACAAAATGGGCTGAAGTGGTTGAGCTGGTTTCTCAGCCAAATCCTGACTGGAAGTTGATCGAAGCAAAACAAAAGGAAATTTTGGACACCAGCAGGGAAACGCAGTCCATCATTTTTCATCGCTGGGATGGCGTCAAAACTTATATGACGTCAGAACAGCAAAAAGTCTTTTACGAAATTCTTCGCGACCGAATCAATTCCGGAGAAATGTCCGGCGATGTCAAAAATGTAAAAGAGATGTTGAATCGCCAATCGGCGAAGCCCTGATTTCACAAGCTTAAAACCAGGCCGGTCCCCGGAGTCCGGCAGAATCACACCATAGGAGAACAACGTATGAAACGACGCTATGCCCTTTTGCTGGCATTGGCATTTTGTTTGTCGGCCCTGTTTGTTGCGCAACGTGAGGGCGATGCGAAAGAAACCGTCCCATCAGCGGCGGCGGCGACTTTCACGAAAGATGTCGCGCCGATTCTGTATGCCAAATGCGCCAACTGCCACCATCCCGGCGAAGCCGCACCGATGTCCTTGCTCAATTACAAAGAAGTCCGTCCCTGGGCGAAATCCATTCGCGAAAAAGTGGTCAGCCGCGAAATGCCGCCCTGGTATGCCGACCCGAATCATGGCGAATTCCTAAACGATTCCCGCCTGACGCAAACACAGATTGACACCATTACCAACTGGGTTGCAGGCGGCGCAAAAGAAGGCGAGGCGAAAGATTTACCCGCACAACCCAAGTTTTCGGACACAGGGTGGAAGTTCGGCCAGCCAGACGTCGTTCTGGAAATGACCGAAGAGGCTTCGATCCCAGCCGATGGCACGATTCCTTACAAGTACTACGCCATCCCGACAAACTTCACCGAAGACAAATATGTGCAGTTTGCCGAAATCAAACGCGGGGAACGCAGCGTCGTTCATCACGTCATTGTCAGCGTGCGCGATCCTAAAAATGGTCCCGTGCCAGCGGCAGGTGAAATCCGTGCGAACACGCAGCGGGTGAATCCCGAAGCCGCCGGGCAGCAGCGCAACCAACAACAGCGCCGCACCGCAAATCAAGACGCGATGCTGGTTGGTTGGGCACCGGGGATGGATCCGCTGACGCTTCAGCCGGGCAATGCCAAACTGGTTGGCAAAGGCTCCGTGTTGGTGTTCCAGATGCATTACACAGCGACTGGCGTCGCAGCGAAAGATAAAACCAAGATTGGGTTGTGGTTTGCCAAAAAGCCTGTTGAAAAACAGATGATTACACGTGGCGTGACGGTTGATCCATACAAACTGGTGATTCCTCCGGGCGATGCGAATTTCGAGTCGCGCTCTTCGCACACGTTCACCGAAGACGTCCACTTGTATATGTTCATGCCGCATATGCATGTTCGCGGCAAGGATTTTGAATACAAATTGGTTTATCCGGACGGCAAGGAAAAGATTCTGCTCAAAGTGCCGAAGTATGATTTCAACTGGCAGCTCACCTACTTCGTCAAGGAACCAATTGCCGTCCCGAAGGGAAGCCGCATAGAATGCGTTGCGCACCACGACAATTCTGCCAACAACAAATTCAATCCTGATCCGAGCATCACCGTCCGCTGGGGCGATCAAACATGGGAAGAAATGATGATCGGTTGGATTGATTACACCATTGACAGTCAGAATTTGCGATTGGCGCAGTCCGCGTCGAACTAGTCGTCAAATCAAAATCGCAGGATAGGGATTCACAGGATTCTTCAGGAAAATCATTCTGAGCAATCCTGTGAATCCTGTTTCCGCCTTCTCTCAACTAAGGAGCAAATCAATGTGGATTCCTAAAGCACTACGCGACCTGAAAAAAGGCGTTGATTCGCCGATGCCAACGCAAGTTGTTTCGAATGAAGAGTTTATTCCTCGTCCGCAAAGTGAACCTCAGAAGCAAGTTGAACATTTGATCGGAGAACTTTCCGAAGTCCGCGCCAAAAAACTTGGCATGCAACGCCGCGACTTTATGCGAACTTCGATGGGATTGGCGACCTGCTTCCTGGCGTCGAACCAGGTTTTCGGCAAGAACTGGGAAGTTGACGACGTGGAAACCTGGGAAGAAGCGGCAATCGAGGAAAAATGGCCCAAGAACGAATATTTCATCATTGACGTGCAAGCGCATTTCACCAATGGCGCGCCAATCGGTGGTTTCCGCACAATGGAGTTTGTCAAAAACATGGGATTCGATCTGAAAAATGATGCGGAATCTTATGGCTTCAGAAACTTCGTCAAGGAAATGTTCTTTGACAGCGAAACATCCATAGTGGTCATTTCGGGCGTTCCGGGCAAAGAGCTTCTGCGCGATGCCAACGGCAAAGTTTTGGTTGATGCGGAACGCACTCCCGGAATTTCCGGAAAAGTATTGCCAAGCTGGGTCATGCACAAAGCGCGAAAACAGATTAATGACATCGCCGGTTCACAGCGCGCCTTGAACCAGGGCAATCTGGCGCCGAATCATTACTGGGACAAAGTCAAAAACCAGATGAATAAGGCTGAATTGCTGGAGCAGATGGAACGCGAGATCAAGACGTATGGCATCAGTTCCTGGAAATGGTACTGCCACACTGACCCCGCGCAGACAGGCAATGGTTTCCAACTGGATGATGACAACGCGCAATTTTTCATTGAAGAATCACGCAAACGCGGCATCAAGTTGATCAGCACGCACAAAGGGTATTCCTATCAATCGCGCACGCTTGGCCATCTGGCCAACCCGAAAGATGTGGAAAAGGCTGCGCTCCGCAATCCGGATTTCAACTTTGTGGTTTATCACTCCGCCATCAAGCACGGTTCCAATGAAGCCAATTGGAAAGAATCGAACCAGTATGATCCAACGACGGGCGATTTTCTGTGGCATTCAGTGCTGATGGACATCAAGAAGCGCAATCCGAAGATGAACAATGTTTATTGCGAAATCGGCAGCTTCTTCAACACGCTGTCCGTGATTGATCCTGTGATGGCCGCGCATGGTCTGGGCAAAAACATCAAGTATTACGGTTCGGATCACGTTGTTTGGGGAACGGACTGTTTGTGGTGGGGATCGCCGCAGTGGGGAATTGACGCCTTGAAGCGCTTCCAGATTTCGGACGAGATGTGCGAGAAGTTCGGCTACAAGAAGATCACCAAGGAAGACAAGGCGAAAATTTTTGGTTTGAACGCCGCCAAGCTGTATAACGTGAACGTCAAGGCAAAGCGGAATGCCTTGCCGGCAGATGCCCTGGATAAGATGAAAATCGCTTACCAGCAAAATGGCGGCCAGCCAACGAGCACCGCAATGGGCTGGGTTCGCGCGAACGACTAATTTCACAAAACACATAGCCGGGATTGTTCGGATGATTTGCTTTCTGCAACTTCCGGACAATCCCGCAACTTCCGTCCGCTCTTTAGCTTTCATACGCACCACAAGGAGAAATTTCAATGCGACGATCAGTAATTGTCGGAACGGCTTTGCTGCTTGTTCAGCTTCTGGCTGTTTCCGCGCTGGCTCAGGCAAAACTGGAAGGCCGCTGGGTCGGCAAGGTCAAATCCATTCAAGGTGAACGCGACGCCAACGCCACAATCAAAAAGGAAGGGGACAACTATACAGGCACAATTTCCGGCATTCGCCCCGGTCAGGATGTCACGTTGAAAGACATCAAGCTGGACGGAGACAAGGTGACGGCAATTGCTGAGGTTGAAACCCCAATGGCGACAATTGTCATCAACTACAAGTTCACACTGGCGGGCGACAGTTTGAATGGGCAGGGCTCGCTGGATTTCAATGGCAATGCTTTCAGTTTCGATGTCGAGTTGAAACGTGACGCCGCTGGTGCAGCACCTGCCGCAGGAAATGGAGCATCGAGCAGCGGCGCGGGCTCGCAAGCGCCGCCTCCGCGTCAGCAGCGCGCAAATGTTGAACAGCCACAACAGAAACAATCCATTGATTATTTCGTTGGCAAATGGAGCTTCAAGTTCATTGGCCGCGAAAGCGCCCTGGCAGCGGCTCCGCGCGAAGGCACGGTTGTTTTTACCAAACGAGCAGACGGCAAATCGGTTGATGGCATTGTTGCCGGAACTGCCGACGGTAAGCCCTACAAGGACACTTTGGTTCTGACTTTTGACGAAGCCAGTAAGATGTTGTCAGCTTCTGAAAAACTGGCCAGCGGTATTCAGGTTAATGGCACAGGCGATTGGACCAGTCCGATCTCTATTCGCTTTGCTCCAATTTCGATCAATGCCAAAGGACAGAAGCTGCAATTGCGCCGCACGATTTCCATCATTGCCGCGCATTCCTTTTCTGTGACTGACGAACTGTCAGAAGATGGCGGCCCGTTTGTTCGGTTGGGCAATGCAGTTTATTCCAAAATTCAGTAACCGCTTGGGAGCTCCGCACTTCGGTTGCCAACCAGGGGCAAGCAGACTATTGCGGAGCTTTCTTCTTAAACATCGGGAGGTTTTGAATGAAACGCATTCGATTTGCGGGTTTGATTTTAGCCGGTTGTTTGGCTGTCGCCGTCGTTGGAATTTCCGTTAGCAAAGCCAGTGATGAAAAGGCCTCAGTGCCAGTCGCGCCGACTTTTACGAAAGACATCGCGCCGATCTTTTTCAAGAATTGCGCTGAATGTCACCGTCCCGGAGAGGTCGCGCCGATGTCGCTGATGAATTACAAGGAAGTTCGTCCGTGGGCAAAAGCGATCCGGGAAAAAATTGTCAGCAAGGAAATGCCGCCGTGGCATGCCGATCCGGCGCATGGCCAATGGGCGAACGACAAACGAATGTCGCAAAAAGACATTGATACCATTGTGGCCTGGGTTGATGGCGGCACCAAAGAAGGCGACCCGAAAGAAATGCCCGCCGCTCCGAAATTTGCCAAAGGCTGGCAGATTGGCGAACCAGACATCACTTTCCAAATGCCCGAAGAATTCACGGTCCCGGCGGAAGGAACTGTGCCTTATATGTACTTCACCGTTCCAAGCGGATTTACCGAAGACAAATACGTTGCCGCTATGGAAGCGCGCGCCGGCGATCTGTCCGTGGTGCATCACATTGTTGTTTACGTCCGCGATCCAAAAGGACAAGCGCCGAAAAAACAGGACATCGGAACAGGATTGCTGGGAGCGTTATCACCGGGCAACACGCCTTTTATCGCTCAGCCCGGAACTGCCAAGCTGATCAAAGCCGGTTCGCAAATCGTTTTCCAAATGCATTACACGCCCAGCGGCAAAGCGACCAAGGATCGTTCGATCATCGGTTTGAAGTTTGCCAAAGGTCCTGTTGATAAAGTGATCACAACGACTGCGGCCTGGGACACACGTTTTGTCATTCCACCGAACGCTGAAAACCACGAAGTCCGCGCAACTTACACCGCCGAAGAAGATTTGGACATCATCAGCCTGATGCCGCACATGCACCTGCGCGGCAAAGACTACAAATACATTGCGCATTATCCCGATGGCCGCCAGGAAGTTCTGTTGTCTGTTCCGCGCTACGATTTTGGCTGGCAGGTTTATTACTATCCTGTAAAACCGTTGCGGATGCCAAAGGGCACTAAGATCGAAGCCATCGCTCATTACGACAACTCGACCAGAAATCCTGTCAATCCCGATCCAAACAAGCCGGTTCGCTTCGGCGAACAGACGTGGGAAGAGATGATGAATGGATTCTTTGACTTTGTTCCTGTCAATCAACCATCAAAACCGGCAGCTTCGGGAAACAGTAGTTCGAAGTAGCAGAAAGCGGGTTCCGAAACAAAAGAAAGCAGGGAATTGGAAGGTTGGTTTCGATGCCAACCTTTCGTTTACTCTGTTCAAGAATTTTCTGAAGTAGTTTCTATTCCGGTCCATTAACCCAAGAGGCGAAATAATGATTCAGCGAATGTTTGTTCGATCAGTCTTTCACTTGGCTGCGGTTTGTTTAGTCTTTGCAGTGTGCGCTTTCAGTCTGACAAAAATGAGTGCAGGACAAAATCAAACAGTTCAAAATGCCCCAGCCAATGCCCAGGCTGCGCCAACCAACGAAGCTCATTTTCACCATCTGCACCTGAACACAACTGATCCGAAAGCTGCGATTGATTTTTACACCAGCAAATTTGACAGCGAAAAAGGGAAGTTTGCTGGGTTGGTGGATGCCGTTTGGTCACAGAAATCCTGGATGTTGTTTACCAAAGTTGCGACTGCTCCAAAGTGGGAGTTGGATTCCGCTATCTGGCATTTTGGCTGGGGCGCGGAAAATATGAAGGCGGAATACGAGCGACAACAAAAGCTGGGGACAAAATTTTTCACACCGCTGACCGATATCAGCGACATTGGGGGCAATGCCGGTGCGAAGGATTTGTTTTATTACGCTTATGTCGAAAGCCCCGATAAGGCATTGATTGAATTGAACACCGCAAATCATCACCGATTTGGACACATTCATTTATTCAGCGAAGACCCGGTTGCCGCTGCTGAATGGTATATCAAGCATTTTGGCGCGCGTGGCCGCGTTCCGACTTCGCGCACACCGCGAATGTATAAAGGCTATCAAATTGGCCCGTCGGCTTCGTTGATGGTGGACAACGTCAATATCATTATTTTCCCGGCTGAATATTTGAAGAAAGATTACCCTGATCGCTGGAAAGACAAAGTTGAACTTGAATCTACAAAAGGTCATGTTGTGGACCATATTGGTTTTAGCTTCGACAATTTACCGGAGGCGTTGGAAAAACTTCGGAAAGATGGGGTCAAGGTGACGGATGAAATCAAGTCTGTGGTTGGAGGTAAAATCAAATACGCTTTTATCGAGGGCCCGGACAAAATCCGAATTGAAGTGATCGAAGGTCACGCCAAAAAAGAGTAATGAGTAAACTCAGGTGAGCTTATGAGTCTGTTTTCCGCCAAGAGGATTAAGTTTGTCGCCAAGGCACTGATCGTGATTTCACTTGCCAGCTTTTTTTTAAGCCTGACAGGCGTGAAGCGGCTGTTGGCTCAGGACAAGCCGATCACTGAAGCTGCACAACCCCAGTCAAAGAAGCTCGATCCGGCAGCCTGGGGAAGCAACCACGCAGGCAAGCCACTCCCTGAATTTGCTCATGGAGATGAGTGTTTGTTTTGCCATCGCAATACGATCGGAGCGACCTGGCAAAACAATGCTCATGGAGTGGCGATTCGTCATAGAGAAGACGCGCCGGAACTTCGCGAGTTGTTAAAGGGCAATCCAAAGCTCAATCCCCTGGCAGAGGAAATAGAATACTTTCTCGGCAGCCGCCATCGCCTCCGTTTTCTCAAAAAAGATGGATATGGCAAGTTTGCGATTTTGAATGCCCAGGCGGTATTGAATACGGAAAAGAAAGTCAAGAGGTGGGAAGCTGCGGAAAGTCCGGTCTGGGAAAAAGAAAAATTTGCCAATCGCTGTGCTGGTTGTCACACGACCGCCGTTGATTCAAAGACAAAAACCTTTGCGGCGTTTGGGCTGGATTGTTACGCATGCCATGGTGTTATCAATGATAATCATGGAAACGATACTTCCTTAGCGTTGCTTTCTAAAAAGAACAGAAGCAACGCAAAAGTCATCACCTCACTTTGCGCACAATGCCATTTGCGGGAAAGCAAATCGAAAACATCTGGCTTGCCTTATGCGAACAATTTCATTGCCGGAGATAACCTGTTTCAGGACCTGTCCGTAGATTGGGCAAAGGCAGATGATACGTCTTTCAATCCCGGAGACCGGCACGTCTGGCGTAACGTTCGTGATGTGGCGATTAACGGGGATGAATCAATAACCTGTTTAAGCTGCCATCAAATTCATACGGACACAAATGCCAATCCCACCATTCGCCACCGCAGGGTTTTGCGCGCGCCAATTTGCAGTGAATGCCATGCCGCAGACAGCTTTAAAAATCCCATTCGTTATACGGTGCGTAGTTCGCTGTGCGAGTATTGAGCGGCTCTGCGGAAATCAGGATTGGGCTTTGGAAAGCAGATTGTCGCGTACCAAATTGCGATACTCTATGCAGTCTTCCAGCACTTGACGGTACTCAGCGATTTCAACATCACGCTCGCAACAAAGAAGCATCAGATTTCCATCATCGCGAAAATTTCCATCCCATTCGACGACCTGCTCATTGGTCCAGTCTGGTGAATATTGACGCATTTTTTCGTCGTCAATGCGGTCGAAATAAGCACGAAGATTTACCCCGGTTTCATCCATAGGTTCATCTGTTGGATACTGTTCAAAATTCCAAATAGGTTGTTCCATATCTCAAGCTTTAGATGTGGTTAAGCAGCAATTTTAAGCTGCAATTAATTGCCCCGGGCTGGAACCTTTGCTTGCCTGATTCGTTAATGGAGGCACGGGTGAACCTCCTGATAAATGGCGGTCGCGAAGAGTCTGGGGTGGGTTCTCAAATGCGGCCGCCATATTTTTTTGCCTATTTCTTAAATTTCCCAGTCTTATCATCACTTTCAATTTTTCTCCTAGTAGGATCCATGGGTGATAACAAGTACTCGTCCAGGTTCAATCTTACTGTTCCTCCAGAATCGCTAAACATTTCATCCAACCCCAATTTGCGTCTGCGATAACGATTCCAGTAAAAGAAAATACCTCCAGAAATTACTCCCAATACAATTGCTCCAAAAAGCATGACGCCAATCCAATAAAATGTGCGGACAAGCATATTTGCTGTTTGAGAGGCTTCTTGTATGGCAAGGGGGTCCGGAGGACGGAAGGCAATAGGAATATCGGAAATTTTTCGCGCTTCCCAATAGACTACGGGAGTATATTTAATTGTAGAGACAATCTTTTCAGCATTTGCGATATCTTGAACGGCGGTGGTTATCGCAATGTAATTGCCAATTCGCTTCAATATCCTCTGGCTTCTTTCTTGTTCAGAAAGCTTGCCAAAATAGTTTTGAAACTGCGACTCTCCGTCGGTCGCCATCTGTGGAGTGTGATATTCCACAATCATCAGGCTGAAGGTGCCGTTTCCATTAGAGTATTTGGCAATTGTAGCTTCCGTTCCACCGGAAAAATTCACAACTTCTTTTAGATCAGAAAACTCCTGGGTTTTTGCCAGAACGACCGGTCCAACCAGATATCTTTCACTATCAGCAATTTTGCCTTCCTCAGGTAGGTGAGACGGCAAAGGGGAAGGTTCACTATTGCTGGAATTCAGATTTTCTGTGAGCGATTGAATGACTGGTTCAAGCGAGATTGATTGAATTGATTCCGAAGAAATGCTCACAAAGTGGCGGCCGGTAAAAAACTCATGACGGTTTTCAAGTTGTAGTCCTCTGTTATAAGTGAACAAACCAAAAGCGTCCGAGTCGAATTTCATCTGAAAAGCTTCGACTGTGATTGTGTTCTTCCCATCCGTGTAGCGACCTGTCGTAAGGCTATCCAGACCGAACTCTTTGTAAATAGCGCCATCTGGTAGAGTCAAACACTGTTCAGCCGACAGGATTTGAACTTTGCCAAGAGAGACAAAATTTGCCCCCAACTTGTCTGGTAAACGGAAGATCGGTTTTGATTGATCCGAAGCTTGGCTGAAGGCCGTAACAAAGAGGGCTGGAATAAGGCATATCGCAGCCCATCTGGGATTGAGAAGCTTAGGCAAAATAAAACTGACGGTGAGCTTTGGCAATGCAACTCTCCTATAAACGCTTTTACAGCCGATGGGTCGCGCGCGATTCAGTGCAAACTGGACTTCCGATTTTGTCACTCAGTTCCAATACTGCAATTCGTTCAGAATCAAATCTGCATATTTGCGCGGGTTTTTTATGCTACTGAGAGGCATTGTACCTTCCATGACCGCACTGTCAATTATGACATCTCCTATGCCAAGCAAACGTTCACTAAGTGTTTGATTTACCGTGACATCCTGGATATGTCGAAGAGGAATATTGCGGGAAATTTTGGAAAAAACGCCGCTTTGGATTTCAAGTTTTACTGTAGTCAATGTGTAGACAGTTCGATTATGTTGAATGTGGTGATAGATAGGATTAATCATCAAAACGGTCGCGACTCCCAGTACCATCAAAAAGGAAACCTGTGAAAAAAGGCTTTCAGCGAAAAGCGCAATCAAAGCGGTTGCGATCACAGAAAGTACGATGGCGAAAAAGTAGCGGCTGGCCACTCCATAAATAGCCGGAGAGATTGAGAAAACAACTTTCTCTTTTTCCTCATCTTCTTCATATTCATCTTCGAACACTTCATAGCCATCATCATCATCTTCTTCATCTAGTGCCGGGTCTTCGTAATACTCTTCGTAATCTTCCTCTTCATTCTGAAATTTCACTTTTCGTCGGGCTGGATGCGTCAGAGGCGGAGGAATGTTCGGGACTTGTTGCTGAGGTCCTTTGCCTTGAATGCTTCCGCCGCAGCGATTACAAAACCGACTTCCCAAAGGCAGTTTGTACCCACAATGATTGCAATACATATCAGAAATTTCCGATGCGAAAATTCGACAGCTAAATTTCTCTAGAGTTGTTTTAGGAAATTGGCTAACGCCTGATTAAAGGAATCCGGTTCTTCCAGATTTGGCAAGTGACCAGCATTCTCGATTACTCGTAGCTGCGAAGAGGCAATTGCTCGATTCATTTTTTCAGCGTCGGCTGGCGGAGTCAATTTGTCTTCATCGCCGACAATAATCAAGGTTGGGCAAATGATTCTGGCAAGTAACTCCGTCGAATCAGCACGCTGAGCCATGCCAATCAATGCTTTGGCAATGCCTTCAGAATGAGCGGCTTCAATCATCTTTTTTACTTGCTCAACAATTTGAGGTTTGTCTTTCAGTGTGGTTTCACCAAGCAATTTAGGGGTCATTATTTCAATCAATGCTTGGACTCCGCGTTGACGAGCCAGTTCAGCCATTTCATATCTGGCGCTTTTGCCTTCCTCAGTGTCCGCAGCAGCGCGAGTGTCGCAAAGGACCAACGCTTTTACGCGGTCGGCATATTTTCTATAAAACGCAAATGCGGAATATCCGCCCATTGAAAGCCCACAAATTATCGCACTCCGGATTTTCAACTCATCAAGCAGATTGGCCAAATCATCCGCAAAATCCGTCAGTCCATGATTTTCCGAACCTACGCTGCTGGCTCCAAATCCGCGCCAGTCAAAAGTAATAATTCTGTAGGTTGACCGAAATTCCGCAACTTGGTTGTCCCACATTGTCTGATTCAGCGGAAAGGCATGCAGGAAAACAATTGGTTCACCGCGGCCCTCGTCCCTATAAGCCAGTTCCACGTTGTTGATGTTCAGCTTTTTCATTGCGCGAATACCTCGGAAAGTACTCTACCGCGAGCCGTCTTCATCTCCAAGCCAAGCAGCCGGGCAATCGTGGGAGCAATATCAATCATACGCGCATACTCAATTCGCTTGCCTGCTTTGATCCCTTTGCCACTAAGAATCAGTGCGGCGCGCATTTCGGCTCTTGATGGCAAATAACCGTTTGCTGAACGGTCTTCGGTTTTTGAAATTGTGGAACCGGATGCGCGCGCCGAAATTTGAAAAGAAGGCGCAGCATCCAGATAAAGCGCCGGACGATGGTCGGCACCAAGGCGCGCGGCTTCCCGCCGGATTGTGATTCGCCAGAGAGGGTTGTCGTCGCTTTTTTCCTGCAGTTCGGTAAAAAGCGTTTCCACTTCGCGAGCGAGAGTTTCGTCCTGCGGGTTTTTCAAAAAGATCGCGGCGGAACCACCAAACGATTGCGCAACCGCTTTCCAGGATTTGGCATTTCCCTGGTTGTCAATCGTTTGGAATCCTTTTTTAGCTAGCAAAACGTTGGGCCGGAATTCCCTTTCGACTTTGCTGGCTCCGTGATCGGACAAAACCAAAAAGGTTGATTCGTTTGTCAGCTTGGCTTGTTCCGTCGCCACCATAATTTTGCCGACCAAACTATCAATCAATTCCAAAGCAGATTTCGATTCTTCTGAAAGCAATCCGAAGCGACGCTGTGCATTTGCAAATGATGTGAAATTTACCAGCAACAGGTTCAGGTTATTTTTCTCAATCAGGCTGATGGCTTTTTCCGTTTTGGCAATGTCCAAATTGTTTGGAAGTTCAGGAAAGTTAAACGTGATGTTGGCATCGGCAGTCATCGGGAATCCAATTGCTGCCGTTACCAGGTTTTCGCGCTTGGCCGCCTCCCAGATTGTGTCAGATTTGATTGCTTTGGCGGATTGGTAAGCAGTAGAAGATTGAGTGCCTGTTTGTTCGTCGAATGAGTAGTCAGAAGTGATGCCATGGTCTGCTGGAAGAGTGCCAGTAACCATGCTGACGTGAGCAGGAATTGTTTGCGACGGATAAACGCTTTCCAGGCCGACGGCATAGGAGCCTTTTGAGCGCAGAGATTGAATATTCGGAATCTTCAGCCGGAATGTGTCAGGTGAATTGGCGTAATCATTTCGTAGCCCGCTGATCGAAATCAGTATGACGCGCGACGTCAGTTTGGGAAGTTTGGGTTTTCCGGGAGTTGGGGGAGATTTCTGTTGTCGAGCTTGCAGCGGGTTGAGCGGAAGTCTGCCCAGCAGAAACATCGCCACAAACATCCATGCGATTGTCAGAACAATTCTGTTACGCATTACTTCCCTTGTGCTTCGTGTATAGCGGCGATCATTTCGCGTACAGCTCGATCAAGACCGACCAGTGCAGCACGGGCAATGATGTTGTGACCGATATTGAATTCTTCGATTTCAGGAATGCGCGCGATGGCGGCTACATTGCGGTAAGTCAAACCGTGTCCTGCAGCAACTTTCAAGCCTTCACGAATAGCGATTTTTGTTGCCGCGCGAATGCGAGCAGCTTCCTTTTCGATTTCCTCAATTCGGCGAACGGTTTTGTCGCCAGGGTGTTCGTTCAGGTGAGCATATTGCGCTGTGCAAATTTCAACCTGGAAGACTCTCAGCTTGGCAGCGGCCTTGATCTGCTTGATGTCCGGGTCAATGAACAGGCTGACAAAAATGCCGGTGTCTTTCAGTTTGGAAATTGCCTTCTTGATTGTTTTCTTATGGGCAATTACATCTAACCCGCCTTCGGTGGTGATTTCCTGCGGCGTTTCAGGAACCAGCGTCACAACATCCGGCTTAACGCCTGAAGCGATTTCCACCATCTCATCAGTTGCCGCCATTTCTACGTTTAAGTGTGTGATGACTGCTTGTTTCAGGGCGATCAGATCGTAATCCTGAATGTGCCGCCGGTCGCTCCGCAAATGCGTGGTGATGCCGTCAGCTCCTGCCAGTTCACAAATGACAGCCGCGGAAACGGGGTTTGGTTCATTTGTCCGCCGAGCCTGGCGAATGGTTGCAATGTGATCAATGTTTACGTTAAGTCTGCTCATCTTTCAATTTCGGAGTTCAGTTTTGAGGTTTCCGGTTTCAGGTCATATTTGCCCATCAGGTCATTCCAGCGAATGGTGGAAACTTCCATCAACACCTTGATTGGCGAAGCAATGGGATTGACCTTTGATCCTTCGACGTGATTCCAGCGAACGGGCGTTTCCAACAAACGCCAGCCTTGTTTTTTGGCGATGAATAGAATTTCCGGGTCGAAGCCAAAGCCATCAATTTGTTGCAATGGAAATACGGCCTGTGCGGCATTGCGCCGGAACGCTTTGAAGCCGCATTGGGTGTCTTTGAAGTTCAACCCTGTGAGAACATATTGGATTAAGTTTCCGCCTCGGCCAATGGCTTCTCGTAAAACGGATTGGTGGGTTCCGATCAGACTGCGATCAAGCGCGCGCGACCCGAACACCACGTCATACCGACTCTCTGAAATCGGCTCGATCACTTTGCTGATCTCGCTGGTCGGAGTTGCCAGGTCCGCATCATAGAACAATGCGATTTCGCCGTTTGCTTGCAGCATTCCATTTCTGACGGCGTACCCTTTGCCACGATTGCCGGGGTTTTCAATCAATCGCAACCGTCCGGACGTTTGACGAGCGAACTCCTGAACCTTTTCAGCCGTTCGGTCGCGTGAACCGTCATTGACCACTAACACTTCGTAATCGTAATTCTGTGTACTGAGGTATTCGAATGTTCCCTCGAGCGTTAGGCTAATTCGTTTCTCTTCGTTGTAAGCTGGTATGACGATGGATAAAAAAGGCATTGTGCGCTTGTTCCTTTTGGATGAAACGGCAATATAGCATGGCGAACTTTGTCGTGAAATTGCTTGAAGGCGCGGCTTGAGGGATGGAAAAATCAGGTGCTTGAACCCGCCATGTTGCGATGCTAAGATTCGCGCCCTCTAAAACTGCCTGCATTTATACGCTATGAATACTGCTGCCTCCAAGATGATGGCTGCGCTGTTTGCCGAGCAAGAAGTGCTGACCGTCGGCGAATTGACCAGACGCATCAAAGAGAGTTTGGAAAATGAGTTTTTTGCCCTCACCATTCAAGGCGAAATTTCCAATTACAAAAATCACCAATCTGGACATTGGTACTTTACGCTGAAAGATCCCGAAGCGCAGGTTCGCGGAGTCTTCTTTCGCCAATGGAACCGCCTGATGCGATTCGAGCCGGAAAATGGTTTAGAGGTTCGCGTTCGAGGGCGACTGGCGGTTTATGAACCTCGCGGTGAATATCAAATTGTCGTCGAAACGATGGAGCCGGTCGGAATCGGCGCTTTGCAACTGGCGTTTGAGCAGCAAGTTAAAAAACTGGCGGCGGAAGGTTTGTTTGATGAAGCGCGAAAACGCTCTTTGCCAATGTTGCCTCGACGTGTGGGAATTGTGACATCGGCAGATGGCGCCGCGGTTCGCGATATGTTGCACGTTCTGGAGCGACGCAATCCAGGGCTTGATGTCATCATCACCCCGGTAAAAGTTCAAGGTTTTGGGGCTGCGCACGAAATCGCTGACGCCATTCGCCTGTTGAATCGTTATTCCAAAAAGTCTGGTAGCGAGGTTGATGTGATCATTATCGGGCGAGGCGGCGGTTCTATGGAGGACCTTTGGGCTTTTAATGAAGAGCAGGTCGCACGCGCCATTTATGATTCCGAAATTCCTTTGATTTCAGCCGTCGGCCATGAAACTGATTTTACGATTTCCGATTTTGTCGCCGATCACAGAGCGCCTACACCATCTGCCGCCGCAGAAATGGTGACCGCCGAAGCTAGCGCATTGGCTGTGCGTATAGAGAATTTGAGAGCCAGTCTGGGTCGCGCGATAAATTACTATTTGTTGCGTCGCTATTCAGATGTGCGTGATTTGGTTGAAAGCCGTGGATTTGCTCGGACGGCCAGTTCGATTGTTTCGACTGCCGCAAAATGCCGCGAGCTTGAAACCCGCGCGGTTGACGCGCTCAGACTAAATCTGGGAAATGCTCGATTGCAGTTGCATCTTGTGGAGCAGCGGTTGGCTGCTGCTGATCTGCGCGCTCCATTGGCAATCCAAAAGGCGCGAGTTGAAAACCTGGGACAGAAAATTGGTGTTGCGGCTCAGCGGCTCCTGGAAAAGCGCAGGCATTTATTGGCGCTAACCGCTGGCAAATTGGACGTGTTATCTCCGCTGTCCGTGCTTGGGAGAGGTTATGTGCTGGTGAAAGACGAGGCTGGTCGTCTGGTTCCAAGAGCAGCGGGAGTGAGCAAAGGACAAAGCCTGAAGCTGCAATTTGAAGACGGCGAAATTGATTGCCGTGTGACCGAAGCAAAAGAGTAATGGACGGTTGGTGAATTATGGCAAAATCCAAAGATCGAGAACAAAACTTCGAAACTTCATTGACGACACTGGAACAAATTGTCGGGCAATTGGAATCGGGCGAATTGCCGCTAGAGCGCTCTCTGGAGCTTTTTGAAGAAGGAGTTGCGTTAGCCAGGCGCTGCCAGTCTCAGTTGCAAGCCGCGGAGCGCAAGGTTGAACTCCTTTTGCGCGAACGAGGAGAGATCAAAGTCGTTTCATTTGAAGCCGAACAAATTCAGCCATCAACGGAAGCGAAACAACAAGAGCCAGAAGATAAGCCAGAAGATAAGAAAGATGACAAGTTTGATGACGCAATTCCCTTCTAAAGCAAAACTGCCTGTGGATATCAAAGCATATTTCAAACAAAAATCTGACAGCGTTGACGCATGGCTTGATCGTCTGTTACCGCTGGCATCCGAACGGCCAGAAACGATTCATCAGGCAATGCGTTACAGCGTTTTCGCCGGAGGAAAACGCTTGCGGCCAATTTTGATGATTACGGCTGGCGAAGTCTTTGGTGCTTCCGAGCAAGAATTGATGCCTGCTGCCTGTGCGCTGGAAATGATCCACACGTATTCCCTAATTCACGATGACCTGCCAGCGATGGACAACGACGATTTGCGACGTGGAATGCCAACTTGCCACGTCAAATTTGGCGAAGCGATGGCGATTCTAGCCGGTGACGCATTATTGACTCAGGCTTTTGTGGCTTTGGCCGATTACGAAACCTCGTATCCAGAACGAAAAGCGCATGTCATTTCAGAAGTTGCACGTGCTGCGGCGACATCAAATGCATTGATTGGTGGGCAGGTTTTGGACATACAGTTTGAAGGAAAACCAGTTACCGGGTTTCAGCTTGAAGAAATTCATCGTGGGAAAACCGGTGCATTAATTCGTTGCGCGGTTATGATTGGCGCAATTATTGGCGGAGCAGGCGCCGCTGAGTTGCAGGCGCTGACTGAGTATGGTGAAAAGGCCGGACTGGCTTTTCAGGTTGCAGACGACTTGTTGGATGAAACTGCCACCAGCGAAGAGTTAGGTAAGACTGCGGGCAAAGACGCGGCCAGTCACAAGGCTACATATACAGCTTTGTATGGAATTGATGGCGCTCGAAAGATGGCCAACAGGCTCTGTGACGAGGCGATTGCTGCGATTCGCGGGGTGGAGCGAGACACGGCAACCCTGGAAGAAATCGCCCGATTTATCGTTGAACGGAAATCCTAACCCCCCGACACTTTCGGCCCGGATCTGGCATTCCTTGACACTACCAAAGCCGATTGTTATTCTCTGCGTTTTCAAAATCAGCACTTTACGCAATCTATGAAATAAGGAGATGGATTATGAAGCGGACTTTCCAACCCAATAATCGTCGTCGCGCGAAAACGCACGGTTTCCGTGTTCGCATGAGCACGAAAGCGGGACGGTTGGTGATTAAACGCCGCCGTGCCAAAGGTCGAAAGCGTTTAACCCCACATCATTATTAAGATCGAGCTTGTTGGAAGCTGACTGATTCGAGAATGCCGTGAAGAAACTTCAGACACTGAAGAACAGTCAGCAATTTCGTAAGGTTTACGAACAAGGGCAGGTTTTTCACTCCTCTCTATTTTCCGCATTTTTTTTGGAGGCGGATACCGGTGAGCGTCGTATTGGGATTACGATCACCCGCAAAATCGGGAATGCTGTGATCCGCAATCGTTGTAAGCGAAGACTGAGAGAAGCTTTGAGAAAGCAGTTTGATGAGTTTGAGAGCTTGCTTGGGTTTGATTTAGTCATCAATGCCAAAACTGGTTTGGTCAACGCTGATTTCAGTAGCATCCGGGAAGCATTGATGAAGACACTGAATCGGTTCGCCAACTCGAAATCCAAGTCGTGAGGCGATTATGAAACAGATCGCAATCTTAATTTTGCGTTCTTATAAATACGCGATATCGCCTTTGCTGCCGCCAAGTTGCCGATTTACCCCGACTTGTTCGGAATATGCGATGGAAGCGATCAGCAGATATGGATTCTGGAAAGGCTTGGCACTTGGCCTGAAGCGATTGTCGCGCTGTCACCCGTTCAGTGAAGGCGGATATGACCCAGTGCGCTGACTTTTGGTCGGCGCATTAGTCTTTTGATAAAGCTCGAAATTTCCCCAGGTTCTCGTTGCTTTTGAGTTTATAGATGGAAAAGAGACTTGTTTTATTTTTAATTCTTTCAGCCGCAATTTTCTTCGGCTGGTCTTATTTTTTCACGAAATTCAATCCAGCGACTCCAACTACTTCTCAAGAGCAGCCAGCTTCGACTCCCGATATACCGAGTTCACCAACTCCAACTGCGCCCACTACGACTCAACCCACGCAAAACCAGGCTGCGGCTTCAGCGCCTGGTACTCCTGTGACGCAAGCTGAACTGCGGCAAATTCAGGTCAAATCAGATTACTGGACGGCGAATCTTTCCAACCAAGGTGCCGTTTTGACGGAATGGACAATGACCCATTTTCCTGATGGCAAGCCAATTGACGCGCCATCTGGGGTCAATCTGATTTCTTCACAACTGAGCCAGCAGATTGGCGGCCCTTTTCGCTTTCATATTCCTGCCGATACAACTTTAGAGCAAACTCTGAATTCGGCTATCTTTGAAGTTAAGACAGGGACCGAGCAGGAAATTTATCTTCCTCGGGGCGAGAAGCGCGAAGTTACTTTCTTTTACTCGGGCAATGGAATTGAAGCCAGCAAGACGCTGATTTTCAAAGGTGCCGGGTTTGAAGGCGCTTCCGGGTTTGATTTTGATTTTCAGGCGAGTGTGACTCGCAATGGACAGCCGGTTCAAACTTTTGTTGTTGTGGGGCCGAATTTTGGCGATCATGCGATTAAGGTAACCAGCATCTACAAGCATGCGCCGCAACTGACTTATGCTGTTGGGAGCGATGTCGAACGGGAAACTGCCGATAGTTTAAAACAACCGGCTACGCCAACTTCAGCTCCTGTCACCTGGGCGGCAGTGGATGATAATTACTTTGCGATGGCAATTGTCCCTTCAAGGCCCGTTTCCGCCAGTCGCATATTAAATGACAAAAAGGTTTCAATAGCTGTTCAGGTCAATAACGGAGAAATCAATCATATCTATGCTGGGCCAAAGGATCTCAAAATCCTTAAAGAAGTCAGCGCAAATTTCGGTTTGGGGAAGGCAGGCAGAGATCTGGAAGACATTGTCAGTTACAATTGGCTCAACTTCCTGAGATTTATTCTGAAGCCTATCTCGCAATTTATGTTGATGGCCCTGCGTGCGATTAATACTGTGACGCACAATTTTGGCTGGTCAATCGTTGTGCTGACTGTGTTGTTGAACATGCTTTTCTTCCCTTTGCGCTGGAAGAGTTCACAGTCCATGAAGCGGGCTGCGTTGATGCAGCCGAAAATGAAAGAGCTTCAGGAAAAGATGAAAAAGCTCGACAAGAGCGATCCGCGCATGCTTGACCTTCAGAAAGAGCAGATTGCTTTGATGAAAGAAGGCAATCCGCTGATGGGGTGTTTGCCTTTGTTATTGCAGATGCCTTTTTTTATGTCGGTATATGCGATTCTGACGGTTTCCATCGAAGTTCGAAATGCGCCGTTCTTCGGCTGGATGACTGATCTTTCAACGGCTGACCCAAGACACATCTTGCCAATTTTGATGTGTGTGACGATGATTGCGCAGACGGCGCTGACTCCATCGCCTGCTTCTGCTGATCCTATGCAGAAGAGAATTCAGTATATTATGCCGCCAATCCTGACTTATTTTTTCTTTTGGTCGGCACCAGCGGGATTAGTTCTATACTGGATGGTCAGCAATTTGGTTGGTGTGGTTCAGCAGTTCATTATCAATAAAATAAGTCCACCACCGACTCCACCTGCAGAAGACACAACGAAAAATGGTAAATCGCCGCAATCTCCTGCCACTGGAAAAAAAGCTAAGCAGGCGCTGGCGAACCCCTGATTTCAGAAAGAATATTCGGAGCTAGTTATGTCACAGGAAACTTTTGAAGGCCTTCGCGATCAAGTAGAACTATTCGTTAAAGAAATGGTGGATCGGTCTTCGCTTGATTTGCGCGTTGAAGTTACTGAACCTGAGCCAGACACGATCGAGGTTTCATTCCAGGGTTTTGATTTGCCGTTGTTGTTGGGGCATCACGCTGAACTGCTGGATGCCATGCAATACATTGCCCGTCGCGCATTTGCCCGTATGGTTGCGCAAGGCATTCAAATTGATTTCGATGCGAATGGCTATCGTGACGCCCGAAGAGAAGAATTGGCATTGATGGCGCAAAAAGCCGCCGAGCGTGTCAAGACAACAAAAGTCCCATTCGTCTTTGACCCAATGAGTGCCCAGGATCGCCGGGCGATTCATACTGCACTTGTAGATATTGAAGGAATCAAGACCGAGAGTGAAGGTGATGGGCAGATGCGCAGGGTGAAAGTTCTCCCTGCGTAAATTCGGTTTGTCCTCACAACATTCCTGCCTCTACGCTTCCCTTCGGCCAGCCGTTTTCTGTAATGACAACTTACGACTTCAAGACAATTGCGGCTGTCGCCACGCCTGCTGGCTACGGCGGGATTGGCGTTATTCGCTTGAGCGGCACTGAGTCATTGTCGCTGATCGCTAAACTTTTACGCGACAGTCAAAAGACTTCTTTCACACCTCAGCACGCTTCATTGCAACATCTATTCAATCCCGAGACAGGCAATGCGATTGATGAAGCTGTCGTAACGTATTTCAAGGCTCCGCATTCATTCACTGGCGAAGATGTTGTGGAGATTTCTTGCCATGGAAGCCCTGTTGTTCTGGCAGAAGTTCTCAGATTGCTAATCGCCTTTGGCGCGGAGTTGGCTCAGCCGGGAGAATTCAGTCTGCGCGCTTTTTTGAATCAACGGCTCGACCTTACGCAGGCCGAGGCCATCAAGGATTTGATTCACTCACAAACGACATATCAAGCCAGGATTGCTGTCCGGCAACTTCGTGGTGAATTATCCAGCCAGCTCAAATCGATCAAAGAAAGTTTGATAGAGTTGATCGTCCATTTTGAATCATCCGTTGAATTCGTTGAAGACGATCTTGATTCACTTGATTTGGCAAAGTTCTTGGCCAATATTGACGATTTTATTCGGCAGCTTTCCAGGCTTGCTGAAAGTTACCGTGTGGGAAAATTGATTCGATCGGGGATTAAGCTGGCTTTGATTGGCCGCCCAAACGTTGGCAAGTCTTCCCTGTTTAATTCCTTGCTTGGCCGTGACCGGGCTATTGTCACTCACTTGCCAGGTACGACCCGCGATACATTGAACGAAGCTTTTTCAATCAACGGAATTCCAATTGATCTGATTGATACGGCGGGCATCCGGGAAACGGATGACCTCGTTGAAAAGATCGGAGTTGAACGAACTAGATCCGCCATTAGCGAAGCAGATTTTATTGTCGCTGTTATCGAAGCTGATTCTCTTCTGCCCATTGAAGAGAAAGAATTGATCACACAATTTCCTGTAAATCTGTTCGTGGTCAATAAATGTGATCTGGGATATGGCCTTTCAAAAGAAGTTACTGACTTCCTTGCCCAGCGAGCGGCGATGTTGCGAGTGTCAGCTTTAACAGGTGAAGGCATTGAGGAGTTGAAGCAGTTCATTTATCAACAACTCATCTCTGAAACGGCTGTAACAAACGAAAGTGCTATAATCACCAACGAACGTCATTACCATGCTTTGGAGCAGGCTTTGGCTGCTTTGCATCAGGCAAAGCAGGATTTGGTTTCGGGTTTCACTGAAGAGATTGCCTTGGCAAATTTGCACAATGCTCTGAAGTCACTAGGAGTCATTACAGGCGAGACATTGATTGCAGATATTCTCAATCAAATTTTCTCGACGTTTTGTATTGGAAAGTAGCACCCATAATTTTGGCAGAGGTCTTATGCCGCAGTTTGATGAAATTTTCGATGTCGTTGTGATTGGCGCAGGCCACGCTGGTTGCGAAGCTGCAAATGCTGCTGCACAGCTTGGCGCAAAAACGGCGATCGTCACTTTCAACCTTGATCTGGTTGCGCAGATGTCATGCAATCCTGCGATTGGTGGAATTGCCAAAGGCCATTTGGTTCGTGAGATTGATGCGCTCGGTGGGTTGATGGGGCGAGTCATTGATCAGACCGGGATTCAATTTCGCATGCTTAATCGCAGCCGCGGCCCAGCAGTCCAGGCGCCCAGAGCGCAAGCTGACAGAGCGCTTTACCGTAAGCAAATGCGGCAGGAATTAGAATCCATTCCGAATCTTTATTTGCGCCAAGGTGAAGTCACTGAAATTCTTGTTGAAGATGGTCGTGTCATTGGCCTTGAATTGATGGATGGGCGGTTGTTGCGAACCGAAGCAGTTGTCATTACGACGGGTACTTTCCTGAATGGGCTGATTCACATTGGCGAGAAACGATTCTCTGCAGGTCGCTCTGGCGAACTTCCTTCTATCAAGCTGGCGGAAAATTTGCGCCATCATGGGTTTAGAATTTCTCGTCTGAAAACTGGAACGCCTCCGCGCTTGGATAGCCGCACAATTGACCTCAAACAGTTTGAAGAACAGCCTGGCGACGAAAAACCAACGCCATTTTCTTTCACAACAAAGGCGATTTCGCAGCCGCAGATTTCCTGTTACATTGGCTATACGACAAACAAAGTTCACCAGCACATTCGAGACAACATCAGCCGGTCACCTTTGTATAGTGGACAAATTGTAGGTATCGGTCCTCGTTATTGCCCTTCAATTGAAGACAAGGTTGTCAAGTTTCCGGATAAAGATCGTCACCAGCTTTTCCTGGAGCCGGAAGGATTTAGTACTTACGAAACCTATCTGAATGGTTTTTCAACCAGCCTGCCTGCCGATCTGCAACGAGAATTAGTCCGACAGATTCCCGGCATGGAAAATGTCGTGATTATTCGACCTGGCTACGCCATTGAATACGACATGGTTGATCCAACCGAATTGTGGCCGTCTTTAGAAACCAAGCGCCTAAAGGGGCTCTTCAACGCCGGGCAAATTAATGGCACAACAGGTTACGAAGAAGCAGGAGCGCAAGGCATTATCGCCGGACTCAACGCCGCACGCTTTGTTCATCGCCAAGACCCCCTAATCATCAAACGAGATGAGGCTTACATCGGAATTTTGATTGATGACTTGGTGACTCAAGGTGTGGACGAGCCGTATCGGATGTTCACTTCGCGTGCTGAGCAGCGATTAAAGCTGAGAATTGATAACGCTGATGAACGGCTTTCGGAAATAGGCTTCAACACGGGAATGCTTTCCAAAGATCGATATGAAAACTTCGTCGCCAAAACGCAGCGAAAGAATCAACTGCGAGAGTTTTTTCGACGCACAACCATTTCTGTAAAGTCTGAGGGCTTTCAGCAGTTTTCTCTGATATCAAGAGTCAATTTGCCAGAAGCCGTAAATTTGGGGCAACTGGCCAAACGGCCGGAAGTATTGCCAGAACATTTACTGCATCTGATTCCGGAAGATTTGCGAGATACGGATGTTCTAGATCATCTGACCACGGTTGTGACCGATTTCAAGTATCAGGGATATCTGAACTCACAGGAAACGATGGCCACACGTTTGGCCAAAGCCGTTGATAGGAAAATTCCTGCCAGTCTCGTGTTTTCTCAACTTCCCGGCCTGTCTAATGAAATGATTGAGCGTCTCAATCGCGTCCGCCCGCAAACCATAGGTCAGGCGATGCGAATTCCTGGAATTACTCCGGCAGCGCTTTCGCTGCTGACAGTTCACGTTGAACTGATTTCCCGACAACAAGCTCAGTGATTGAAGATAATCTTCGCCATTTTGAAGACCTTTTGAGGAAGAACAGGCGATCAATTGGCGCCGAGTTCTCTGCCTTAGAGCTTGAACGCTTGCGAGAGTATTACCATTTGGTTCTGAAATGGAATCCCAGGCTCCATCTGACGACATTGATTGAACCTTCCCAGTTTTTTCGCCGTCACATATGGGAATCGGATTTTGCGGAGCGATTCATTTCCTCACAGGTCGAACAAGTTTGGGATTTAGGCACTGGTTTAGGAGTACCCGGAATTCCCTTAGCGATACTTAGACCAGATTTAGCCATCAATCTGGTTGAATCAAGGCGTGGGAAAGTCATTTTCCTGGAAGAAGTAATTTCAGCTTTGAAGTTAGCTAACGTCAAAGTGTTTGAAGCCAGAATAGAATCGCTCGGTGATTTGCCGATTAATTCCTGCTTGATCGCTCGTGCTGTGGAGCAAATGGAAGATATGGCTTCGAAAATGTTCATCTTGGGAAAGAATTGTAGGCAAATCATTCTTTTAGGGACCAGAGGCCTCGCCGATAAGCTTCGATTCGCTCCCTTGGCAAGCTATAAGCTCCAAATTGAGCCAATTCCGGAATCGGATCGGAAGTTTGTGGTCATCTGTCTGAGTTTCACGTGAAACATTTTCGGGATTTGCCGCGAAAGCTTCTTTGTCGTAGGGTTTCACGTGAAACGTTTAGGTGCTTATGATAATGTCGTTTTCTTGGTAGCTTTCAATTGGGTGTCATAATTAGGTAGAAAAAAATGGGAAAAGTGATTGCAATCTCAAATCAAAAAGGCGGAGTTGGAAAAACAACGACCGCTATCAACCTTGCCGCTTCATTAGCCGTAGCCGAAGTGCCTACATTGCTGATTGATTTGGATCCTCAAGCCAATGCCACGAGCGGTTCTGGGATCAAAAAAGGTTCTTTCAAGCGTGGGGTCTATCATTCCCTGGTAATGCAGGAGCCAATTGGCAAGGTTATGCTCAATACTGAGCTTGAGTTTATGAAAGTTGCTCCTTCTGATCGTAATTTAGCGGGAGCAGAAGTCGAACTGATTGATGTCGAGGGGCGAGAATTTTTCCTGAAAAAGGTAATCAGCGAAGAACGGGCAAACTTTGAATATATTATTCTGGATTGTCCCCCCAGTCTCGGCCTGTTGAACTTGAATGCGTTAGCTGCCGCCGATTCCGTGATCGTTCCGATTCAGTGTGAATATTTTGCTTTGGAAGGAGTGACCGATCTTTGGGATACCTTGGTCAGAATTCGACGCAGCCTGAATACAAGCCTGGCAGTTGAAGGTTTTCTCTTGACCATGTATGACGAGAGAACCAACTTGGCGAATCAGGTTGTGGCGGATTTAAGAGATTTTCTTGGGAGTCAGGTATTTGACACGATTATTCCCAGAAACATCAAATTGGCGGAGGCTCCAAGTCATGGAAAGCCAATTATCCTGTACGACATCAAATCGCGTGGGTCTGAAAGTTACATGAACCTTGCCAAAGAGGTAATGGAAAATGACAAGAAAAGCGTTGGGTAGAGGGCTTAGTGCTCTGTTGGCCGATTCACTAGCACAGGGCGATGAACTTTTGGAAGTGGATATTGACCTGATTGAGCCAAATCCAGATCAGCCACGATACCATTTCAATGAAACTAAACTTGAAGAGCTGGCTCAATCAATTAAAGCCAATGGACTAGTGCAGCCAATTCTACTGCGCCGGGTTGGGAGCGGGCGTTATCAGATTGTCGCTGGAGAAAGACGTTGGCGTGCAGCGCAACGTGCTGGACTGCATAAAGTCAACGCTGTGGTTCGCAGCATCCCAGATGCAAAGTTGCTTGAGTTGGCATTGATTGAAAATATTCAGCGTCAGGAGCTGAATCCAATTGAAGAGGCATTGGCCTACCAACGATTAATTCAAAGTTTGGGGCTGACCCAAGATGAGGTTGCGCAGCGAGTTGGAAAAGATAGATCTTCAATTGCAAACTACCTAAGACTGTTAAAACTGCCTGCTAAAATTCAGAAGATGCTGGAAGAAGATCAGCTTTCTATGGGACATGCTCGCGCTTTACTTGGGCTTGAATCCGAAGAAGATCAGTTGCGACTGGCTGAAGAGATCATCTCAGGAAAATTATCGGTGCGTGAGACAGAACAGGCAGTAAAACGGGCCACATCAAACCCATCAATTAGAGAAAGCTCGACACAAAATAGCAATGATGCTAACATCCGCGCTGCCGAGTTAAGGTTGAAAAGGCACCTCGGCACCCCTGTTAAGATTAACTTGAGTCAAAATGGAGGCAAGATCGAAATTGAATTTGGTTCAATGAGTGAATTGGACAGGATTTATTCGATCATCCTGCGAAAGTCAGATGCTTAGCCCTCCCCGTGCATGACAAACCAGGCTTCCCTCAAAATCTTCCATCGGCAACTGCCCCTATCTCAAATCTCTACACTTCAATCAATTCAGTTTAGGAGGCGTTAAATCATGAAATTTGGTAGCAGCAGGACAGCAATAAACGACGGTCCAACCGATCTTCGCAGTTTCCTCGGGGAAGGCACAGACATCGTTGGAGAAGTTAAGTTCACAGAAATCATGCGTATTGATGCAGGGGTTTCGGGGACGATCACATCAGAGTCGGGTTCTCTTTTAATTATGGAAAAAGGAAAAGTTAAAGCCACAATCAAGGCCGGAATGGTCGAAGTAAGTGGCACTGTGGAAGGGACGATTACAGCTAAGACCAGTGTCAAAATTCATCCATCAGGACGAGTTTACGGAGACATTTATACGCCCGCATTAATGATTGAGCACGGAGCAGTTTTCGATGGGAAGTGCCACATGATTGATGGTAAAGACAATAAAAATGCCAACAAAGCCGACCAAAAGCTGGGAGAACTGAAACCCTTTAAGACTGCAGATGCAGTTTAAGCTTTGCAGTCGAACTAAATTGCGAAAAGCCGATAGACGATCAAAAGATCAACCGTCGGCTTTTTTGCATTTTGATCGGATTAGGGATTCTGCAGAATGGCCGCAAAGTTCTGGGAATGCTTTTCGGCTTCAGCCAGCACATCGCTTTCACATAACGTCAACAATTCTCTATTCCTCATCACAACTTGCCCATCAATAATCACAGTTTCGACATTGCTGGTTTGTGCAGCATAAACCACCGCCGAAATAAGGTCGAATCGGGGAGTGGTATGCAAGGAATTCAAATTGAGCAAAACAAGATCGGCTCGTTTTCCTACTTCAATAGACCCAATTTGATCTCCCAATCCCAAAGCCTTGGCTCCGTTGATTGTAGCCATTCGCAGTGCAGCCAAAGCGGGAAGCGACTGTGAGCCGTGAAGAACTTTTTGTAATAAAGCTGCCATCCTCATTTCTGTGAAAATATCCAGCCGATTATTGCAAGGCGCGCCATCGGCTCCGAGTGAAACCGAAATCCCACGGTCTAGCATTTCGGAAACACGGGCAATGCCCGAAGCCAATTTCAAATTCGACGAAGGACAATGAGAAACATGAGTGCCAGTTGTTTGCAGCACATCCATCTCTGTTTCATCCAGATGAATACAGTGCGCAAGCACAATATGTTTGGCTGCTAACCCAACATTATTCAAGTAATGTACATTACGCTTCCCTGTTGATTGTTCGACCAAGGCGATTTCGTCAGTATTTTCCGAAGCATGGGTGTGCACCAGCACTTCGCGCTCGCGTGAAAGCTTTGCCACAGCTTCCAGTAATTGTCGGCTGCAACTGACGGCAAAGCGCGGAGCAAAGCAATAACGAATTCGACCGTTGGCGGCTCCGTGCCAGCGTTCCAACAATCGAAGAGACTCGGCAATTGAAGACTCCGTTTTTTCATTCAATACAGTCGGAACATCCTCGCCAGCGTCCATCATGCATTTGCCGACTGTGGCTCGAAAGCCGGACTCTTCGACTGCCTGGAAAACCGAATCTGTATGGTTGACGGTTTCCATCGTTAAAGCACAAGTTGTTCCTCCTTTTATTAACTCCGCAATTCCCAGACGCGCTGAAGCATAAAGTGATGCCGGAGTATGTGCGGCTTCCATGGGCCAAACTCGTTGCTTAAGCCAATCAATCAATGCTAGATCGTCTGCCGCTCCGCGAAAAAGAGTTTGGCAAAGATGAATGTGGGTTTGCACGAATCCTGGTAGCAAAATGCGGTTGCGACCATCAAGCACTTCATCCAGGCTGTTTTCACGGATGTATGAAGAAGATGAAAGTATTTCTACGATACATCCATCTTCGACCACAACGCTGCCTTCAAATATGTGATTGGCATCGTTCAGAGTGAAAATTGTGACATCCTTGATAATCAATCGCTGTTTCATAGATATTTTTGTGAAAAAAGAATCCGTCTTGACAGTTTTCAAGTTAGGCAGGTATTCTCCGCGCGTTTTTAGCACGCAAGGCCACCCCAGCGCACAAAAATTTCATTTTATACAGAGCCAAGCTCTTTCCTTTAAACGAAACCACTAATTCGCAGCAAGTCAGCTTAGCCACCCCGGCGACTATACAGATAAATCAACATAGTTCTGTTCTCTGCTTTGCCATAGCAGTTGGTATCAAGTCGTACGGGGGGTCAAAATGAAAAGTAACGGCATCTTCGCCCGCAGCCTCAAGTTCTCCTTCGTGTTTTCTATAATTGGTTGTTGTCTGTACCAAGCTATCTTTACTGCGGAAGCAGTTACCCCTCCTTTGACAGATTCAGACTTACAAACGGAATTTACTCCATCCAATGCACAAACCGAAGATGGCAATTTGATTTCGGTCGAGCAATTTTTCCCTTCTTCACGTTGCTCAAATTGTCATCAAGATACTCATCAAGCCTGGTCTGAATCTCTGCATCGCAATGCTGCACGTGAACCCTTTTACCGAGAAAGCGCCGATATATTGCTCAAGACTCGCGGGATTGAATTCACTCGCCATTGCGAATCTTGTCATACACCTGTTGCATTGTTTTCTGGAGCGCTCAGCAAAAATTCGGGAAAGACTGCCGCGCCATTCACCACGCTGGATGATGAAGGCGTTACTTGTACGGTTTGTCATTCGATCACTGAAGCGCGACTGGATGGCACTGGCAGTTACACAATTCGACGCCCGGCTTTGCTTGCCCGCGAAAATGGGGCACCAATTTATGGTGATTTCAGTGATGAACAAGTCCTTGCTGATATCCCTGCCCACAAACGCGCAGTGATGCGTCCGTTGCTACGCCAGCCCAAATTTTGTTCGACCTGCCATAAAGTCGATGCTCCACCATCGCTCAATAATTACAAAAATATTCGAGGCTTTTCAGCTTACGACGAATGGCAACAATCGGGCGCTTCGCACGAATCGGTGTCACCATTTTATAAGCGTGCCGAGCGAACGGATTGCCGCAGTTGTCACATGCCCAAAATCACCAGTACCAACGACCGCGCAGCCAAGCAAGGCAAAATTGCCTCGCATCGTTGGTTGGGGGCGAATACGGCGTCGCCGCTCTTTTACGACCAAGCCCAACAGGTCGAACTAACGGAAAAGTTTCTGCAAGCCGATGTGCTCGACATAGACATCTTCGCTATTAAGCGTGAAGTCAACGGAGAGTTAATAGCGCCGCTTGCGCCAACCGTAGAGAACTGCTTTGCGCCGTTGCCGAATGAAGAAGTGACGGCGGAAATCATCATTTCCAACCGCAACGCCGCGCACTCATTTCCGCCGGAAGTCCGTGATCTATACGAAGCCTGGGTTGAATTTGAAGCACTGGATGCTAGCGGCAAAACGATTTACCGAAGTGGTTTCCTCAAGCCCGATGGAATGCTGGATGAAAGCGCGCACGTGTACAAGCAGATCATTCTGGATGAACAAGCGCGGTCCATCACTCGCCATCAAATCTGGTTGACCAATATCAAAGCATACGACAACGCCATTTCGCCCGGACGTTCGGACGTGGCTCGGTTCCGCTTCAGAATGCCCGACGGGCAACAGCCGGTCACGTTGCGCGCCAGAGTCAACTATCGAAGGCTCAATCAGGAATACACGAATTATGTTTTGACGCGACAAAAACGCCTGATGACTTTGCCGGTAGTGCGAATGGCGGAAGCCGTAACCAAGCTGGTTATCGGTGATCAATTATCGGTTGTCGGTAAAGATCTGGTTTCCAATCCACAATCCACAAACCGCAACCCGCAGTGGAAACGATGGAACGACTATGGCATCGGTCTGTTGGACCAAGCACAACATGCTCCAGCTGCTGAGGCTTTCTGCCGGGCAGCGGCACTCAATCAAGCCGATTCGAATCTGCTGGTGAACCAAGCCATCGCCGAAATGCGAACAGAAAAGTTCAGCTTGGTACGCGAGCAATGGCGCAAAGCGGATGCATTGCTTGATGCCGCTTTACTGCTTGATCCGATGAACTGGCGCGGGCGCTTTTTCAAAAGCTTGGTGCTCCGGGGCGACGGAAAACTCGCCGACGCGGCGAATGAGCTCTCACAAATTGCCAAACTATATCCGCGCGACCGGGAAGTCATCCGGAATCTCGGCCAAACTCAGTATGTGCTTGGACGCGTTGCCGAAGCACGAGAAAAGTTTGAAAGCTTGATCGCCATTGATCCCACCGATGCTGGTGCGTGGCAATTCCTGGCTTCCCTTTATACGAGTGAAGGTCGCACGGCGGACGCTGAACGTGCTCAATCGCTTTATTTGCGGTGGCGAGATGACCCGCGAGCTTACGATATCGCGCTGAAGTTTTTCGCAGCGCATCCGCAATGGGGAGATGAACGTGTCAGTGCGCATGTTCACAGTAAACATTCGGGACAACGTTCAGTTGTTACCGGAACACATGCCGCGCCAGATCGCTAGGCGGGATAGGAAGACCTACTGCCGTTTCCAGTCGCTGCAGGCGACAGGGTGGGATTGTGAAATCTAAAAAGAGGTGATTTGATGAAATCGAGAACTTCAATCATTCAGCCAAGACAAGTTCTCAGGCTTATTGTACTGGCACTGAGAATTGGGTTTACGCTTTTGCTGTTCAGTATTCCTGTCAAGTCTCAGACAGGTGGAGCGGCATATTATAGATATGATGCCAACGGGCGATTAACCACCGTACTTTCTCCAACGGGCGAAGCTGTTACCTACGGCTATGACCCGGCGGGGAACTTCACCTCAGTCACCCGCTATGCTGCGAACCAGCTTTCAATTTTAGACTTCACGCCTGGTGCCGGAGGAATCGGCGCTCAAGTGACGATTTATGGGACCGGGTTCAGCACCACACCCTCTGCCAACACAGTGAAGTTCAATAACGTAACAGCCACTGTTACCGCTGCGACCAACATTCAATTAACGGTTACAGTCCCAACAGGAGCAACTAGCGGCCAAATCAGCATTTTCAACACAAACGGATCGGTAAATAGCGGCAGCAACTTTTTTGTGACAGGCAATGTAGAATTTTCCAACGGCATTGTCTTTGGAGAAGCGAAGCCGTTTACTTTTGCTCAGCCTCCTCCGTTCCCGGCGCAAATGACAAACGTCGGGATACTGACGTTTGATGGTATTGCCAACCAGCGTATTAGCCTGACCGTTGAAGACCTTCTTTCTTGTCTGACAAGTGGCAATACGAATCAACCTCCGTATCAATACGGGCAAATTTCGATCATCTCGCCTGCGGGAGCGGGTATCACAACGGTTCCAATCCGAAATTACTGGTTTAACTATCCACCTACCTATGCCCCACCCAATCCGATACCAACGCAGCCAGTCGGTTTCGCTTGGGTTGAAACATTGGTTTTGCCAGCAACGGGCAAATACACAATCCTGATTGACCCGACTGACAATGCTTATGCTTCTTGTGCTGGCAACCCAGTTGGATTTGGCGCAACGGTTCGATTGTTCGATGTGACCCCGGACATCAGCGGGACGATAGCTCCTTCAGGGCAGCCCTTGCCGGTGAATTTCGCTGTTCCCGGACAAAACGCAATCTTCACATTCAATGGATTGAACGGACAGCGCATTTGTTTGCAGGGAGCGCAGGATGTTTCAACATCGATCAATACAAACGCCGAGCTTTATGCCCCGGGCGCCTATCCGAATGGTACCCCTTTGGTACCAACTCTCGTGGACACTTTCTTTCTGGATACAACGACGCTGACAACAAACGGAACGTACACGATTCTGCTTGATCCCCAACTCAATAAAACTCGTGCGCTCACTGTGAACTTGTATGACGTTCCGCCAGATGTCGCCGACACGGTGAGCATAGGAGCGGCAGCCAAAACATTGACGATTCCGTCTGTCGGTCAGGCCGCCTATCTGACTTTTAGTATTCCCAGCAGCCAGCAAGTCACGATTCATATTCGTAATTTGGCAATCGGCGGTTTTGCTGCTCCTTCAACGCTGACGTTGAGCACACAAGGCGGCACACAGATTCACACACAAACCATCAACTCTAATGCCGATTACGACATCCAGCAAAGCCTTTCGGTGGTGGGACCTTACATAATCAAGATTGACCCACAGAACGCAGCCACCGGAAGCTTGAATATCTACCTAACGACGCCATGAGCGAAGGCTGGACAATCTTCAGCTTGGTCGGCCCAATGGTTTGCGTACTTCGACACAACCAACGATTTGCCAAGAAGCGATAAGCGAGGAACAAACGATGACGAAACAGACGATGAATGCAGTCAAGAAAGCCATAACGATCAATTGCATCGCCCGCCATCTGAAGTCTGCTTTGGTGTGGATGCTGATGCTGGCGCTGGTCTGGAATTCAACGGTCATTCAGGCAGCGGACGCCTCGTCTCGCAGTCGTCGTTCCTCAAAGCCCGCCAGGAAATCAGCGTCACGCGTCGCTGCGGTGCAAGGGCAAACGATGGTGGTATGGGGGCCGCAACAAGTTGTTCGCCAGCCGGTCAACACTACGTATTACGCCTCGTTCTCACTGCCGAGCGGCGCGATTCCCCTATACCAAATGACTGTCAGCAATGGCGCGCCCAACGGGACTCAGAAAGTCACGCAAGCCTGCATCAAGCTCAACGGCGTAAATGTTTTGTCGCCAACTTGTTATTCCAGCGTCAACCCAACGCCGCAAATTCGCACCGTTTCACTTCAATCAAACAACAACGTCGAAGTCACTTTGGTTGGCCCAGTTCTTTCGTATATCACCATCACAGTTACAGCCAACCAGGCTTCGCTGGCCGTGTCGCCAATCAACGGCAATCAAGGTCAAACGATGGTTGTCAATTTGACGGGCACGGGAACAAATTGGGTAGCGGGACAAACGACAGCTTCTTTCGGCGGAGAAATCAATACGGATTGGGTCAACGTGACCAGCGCGACAGCCGCGACGGCACAGATTACGATTTCATCAACTGCCGCGCTTGGGCCGCGCAATGTCGCTCTGACAACCGGAGCCGAAGTTGTCACTGCAATTGATTCGTTTGCCGTCAACCCTGTCACGCCGCCCGGAGCATCCAGTTCAACAGTCTCCACGCTCGCGGGCAGTGCAGGTAATTCCGGATTTGTTGATGGCTCTGGAACAATCGCGCGATTTCGTCAACTTGCCGGATTGGCCGCCGCGCCAAACGAAGTGGTTTACGTCGCCGATGCAGGCAATCACGCCGTTCGTCGCGTGGATTCGAGCGGCGCAGTCACAACCACGGCAGGCAATGGCTCGCCGGGTTTTGTGGACGCGCAAGGCGTGACTGCTCAATTCAACAATCCACAAGGTGTCACATACGATTCGATCACCAACTCGATCTACGTTGCCGACGCGGGCAATCACAGCATCCGCCGCATTGATTCCAGCGGTAATGTGACGACGCTGGCCGGCGATGGCACAGCAGGCTTTACGAACGGGCAAGGCGCAGCCGCGCGTTTCAACAACCCGAAAGGAATCGCCGTTGATAATCTGGGCAGAGTGTTGGTTGCCGACACCGGCAATCACGTCGTTCGTCGAATTGATGCCGGTGGGAACGTTACCACGCTGGCGGGCGATGGAACGGCGGGAACAACCGATGGAAGTCCGGCTCGCTTCAACAGTCTCGCTGGCGTTGCTGTGGATGGACAGACGGTTTACGTTTATCTGGCTGACACCAGTAATCATCGCATTCGCAGGCTAGACGGCAGTGGCATTACGATCACACTGACTGGATTGGAAAGAGGTTTCAAAGATGGCTTGGCCTCGCAATCACGTTTTGCCGATCCGGCTGGAATCGCCGTTGATGGTGCTGGCCACATCATCATCGCTGAAACGACCAACTCGCTGGTACGTGAAATTGATCCCGCGCTGGCATTGAACAATCAGCCCAATGCGGTGTTTACCTTGGCTGGAACCGGCGGGCGCGGTTCAACGGATGGTGCGGGGAACGTGGCCAAATTCAACAAGCCCGCCGGCGTAGCCGTGCTCGCTTCCAGCGCAGTTATCGCGGCTGACACTGGCAACCAGACGCTGCGAAAGATTTTGCTGCCGCCGGTCATTGCTTCGCTCAACCCTTCGCAAGGCGCAATCGGAGCAACCGTCACCATCGCGGGCAATCGCTTTGATGGGCGTGGGCCGAGCTTCAACACTGTCAAATTTGCAACTTCCAGCGGCACGGTCAACGCGACAGTCACGTCCGCAACTCGTTCGGAATTGATTGTGACGGTTCCGATGGGAGCCGTCACGGGTAACGTCACTGTCCAAACCACCGCGGGCACATCAAACGGCGCCGCCTTCACCTTGAGCGGCGGGCAGCCGCCCACAATTGCAGACTTCAATCCGAAGACCGGCCCAGTCGGCACGCTGGTCACCATCACCGGCTCGAACCTGATGGCTGGCTCGACGACTCCGACCGTTACCTTTGCCGGGCCGAACAGCACACGGCTGAATGCGCCTGTCGCGTTTGCCGGTTTGACCGAAGTTCGCGCTACGGTTCCGGCCAACGCCGTCACGGGAATCATCCAACTCATCACGACAGCCGGAACAGCAACCAGCGCGTTGCCCTTCACCATCGCCCCATCGCAAGACTTCGCGCTGACGCTTGCGCCGTCATCGCAGACCGTCGTGCAAGGCTCAACTGCGACCTTTGAAGTGATGGCGACCAGCCCCCAAACGAACTTCACACAACTTATCAGTCTGACCGCGCCGACTTTGGCTTCAGGCGCCACTGCCACATTCACCCCTTCGCAAATCACCACCGGAGGAAAATCAACACTAACGATCAAATTGTCGCCAGTGATTTCGCCGACCAGCTACCCATTTACCGTTCAGGGCGTAGCCAAAGTGGACGGCAGCGATCTGGCCAAAACCGCCAGCGGGTCGTTCACCGTGATGGCTTCGGGCAGCACAACACTGTCTGGTCGGGTGCTTTCGACTGAAGGTGTAGCCATTCCGAGTTGTACTGTTTCTGCGCCTTCGCCCAGTGGTTCCAGCGTCACGGCCACAACTGACGCCGCAGGCAATTTCCTGCTCATTGGTTTGCAAGCCGGCCCAGCGCGCGCAATTTTTATTCAACCGCCGCCAGGTTCAGTGTATCCGGCGATCAAAGAACCCGCCGATGTCAGCGCCAATCAATCGAACGTCGTGCCGTACACGTTTTACTTGCCCGCGATTGATCCGCTCAACACGCCGATCAATCCGAATGCACCAACTGATGTTTTTTCCACTCGCCCGGGTTTGGGCGAACTGAAGATGACGATTCCACAAGGAATCTCGCTGCGCCAGGTAGACGCCAACAACAATCCCATCGGCACGGTCACGCATGTGTCCATCACGCCGGTTCCGATTGACCGCACGCCCGCACCACTTCCCAGCGGTGTTCGCGCATCTTTGGTTTACACCAGCCAACCTGGCAATTCCTGCGTTTGGAACACGGCAACCAATCAATGCTTTACTGATGATAGCGGGCCGAAGATTCCTGTGGTGTATCCAAACTTGAGTGGGGCGAATCCCGGTGAACAGATTCCTCTGTGGGGATTCGATCACAACAACGTGAGCTGGTATCAATACGGAACTGGCACCGTTAGCGCCGACGGCAAGCGAATTACGCCGAACGCGGGCGCAGGCTTGCGGGATTTCTCCTGGCATTTTCCGTCGCTGAATTCCGCTGATGGCAATCCGGGTGATCCTGACGACTGTCCGAAAAATCGTGGAACGACTACAGTTGATTATTCAACCGGCATAAAGATTGAGACCATAACTGATATTTTCATGAGTGGGGCACGCGGTGGGCTCGAACTAACCCACACTTTCACCACCGATCAAGGTTTGAGCTATGGCGGACTCGCCGGGCTGAGCAATGTTTATCGCTTTGGCGTTGGCACACGCGACAATTACGACATTCGCATGACCGGTTCGTTCGCAGCCAATGGCGCAGGCTATCTGGTGCTGCCGGAACAGACGCCGTTCCATCTGGCTGGCAATAACGTCTTTACTCCACTCAATGGCGGACGGTTGTTCAGCTATGACGCGGCACTGTCCGCTTCGGGTGTGACAACGTTTACCAATTCGACGACGGTTGGCTTGCTCGGCGACACGATCCGTCGAATTGACGCGCAGACGTTGGAATATCGCAGCACTCGCGGATATATCATGCGTTTTGAGCCGAATTTCAATTTCGGTGGCTCAAACAACGAAAACTACTATCGGCTGAAGAGCATCATTGACCGCAACAGCAACACGACGACGTTGACGTATTCGGGTGGCGATTTGATTCAGGTGACTGATCCGGTCGGGCGAACCCTGTCCTTCAGCTACAGTTCGCCGAACTGCGCCAAGTGTGTCAGCCAAGCCGTTGCCGGGAAATCCGGCGATCCGCTGCAACGCATAGTCAGCTATACCTACAACAGCCAACAGCAACTCACTACCGTCACCGATCAGTTGGGCAAACAGTACAGGTACACATACGAAGTCGGCACACTCAACGGTTACGCGCAAACACGGTTGAAAACCGTCGTTGATCGTCGCGGCAACACCGTCAAAACGCTCAGCTATGATGTCAACGGGCGAGTTATCTCGCAGACTTTCGCAGATGGAGGCACGGAGCGGTACAGCTACACGCTATCGGGAAACATCGTCACCGGCGTCACGATTATTGACCAACTTGGCCGGACGATGACAAAACGATTCAACGCGCAAGGCTATGTGATCGAGGAAGCCGACGCGCAGGGACAGAGATCAGTAATCGCTCGCGCCATCGGCACGAACACTTTGTCCAAGAGTACGGGGCCTTGCGGTTGTCCGGAAACCGAAAAGACTTACGACAATCGCGGCAACGTCCTGACGGTGAAAGACCGGTTGGGTCAAACCGAAAGCTGGCAGTACCGCTCCTTCAGCCCGGCCAGCAGCTACGATCCGGTGCTCAGTCAGGTCACCAGTTACACCGACAAGCGCAACAAAGTAACCAGCTACGGTTACGACACGGTATCGTCAAACACTATCACGCCCAAAGGCAACCTAGTCAGCGTCACCAATGCGCTGAACCAGACGACGGCTTATGCTTATGATAGCTTGGGGCGACTGGCCGCCATTACTGATGGGCTCAACCATGCGACATCGTATGGATACGATGTGAATGGCTACATCATTTCGCATACCGATGCGCTCAATCATTCAACAACATTTCAGTACGACCTAGCTGGTAATCTCTTGTTGGTAACCGATCCGCTCGGACGACAGACTAGAATGCGTTATGACAATCTGGATAGAGTCTTGAATGTAAGGAAGCCCGTTAATGATCCGGTTAATGAGACAGGAAATCCAACTTACAGCTATACCTATGATGAGAACGACAACCGGCTGAGCGTAACCGATGCGAATCTGAAGACCTGGACTTTCACTTATGATGCGAAGAATCATCTAGTAACTGGCAAACGCCCACTGAATGAATCCAACGATAAACCCTATAAGTGGGAATACGATGCCGCAGATCAATTAGTAAAAGTGATTGCGGCTTCGGGGCGAACAATGCGGTATAGCTATGATGCTCGCGGCCAACAGCAGACGATCACTGATGGGTTGGGCAATATCATCAACCTTATCTATGACCATCGAGGAAACGTGATTTCGCTGAAAGATCAGCGCAACAACACTTTGACGTTTGGCTACGATGAGTTATTCAGGCTGACAAGCCGAAGTGATCCCTTGGGGCGAAAGGTGACAGCGGAATATGACCCTGTGGGCAACGTCATTGCCAGGACTGATCGCATGGGGCGGCGAACAACGGTCAGTTATGACAATATCAATCGCCCTGTCACGGTCACTTATGCTGATGCCACCGTAACTTATCAATATGACACGGCAGGCCGCCCCACAAGCATCGGCGATGCGAATGGTGCGATTACCTGGCAATACGACAACGCGAACCGGCTAACATCAGAAACAACCCCACTTGGAGTCGTCAGTTACAGCTATAACAACGCCAATCAGCGGAATTCCATGACGGCAGCAGACCGACTGCCCGTGGCGTATGGCTATGACACATTTGGAAGATTACAGACGATCTCGCAAGGAAGTGAAACCTTCACCTACGGTTACGACACGCTTTCCCGACGAACCAGCTTGCAAAGACCGAATAACGTCACCACTGCATTCCTATATGATGAAGTCAGCCGATTGAAGCGATTGACTCATACAAACGCTAGCACAACGTTGGAAGACTTGCAGTATGAATTCAACTTGGACAATGAAATCAACAAAGTCACGTCATTGGCTTCTGCGCTGGCAACTCCTCAGAGCAAGACAGCAACCTCGGCAGATGCCGCCAATCGAATTGGGCAATTCGGAGCAGCTAATTACAGCTTCAATCAGGAAGGGCAAACGACATCCAAAATAGATGCTTCAGGCACAACCGGCTATCAATGGGATGCTCGTGGCAGACTGACTCGCGCAACATTACCCAACGGACAAACCGCCGATTATGGATATGACGCAACCGGAAGACGCATTAGCAGTTCGGTCAATGGAACGACAACGACTTATCAGTACGATGGATTGGAAACAGTAATTGACCGCTCTAACGGGAGCGCAGTTGATTACCTGAACGGGGCCAGCATTGACGACAAGTTAAGGCAGAGTGATTCAACCTGGGGAACGATGTACTTCTTGCAAGATCACCTGGGAAGCACGCTCGGATTGACGAATGCTGCTGGGGGCCTGGTTGAATCCCTACAGCAATATGATGCTTTTGGCGCAAGCGCTGGAAGTGTAAGAACACGTTATGGCTTCACAGGGCGAGAGCGAGATGTTGCTACTGGGCTGATGCATTATCGTGCGCGCTGGTACGATCCTCAGCAAGGGCGATTCCTAAGCGAAGACCCGATTGGATTGGCTGGCCGAGATACCAATCTGTACTCCTATGTTTACAACAGCCCAACGAACCTGTTTGACCCCATAGGATTGCAGGGTTGGGGAAGAGAGGAATGGGGAGAATTTGGGAGAAGCGCGGCGGAAAGCGCTTATGTTGCAGGCGGAATGTCGTTAATGATGATTGAACTTGCGCCTCTGTTTCCCGTCGCAATTCCAGTTATCGGCGTAACGCTAGCAGTAGTTGGTGTGGTGCAGTTGGCAAGAGCATTGAGACGCTGGAACCAAATGTGCGAGATAGAACGAGCTGGGTTGCTAGGAGGATTGTTAGGAGGATTTCTGGGCGGCAGGTTTGGTAGTAGATATCCTGCCAATTACTGTTTTGTCGCCGGCACAAAAGTGCAGACACCAGATGGCGAGAAAAGCATCGAAGACATCAAAGTCGGAGATAAAGTCTTGTCCTCTGATCCTGAACAAGGAGAAAATGGATCTGTTGTCCGTGTACAAAAGGTGGTGCAGGTCTTTGAGCGAACAGCTACAGAAGTTGTAGACATTCGCATTGGCAAAGAAACCATTACTGCAACGCCAGAACATCCATTTTGGGTGATAGGAAAAGGATGGGTCGCTGCTGGGCAATTGGAGCAGGGCTCACAATTACTGACAAAGAACACAACAGTCGCCAAAGTTGACTCGATAAAGCGACGAAGTGGTGAGTTCAAAGTCTACAACTTCGAGGTGGCAGAAGCACATACTTACTATGTATCAACACTGAGTGTGCTGGTGCATAATCAATGTAAATATAATGGCCCTCCGTTATATCGAGGTGGGCCGGAGCTAAATAGTCCTCGTCCTGGCATTGATATAAAAGTTAAAAATGGGATGGTTCAACCAGGAAAAGGAATGTCAGTTAATCAGAATCCAAATGACCCAAATATTATTAAATATGGGGGGCCATATAAAATTGACCTCAATACAGTTTCTCCTGAGTTAGAGATTTTTCCGAAAGGTTCTCCGGGCCATTATGAAATTGGCCCTCAATCTCCTATGACTTTAGAAAGATTTATAGACCTATTGAGCTTGATTAAGCTGATTCCATTTTGATAAAGCAAGGTGAATATGCCATTACAAAAAATAACGCAATACCCAGAATTTGAGTTTCCTAAAGGATTCGATAAAAGAGCACAAGACGAAATGGTTGTGAAAGGATGGGTTGGGCCTATTAAAGTGAGATTGGAGGATGGAAATCAATACTCTATCTTCTTTATTGATCCTACAAGGCTAGAGCAAGACTTAAGCTATGACAGTAAGCGCGGTATCCCTTGTTTTGCGGAGCCAGGTCTTATAGTTATCCCTAAAGTAACAATGGAAAACATAAAAGCATCTGTTGATTACTTATGGAAAGACGGTTTTTTTACTCAACTCAAACCTGTCGACTGCTAAAAACTGCTATAAATCAAGCCAATTCCCTATAGCAAGGATAGCCATATTATCACGAGGTAACACAACAATGGTTAACATAATATTGAGTAGTTTGTTTGTATTGGCGACTATCGCTGCATCAGCGCAAGTGCAAGAACCAGCCGCAACCCCAGGTGCTCTGGCGGAGCAGAGCAACGGCACACAGATAACGCCAATATCTACAACGCCATTAGTTGCCTACACCAAATGGCGCGATGAGACGTTGCGGAATTACGCGCTGGGAGCATTGACGCCGCATTATGCCGTAGCCATCGTCGCGCAGCGGCTAGATGATTCGACAGCGCAGGTTGAGGTGCTGATTGCCGCGGAGATGAAGCAGTACACGGTTACGATAAAGCCGGTGACGTTGAATCGGCTGCCTTCTGGAGAGACGGAATCCAAGGTGGCAGGCAATGCAGTAATGATTGATCAGAAGGCGGGGGATAAGCTCGGCACGGGTTCGGACAAGATTCGCATCGGGCAAACGACGACTACGGTTGCAGTTGGCAAGGCGGTAGAGGCTCTGGAAATTACTTGGACGCCAAAGAATGAAAACAAGGAAGGTTTCTCCAACACATGCATTATTCAGCTTGGCAAAGAGCCTACCGTGATGGTTAATGGCTACGTTCTCGGTGAACCAGTCAGATAGCTTTTCATCTGGAGATTATTCTTTGTGCCAAGCGGCTTTGCCTTCAGGTGAGGACTACTCAGCCTGGTACCGCAAGTTATTAGGCCACGAAGCTGCAACCGAAAGCGCGAAAAGTAACAGCGCGACCAGAGATGGTCCTGCTTGCTCTTTCGTGTTTTTCGTTTTCCAAGGGCACTTACAAGCTCAGCGTAATTTGCTTGCTGCTTTTATCTCGCCTGTTAGTTTGTAAATCGGATAGGGCTTCCCTTTTTCCAAATACGAATCCAGAAAATTCCAACGCACAAATCCATCGTCGCTTTCAGCTTCCAGCAGGTAAAAAATCAGCGATGCTAGTGGCTGGGTTGTGCGAACCAGAATTGAACCGGCAGGGAAATTGACAGTTTCTTTTTGAGTGTGGCCTTTGAGTTTAACTTCGGCGTGGCCTTGGAAGGCGCGAGCAGCTTTGTTGACCGAATCAATGACGAAGCTTTCACCTTCGGTGTCGAGCGACTCGGTCAACTCTTCAATGGCAATGCCGTGCGCTTGCAGCTTTGCGATTATAGTTTTCAAGCCGGTTTCGTTTTTGAAAATATAGGCTCGTGGAACTTCGTTGCTTTTCGTAGCAGCGAACACTCCATAATCCGGCATTGGCGTCGGCGTGAATTTGTCTTCGATCATCACGGTCATATCTTTGCCGTTCTTTGGATTTTTGACCTTCTTCACTTCGCCGACCAGGATACTGACGGGTTTGTCCAGTGGTTTGATTTCAAAGGCTACGCCTTTTGCCGGGAGCTTGCCGCGAAAAGCATCGGCATCCACTCGGTTGATCAGTGAAGTGATTTCGGCGGCGTGCAGCGCAGAGTATTTGAAAATTTCTTCGACAAAGGCTTCGGTAACGGCGATGCGGCCTTTGAAATCCAGATAGCTGTAGGCTTCGGAAAGAATCGTCAGCCGGTTGCGCAACCCAACATAGTTATTGCCGAACATTGGTTTGTGATCGAACGTGCGCCAGATTTTGGTTTCGGGTTTGTCAGCGGGTTGAGCCGCACGGCCTTCGCGCTGCATCTCGAAAGTATTCACTTCGCGGTTTATGCGCTCTTTGGTTGCGAAGTTGCCGTAAAAGTAAGTGCGGAATTTGTGCTTCACCAGCAGCGTGCGCGTGATAGCCGGAAGCATTTTGTTTCGACCGAAGGCAATCAGCCTAGCATCAGCATTGGGATTCAGCGTTGGTGCGTACGTCAGATGATAACCGTGATAGGAGCCGTTTGTTGTGTGCAGATCAACGGTCAGATGCGGGTCCCAGCGATTCATCAAACCAACCAGCGCGTTGGCTTCAGGCGATTCCAGCTTCATGTAATCTCGGTTCAAATCCATGGCTTTGGCGTTTTCGCGCGTGCCGACTCCGCCGATGGGCCCGTTCTGAGCTGTGCGGTTATTGACGCTGATTTTTTCGTTGCCGTCTGCGTTGTAAATTGGCGCAACCAGAATCACCAGTTTGTCCAACAAGGGTTTCAGATCGCCGGCAACAATGCGCCGCGACAAATGCAGCATCGCTTCCTTCCCTTCCACTTCCCCGGCGTGAATGTTTGCTTGAATGAAAACGACAGGTTTGCCACTGGCGCGCGCTTCGCGTGGTTGAGAAATCGGCGGATTGGCAAAAATCATCAGCGGCAGTTCGCGGCCTTCTTCGGTTTTACCGAAGGATTCAACGCGTATCTTGTCGGTCATTTTTTGAAGATCGGCGATAAATCGCATGACGTCTTCGTAGCGGCTGGTTTCTTCGTAGTTGGTCAGTTCAGCGCGAGATTTTGGCAAGTTGTCTTGAGTTTTTGGCATAGCGATATTGGGTGTCAGCAGCAAAAAGCAAAACAGCAATGCAGCCGTTTTCATGATTGGGTTTTCTCCGGGTTGTACTTGGTGAAGTCCGTGTAACGGTTGCGGATTGTAGAAGAGGAAAGACGAAGTTTCTAGCCTTTCAGTTTCCGGTCAATTTGATCACGGCAATCTTATAAATCCAGCCCAACAAGTACACTGCGATCAGAGTGTAAATCAGGTGATCGAAGCCTTTGGCGCGGATGAATTCAGCCCATGAAATTCGTCGCCGGATCAGAAAAACGAAGGATGGAATGCTTGCAACTGTCAGGCAAAAAGCAATTAGGCCGAAGGGCTGTGCGATGAAGGCCTGGTAAAAATGAAATCTGGCCGAATGAGCAAAGCTGGTTGTCAATCCACAGTTTGGGCAAGGCAGGCCAGTCAGTTTGAAAAACAGGCAAGGTGGCAAACCCAATTGTTCATGAGTTCCGTAACCAGCACTCGCTGGAGTAAGCATTCTGGCGAGGATCAATGTGAAACCAGCCACCGCAGTCATCGCCAGATACGTGATTTGGTCATTGCGCGAAAACGCAACCGGCGAGTCACGATCAGAAGGTGACTCGCCGGTTGCGACAACTACGTGATTTAACTTTTCCTGGTTTGTTTTCAATTGAATGAATTGGCCGCGCCGATAATCCACAAGGCAGCGCCCGCAATACCAGCGAGACAAGAAATTACGGTTCCGGCGATTCCAACATAAAATCCAATTTTGGCCAGTGTTTCACCCGCTTTGGGAGCTTTGCCCAATTTGATGTCGTTCAGTTCCATCTTGCCCAAAATCATCGCTGGAATACTGGTCAAGAAACCGCACATCACCAAGCCAAGAATACTTAAAACCATGGAGGCGATTGCGCGTCCGCTGGCACCGCTTTGTTGCGTTATCGGTTGATTGGCATATGAACTTTGGTACACAGGCGGTCCCTGATAACCCGGATAGGGGGATTGCGATGAAGATGGATTGGCATAAGAGCCTGATGTTGGTTGGTTCGATTGCGGAGCAGTCTGTTGCCCTGAGTGGCTAACAGGGCGCGTCAGCGGACTGGAACAGTTGCGGCAAAAACCTGCATCATCGGGGTTTTGAGTACCACATCGGGTGCAAAACATTAACAGTGTCCTCCTGGGGATTCTATGATTTCAGTTTTACAACTTTATCAGTTCGTGTCGCGTGGCGATGAAACGGGCACGGGCTCGCGCAGCCTGGTCGTTGTCGGTTCGGTAATGCTGTAATCAGCAAGCTGGGGTTGATCCGCTTCGTTCAATTGCGCAACCGGCGAAGTATTGGGAACCGGCGCAAACATCGGTTGCGGCATATTATCTTGATGCTGCTTTTTCAATTCAACAATGCGTTTGCTGATGAACAGGCCATTGAAAACAAAGGCCAGCCCAATGAAAAGCGGGATCAATCCGACTGCCCAGATGCGTTGCAGGATGATTGCTTCAGGGCCGCCTGAAGCATTGGCGATGGCTTCGAAAAAAAGATTCAGGAAAATAGATATTGCCAGGCCGACACTGGCGGTAATGACACCGGTTTTAATTTCTTCCAGCCGTTTTTCTTCGGGCAGTTTCTTCTTGTTTTGTTCTCGCTTTTCCTGATGCTCTTCGATCCACCACTGGTTCCAGTCGGCTGACTGGTTGGCGCTGGACCCGGCCCCGCCTTTGCTCATCACGCCTTGCACCCGCTTTAAATTCGTCCCGCACTTTTTACAAAACTTGATCGCTTCGCGGGTTTCCGTTCCACAATTTGGGCAAAACATAGTTCTCCTTTTCACCGAACTGGTGTTGGATTTAGCGACCCAAGTGTTTCGTTTCTTCTTCCGTCACGCTTACTGTTGTTTGAACGGGATCAAGCTCATTGGTATGTGGAGCAGACGGATGCATCGGAGGGGCAGCAGAAAAAACCGGTTTGGGCAGGGCTGCCTGAGCCGACACGCTCGGAGATGGAAGCGGTGATTGACCGGGTTCCGTCGCCGGATACATCGCGCTGGATAAGCCGGATGTCGTTGAGGGCGCATCGGCAATCACTCGCGCGCTAATAATTTTGGAAATGCCAACTGCGCAAACAATGAATGCAATGAAGCTGCCAAAGCCAAATGGGGAACGCCAGCCATTAAAGGGCGCGGAAAAAATAAAATTGATGATTTGATAAACAAGATAGCTGCCGCCTAGCACCGCCATCGTAATTCCGGAGCGCATTTCTTTCTGGCGCTCCATTTCCCTATTGAAGATGGCAGCGGGTGGCAAATGGTGAAATGCAGGTTGCGGCGGAGCAAGTTGTCCTGTCAAAGCCTGCGAAACGATGAGCAAGTTGGTTCCGCAAACTGTGCAAAACTTTTTGCCATCACCCTGGTTCGACCCGCATTTCGGACAGAACATAACTTACTCCACAAACTGAATTCCGCTTGATGGGTTAACTGCGACGAAACGCGTTAAGCAGTTTTCGCACCCGTCCTTGAAACAACGACATCATTGCCATGTACCCGTAACCCAACAGGAAGATCATGAGAAACGGAATTGTCGCATAAATGTTCGAACGGATTGCGTAATAAACAGCGCCAACAAAATACAGCGCAAAAGCCAATTCAATGAACGGCAGCAATCCGCCTTTGCGTTTGTACTTCTTGGCCACTTGCAGCCAGTTGTCCTTGCTCGATTCGACGTTGTATTTCGGCGTGCGGACAAAGCTGGATTCAACACCGAACAAGGCTTCCAACACAGCGCGTGTATTCGAAAAAACCAGCCCGATGCCCATTGCCATTGCCATGGGAATCAGCCACAGCCGCCATTTTTCGTTTGGATACCGATACCGGATGGCCGTGCCGTAAAAGCTGACGACCGAAAACGTGGCAAAAATCATCAGTGGTGTATCGAACAGCAGCATCTGGAACATTCCCTGATTGAACCGAACGATTAAAACCGGAATGTGCAAAACGCTCAGTACGATCATCAACATCGCGGCGCAGTTACCAAACAAGCGGAAAAAAAGTTCCACCTTTTGCTGCCAGGTCAGGTCCGGATGATGCCAGATGCGCGGCATCAGCTTCAGGCCGACCTGCACCAAGCCCTTTGCCCAGCGACGCTGCTGCGCCTTGAACGCATTCATTTCGACAGGCAATTCCGCCGGAACTTCTTCATCCAGCAGATACACAAACTTCCAGCCCATCAATTGAGCGCGAAAACTCAGGTCGGTGTCTTCGGTCAACGTGTCGTGTTGCCAGCCGCCGCTGTAATCAATGGCTTCACGTCGCCACATTCCGGCGGTTCCGTTAAAGTTGAAAAACGCGCCGGTGCGATTGCGCGAAGTTTGTTCCACAACGAAATGGCCATCCAGCAACACTTCCTGAATGCGTGTCAGCAAAGAGTAATTCGCATTGATGTGCCCCCAGCGCATTTGCACCATGCCGACTTTTTCGTCGCTGAAAAAATCCACCATCTTCCTCAAAGTGTCGGGCCTGGGCGTAAAGTCGGCGTCAAAAATCGCCATCAATTTCCCTTTGGCGACTTTCATGCCTTTGTCTAGTGCGCCTGCTTTGAAGCCGGTTCGGTCGGTTCGATGAATGTGGACAATGTCGAAGCCTTGTTGTTTGAATCGTTCGACGACTTCCGCCGCAATGCCGACAGTTTCATCCGTCGAATCGTCCAGCACCTGGATTTCCAGCAAGTGGCGCGGGTAATCCAGTTTGACGACGGATTCCACCAGGCGTTCGACGACGTACAGTTCGTTGAACAGCGGAAGCTGAACCGTAATGTGCGGCAATTCGTTTTCGGCAAATTGGCGTTTGGGGTGTGGTTTGATGTTTCGGTAACGCCAGAACTGATACACCATTCGGATGCGGTAAGCGCCCAAAATAGCCAGCAGCGCCAGGATGGTGAAATACATGATAACGATCGTCCAATCGAAACCATCCATCGAAGCCAGATAGCTGATGTTGTCTCGACCGTGACGCAGAATCGGATCCAGCAGTCTGTCCACGCTTTCTGGCGGTGGAGCCTGCAAAAAAAGAAGGGCAAGAAGTACGTTCATAAAGTTTTATAGGAAATAAGGTTTTATAAAAAACGCCTGCCGGAATTGGCAGGAACGATGAGCATGGTAGCTGCCCGTCACGTGGTGTCAATTGGCTCGGTGAAACTGATTGCTGTGAAAGCGGCGAGAATGATCAATAGGAATGTGCAGCAGGTAGGCGATCCAGAGGCTGTTGAAGCTGAGCGCGAAATCTGATTGGGCAAATGTCTGGGCGGAACCGGCTCCAGTTCCGCCCAGTTTTTAAGGTTATTTTTGCTCTTCGGGTTTGCTTTCTTTGATACGTATTTTGTTTTCGAGTTCGGCCTTTCTATCAAGTTCGACTTTCTGCAGCTCGGCTTGCGTGCGAATGGTGTAATCGCCAGGCACTTCAAACAAAGAGCGGTCAGGTTCTGACCGGTTGATATTGGTCAAACGGTAAGTGGTTTCGCCAACGCGCGGATCGTTATGTTTGGTCATAATCAACTGTTGCAGTTCCGGCGAATACCATTGCTCCGAAACGACATTGATGGGCAAGTCATTCCCGATCTGTCCGGCAGGAATGGTCAGTGTCGTGCGCGTGCCTTCGGCTTCCACGCCTTCAATGGTCTGCCGTCCCAGGGATTCTGTTTGGGCTTGTTTCTTGCTGGGAAGATTGGCGCTGGACATCGCTTGCAATTCCACGGCTCTCTTTCTTTCAAGCTCTGCCCTCATCTTTTCTTCATCGCGCACTAAATCAAACTTTTTCACCATTACGCCAAATTCCGATTTGGTCGCGGTTCGATTGCGCGGGTTCAGCGAATAGCTAACGCCTGTTGCGGGATCGGTAATGGCGATGGATTGCGTGGTGCCGTCTTTCTGCGTGACTTCGCGCCGGGTGCGCCCGGTGCTGTCGCGGTAAATTGTGGTACTGGTGGTTTGCCGTATCCGGTTGCCATCTCCCAGCGTTTGAACAGTTTCGGAAACAGCCACCGCCGAATACGGCGCGCCTTTGACCAGCTTGGTTTCAAAACCGATTTTGGCTCCCAGCACTGTAACCAATTCTGCTTTGATTCTTCCTTCCACTTCCGCAACTTGGCCTTGGGCGATAGCTTTTTCTACTGCAATTTTTTTGGCGGCGATGGCTTTTTCCTGATCGGTTTCCTGGGCGAAAGCGGCCACGCCGCAGATGGAAAAGAGAAACAAGATGGCAATTGCAAATCTAGTTTTTTTCATTGAAAACTCCTTTTCTAATCACTTGTTATTGAATTGTTGAGACGAGCCGGTTTCATTGGTTTCGATCGGTCGAACAAAGCGGATGGCGCGCGCCATTCCGTCTTGGCCAACCAGCAAATCTGCCAGGATCGGTTTGCTAACGTCTTCCGCAGTAATCGGCAGCCCCATGGAAATCAGCGTCGAAGTCGGAAGCTCAACGCGCAGCACCTGGCCGCTTTCCAAAGGGACAAGCTGGCTTTCATTACTTAAAGCGATAAATCCCGTGATGGCTTCTTCCAACTCGGTTGTCGCTTTGGGAAAAGGTCGTCGGACGTGGCGTCGCTCACTGCCAACGTGGCGGACAAATTTCTGCTCTGACGGGGTGGGCGGATATTTCTGACTTAGATCATTCTTTGAAGGCGTAGTTGGCGTGGGTTGCGCTTCCGCCAATTTTTGGTTTGAGCCGCCGGTACTCCATTGCCGAATCAAGCTGGCTAGGAAAATCAGTAAAACAATTGCTGCTACAGTGGCGAAAATCCGTTTCGACGATTGCTGTGTGCGAATCGGCGTGCTGCGAAACACTGTAGGAACTTTTGACTGTTTCCGGAAAGCTGCCCGCAAAGATTGTTCAACATGCGCCGATGCTTCTTCATACCGAAGGTTTTTCGCCGTAGCGTTCACGGCAGCCGTCAGCGCCTGTTGTTCGGCAAGCCGGTCAGCGCAGGCGGCACACTCCGCGATATGAGCAAGCGTCTGGCGGCGAGCCGAGGCATCCAACAGTTGAGATCGCGCCATTCCCAAAATGGTGATTTCGAAATCCTGACAGTTCATACCAAACACCTCACAGGTGCAGTTTCAAACGCGTTGGCGTCCACTGAATTCATCGCTCGCAAGCGTTCAGCCAACATTGCGCGCGCGCGGTTCAAACGCGAACTCACGGTGCCAACCGCGCAATTAAGCGCCAGAGCGGCTTCTGCGTAACTTAATTCCTGAAAGTCGCACAGCACGACGGTTTCGCGGTAACGCGCGGGCAGCGTTAAAACTGCTTGGCGAACAGCGCTGATGATTTCGCCGCGCACGATCTCAGCCAGCGGGTCGTCTTGTGAAATCAAACTTCGAACGATACCGGCCTCGGCCTCTTCTGTTTCTTCTTCCAAAGGATCACAAGCGCGTTCACGGCGACGGGATCGCAACACCTGGTTGCGGGCAATTCCATACAGAAAGGCCGTCAGCGGGCCACGATCCGAATCGTAACGCTGGCCGCCGCCCATCAAAGCCAGAAAGACTTCCTGCGTCACATCGTCGGCAACTGTCGCCGAACCGCTCATCAGCAACGCGAAACGATAAATGTTGGCCTGATGCCGCCGATAAAGCGCGGTAAACGCTTCTTCGTCGCCAGCCATCATCCGCCGCAACAAGTCATGGTCGCTGAATGTCGTTCCGTTGCTCATCGTTTTTGTAGCGTCCGCCGGTCGGCTGACATGAGGTATTCGCTCGGCGCGCTCAAAAACTTCCAAAATTTGCGGAAAAAATGTTGAGGACAAAAGGCACCTCGGAATCAAAGCTACGTTCCAAGATTTAGGAATCGGGACTAAACCGATAGCCGATCCAAGGCTCAGTCAAAATATAGCGAGGGTTTGCCGGATCCGGTTCGATCTTTTTGCGAAGCTGGCCAATAAAAACACGCAGATATTCAGTTTGTTCGGTGTAGTCGCCGCCCCAAATCGCCCCGAGCAAAATGCGGTGAGTCAAGACTTTGCCAGCATGACGAATCAGGTAAACCAGCAATTCGTATTCTTTGGGCGTCAGATGCACGCCATTGTTTCGCACGGTGACGCTTCTGGCTTCCAGGTCAACGTGAAAATCGCCAAGTTCGATCTCGGTCATTTCGCGTGAAGTCGAAGCCGTAGTTCGCCGCAACGCTGCGCGAATTCGCGCCAGCAGTTCGTCCATGCCAAACGGCTTGGTGATGTAATCGTCAGCGCCGGAATCCAGCGCTTCAACCTTGGTTCGTTCTTCTCCCTTAACCGAAAGCACAATGATTGGCACAGGGGACAATTTGCGCAGACGGCGGCAAAGCTCCAGCCCGGCCATTTGCGGCATGGAAAGATCGGTGATGACCAGATCGGCTGGCCATTGCGAAAAAACATCCAACGCTTCTTCCCCGTTGCTGGCGGTTTGGACTTCATAACCGCGCGCAGACAAACCTCGGCGCAACACGCGGACAATCTGCGTTTCGTCGTCTACAACCAGAATGCGTTGCGCGTCACTCATGCCTGTTGGCTCCTTCAGCGTCTTCGTCGCCAATTGGGATTCTCAGTTTCACCCGCGTGCCGCGATCGTTGGCGCCGCTTTCGATCCAGATATATCCGCCGTGCGCTTCAACAATTCCACGAGCGATAGCCAACCCCATTCCCAAACCGCTTGGATGTTGCGCGCTGTCATTGGTCACACGAAAGAATTTATCGAAGATCCGTTGGCGTAGTTCGGCCGGAACGCCAGAACCTTGATCTTCAACCGAAATGGTAATCATCTCGCCTTCAGCTTGATTGGCGGCAATTTTAATCGTCGAACCAATGGGAGAATACTTTGCGGCGTTGTCAATCAGCGAATACAACACTTCGGCCAGCAGCGTCGCATCCACACGAACTGACGGCAGTTCTGTTTCAACAAAAACTTCAACGTGATGTTTGGCGGTTAACGCGCTGGCGCGTTCCCTGGCTGCGGCAATGATTTCTTCCACCGAACCCCATCGCCGGCGAAGTTGCAATTCCCCTGCTTCCAGCTTTGCCAAATCCACCATGTGTTCAACAAAGCGATTTAACCGGTCGGCTTCTTCGTTGATGATTTCCAGCAGCTCAAAACGGCTTTCGTGATCCAGCTTGACGGGATCGTCGCTACTTTCTTCGGCGATCAAGGTTGTCACGGATGCTTTGATAGAAGTCAGCGGCGTGCGCAGATCATGTGTCACAGCATCCAGCAGCGCAGATTTTAGCTGCTCGCTTTGACGAAAAATTTCGGCTTGTTTGGCTTGCTCTTCGGCGATCTGATATTCGCGGTAAAGCCGTTCAATTTCCACTTTGCCCGCTTCTGCTTCTTCAGCGCGGCGTTTGGCACGGGCCGAAAGCTGTCCGGCAGTGACGGCTGTAATCAGGAATGCTGCCAGCGCTGTCCAGTTTTGCGGGGCGGCAATGGTGAAGGTGTGAACCGGTGGCAGGAAAAAGAAATTAAAGCACGCCGCGCCCAAAATCGCCGCCAGTGCAGCCGGTCGGCTTCCCCATCCGGTCGCGGCAAACAAAACAACAATCAACAACGCCAACGCCACAGTTGTTGAACTGAAGCGGTTGTGGAAAGGAGCAAGTGCTGCTGTGACCAACGCAATGCCCGCAACAGCAAACCAATAGCCGTTGCGGGTGCGGAGAAAAAGATTATTCCAGCTTGTGCCCATTGTTCGCGTACCCTTCGGATTCGAGTTGTAACGCGAGTGCAAGGCGAATGGCAAGATTCGCGCTTCTCAGCAGGGAAAAGTGCGAATTCCCGAGTGAAGTTTTTCTGTGTCAGCCAAGAATCAAACACGCATCACCGAATTCATGCGTCAGGTAATGGTGCTGTTCCAAATGCTGGCTGATGCGGGTGAGCAAACTTTCCGGCAAAAACGCTTGCAGCAATTGGTAATGGCTTTCCGTCACATCGTGCGTGCCGGTCAGCAATCCGTCCACAAACTGAAGTTGATGCTCCGGGCCAATTTTCAAGGTCGTAACACCACTCAAACCAAGCGACGCGCTTTCCAAGGCACGGACCACAGAAGTTCCCACCGCGACAACTCGTCCGCCGCTAGCTTTGGTTCTCAGAACAGTTGCCATCGTCGCCGCCGGAATCTCGAACCGTTCGGCCAGTGGTAAGGCCTGATCAATCTGCTCATCGCCTGTGGCGGATAAGCCCGCGCCGTGCGTCAGCGTAGCGATTTGAATCCCTTTTTCTTTCAGCTTCAGCAGCAACTGCCAGTCCAGCGCATGGCCAGCGCTGGGCATTTCCACAGCCCAAGGCCGGCTGCCGTAAACGTTTTGCACCGACCATAAATTCAGTTCGTCTGTCATGTAAGAGTACTGAACCGGTTTACCGTACCGATATATGCCTTGCCACAGATCTTCGCCAGAACGATTGAATTCCAGATCGAGCAACCTGCCGGACAGTTTGTTTTCCTTCAGGACGATGGCGCTGAAATCACCGGCAAAGGCAATCTCTTCGCCTGGCTTGACGCGCGGCGGAGTAGGCCTGTGTTCTGTGGGCGTGCGCCAATCTCCTTCGCCAAAAACCACCGCCTGCCAGCTTCGGTCATTCAATTGCGACGCCAGACGAATTTCCACTGGTTGGTCGTTTTCATTCCGTCCGTGCAGCGAAGCGGGCAAGGTTGCTGCGTCGTTGACCACCAGCAAATCGCCTGCGCGCAAATGATCGGGCAGGCATTTCATCAATCCATCCTGTATTTCGCCTGCTTCAACAACCAGCAGTTTTACGTTCTTCTTTTCAGTTCTGGGAGCCTGTGCTGCTTTCATAACGCCTCCTTTCCCACCAGTTGGTGGCAACCATCCGTGATCCGTTTTCAATTTCATCTGCATGTTCAATCATCAATACGATTTGATCTGCGACAGCTTCGGGGGATTGCAAAGTTGCGGGATCAGTTTCCGGCATGGCGTCGGCATGCATGCGCGTATCCATCTCTCCCGGATCAACGCTCAAGAAACGAACGCCCGCGCTACCAAGCTCTGCCGCCGCAATCCGCGTCAGATGGTCCAGCGCGGCTTTGGAAGCGCCGTACACGCCCCATGCCGGATAGGCTTCGACCGCCGCGTCCGAAGAAATGTTGATGACCAGACCAGCTTGCCGCAGGATCATCGGCCCTGCGACCGCCTTCATCAGCCGAAACGGGCCGATCGTGTTGACCCCGAGCGCACGTTCAAAATCTTCGCAATCCGTATCGGGAATCAGCCGCAGCGGCACAGGCCCCAGCGTGCTGGCGTTGTTGATCAGAATGTCCACCGGCCCGGCCAGCGCCGCCGCCTGACCGACAATCGGATAAATGCTTTCCTTGTCTCCGACGTCGGCCACAATGCCGAATGCCGTGCCGCCGTTCCATTTGATCTCTCCCACAACTTCGTCAAGTTCCACTTTTTGCCGAGCAACGACGGCCACTTTTGCGCCTTTCGCCGCCAGCTTCAGCGCCAGCGATTTTCCCAGCCCTCGGCTTCCGCCGGTAATCAACACTGATTTTCCATTCAACTCTGACATTGCAAATTCCTCCTTTTCTGCGCGGGATCATAAAGGCGCTTTGCTGATATGCCGACGAAATTGACAATATATTATCGGAATGCTAATTGGCTGGTATGGAAGACAAGCTGGCGGGTTACATTGCGCAAAACATCAAACAGTTGCGGCAAAGCCGGAATCTGTCACAGGAACAGCTTTCTCGGTTGTCGGGAGTGCCGCGGCCCACGTGGTCGAATCTGGAATCAGGCACGGCGAACCCAACGGTGTCCGTGCTGGCCAAAGTCGCCGCTGCACTCCAGGTTCCTGTCGAAGAATTGATCAGTCCGCCGAAAGCGCAGGCGAAACTCCATCCGGCCGACACCATCCCCAAACAACGGCGCGGAGGCGTGCTGATCCGCAAACTGCTGCCGGATTATTTGCAAGGGATGGAACTTGACCGCATGGAATTGCCGCCGGGCGCGCAAATGACTGGCGTTCCGCATCGAATGGGAACACGGGAATATCTGGCTTGCGAATCCGGCCACGTGGAACTGGTCGTGTCCGGCGAAAAGTATTCATTGTCGCCAGGCGATGTTGTGGTGTTTCGCGGCGATCAAAAACATTCGTATGCGAACCGAGGGGCAGATGTCGCGGTTGCTTACAGCGCGATTGTCTTAGGAGCCGGACGGATCAGCTAAACTTTATAATCTTTTCCAAACCGACCCGTCGGTATATTCGATGCATAAAATCACAACGTGTTCCATGAGGTCCTTTATGGGAACAGGCTTTCCAACTTGATTGACGGAACGCGGCGGCCCAGGTGGATTCACCTGACCAAGCCCGAGTTTTTTACTTTGTCCGGGTAAGACTCTCTCTTTACTAAAGACTTCAAACGACGATTGGCCGGTTCGGGTAGTGAAGACATACCGCCATTGAACTGCCTTGATCGCTTTTGCGCCGATGTTCCGGACTTTTACGTCGTATTTGTAACGATAAGAATCCGGCGATAGCGCAGCGGGGTGTTGGGCATTTCCAAATTCATCCCAAGCGGTTGACGGACGGCTTTCTTCCCGAATCATTTTCCAGCTATGGGAAAGCACGATCAGATCAGCAGGATTTTTATCAGATTGAAAGTTGGCAGCATCGTTTGCAGGCTGTTGCATCAACAGCATCAGGATGCACAAAAAATAGAACATCGAAATACCCTCTGAATGGTTAATAGAAAGGTTTTGACGAACCAAAGAGGCGTTGGCAGTTTAAGTCCGCAGTGATCAGAAACCAAGAAAGGGTGAGTCTGTTGCCGTACAGATTATGCGCGGACTGTGGCGTAAGTTGGTGCCGGTGTTTCAATAGAAGTGGCAGAGTTCTTCGTTGCCGAGCGTGGGAAAGCTAAGGCATGATCGAATGCGGTCACGACAAACGCATTCAACAAAGGAAAAATTTTTGACGATGAGCTTGCCGACAATCTTTGCAGCCGGAACGGTTCCGGCTTACCTGACAGATGCCGTTGCCCTGATGGTTGCGGGTGCAGTCATCGCGTACATCAGTTTTCGGTTGCGGCTGGTGCCGATTGTCGGCTTTCTATTGGCTGGTGTGTTGATCGGGCCCCACGCGTTGGGGTTGGTCAGTAATCGTGAACTGGTAGATAACGCCGCCGAAATCGGCGTCATTTTGCTGCTGTTCACCATCGGTATTGAATTCAGCCTGGAAAAACTGGCCAGCATCAAGCGTCTGATCTTTGTCGGCGGCGGGCTTCAGGTGGTGCTGGCTTCGCTGGCGACAATGGGGCTGTTGACACTGTTTGGGGTCAATTGGCGCGCAGGGCTGTTCACAGGCTTTCTGGTGGCACTCAGTTCCACGGCCATCGTCCTGAAAGTGCTGGGCGACCGGGGCGAAACAAATAGCGAACAGGGACAGGTTGGACTGGGGCTGCTGATTTTCCAAGACCTGGCGATCATCGTCATGGTCTTGCTGGTTCCGATGCTCAGCGGTACAGGAGGTTCGGCGCTTGGAATCGTCTGGGCATTAGGCAAAGCGCTGGCCATCATTTTTCTGGTGCTGTTTTTTGCGCGCAAACTGATGCCGAAGATTTTGGAAAAAGTCGCCGAAACCTGTTCACCGGAATTGTTTCTGTTGACGGTCATCGCCATTTGTTTCGGCACGGCTTACTTGACCAGTTTGGCCGGAGTCAGCCTATCGCTGGGCGCATTTCTTGCCGGGTTGCTGGTCAGCGAAAGCCGGTTCAGCCATCACGCCTTGGGCGAAATCATGCCGTTGCAGATTTTGTTCAGCGCGATCTTTTTCGTTTCGGTCGGCATTCTGTTGGATTTGCGCTTTCTGGTAATGAATCTGCCATTGGCGTTGGCAGTCATTGCGGCGACGTTGTTGATCAAGATCATAACAACAGGTTTGAGCGTGCGAGCGCTTGGCTACAAATTGCCGGTGACGGCGGCTTCAGCGCTGATGCTGGCGCAAATTGGCGAATTTTCCTTTGTGCTGGAACGTGCCGGGCGTGAAGTGGGGTTGACGCCTGCGGGGATGGACGCTGCCGGTTCGCAGGCGTTTATCGCGGGAACGGTGGTGCTGATGGTTGTGACGCCGTTTCTGATGCAGATCGGTTCGCGGCTGGCGGGAAAGATTCAAAAGAAAACCACAGCCAGAATCATCGCCGGAATGGAAGCTACCGTGCTGCCAGAACCACTCCTGGACTTAGATGATCACGTGATTGTGGCAGGGTACGGGCAAGCGGCGCGCAGATTGGTTCACGTCTTGAGCGGGTCGGGCATTCCTTACATTATCACGACGCTTAGTCCAGGGGGCGCGAACGAAGCCGAAGCGGCGGGCTTGAACGTGTTGCGCGGCGATTATAGCAAACGGAACATTCTGGAACACGCCGGAGTTGAGCGAGCACGGATGATGGTGATTGCCGATGACGACCCGGCGATGACGCATCGTGTTGTGGCTGTCGCTAAAACGCTAAATCCGGAAATGCGGATCGTCGTTCGAACGCGCTACATCAGCGATGCGCGTCCGCTGATTGAAGCCGGTGTGGATAGTGCGATTGCCGAAGAGATGGAAAGCATCACCCGCATTTTCACGGAAGTCATGGAGCATTACGAAATCCCGACAGAACAAATCGAAGCCAACGAAAAAGTGATTCGCAGCGGCGGATATGCCGCTTTGCTGCATCAACCGGCAGAAGGCGAAACACCGCCCGTCGTTTGCCAGGTTCATTTGGACAAGATGGCGCAATGCTCCATGCCGGTGAGAAAAGAAAAGTCCGACGAAGGGAATTCCCTGCCGCAACCACAGAACGTCAGCTTTACGGTGGATACCGAAACGACTGTTAGGTTCACCCCAACCGTTTCAGAAAGCGTTTGTTCCCACCTTGACCAAATCCGCCCGGTAGTGCCCGGCGCGCGGGGCTGTGAAGAATGCCTGATTTCAGGCGACACCTGGGTGCATTTGCGATTGTGCCTGACCTGCGGTCACGTCGGCTGTTGCGATTCATCAAAAAATAAACACGCCACTGCACACCATCAGCGGATGGCTCATCCGCTGATCAAATCTTTGGTACCCGGTGAAGAATGGGGCTGGTGTTATGAAGATCGGGAATATTTATAGCTCCGGCTGCGTTATCCAAGCGGGTGGAGGCAACATATGAGTGTTGTCATACAGACGTCAAACGAATGACAGCGTAACCTGCCCGACATGTTTCAACCTACATCAACAGGGAGTCCGTACATGAAAATTGCGATTGCTGCGGGGTTGTTTCTGCTGATTGCCTTGCTGGCTGGAGCGAAATTGTTTCGGAGTTCAATTCACTGGTCATCAGCGTCTTCCGTCGCAAACGCGGAAGCGGAGATTTTGGAAGTTGAGGTGCCTTCTGTTGAAGGCAAACGCTTGCCAGTCATTGTTGAGCTGTTCACTTCGGAAGGTTGTTCAAGCTGCCCGCCCGCCGATAAGGTTCTGGCGGAATTGGAAAATACACAACCGATTGCCGGTGTGGAAATCATCGCGCTGAGCGAGCATGTTGATTACTGGAATTACATAGGCTGGTCCGATCCGTTTTCGTCGGAAGCATTCAGCGCGCGGCAAGGTGCCTATGCCAGCGTGTTCAACAACGACGGCGTTTACACGCCGCAAATGGTCGTGGATGGGCAGGCGGAATTTATTGGCAGCAATTCCGAAAAAGCCCGGACGGCAATTGCACGTCTGGCAAAAATTCCCAAAGCCGAAGTGGCGATTGATTCTGCGCAAGCGGAAACTCCTTCGACCGTCAAATTGAAAGTCAGCGTAGCAAAATTACCGAAGCTGAGTACTGGCGACATTGCAGAGGTCTTGGTGGCCATCACCGAAACCAATCTTTCCTCCCAGGTTGTGCGTGGAGAAAATACCGGGCGGAAGTTAAACCACACGGCAGTTGTTCGTGAGTTGCGTTCGCTGGGAAGCGTCCACAGTTCGACCAAACCGTTCGAGACAGAAACGACAGTCATGCTCGGCAAAGATTGGAAACGCGGAAATTTGAAAGCAGTGGCATTTGTTCAGGAACGAAGGCAGAAACGTATTCTTGGCGCGACATTGGTAAATCTGGCTGAAAGGTGAAGCCATGAAAAATAAGAAGCTGTGGCTGCTGGTAGTATTGTTGGTTGTCGCACTCGGAATCCTGCTGCGCTTTTTGCCTGTCGGCATTTGGCTGACCGAACTGCAAAATTCGATCAAAGAGTTCGGCGTGTTTGCTCCGGTTTGCTATGTGTTGCTGTATGTCGCGACGACTTTGCTGTTGATCCCTGGCAGCGTGCTGACAATCGGAGCCGCAGGCATTTTCAGCTTTTGGAAAGCGCTGGCGGTTGTCGTGATTGGCGCGAATCTGGGCGCGCTGGGTGCCTTCTGGCTGACACGAACTTTTCTGCGTGAACGTGTCGCATTGTGGGCAGCGGGCAATCCAAAGTTTTCCGCGCTTGATCGCGCCATTGGCCGCGAAGGGTTCAAAATGGTCCTGCTGGTCCGGCTCAGCCCGGTGTTCCCGTTTACGCTGCTGAATTACCTGCTTGGATTGACGACGGTGCGGACCGGTTCTTACGTGCTGGCGAATTTGATCGGCATGTTGCCGGGCACGTTTCTGTATGTGTACATCGGCGCGACGGCGCGTGATGCTTTGAGCGCAAGCTCAGGCGGTGTGGGAATTTGGGAACTTGTGCTGCGCATTGTCGGTCTGCTGGCGACTATTGCTGTTGTCATCCTGGTGACGCTAATTGCCAGAAAAGCCCTGGCGCAGGCCGAGCAGGAAAGCGTCAAAGTCTTAGCGGAACATAAAACCCTTTGACAGAATTTACGAGGATTCAACACGATGAAAACTCTGATTGAGGATGACGCGATCGGCCATGTCACTTTGGGCGGCGATCCTCACGACCGGTTGATGATCGAAAACTGTCATCCGCCGAATCACATCAATCCAACTCTGAACGGAAAATACAATCTGGTGGCGATTGGTGCGGGCGCAGCCGGACTGGTCAGCGCAGGCGGCGCGGGAGGACTTGGCGCAAAAGCCGCCATCATCGAACGCGCGTTGATGGGCGGAGATTGTCTGGTGACGGGCTGCGTTCCGTCGAAAGCCGTCCTTCGCGCGGCGCGTGCGGTTTACGATCTGCGGCTGGCGCGCGAATTTGGCGTAGAACTTTCCGGCGAACCGCAAATTGATTTTGCTGCCGCAATGGAGCGGATGCGCAAGCTTCGTTCGCAAATCAGCTTCAATGACGCAGCCGTGCGTATGAAGGAAAAATACAACGTCGAAGTTTTCCTTGGAGATGCGCGCTTTGTCAGCCCGTCGGAAATCGAAGTTGATGGGCAACGGCTGGAATTTGATCGCGCCGTGATTGCGACAGGCGGACGGCCCGCCGAATTGCCAATTCCGGGATTGAAAGAAACCGGCTATTACACGAACGAAAATATCTTCACGATTACGGAACTGCCGCACCGGATGGTTGTCATCGGCGGTGGCCCGATTGGCTGCGAACTGGCGCAGGCCTTTCAGCGGTTTGGTTGTTCTGTGACCTTGCTGAATGATGTTGAGCACGTTCTGCCGCGCGAAGACCGCGATGCAGTCGAGTTGATTCATCGCCAGTTGGTCAGCGAAGGAATGAGAATCGAAAACCGGGTGAAGATCGTTCGCGTCGAAGTTCGCAGTGAAGAGAAAGTTGTCGTGTACGAGCAAGCCGGGACTCAGCGCGAAGCCATTTGCGATTTGATTTTGTCAGCCGCTGGCCGGGTGCCGAATGTGGAAAGATTGAACCTGGAAGCGGCGGGTGTGGAATACTCGAAAGAAGGCGTGACGGTTGACGATTTTTTGCGAACGACGAATCCGAAAATTTACGCTGCTGGCGATGTCTGTTCGCGGTTCAAATTCACGCACGCCGCAGATGCGACGGCCAGAACTGTACTACGCAATGCGCTGTTTTTTGGCAGGGCGAGAGCCAGCCAATTGGTGATACCCTGGGTGACGTACACTGATCCTGAAGTTGCTCACGTGGGATTTTATGAGGCTGACGCTTGCACGGCTGGGTTCGATGTCGCGACAATCACAGAACAGTTTGACGACAACGACCGGGCGATTTTGGACGGGGAAACCGAAGGTTTTGCGCGCGTTCATTACGACCGAAAGTCAGGAAAGATTCTGGGCGGAACGATTGTCGCTCGGCATGCAGGAGAAATGATCAGCGAATTAACGCTGGCCATCACACACGGGCTGAGACTCAGCGCGCTTTCCTCAACCATTCATCCTTACCCCACGCAGGCCGAAGTGCTGCGTCGCATCGGCGATGTTTATAACCGCACTCGGTTATCACCAACGGTCAGCCGGATTATCAAAAAATGGTTTGCGTGGAAGCGGCGATAACAGAAATTTCCTGCATTCAAGAATTTCAGCCGCGGATCAACGCAGATAAACGCTGATCTGCGAGCATCTGCGTTTATCTGCGGCAAAAGTCCATGCGTGCTACTTGCCACGAACTTCCGACAGCATTACGGTTGCGCCGCCGCGAGCTTTGCTCAAATCGGCAGCTTCCATAAAGGCCATGATCTCCAGCGTTTCTTCGGGCTGAATCGGAGCCACGCCAGTCTGGAAAAACTTCATGATTTCGACCAGCAAGTCACGGTAATCCACCTTCATCGGCGGCGTAGTTCCGGCGTTGGCCTTCATTCCAAACGCGAAAGCGCCGTAATCCTGTTTGCCATCGCGGATGCCGCGAAACGTGCCAATACGGCCATCTTTCCATTTGCCGGTGACCACATCGGTTCCAGCGGTATTGGTTCGCGCGACGGATTCACAGCCCGCGCCCATCAACGTAAACAAAGTTTCGACGCCGTGAATGCCGTACCAGAACAAATCCGGATGATGGGCTTCGGTTGGCGAAGGGCCGAATGACATTGCGCCGACAATGCCGCCAAGCTCCGGTTTGCTTTTCAGCGCAACAATGTCTGCCGCGTACCGCAGGCTGGAGGAACTGAAAAACGGAGTATTGCTTTCGCGCGACAACCGGACAATTTCCTTCGCATCGGCATAACTGGCCGCGAACGGTTTATCAATAAAGACTCGTTTTTTGGCTTTCAGCACCGGGCGAGCCTGCGCCAGATGCGGACGGCCATCCACGCTTTCCAGTAATACGGCATCCACTTTGGTCAGCAATTCTTCGATGGAAGCGACAATCTCAACACCGTATTTATCGCGAATTTCCGTGGCGAAGCGTTCAACGCGCGTGTGGCTGGATTCGACATCCGCGCTGCCGCCTTTGAACGCTGCAACGACACGAGCGCCGGGAATATAGCCGGGCTCTTTGGGATCATTCAGCAGTTTCGTGAACGCCGGAACGTGCGAAGTGTCCGTGCCGATGATGCCGACTTTGATGGTCGTTTGGCTCTGTTCAGCTTGAGACAATTGAAGGAGATCTTCAGCAAAAATGCTGATGCATAAAAACAGGAAACAACAGGCAAATCTTTTCATAGTTTTTCACTCAATCCATCTCAAAAATGTTATCCAACAACTGGTCAAGAAATCGCCAGGGAAAGGCTGTGTACCTTTCCGGAGTCTGGGTCGGTGCCGTCTTCAAGTTTAAATCTACGAGCCTGTCTTTCCCTTTTCCTTGCGGTTCACCAAGCACAAACTGAGAAATGGCTCGCTTATTGGCTTCCCTCCTGATCCCTATCTTTGACATTTGTTCAACGCTGGGTAGGTCGTTTCCAACCCAGTCGAGCAATTCACAAATATCGAATCGTCCACCTTTATCTGTGTGGTGACCAATCACACGGAACAAGGCCAAGCGCCCGGACTTTAGCTGATAGGATAATATCTCACCTATTTCGTGTTTACTTGCTGCCTTTCTTACTCGGCGGAGTTTTTTCGGAGCAGGCTGAGGAGATGAAAGTTTCTCTTTGAGTTCTATCAACACTGCGGCCCGCTGTTGCATCAGCTTTTTATCTTCTGCCCACCGTCCAAGCTCTGTGCCATCGTTAATTATGCGCAACGCTTTGGATTTAACCTTCAACTCTAAAACGCCCAACTCCCATTGCGTCGCGGCCAGAGCAAGCCAAAAGACAGATGATTCATTCGGATCAGCAAGCGACTCCTTATATTCCGCAGACAAAGCCTTTGTAGCTTTAGAAGCGGAATTACTTTCAGCGACCAACTCACGAAAATCGCTGCGAACGTCGGCTGCAAGATCGTCTGAAAATAAAGCGACTCCCCATGTTCCCATTTCGATTACCTGTCAGTTTTTATAACATTGGATAAAAGAGCAGATGATTCCTTGTCCATGTAAATCGTGGTGTTCAAATGTGTGCGCAACGCTGAAGCCGGATACATCGGCGAAACTTCGCGCTCGAAACAGTTGCGAATCGCTTCGGCTTTGCGGGCATCGGGAGCGATGCAGATGATTTCTTCGGCTTTTAGAATTTGACGAACGGACATCGAAATTGCCTGTTTGGGAACCTCGTCCAGATCGGCAAACCAGCCTTCGCCAACTTGTTGCCGTCGGCAGGCTTCATCCAGGTTGACGACAATATAAGGAGCTTCAGTGTCAAAATCGGCAGGCGGATCGTTGAACGCCAGGTGGCCATTTTCACCAATGCCGACAAACGCAACGTCAATTGGCGCTTCGGAAATCATTCCGCCGATCACCTGGCAAACTTCTTTGGGGTCTCTTTCACCATTCAGCAAGTGAAAGTTTGTCAGGCCAGCAGGTTCTATAAATCGTTCCAGCAAGTATTTGCGAAAACTGGCCGGGTGCGTGATTGAAAGATTGACGTATTCATCCAGATGAAACATTTCAACTTTTGACCAATCAATGCCGGACGTCGCAATCAATGCCTGCAAAAATTCAAATTGCGACATCCCCGTCGCGGCAATGATGCGCGCTTGCCCACGTTCGGCAATGGCTTGATTGATGGAGAATACGGCTTGTGCGGCGGCGGCTTGGCCAAGTTGGCTTTTATCGGCGAAGACTTTTAGAATCACAGCGCTTTTTGCCTCTCGATTGTGGTTTTGTTTGCAGCAGTCTGGGAAGTCGTAGCTTCCCATAACGGACTGCAACAGGCAAGAAATCATCCGAAACAACTCAATAACAATTCAGTGAGGACACCTGATGAATCATCTGATCTCGCTGGCGGGTTTTTTTGTTTTCGCCGCCATCGCCTGGTTGTTTTCTGCCAACCGTCGCAACGTGAACTGGCGAACCATTGCCTGGGGAATGGGCTTGCAGCTTTTGATCGGTGCGCTGGTGTTTCGATTGCCGGGATCAAGGCAGGCATTTTTATGGTTGAACGACGGTGTCATGGCCTTGCTGGACGCGTCAAAAGCCGGGTCGGATTTCTTGCTGGGTCCGCTTTCCACAGGCAAAACGCAGGAGGGAAGACCGCTTGGTTTTATTCTGGCGTTTCAGGCATTGCCGATTGCCATCTTCTTTTCAGCCTTTGCGGCGGCTCTTTACCATTTCGGCGTTTTGCAATTCATCGTGCGGCTGTTCGCCAAACTGTTTCATCGCACAATGGGCGTTAGCGGCGCGGAATCGCTTTCCAGCGCAGCCAATATCTTTGTCGGCGTTGAATCGGCACTTGTGGTCAGACCTTACCTGGAAAAAATGACGCGCTCGGAATTGCTGACAGTGCTGGCCACAGGAATGGGAACGGCAGCTTCGACCACGTTGGGGCTGTACGTGATCATGCTGGGCGACAAATTTCCGCAGATTGCCGGACATTTGATGTCGGCTTCGATCATTGCCATTCCGGCGGCAATCGTCATGGCCAAGTTACTATTGCCGGAAACAGAAACGCCTGAAACCGCCACCAGCATTCCCAAAGAAGAAGAGGTTCCGCACGCCCGCAATCTGATGAGCGCCATTATTGAAGGTTCGATGGACGGCATGAAATTGGCCGCCGGAATTGCTGCGCTGTTAGTCGCGGGCTTGGGAATGGTCGCGCTGCTGGACAAATTCATTGGATGGCCGAGCCATTGGCTGGGGCTTTCAGAACCGCTTTCCATCGTCAAAATTCTTGGCTGGGTGTTTTATCCGTTGGCGGCTTTGCTGGGAATTTCGCGCCCGGACATTGCCGAAGCAGGCCGCTTGCTGGGCGAACGCGTGCTGTTGACTGAAGTCGTTTCCTATCAAGATTTGTCGCAAATGGTTGCCAGCGGCCAATTGGCCGATCCGCGCACGGTCGTGATTTTGACCTACGCTTTGTGCGGATTCACGCACGTGGCTTCGATTGCGATTTTTGTGGGAGGAACTGCGGCACTGGCTCCATCGCGTCGAGACGATCTGGCGGCTTTAGGGTTTCGCGCCTTGCTGGCAGCGACGCTGGCGACGCTGATGACCGGCTGCATCGCAGGAATTTTCAGCGACGGGCAAGGCGTGATGATGGTTGGTCCCTAAAAGAAAGTGTTACTGAAAGCCTTTGATCAAGACAAGGTTGGCCGACCACAGGCCGCGTACGACAGCCAATCGGTTTCCATCAGGCGACCAGTCGAATCCGAAAATGCGATCCGAAACGAATTCGGTCAGCAATTTCGGTTCGCCGCCCTCCACGGATTGAAGCCACAATTTGGCGGGACCGATTGGATTTTCGTCATAGGTCAAAAATCGCCCATCGGGCGTCCAGCGAATCAGCGGCGTGCCATCTATCGGGCGCGGGAAAATTTTGATTGGCACACCGCCTTCAACTGAGTAAATGGCAAGCCGTCCGGGTTCGTTCGGCGCTGAGCGCACGCAAGCCATCATCTTTCCATCCGGCGAAATCGCCGGATACATCGTAAAATCTTCGGTCAATTGCGATGGCGTTCCTCCATCAATGGAAACACGCCAAATTGTGGGACGATCTGCTCCCTTGCGTTCGAGTTTTGTGTAAACCACCCATCGGCAATCCTGGGAACAATGCGGCGTGTCTTCGCCATCACCATTGGTCAGTTGAACTGGATTGCTGCCATCTATGTTCATGCGCCAGATGTGGCGTGTTCCAGTGACATCGGAGGCGAACAAAACATAGCGTCCATCTGGCGAAACATACGAGCGCCCAGCGTAAGATTTATTGGGTTGTTCGCCAAGCAATTGTTTCTGATGGCTGCCATCGGCATTCATCACGGAAATCGTTGCGGCGTTAGCCGCTTCGGAGTCATACACAATTCTGTCATCTGGCGTCCACGAAAGCCTGCCTCTGTAGCCTCCCGCGCCGAAGGTGATTTGCTTCGCACGCTGCGCGTCTTCACGCGGGATCATCCACATGTTGGTAACCTGCTTGAGCTGCGAAACCACCAACGTCTTGCCGTCAGCGGAAAGGCTCAAGCGGTTGTAATGGTTGTTGTCATTGGTCACACGGCGCGTTTCGCCGGTTGCATAATCCAGCCGCCAAACCTGCCGAAGCTCTGCCGGATCGCGGCTGGCGACCATCATCAAACCGCTGGAATCCGGCAGCCACGCAAGCTGGCCAATCCAGCGGAATCTTTGAGCCGAAGCCGGCTTGATCGCTCCGTCATCTGCGCGAACGGCGACAACTTCCATATTCGCGCCTCCTTCCGAATAGCCTGCGGCACAGGCAATCACGTTTCCGTCGGGCGACCAGGCAGGATCGCCAAACGAATTCGGATATTTGACGGCAGCAAGCTGTTTTTCATTGCTGCCGTCAGCATTAGCGACAAAAAGAACAGCCTCGCGCCGTTCGTCAAATGATCGCCGGAAAGCGAGCCGTTCGCCGTCAGGAGAAAACGAAATGGCGGTCAGGACATTTTCACTCAATTTTTTTGAAGCGCCGCCAAGCACCGAAACTCGAAACAGCGTGCGAGTTGAATTATTTTCACGGGCGACGTAATGAATGAACTGTCCATCGCGCGAAAACGTCAGCGCGTGGTATTGGATTTCGGCCGGAGCGATCACCTGTTGAACATTCATCGTCGCCAATTGCATTAACCACAAACTGCTTCGCTGAGCGGTTTCGGTCAGCGCATAAGCGACAAACTTTCCATCCGGAGAAACCGCCGAACACGCGACGTTTCCAGTCGTCGTCAAATTGCTGATATTCAGTTTGGTGCTGGAATTCGACGAAAACAGATTCCATCCAAAAGAGTTTCCCAGCCAAATCAAACTGCCGACCGACCCGACAAAAAGCACAGCCAGCGTCACGACCAACATTTTGTGACGGCTTAGCGATTGGGTCCAATTTTCCTGCGTGGGTTGATGAACTATTCCGCGATGTTCCGTGGGAAACTGAACCACTACGGAATTTGTTGTCAGCGGTTTTGAGGGCGAGTTCAAAACGGTTGGCTTTTCAGAGGTCAGCTCTGGCTGAACATCACGGTGTTCGCTGACGTCCAAAGCAAACCTGTACCCTCGTTTGGGAATCGTTTTAATGAAATCCTGCCCGTCGCTGGTCTGTCCCAGAACTTTTCTAAGGGTGTAAATGTTCTGGGCAAGATTCCCCTCTTCGACAAACGTGTCTGGCCAAACTAACTCCATTAGTTCGTCCTTGCTGACAATCTGGCCGCGCCGTTCCACCAAAACCATCAACACGTCAAATGCTTTTTGCGTCAGCGTCACGATCTCGCCGTCGGCCAACAGCACGCGCTCGTTCGCATCCATACGAAACCGGTCAAAATCGTAAAAGTGTTTGCCAGACAAAGACATAAGCAGTTTGAAAATCGTTTGAAGTCGTTTTGAAAATCCCCTTTGAGAACGATTTGAGAATCGTTTGAGTCCGTTTTCAAGACTTCCTTGCGCTTTGTGAATAAGTTTCGGCCCGCGTCAAACGCTGGCGCAAAACGAAAACAAATAATTTTTTGGAGGGAGTTTATGACGACAAATAACAAAGTGAAAGCTTGGCGAGTCGCCACGAAATCATTTCTGGCGATGTTGATTGTAACTGGCTTGTTGAATTTCAGTGCGTTCACCGCAAATGCCAGTAGCCCGAAAGAAGCCGATCTGGTTTGCACTGTCAACAACACGGGCGCGGGCAACAAACTGATCACAATTACCAACCAGTCCGACCAGATAATCGCCAAGGGAACGAAGATCAGTTTTGATCAAACCACAGGCGCAGAAACAGTAAAAAGACTGCGCTCGGATTTGAAACCTGGCAAGACGCAAGTGGTTCACTTGGGCAGATTCGATGGTTTGGAATGTAAGTGCCGGATCAACCAGTACTGACAACGGCTTGTTTCTAAACAATTGCAACCGTGCAGCACTGCAAATCAAAAGTGCGGTGCTGCTTTTTTTGAGAAGGAGAAAACAATGTCACAAACAGGAACTTTGCCTGCGAAGGCAACTTTAAATGAAGCAAGAGCGGAACAATTTGCCGCACAAATGGTTGGCGTGCTGAACAACGCGGCTCTGGCGTTGATGACCAGCATCGGACATCGCACAGGATTGTTTGATGCAATGAGCACGTTGCCGCCTGCCACAAGCTTGGAAATTGCCGCAGCCGCCAATTTGAAGGAACGGTACGTGCGCGAATGGTTGGGAGCAATGGCGACCGGGCGAATCGTCGAATACGACAATGCGACCGCGACATATCGGCTTCCAGCCGAACACGCAACCTTTCTGACGCGCGCGGCTTCGCCGAATAACCTGGCGGTCACGTCGCAATTCATTCCGGTTCTGGCTGGCGTCGAAGATCAAATCATAGAATGTTTCCGCAACGGCGGCGGCGTGCCGTATTCAGCCTATCCGCGCTTCCACGAAGTGATGGCTGAAGAAAGCGCGCAAACAGTCATTTCCGGATTATTTGATCACATTTTGCCGCTAGTGTCGGGGTTGACGGAAAAACTCCGCAACGGAATTGAAGTCCTGGATGTCGGTTGTGGGCGCGGCAAAGCATTGATTCAAATGGCAGCGAAATTCCCTAACAGCAGCTTCACGGGTTACGACTTTTCAGAAGAAGCCATCGCCGCCGCAAATCTGGAAGTGGAGCAAAAGTGCCTGACCAATATCAGTTTTGAAATGAAAGATGTTGCGGAAATCGGCGGCAAGCTTCGGTTTGACCTGATTACAGCGTTTGACGCGATTCACGATCAGGCGAATCCGGCAAAGGTGTTGAAAGCAATTCTCGGTGCGTTGAACGAAGACGGTGTGTTTCTGATGCAGGACATTGGCGGTTCAAGCCACGTTCACAAAAACCTGGAAAATCCGCTGGGAACGTTTACGTACACAGTTTCCTGCCTGCACTGCATGACGGTTTCGCTGGCACAGGGGGGCGCTGGTCTGGGCGCGGCTTGGGGGGAAGAACTGGCGCAGCAAATGTTGGCAGATGCCGGATTTGCAAATGTCGAAGTGAAACGGCTTCCGCACGACATCATCAACAACTATTACATTGCGAAGAAGCAGTAACTGGCGGCTGTATTCAACAAGGCAGAAGGAGGATTCAAGAATGATTCACAAGAAATTTGTTTCAAAAGCGATAGTTTTGCTGGCGGTAATCATGGTCGCCGATAGCTTTCCCGCCGGGTTATCAGCTCAGGGATTCGATACCAAATTCAGTTTGACAGAGATTTCGGTTGTCGGGGCGAAAAGCCCACCGAGTTTTCTGAAGGTGAGCTGGTCACTGACGGGTCTAAAACCCGGCGCCAGAATCGAAGGGTATGAACTGAATGTTTCATTGAGCGGGAACGGGCAAACAGGAAAAGTGGTGCAAACGCCAAATCCAAACAGCAGTTCGGTTTCAGTTGGCTTGCTGGGCATATCGAACGAAGCTCGCGAAAAGATGTTTGGCGGCCCGTCACGTGTTTCGGCGGATGTTAGCCTGATCGTCCGGGTTGTTCATAACGGAACGCGATCTTCCATTGGGATTCGCAAGCAGGCAAGCTTCAATCCGTTGCCCAATCAAGCGGCACCTGCTCCAACTCCGAAACCTCGGCCCGATTTTGAGGACATCAAAGATGGCTTGAAGAAAAAAGAGCGGATTGTGGTCAGGCCAGTGCCAAGGCCAAAACCATAACCGGTCGTTTGAGAGCCACAAATAACAGGAGCTGTGCTTGCTGATCAAGCAATCACGGCTTCTATCTGGTTAGACAGGATTATGCAGAAGCCCGCACGCAGTAAGGACGCATTCTGCAATTTACGGGTATGTGAGGAAACCTATGAAAATCAGATTTGTCGTTACCTATGTTTTGCTACTGCTGGTTTCTGGCGTATCGGCACAACAGAAACCTATGTTGCCTGAAACCGGCAGCATTCGATTAGCCAAAGCCTTCAAGGACCGAAAGGAGCCTTCGGTCAAATCCGTCACGCTTCGCACAGGGGTGAAGCTGCAATATGTCGAGCAGGGTGATGCGACAGGCATTCCGGTAATCCTACTGCACGGATACACGGATTCATGGCGGTCGTTTGAACTGGTGCTGCCGCATTTGCCAAAAAACATTCATGCGTTCGCATTGTCGCAACGTGGACATGGGGATTCCGAACGTCCAGCGTCCGGTTATCGCCCAAGCGATTTTTCAGCCGACGTGGTGGCGTTTATGGACGCGCTGAAACTGAAGCGTGCGGCAATTGTCGGGCATTCGATGGGCAGTCAGATTGCGCTGCGGTTCGTGCTGGATCATCCCGAACGCGCATCGGGATTATTGCTGGTTGGGGCGTTCAAAACGGTTCACGGCCACGCGGGAGTAAAAGAGCTGTGGGATACGACAATCAGCAAAATGGCTGACCCGGTTGATTTCAAGTTTGTGCGGGAGTTTCAACAGAGCACCTTGCATAAACCCATCCCTGCGAGGTTTCTGGATGCTGCCGTGCAAGAGAGTGCAAAAGTTCCCGCGCGTGTCTGGCGTTCTGTGATAGCGGGATTGATGGAAACGGATTTTTCATCGGAATTCAGTCACATCAAATTGCCGACGCAGATTGTTTGGGGCGATCAGGATTTGTTTTGTTCCCGGAAGGATCAAGACGTTCTGACAACGGCGATCAAAGGAACAACGCTTTTGGTTTATTCCGGCACAGGGCATGCGCCTCACTGGGAAGAACCAGAACGATTTGCGGCGGATTTAACGGCTTTTGTCGGGAAGCTTACACATTGAACATAAGCGCCAATCACATCGTGTTGCGGCCATCAAACTTTTGCGGCAAAGATCAATCGTGTTGGATGTTGATGGCAAAAGATCGAAGGAAAGGCTTCAAACTGCTCTTTGGAAATACACAGCAGAGCAGCCTGGAATCGCCTGCCAACATCGGAAGCCGCACTGATGGGGTTTACAGGTCACGAAAATAAAGCGGTGAAGCTAAAGCATTCGAGGCAAGGATAAGCATTCCCCAGTAGTCAGTGAGAGTCTGACCATCGCTTTTGCTTCGATGACGAATCAGGAGAAGTACATGATGAATAGACTCAAAATACAGATTCGATCCATTGCTCTGTTTGTGATGTGTCTGGCGCTGTTGTGGGGCGTAATTGCGCCATCGTCAGGCAAAGAGGTGCTCTCATCAAAACTGAATTCAACTTTGCGGCAGAATGTCATTGCTGAAGAAGCTTACTTCCTAATTGACATCCAGCCGCGAAAAGAAACGTTCACCATTAAACTGACCGATCCGGTCAAAATCCAAAAAGCGCGCGACATCATCAACGGCAAAGATCAATCTATGCCGCATGTCGCCGGAAAGATCATCAAAGAAGCGGCTTGTTACAACCCGCCGTGGAGTTATCACCTGGATCCGCAAACTATAGAATTTTTCGCTTCTGCGATTGAAGTCTGCGACGCAAGTATTGCGTATACGGAAAGCTTTCTGGACGAAGCGGGCGGACACTTTCTTCCCGGCAATCAATGGTGTCCGTGGGGATCGCGGCTGGTCAAAGAAGTCCCGCCGCCCGTTTGCGGCAATTCTGTGGCAAGTGTTTCCGCGGCAGATTACCAACGTGCTGGCTTGGCCAATGAATCAATTGTGACGGCATTTGGCAATGACCTGGCGACGGCAACGGAAATCGCCAAAACCTTGCCGTTGCCAACTTCCCTGGCAGGAACAACGGTGAGAATCACAGACGAGGCAGGGAGAGAATCGCTTGCGCCGCTGTTTTTTGTTTCTCCCGGCCAAGTCAATTATCAGGTTCCTTTGGGAGTTGAGACGGGACTGGCGACTGTCAGGGTCGTCAATTCATTGGGAAATGTGGCAATGGAGCGTACTCAGCTTCTGACGATTGCGCCCGGATTGTTCACAGCCAATGCCAACGGACAGGGGGTTCCGGCTGCGGCTGTTTTGCGGATCAAGGCCGATGGTTCACAAACTTATGAACCGGCTGTGCGCTTTGATCCAGCGCAAAACAAGTTTGTCCCGGCGGAAATTGATCTTGGCCCGCCAACCGATCAAGTTTTTCTGATCGTATTCGGCACGGGATTGCGGCACGCCGATCCATCCCTGGTCGAGGCCAGAATTAACGATCTGATTGCAGAAGTCGTTTATGTTGGCGCGCAGCCGGACTTCAGCGGCTTGGATCAAATCAATCTGCGTTTGCCCAGGCGATTAAGTGGTGTTGGCGAAGTCGCTGTACAGATGATGGTGGATGATCAAAAAGCCAATCCGGTAACCGTGGCGATCAAATAAGGGCAGGGAATCTGCCGGTTGCTGCGAATTTTTCAATTTCAGGTTGGGCCAGTTTTCCCATCAGCGCGGCTCAGCCTGAAGTTCAACCGTTTTCTCAAGTTTCGCGCTATACGAAACCGTCAGCTAAATACAGTCCTGCTAACCGATTTAGTATAGAATCCTTCCCGCAGTTATAAACTTATCACCGAAGTGATTGAAATTATTGGTAGAGCAGCTTCTCAAAAAGGCAAAAACAAGGCATAAGTCTTGCTGTTACAACGGCTCACCCCAAACGATCTTCCGAAGAGATTGAAAACAAACTGTCGAGGTTTCGGCGAAAGACCTCGATTTTGCGCGGAGGAAAAAGATGCTCTTTCCCACTGCTTCAGAATTGCTTGCAAGCCGCCGCCTGATGCGTGCGGCACTTTTGATCGGTTTCCTGACCTCCCTGTTCACGCTGGTTGTCGCGCAAGACCAGGCTGTACGTGTTGCCCGCATCAGCTTGATTGAAGGTGAAGTCAGTTATCAGCGCACCGGCGATGGCCAAAACTGGTATGACGCTTCTTTGAATCTGCCACTAAATGAACGTGACCAGATTTATAGCGGCCCAGGCGGTCGAGCTGAAATTCAAATTAGCGGACGCAATCTGATCCGCATTGACCGCAATTCCAATCTGCGGTTTTCACAATTCAACAACGGAACAATTCAATTTGCCTTGCCAGTCGGAAATGCGACGTTTCGCGTAGACAGCTTGGATCGGCGTCAATTCAGTGTTGTTGACGCGAACGATCTGGGAAAAAACGATCCGGTCTATTTTGAAGTCGATACGCCGATTGTCGCCGTCACGTTTTTGAAAGAAGGCAGCTACCGCATCAATGTGCAGGATGACGGAACCACCGAAGTGATCGTCCGGCGCGGACAGGCTGAAGTTTACAACCGTGATATTGGCGCAGTGACGGTTAAACAAGGCCGCCGTATTGTTGTTGATGGGCGAGATGCCAATTACTTCCAGATTGCACGGCTGGATGACAAAGACGATTGGGATCGTTGGAATGACCGCCGCGATGATGATCTGTCTTCGCGGGCCGAAAATTCCCGCAGTGCGCGTTACATTCCTGTGGCCGTTCCTGGCGTTTATGATCTGGACGCTTACGGTGAATGGTATGAATCCCCTGATTACGGTTGGGTCTGGTCGCCTCGTAGCGTAGCCGTTGGCTGGGCACCTTACCGAGCCGGTTACTGGCGGCACTATTCCGGCTGGGGCTGGACCTGGGTTTCGTACGAACCTTGGGGATGGGTTCCCTATCATTACGGGCGCTGGGCCTGGTATCGCAGCCGTTGGTGCTGGGTGCCGACCGTTTCAGTGGGCTGGGGCTGGGCACCGCATCAAGTCGCGTTTTTTGGCTGGGGCAGCGGTTACAACCAGGGCTATCGTGACGGGTATCGCGACGGGCGATATGGTTGGTACGGCTGGTGTCCATTGGGCCCGCGCGACAGGTATTACGGCGGCCGAGGTTCCACCACAATCGTCAACAACACGACCATCATCAATGCGCGTTCGCTGGATAATTACAATGCTCCAGGCGGAGTCAGCGTCATGGATGGCCGCAAGTTCGATAACGGGCGAGTGATCGTCACGCAAAATGACATCAAAGCGCCAAATGAAATTATTTTGCCGCCTGCTCCGCCTCGCGGAGGTGGTCAGCCAGCAGATCCCTCTACGCCGACTATGTTGCGCGGCGAAGAGTTCAAACCTGTGCAGGCTGCGCCGACGCGCGAACTGAAAGTCGAACGAACTGAAATTGCTCGTCGGCTGGAAGCTCCTGTGATTGAACGCCGCCCGGTGCCGGGATTGGATCGCACGGGTGTTCCGGGCAGAGCAGAAGTCGGCGGGCTTCCATCTCGTGATGGTCGGGGGACTGTGTCGCCGGATCGAAGCGCTCCGATTCGCAACGCAGACGGTAATTCTGCATCGCCAAGCCGGATTCAGGATGGGCAGATCGTTCGCCCTGACCGTCAACCGCGTGAAAGCGAATACAGAACTGTTGACCGTATTCCGGCTCCTACGCGCAGTTTGCCGGAAAGCGAGCGCAGCAATCCGTCACGCGATTCTGTTGATACGCCGCGTTCGACACCAAACCGCGAAGTGAACCGCGATGCGGATCGTCCGTCACGCATCGAAACGCCTCGGCAAAGCGAACCGCCTTCGCGCAGTGAAGCTCCGCGACGGTACGATCCGCCACCATCGCGTCCGGTTGAACGGCCTTCATCGCCGCCGCCTTCGCGAGAATCGGCTCCGTCCAGAAGCGAACGCGCGCCGGAACGGCCTTCGTCGCCGCCGCCGTCGCGTGAATCGGCTCCATCCAGAAGCGAACGTGCGCCGGACAAACCATCTTCGCCACCTTCGCGCGAAGCGCCACCACCACGCCCGATCAAACCCAGCAACTAGGTTTGAACCGGAAATCAAAAAGAAAAGGCGGCATTCAATGCCGCCTTTTCTTTTTCCAACTTGCTCGCCCCAAAGCTCAGCCGAAGCTGGTCACATTGCGTGATTTTTCGCGGTGACGTTCAAAGGCGAGTTCAATCAACCGGTCAATCAACTGGCCATAATTAAGTCCGCTGGCTTCCCACAGTTTTGGGTACATGCTGATCGAAGTGAAACCGGGCATGGTGTTAATTTCATTCAACAGCAACTTGCCGGTTTCTTTTTCGAGGAAAAAATCTACGCGGCCTAGTCCTGAACCGTCAATCGCCTGGAATGCCCGAACCGCCAATTGCTGAATTTCGGCTGTTTGCGCTTCGCTCAGGTTCGCGGGAATTTCCAATCGCGCACCATCGGCGCTGATGTATTTCGCCTGGTAATCGTAAAAATCGGCGGATTGCGGCACGATTTCTCCGGGCAGGCTGGCTTGTGGCTGATCGTTACCCAGAACACTAACTTCAATTTCGCGCGCATCCACGCCGCGTTCAACGACAATTTTGCGGTCATATTTTGCGGCAAGGGCAATTGCTGCATTCAAGCTTTTGGCATCCGTCGCTTTAGAAATTCCGACCGAAGAACCCAGGTTGGCGGGTTTGACGAAGCAGGGAAATCCGATTTCTTCAGCCACGCGCAATTCAACCAATAGAGGATCGGCTTCCCATTGTGAACGCAGAAAGTGAACGAATTCGACGATGGGCAACCCGGCTTCGCGAAACAGCCGCTTCATGACCACTTTGTCCATTCCGGCGGCTGAGCCCAGAACGCCGCAACCGACATACGGCACATCGGCCATTTCCAACAAACCCTGAATTGTGCCGTCTTCGCCATACGTTCCATGCAGCACAGGAAAGATCACGTCCAGTGTATCGCGCTTGCCAGTTTCGTTTTGGCCATCGAAGCGCGCCAAGCCTTTTTCAGTCGGATCACCAAAGATGGCCACGTGCTGGTCGGCGCTTGTCATCACCGCGCTGGGCAGTAAGTTTGTTGCTTCGCTGGAAGCCAGCCACTTGCCCGCTTTGGTGATGGCAATCGGCACAACTTCGTATTTTTCGCGGTCCAGCGCGTTGATGATGGATTCCGCTGAGCGCAACGAAACTTCGTGTTCGCCCGAACGCCCTCCGAAAATGACTCCAACCCTAAGCTTGTTTTCCAAACCGTCTCCTCTGGGTGCACGCAGCTTCCAGCGCGCATCTCGGCAAATCGCGCCTTCGGAAGCAATAGACGAACCGCCAAGTCTCGCACGCTGGAAGCAATGCGTACCCGGATCACATAATTTTTTTGCCGAATGCCGACAGGATTAGTTGCACGCCAAGTTCAGCCGTTTTGTTTGAGACATCCAGCACCGGATTGACTTCAGTCAACTCGAACGAAAGCATCTTGCCCGAATCGGCGACCTTTTCCATTGCCAGGTGGCTTTCGCGATACGTCGGGCCACCCGGAACCGGAGTGCCAACGCCGGGCGCGAAGTCAGGATCCACGAAATCCATATCCATCGTAACGTGAAAACCCGCAGTCCTCCGCGAAGCCAGCCACATTGCTTCATCCATTACCGCGCTCATTCCGCGTTCATCCAATTCGCGCATGGTGACAACCCGAATGCCCGACGCTTTCAGCGCGATGGCTTCGTCGGGGTCAACGCTGCGCGCGCCGATCAGCACACAATCTTCGGGATAAACTTTTGGCGCGAAGCCGCTGATTTTCGTCAATTCTTTTGCGCCTTTGCCCAAAATAGCCGCGAAGGGCATTCCGTGAATGTTTCCCGATGGAGAAGTGTCTGGAGTGTTCATGTCACCGTGAGCGTCAAACCAAATTACGCCAACGCGCTTGTCCTGTTTATGATGAAAAGCCGAAAGTCCGCCGACACTGCCGATAGCAATGGAATGATCGCCGCCCAACACAATCGGTGTCGAACCGGTTTCCAGCGCAGTTTCGACTTGATCGGCAAGCTTTTGGCAAGCGGCAGCAATCTCAGGCAGATACTTTGCTTTGCCGTCGCTGATTGGCAGCATTTCAGGGTTGCGAACCAGGATATTGCCTGCGTCCGTGACTTCGTAACCAAGCGTTGCCAATCGCTCATTCAAGCCTGCGACACGAATTGCCGAAGGACCCATATCAACACCTCGCCGATCAGCGCCCAAATCCATCAGCACTCCGATAATCGTTACCTTTTTTTGCAGATTCATGCTTTTACCTCAATCACTTTACAGCTTTGACCAATGTGAAGACGCGATCATATTTGCTGCGCTGGCGCAAAGCGCGAAACACAATCTGACTGAAACCAGCTTCATGCATCATTCGCGTCATTTCTTCGCTGGAAGGAAAATGCGCATCAGCTTCCGCGTTATCCCGCGCAATATAACGGTAATAGTTTCGCCTGACCGATTGCAGCAAAGAGTGAGGAGTGATTTTCGGCGCCAGTTCATCCGCAATCAACAGTCGCCCACCCGGAACCAGGACTCTATGAATCTCTTTCAAATAGCGCGCACCGTCCAAACGATGAAACGCCATTCCGGACGTGACCAGATCAAAACTGTTGTTATCAAACTTGAGATGAGAAAGCGGCATCATGCGCCATTCAGTTTTCGAGCTTGCTTTCGCTGATTGCGCAGCTAGTCGTGCTTCTTCGACTTTTTCGTGCGTTTCATCAACGCCGATAATCTTTCCATCCTGGCCAATTTTGCCCACAAACTGCCGGGCCAGAATTCCCGTTCCGGTCGGTGCATCCAGCACGCGCATGCCGGGAAACGGCTCAGCGGCTTCAATGATTTGGGCAATGGTTGTTTTGTAATCCAGCCCCGTGCGCCGCTGGAAATCCCGCGCGATACGCTGCTCAAACTGGCTGAGCCAGGTATCAATGATCACAGCTTTCTTTGTGGGACTTACCGGATTCGCCGGTGATTCGTTGTTTGAAACTTGCTGCGAACCCAGCAATAGTGAGTCTTCTTTTTTTACAGCCATGGGGCAATGATCCTCTGGGGGAAGATCAAGGGGAGCAAGAATACGGTTTACGCCTGCCTTCAGGCACACTCTGTGGGTCAATCCATTCGCCTGAAGGCAGCGCTTAAATCTTTGTGGCAAAACTTTATGGTTTCAACCGATACAACATTCGCGGGAAGGGAATGGTTTCGCGCACATGCTCAATGCCGCAGAGCCATGTCACACACCGTTCGATTCCCATGCCGAACCCGCCGTGCGGAACGCTGCCGTACTTTCGCAAATCCAGATACCAGTCGAAGGCTTCTGGCGGCAGTTTGTGTTCATGAATTCTTTGCAGCAGCAATTCGTGTGAAGACATACGTTCGCCACCACCGATGACTTCGCCGTACCCTTCCGGCGCCAGCACGTCCACGCACAAAGCCAGGTCAGCACGTTGTGGGTCAGGTTCCATGTAAAAGGCCTTCACTTCTGCCGGGTAACGATGCACCATCACGGGTTTGTCGTATTGCGAAGAAATATAGGTTTCATCCGGCGCGCCAAGATCGCCGCCCCATTCAAACCGGTTTTCCAGTTTTCCTTCGGCGTGCGCCTGTTGGAGCATTTTTGCCGCATCGTCGTATTGCAGGCGAGGGAAGGGCGGCACGATGGCTTCCAGCTTTGAAATGTCGCGTTCCAGCACCTTCAACTCTTCCTGCCTTGTTTCCAGCACACGGCTGACAATATAGCTGATGAAGTTTTCCGCCAGTTCCATCACGTCGTCCAGCTTGGCATAGGCAACTTCCGGTTCAACCATCCAGAATTCGGTCAGATGACGACGGGTTTTTGATTTTTCGGCGCGGAAGGTGGGCCCGAAACAATAGACTTTGCCAAACGCAGCCGCAGTCGCTTCGTTGTAAAGCTGGCCGGATTGCGACAGATACGCTTTTTCGTCATCGAAGTAATCAACTTCAAACAACGTCGAAGTGCCTTCGCAGGCCGCAGGCGTGAAAATTGGCGTGTCGCAAAGCGTGAAGCCGTTGTTGTCAAAAAAGTCGCGAACGGATTTGATGATCGTGTGGCGAACTTTCAGGATGGCGTGCTGTCTGCGCGACCGCAGCCACAAATGGCGATGATCCATCAAAAATTCGACGCCGTGTTCTTTCGGCGTGATTGGATACTCTTCGGTCAGGTTGACGATCTCAACTGTCTTCAGGTCCATTTCATACACGCCCGGCTTTTTCGGATGCTCGCGCGGGACGCCGGTGACTATGATTGAAGATTCCTGCGTCACCTTTTCCGTGCTTTCCCAGGTTTGCTCGCTGACGTCTTTTTTGGACACGACGCCTTGAATAATGCCGGAACCGTCGCGCACTTCCAGAAAGCCCAGCTTTCCGCTGGAACGTTTGTTGTACAGCCAGCCTTTGATCGTGATCTCTTCGCCGAGATGTTTTGAAATGTCAGAGATATATGTTTGCTTCATAAAAACACCAGGTAAGGAACAGGCACATGTTCCGTCAACCAGACTCCATTTGTTGAAAGATAAAAGATAAAACCGTCTTGCTGCATTTTTTCAGATTCTACCTGAAGAACGGCTGGCTTGCCGTGCCGCTGACCGACGTTGGTTGCCGTTTCGATGTCGGCGGACAAATGCACGTGATGACGCTGTCTTTTGAGTAAGCCTTGTTCTTTGATTGATGCCAAAAACCGTTCTGCTGTGCCATGAAAAAGTTTGGCAGGCGGTATTGCTGTTTCGTAACCTAGTTCGACTTCGACCGAATGCCCTTGACTGGCACGAATCAAACTGCCGTCCTCGCTAAACGAAAACCGTTTCTTGTCATTATCGGCAACAACCTCTTGAAGTTGTTCCAGCGAGATTGAATTTCCGTGCGCGCGGCAAGCCGCCAACAATTCATTCACTGAAGTCCAGCCAGCCGCATCGAGCGCTATGCCGATTCTTTCTGGCTCGTGGCGCAACACGAGACTGAGAAATTTACTGATTTTGACCGCTTGTGGATTCATTGAATTGCAATTTTCAGATCATGCTTTCCAGGGCATTTCTGAGCGCAGGGTATTTCTTAATTCCTGCTTTGCCCATTGCTCGCAGCACCGTCGTCGCTGCTGGAACAATGTACTGTTCATAAACAACACCGCGACCGACGACGGCAGTTTGATACGAAAATGTGCCCATTGCTTTCAATTGCCGCTGAATGGTCATCAGGTTAAATTCATATCGAAAATCTTCAGTTTCGATTTTCGGCAAGCCCATCTTTTCACGCAAGCTCAGGAATAAGTCTTGACGCTCCAAAACCCAGTCTTCTTTCACTGGCTGCAAGCGGCGCTCGACCAACAGCGGAACCAGATCATACGTCGCTGGACCCATTCTCGCATCCTGGTGGTCAATGATCCGCAACTCACCGTTGGCGTCTACCATAAGGTTCATCGCGTGGTAGTCGCGATGCGTCAACGCACGAGGGCGGGAGCCAAGTTCTGCCGCGATGGCCTGCAAATCACTTTTGATCGCTTCGGCTTGTTCGTCGGCAAATGAATGCTGCCGATAGCTGCCGAAAAAATGATCGAAAAAATAATTTAGCTCCCACAGCAGTTTGTCTTCGTCAAAAGCCAAATGACTGGCGACGGAATTCATGGTGTAAGCGAGCATTGTTGCACCCTGGATTCGCGCAATCAGTTCAATTGAGCGGCGCAGCATCTTTTCAGCGCCCGCAACGTCGCCGCGCTCTGCGGCTTCATTCAGCCATTGTGCCAGACTGACATCACCCAGGTCTTCCTGCAAAATGATGCCTTCAGTTCCGGCAACGTCAATAATTTGGGGAGCGGGCAAGTTGGCCTGTTCAAACAGTCTGGTGACATCCAGAAAAGTATTGTCGTGCGGGTTAAAAGGTGATGGATACAGACTGACAATCAGCGTTTCCTGTGGGCGGGTGGTAGCGGCAATCCGGTAATACTTTCTAGTCGAAGCGTCCGGTGTTAATGGTTGAAACAGAACGTCGTTAACGGGCAAGCCGAAATGACGCGCTGCAAAAATGACCACGCGCTTTTCGCTCAGGCCTCCGGTTGTTTTTGCCATTTCGCCCGGCAGCATTTCAGGCGCAGATATATTGTTGGTTTCGGTAGCAGTCATAAGTTTTGGTCAGTTCTGATGGCGGGCAGATTGTTTTAGTTAAGGGGTAGGCGCAGCAAAAACAAATTCAAATTTGGTGAACGCCCGCAACGCCAGCTTTACAACCAGCAGAAACGATGGCGGATGGTAGCATCAGCCGATTTTCACGACAAGATTCTCGCCCACAACCTCGGCTGGCAAGGCCTTTTCAGGACGGTCGGCTTCACCAGCAGAATCAGCGCGAACAATGACTGCGTGGTCAAATTCCGCTCCGGCGGGAATCGTCACATCATCACCAACCACGCAGTTGGTTAAGCGGGCACCGCTTTCTACTCGAACGCGTTTCCATAACACTGACCGCGCGATTTCTGCTGAGCCGGCAATCTGGCAACCTTCATCCATCACAACATCGCGGCCTTCGCGTGCAAGAAATTCCAGGCTGATTTCCAGATAGCGCTGCAAGGTGCTCAATTCAAACCAGGAACCGTCTGAGCGTGCAATATGCGCGGCAATCACTTTTCCGTCAGCCATTGCTCTTGGATAAACGTCTCTGACGGAATCGGAAAATATGCGACGCGGGATGTACTCAAAAATCTCCGGCTCCATCAGGTGAATGCCTGTAAACATCAATGGAGGATTGGGAGTCGGAATTTGGGAGTTGGGGAAGCCTGCGAATTCCAGGATACGGCCGTCTTCGGTGATTTTGACTTCGCTGAAACGTTCGCATTTTGGGTTAGGTTTTAAAACCAGCGTTGCCAGTGCATTTTTTTGCCGATGGGTTTCAAGCGCCGCCGTCAAATCAATGTCTGTAATAATCTTGCCGTTGATAACGACGAAGGTTTCCTTGTTCAGTTGATCGCGGACATTATCCAGCGCGCCGGAGGTTCCCAGAATTTCCGGCTCTTCGACCGAATAATGAATTCGCACGCCAAACTGCGACCCATCGCCAATTTGGCGTCGAACAGAATCTGGTTCGTGATGCAAATTGATGATGATGTCTTCAAATCCGTACCGGCGCAGGTAATCAATCGTGAACCCGATCAGCGGCCGATTCAAAAATGGGATCGCCGGTTTGGTTCGTCCTATTGTCAGTGGCCACAATCGGGTACCGAAACCCGCGGCCAGAATCATTGCTTTCATATTCAGGTGATAGGTGATGGGTGACAGGGAACAGGCTTCACTCACCTAAAAATATCATGTCTCCAAATGGTTTTCCTTGTTGCGCACAGTTTGCTGCTTGCAGCGCAAGATAGCTTTCCAGCACGTAATCTGCGGGGTTGATGCCAAGCAGCTTCACTCCTTCTGCAATCGCTGCTTCCTCGCCTTCAAGTTCGATAAAATTTCCGATGGGCGTTTCGTCTGCCATGACGTGAAGTCGAGCGCCGCTGGGAAGCGTGGCTTGGTAAACAGTGCGGTATTTCTGATACCGGAACCAGGGCTGGAATCCGAGCCGCTCAAAAATCAGCAACGCATTGTCCGGCTCGTCCAGTGTGGTTTCGATTTCAAGCCGTTGTTTGAATTGGGAAGCCGGTGCATCAGATGCAGCTTTTTCTTTAAGTGTTAATACGCCGCTCTCGCCTGTTTGCCGGACGCGCAAGACCGCCAGCTTTTCGCCCAACAGCTTTTTTTCAGTATCCAGCAGCCAGTTGTCTTCAAAATGGCGAGGCATTTGGATTTCCAAAATGAACCCTGCTTTTGTCAGCGCATCAACATTGTCCAGACGCAGTTTGACTTCAATCTCGTGATTGCGAATTGCGGGATTTAAATTGCGGGTTGTGGTGTCAGCCATAAACAGAATTCAGGGAAGATGAAAATTCGGCGAGATCAAATTCGCAATCCGAATTCCGCAATGGATCAAGCGGCTCCGGCCAACTGTTCAGGAACTAGGTCAAATGTGCCGGGAGCGACTTTGCGGAATCGTTTGCTGCGGCTTAAAGAAACGGCAAGCGTAATCAACTGGTGCTGGCCGCGAAATTCAAAGCCTCCGGCAGCCATCCGGCGGTAAATTTCGCTGACGTGCAATGGGCCATCAGCTTCGCGCAAAACAATTGTGGCTGCCTGCGGAATGCGGAAGTCTGTGAAACGAACGTTACTGGATTTTTCAGATTGTTCCAGTTTGGCAACTTCGGCTTCGATATCGGATTCGACGGAAGAACGAAAATCTGTGAAGTCGTGCGAGTTTGCGTGAGCAGCGGTTTTGTAATCGAAGGGCAGGTTCGGCGTCCGGGTTGATGCTATTTGTTTGTCGGCCGGAAGCAACATGCGCAGCAACGCCGTCTCGTTCCGCTCGATCATTGCGTCAAGCTCTGTAAGCTGGGAACGCAATGAAGCCGATTCCATTTCCAGATCGGCCAGCTTGAGATGAATTTTCCGCTTTGCTTCACGGTATTCGCTTAGCGACCGTTGAAGCGCCGCCAATGCTGCGTCATTCATAAAAAAGGTTTTGAATTTCGGGTTTTTAGTTTTGGATGGAATTCAATGCGTCCGATAAAGATGGTCGAATCCAAAATCAAAAATCCGAAATCAGTTATCGCGCTCAATGATGTATTGCGCGATTTCAGAAAGCGCCCGCCGGAATTGATTCTCCGGGAATATCTTCAATGATTCCTGAGCGCGAACAGCATAAGAATAAGCTTCGTCGCGAGCTTTTTCCAATTCTCCGGATTCCGCCAATATGGCCAGCACTTCGCGCGCGCGAGCAGTTTCTCCTAAGGGTTCTTCCATCGCGGCACGGACTTGCGGAAAAAACTGCGGCTGCGAACGCAACAAACGAATCAAGGGCAATGTCACTTTGCCTTCGCGCAAGTCGCTCAAAACCGGTTTGCCCAGCTTTTCCACGTTTGAAGTGAAATCCAGCAGATCGTCAACCAGCTGAAAGGCCACGCCAAGGTTCAATCCGTAATCAGCAAGTGCGCGACGTTGTTCCGGGGTTCCACCGCGTAAAATTGCTCCGACTTTGCAACTGGCGCTGAACAGATAGGCAGTTTTGCGCGTGACAATTTCCAGATGCTGCTCTTCCGTGATTCGCGTGTTGCCGATCAGGGTCAGTTGAATCAGTTCTCCTTCGGTCATTCTGCGTGTGGCTTCAGTCAGCGTGTCCAGCAAATCCAGATTGCGTTGCTGCAAGGCGGTTTCAAACGCCGTCATGTATAGCCAGTCACCCATCAAGACAGCGGTTTCGTTGCCCCACTGAGAGGAAACTGCGCGACGGCCCCGGCGCATATCGGCACCGTCAATTACGTCGTCATGCACCAGGGTTGCCGTGTGAAGGAACTCCATCACAGTGGCCATTTTGATGACGGAATCATCAACTTCTTCGCCGAAAACTTTCGCTGCCAATATAACCAGGGCAGGGCGCACACGTTTTCCACCGGTCTGATGCAAATAACGCCCGATATGCGCGATGATTTGAATGTTGGTGCGGGCTTGCCGCTCGAATTCTTCCTCGAACCGCACCAGTTCACGGGCGATCAAGCTGAAGATGCGCCCGGCAGTTGTCGCTTCGCGCGAGGAAGATGCTGATACAAGTGTTGCCATAATTATGCGTGGTTGGTAGCTGGTGATTCTTGGTTGATGGTTGAACTTTCAACCCGCGTCAAACCGCTGACCAACAACCATCGCCTCAGTTCGATCTGTAATTCGTAAACTGCATATCAATGCCAAAATCGTGCGAACGCAACGCTGTGATGACTTCCTGCAAAATATCGCGGTCGCGCCCGGCGACGCGGACCAAATCGCCTTGAATGGAAGCCTGCACTTTTAGCTTTGTGTCTTTGATGTGTTTGACGATTTCTTTGGCTTTGTCCTGCGGAATCCCTTGTTGCAGGGTGACTCGCTGGCGCACTGTGCCGCCCAGCGCCTGTTCAATCTTGCCGTACGTCAGTCCTTTCAACGGCACACCGCGTTTGACGAATTTCGATTGCAAAATGTCATTCAAACTGTTCAGTTTGTAATCATCATCCGAAGTCAGAATGATTGCTTCCTGTCCTTCCAGTTCGATGTTGCTTTTGCTGCCTTTAAAATCAAAACGAGTTTGCACCTCTTTCAACGCCTGATTGACGGCATTGACGACTTCGGTGTGCTCAATCTGGGAAACGATATCGAATGTATTTTGCTGCGCCATAATTCACAAACCTAGTCAGAGCACGTTTGCGTGCAGTTATATTCAAACAGACCGGATATTACCGGACGGGAAATCTTCACAACTGCGGCGAACTTGAATTTACACTTGTCATGCCTGTGACTCTGTAGAAGGTAGGGACAAAGTTGTAACCCGTTGCCAAATCCATTGTCAATGACGTGTCAAGAAGAGAAAATTTATTATAAGCCAAAAAGCCGCTGAAAATTGCTGTTGGTGACGCGGGCGATTTCTTCGACTGAAGTCTGTTTTAACTCCGCCAACTTCTTTGCTGTCTCCACGACAAAGGCCGGTTCGTTGCGTTTGCCCCGATATGGAATCGGAGCCAGAAAAGGGCAATCGGTTTCAATCAGCAATCGTTCCATAGGCACCGATCTGGCCACATCGCGAAGCTCTTCTGCTGTTTTGAACGTCAGCACGCCGGAAAACGAAATATGAAACCCCATTTCAAGCGCCGCATCGGCCAGTGTCTGGCTGCTAGTGAAACAGTGAATAATACCACCGATTTCGGCTCCGCGGTTTTCGAACCAGGCTTTGCGCAAGATGGCAATCGTGTCTTCTTCGGCTTCACGGGTGTGAATGATGGCAGGCAATCCTCGCTCTAAAGCTAGTTCCAATTGACGATGAAACACTTGCCGCTGAACGTCACGCGGACTGTTGTCGTAATGATAATCCAGTCCGATTTCACCCCATCCAATGACTTTTGGATGATGGCTGCAATCCAGCAGCATTTTTTCAAGCTGTGCATCGTACAAACTGGCTTCGTGCGGATGCAATCCGACAGCGGCATAAATGAATTCGTACTCTTCGGCCAGTCGCAGCCCAGGCGCCAGTGAGCCTTTGCCGACATCGCTGCCGGCAATTTCCAGCATTATTTCGACGCCAGCCGCGCGAGCGCGAGCAATCACTTCCGCGCGATCGGCGTCGTAATTCGGAACGTCCAGATGAGCGTGCGAATCAATGAACATCAAATTTTGACCACTAACTTTCCGATGTTGGCTCCTTCAAACAGACGGTTGACAGCTGTCGGCGCGTTTTTCAGGCCATCAACTTCGTCAAGGCGATATTTGATCTTGCCTTCCATCAGCCATTTGCCCAGTTCTGTCATGCATTCCATCGCGCGCGGAGCATAATCCATCACGATGAAGCCTTCGACACGAGCGCGTTTCACCAAAATGTTGCCGAAGTTATACGGTCCCGGAACTGGCTCCGTGGCGTTGTAGCTGGAAATCAACCCGCACAAAGCAATGCGAGCGCGCAAATTGATCTGTGCCAACACAGCATCCATGATCTCCCCGCCGACATTTTCAAAATCTATGTCAATGCCGTTCGGGCAGTGCTTTTTCAAAGCTGCAGCAACGTTTTCAGTTTTGTAGTTAATCGCGGCGTCAAACCCAAGTTCATTCACCAGCCATTTACATTTGTCGTCGGCTCCGGCGATGCCTACAACGCGGCAACCTTTGATTTTGCCGATCTGGCCAACCAACGAACCCACCGCGCCAGCAGCAGCCGATACCACCAGCGTTTCGCCGGGTTTCGGCTGGCCAATGTCCAGCAAACCGAAATAGGCTGTCATTCCGATATGACCAAATAAACCGAAATGCGCCGTTAGCGGGACGCCAGGAAGGTTCGGCAGCGTGTTAACGCCTTTGCCGTCGCTAACAGCGTATTCCTGCCAGCCGAGCAATCCGGAAACATGATCGCCGATTTTGAAATTTGGATTGCGCGATTCTTCCACGACGCCGATGGTTCCGCCGCGCATCACGCCGCCGATTGGCACAGCAGGAAGATACGTGTCGCGCGAAGCCCATCCACGCATTGTCGGATCAAGCGAAAGATACAGATTGTGAACCAGAATCTGACCGTCCTGTAATTCCGGAACGGCTTCTTCCGTCCAGGTAAAATCGCTTTCCTTGAAAAGCCCTTCCGGGCGAGCAGCCAACCGCCATTGATGGTTTACTTTGTTTGCCATGGTGAAGTTCTCCTTGTGATTTTGGTCAATACTTGAAAAGAACGGGTCATTCGCGAAGCCTCCCGCTTGCTAACACGCGGGTACTGGCTCGATTATCAAAGCTCCCTGCGTGATGGAACCACGATGTTGGCGATCAGCGTCCCGGCCACCAAAGCCATCGCCGTCAAAATCATTTTGAATGTGGTGTCTACACCGGAAACGATCTGTCTATCCAGCAATGCCGCCAGTCCGCGAAACCCCACGCTGCCGGGAACCAGCAGCAGAATGCCAGGGACTTGCGTGATGATCGCCGGATGATCCAGCAGGCGCGAATACGAATTGCTGGCGATGCCCACGGTCAATGCGCCGAAAAAAACGCCAAGCTCCGGCCCTAGAAAACTTGCGCCGAGCTTTGCTCCGCCGACAGCCAAAGCCCCGGCAATAACGATCCACACTGCATCGCGCCAATGCGCTTTCAGCAAAACGGTCAGTGCCAACGGCATCGTCACCAACGCGATCAATTCCGTCCAGCCAGGCAATTGCACGGCGCGAGCAATTTGCGGATTTCCAAACACCGCTTGAGAAACCGTGTCGCCAACCGCGACGCCAAATCCCATTCCAATGAAGATGACGAACGCGCCGCTTAACCGCGCAGTGCCGGAAGACAAATGCTGCGAAGACAATTCGATCATTGCCGCTGTCAGTGTCAAACCGGGCATCAGAATTATCAATCCCGCCAGCGTGGCATTTGAAACCGCATAAGGGCCGATGCCAAAGCTCAAAGCGGCTGCCAGTGCGGAGGCCGTAAACGCCGCAACCGGTTCAAACACCCGGCTCCAAGTTGGATACTTTCCCACAAAGATAGAAAGAAGGCCGATCATCAGTCCGATCAGCGCCGAGATTCCGATTTCTTTCAGCCCTCCGCCCAGGAAGCGCGAGGCTGCTGCCGACGCCATGCCAAATGCAATAACCGTCAGTGCACTGCCGTATCGAGATGGCGCTGCCAGAATATACTCAATGCTTTCTGAACCTTCTGCCGCGCTGACGGCTCCGCGCAACACGCCTGTTGTCACATCATCCAGTTCAGCCAGCTTGCCCAGATTGACTTCGCCCGGGGTGACGCGCATCAGGAAAGTTTGCTGCTCTTCCTGTTTGCCGAACGACGCAAAGATTGAAGTCGGTGTAGAAAAAAACTGACCGGTTAAGCGCAATCGGTCGGCGGCGCGGCTCATCACTTCTTCCAGCCGATGCGCAGGATAACCATACGTATGCAAGGCGCGTCCCAGCCGCAGCACGAATCCAATCGAATCGCGCGGATCGGCCAACGAACCCGTCACAAGTTTTGACTGTGGCGTTGCCATGATTTCAGTCGAACAAAGAAACTTGGGTCGGATCAAGTCCCAGCGCTTCACGTACAGGGCGAAAACTGCGGCGATGAATCGGCGAAGCTCCCAGTTTTTTGAGCGCCGTGAAGTGTTCCGGTGTCGAATAACCTTTGTGCCCCGCCAATCCATAGCCAGGGAATTGTTGGTCCAATTCCAGCATCATTGCGTCGCGCGCGGTTTTTGCTAAAACGGAAGCCGCCGCAATGCTGGCGGAAAGCGAATCTCCACGCACAATCCCGCGTTGTGGCATTGGCAAGTCAGGAATCTTTCGCGCATCCACCAGAACGAAATCCGGGTTGATGCTTAAAGCTTCGACCGCTCGTCGCATCGCCAACAAACCGGCATGATAAATGTTCAATTGGTCAATTTCTTCGACTTCCGCAATTCCAATTGCCCAGGCGAGAGAGTCGGTTTTGATTTTTTCCGCCAATTGATCGCGCGTCGTTTCATCGAGCTTCTTGGAATCGTTCAGTTCGCGCAGTTTGTAATTCTTCGGCAGGATTGCAGTTCCGGCGACAACCGGCCCGGCCAGGGGGCCAACTCCGGCTTCGTCAACGCCAGCGATTAGCTCAAATCCTTGCTGCCATAATTCGGATTCAAATTTCAGCAAATGGCGCAATCGCTGGCCTTCGGCTCGGTTTTCAGACTGCCGTGTGCGAAGCCTTGTTGCCAGTACGCGGGCACCTTGCCGCTGGTCGTTTTCCAATGCTTCGATCAAACCTTTGGGCAATGCTTCGCTGTTGTCCAGAAAGCTGGCTTTCAAAGCAGCGACCGATTGTTGCAGTATTTCCTCAATCAATGGCATGAAATCTGTGGTCCTTTACAGGATCGTAGTTTCGAACGTGGATTATAGCTTGAAGCTTGGCTGTACGAAGAAGCCTTCAAGGCGGCAGCGGGAATAAAATTTCTGAAGTGTGATATTCATCTTGTGGTTGCGATGACGGAAGCTGTCGCCGGTTCGAAATGAGGGAGAAAAATGCTGATCAAAAATTCAGAAGAAATAAAGAGCAGCGAAATAACGGATGAGAAAACGTATTGGAATCGCCGTAACTTCATTCGCGCGGGGGTTCTGGCAGCTACAACTACGGCAACCGGATTGCTTTATAGAACGCTGAACACGCCTGGACGAGAAGCCCGCAAACCTGATTCCGCTACGCTGCAAGCCAAAGGGGGCTATTTCACTCCCGAAGGCCAGTCAGCCACAGATTTCGCAGACATCACGAATTACAACAACTTCTACGAATTTTCGACCAGCAAACAGGACGTTGCGCGCCGCGCCCGAAACTTTGTCACTCGACCCTGGACGGTGGAAGTCGCCGGGATGGTTCACAAGCCGAAGACTTTTGACCTGGATGACCTTCTGAAGCTTGCTCCGCTGGAAGATCGCGTTTACCGCTTTCGCTGCGTTGAAGCCTGGTCAATGGTCATTCCGTGGATGGGCTTTCCGCTGGCTGAATTGCTGAAACAAGTCGAACCGATGGGCGAAGCGGGTTTCGTCAAATTCATCACGCTGTTTGATCCGGAACGAATGCCCAATCAAAGCCGCGACGTGTTGCCTTGGCCATATGTCGAAGGCTTACGCTTGGATGAAGCAATGCATCCACTGACGCTGCTGGCGGCTGGGCTTTACGGCAAAATGCTGCTGCCGCAAAATGGCGCTCCTCTGCGGTTGGTGGTGCCCTGGAAATACGGATTCAAAAGCATCAAATCCATCGTCAAGATTTTGCTGGTTAAGGACCAGCCGACTTCCACCTGGAGCGAAGTTGGGCCGGACGAATATGGCTTTTACTCGAACGTCAATCCTGGAGTTTCGCATCCGCGCTGGACACAGGCGACCGAGCGCCGAATCGGCGAATTCGGCTTGCGCGATACGCTGATGTTCAATGGTTATGGCGATCAAGTCGCCAGTTTGTATTCAGGTATGGATTTGAAAGCGAACTATTGAAGATTATGCCAGACATCAAATTCGCCAAAACCGCAGTCTTCGTAAATGCAGCAGTGCCGGTTGCTTTGCTGGCTTGGGACGCCTTTCACCATCGGCTGGGAACCAATCCGCAAGAATTTGTACTGCATACGACGGGCACGCTGACGCTGGTTTTTCTCTTGCTGACGTTGGCTGTAACGCCTTTGCGAAAGATTCTGGGATTGCCGTGGATGGTGCAGTTTCGAAAGATGATGGGGCTGTACGCATTCTTTTACGGCTGCCTGCATTTGCTGGCGTACACTTGGTTCGATAAAGGATTTGCCTTTCGCGCAATTGCCGAAGACACGCTGAAACGGCCTTTTATCTTTTTAGGGATGTTGGCCTTTGTGCTGATGGTTCCGTTGGCGGTGACTTCAACCAGCAAGATGGTCAAGCGGTTGGGAGGGCGAAAATGGAATCGGCTTCATAAACTGGTATTCCCCGCCGCGATTGCTGGTGTTTGGCATTATTATCAACTGGTCAAAGTTGATGTTAGTTTGCCTTTGGCTTTTGGCACGGCGCTGGTTGTCTTATTGGGGTATCGAGTGTTGAACAAGTATTATCCATCCACCACGGAACGCAGGTTAAAAAAGCCTCTCAGCCCAGGTTCTGTGCAATAAAATTGACATTTCAAACCGCCTGAACTACCTTTTTTCTCGAACAACGCAAAAGTCAGATTTCATTTTCCCCGCGCACTAATTCGGTGTTTTCTCCAGTTCTTTCGTACCTAAGCTTATGCTTCAACGTGCTTTCTTTGGCACGATTGTCCAAGGAAAGCGAAATCAAAATCATCAGCACCAGCGCTGAATGTTTTACGGAGGATAGATCATGGAAAATAGCCTGGCTTTTAATAACAATGAAACATTCTATAAACAGCTCTTGGAGCTAGAGGCTCGCAACCAGGATTATTGCATTGACACCGGAATTTCAGAGGCAAAGGATTTGCCTCTCCGCTTGATGCATCATGTGGGCATTAGCAAAGATGATGTCGCCCACGTTCAGCACAAAGTCGTTGAAGAAAGCGCTTTAATGCATGATTTTGTCGAACCGATGGTTGTGAAATTCAACGAAATGATCGGCAAATACCAACCGGCCCGCAATTATGAATTTACTGTCGAAGCAGAAGACTACGACACTATTAAAATTCATGGTCGTCCAAAAGCGACTGTGGCCGCTGCGGCTTAATCAAAAGTAAAAAGGGCGGCAAATGAGATGGTTAATCTTCATTTGCCGCCCTTTTTACTTTGTTCAAACTGTTTCCGCTTATCGAACTTTCCGGTCAGTCTCTTCAATGGAGCTGCCGAAATTACGCCCGCCCCAGTTTACCCCCTGCATGTATTTTCCAACGGCGCCAACTCTGGCGCCTTTACTAGGTGTGCCGCGTTTGGTCAGTACCCATATCTTTCCAGTTTCGTCGCTTAGCTCGTAAGCTCCGAACCCTGCGGCACCGTAACTGTTCGTGACCGTACCAACGATCATCACTTCCTTGCCGCGATACCGCTCCGGGTCGCCATTTAGCTTATTGATTGTGGTTTGACTGGGGCAGGCCATCAAAAAAAGCGCCACAGCAAATAATACTGATGAAGCAAAAATACGAGATTTCATAATTCCTCCTCCTCACCTGTTTCAGGTGGTTTCAATTGTGAGTTGCAGTTTGTAACAAAGGGGAGTGCTGGTTTCAGGTCGGGTTGCCTCGGAAGCAAGTACACCTTCCGTCTCGCATCGGCATCCTGTCATAGAACGGCGCAAATTATACACGTTGCATTTCGATTGGCGAACGGCAAATTTGTGCCGCTTTCCGACTTTGAAGAGAAGAATTGATCGGACATAATCCTTTTATGTTCCAAATCCCAAAACTGTATCCAATCACGGATTGCCAGTTATCCAATTGCACGCACGAAGAAATCGTTCAAATGATGTTGGCAGGTGGAGCGGAGCTGATCCAGTTGCGCGACAAAGATGCCAGCGCCAAGGAATTGCTGGACGCGGCACGAACCTGTCGGGCCGTAACACAAGCCGCTGGGGCCAGGTTGATCATCAATGACCGCGTGGATGTGGCGCTGACTTCCGGAGCTGATGGCGTTCATTTAGGGCAGGAAGATTTGTCTGTCGAAGAAGCCCGTGAGATTTTGGGCGAAGACAAAATCATCGGCGTTTCTACCCATTCGTTGGAGCAGTTCAACGCGGCGCTGGAAACTTCGGCAAACTACATTGCTGTTGGCCCGGTTTTTCAGACCATAACAAAGGAAAACGCCGATCCGGTTGTTGGGCTGGAATTGGTTCGTCAGGCAAAAGCATTGACGGATCGTCCACTGGTGGCGATTGGAGGAATCACGGTCGAACGTGCCGCTGAAGTAATTGCCGCCGGAGCGGACAGTGTCGCGGTCATTTCGGCGCTTTATCCGTTTGGCAACATCAGCGACTTTTTCACCAAACCTGATGTAACAGGCAGAGTAAAGACTTTTCTTTCTGTGCTTGGAACGAGTGGCAAGAATTGAATCAGTCCGCCGAACTGAATTCTTCGATTTTCTTCAATCGGTAGCGAAGCTGATCCCGCGAGATTCCCAATAACTCAGCCGCGCGAGTTTGATTGCTGCCGCTGCGTTCCATTGCCTGTCTGACAAAAGACAGCTCTACCTGTTCCAGCTCAATTCCTTTTTCGGGAAGGATAAAGTGTGGGAGGTTTGGCGTTTCGGGCTGAACGGGAGCCGCAAAGGCAGCAGAAGAAATGGCCTCATTTTTTGCTCTCTCAACGTTGCCTTTCATCAGATCGCGGGGAAGCCAGGCAGTGGTTACCTTGTCTGAATCTTCCAGAATCATCACGCGTTCAATGACGTTGCGTAGTTCACGAACATTTCCAGGCCAGGCGTATCGGCGAAAGATGTCTTCCACTTCCGGCGACAATCCCCGCACCTGTTTCCGAAAACGTCCATTGAAATGAGCGATGTAGTAATTGGCCAGCAGTAAAACATCGTCGCCTCGTTCGCTGAGCGGCGGCAGGTCAATTTGAATGACAGAAAGCCTGTAGAAAAGATCTATTCTGAAGTGGCCCGCTTCGCCTTCAGTTTTCAAATCGCGATTCGACGCTGCAATTACACGCACGTTCAGGGGCAAATCCTTCAATCCGCCAACGCGGCGAAACCTTCCTTCTTCCAGCACCCGTAAAAATTTTGCCTGTAACCCCAGTTCAAGCTCTCCGATTTCATCCAGAAACAACGTGCCGCCTTGCGCTTGCTCAAACAAACCTTCCTTGCGAACCTTGGCGTCCGTGAATGCGCCTTTTTCGTGGCCGAATAGTTCGCTTTCCAGCAAGGTGCCTGGAATTGCCGCGCAGTTGATTGCAATAAACGGTTGATCTGCCCGGGATGAACCAAAATGTATGGCTTTGGCAATGATGTCTTTGCCGGTTCCACTTGCGCCTTGCAACAGAACGGACGAAGCTTCGCTGGTGGCGACTTTGCGCGCCAGCCGAATCGTTTCCATCATTGCCGGCGATTGTCCGATGATCTGGTCAAAGCTGAATTGTTGAGCGCGTTCGCGCCGCAAGCTGACGACTTCCTTGCGCAATTTTCCGGCCTCTATGCCGTTGCGAATTGTGACTTGCAGTTCATTCAATCGGACGGGTTTGCTGATGAAATCGTAAGCGCCGCCGCGCAATGCCGCGATGGTGTCTTCAAGCTGAACGTTGCCGGTGATCATAATCACCACGGCTTGGGGCTGGCGATTTTTATATTCCTGCAATGCGTCAATGCCCGAACCGTCGGGAAGATTGACGTCCTGTAGAACGACTTGCGGCGATTCTGCGTCAAACAGCTCACGCCCGGCAGCAATTGTGCCCGCTTCAATTGCTTCGTAACCCCAACCGCGCAACGCTTCAAGCAGGGTGAATCGAATATTTACGTCGTCATCAACAATCAGAATTTTTTCTTTAACCATAAGTTCTCCAAACCAGCGGGTAAATTGGAAAGCATTGCCATCATAGCTTTCATCGGCAATTATCATCAATTCTTTATGGGTTTGTCGCGAGGGCTACAAGTAAAATGTTAGATCAGGTTTTTGACCAGATTTCCAAAGCGGTGCTATACGAAGGGTATTTGCTATACGAACATGGGCGGCGTTTGCCGGGTGATGTTCAGTGGCAGCACTCTGGAATGCTGACGCCACAGTCTTACGGAGCGGCAGAAAACTGGCAGATGCGAACGGAATGTCTGGTGATAGGGACCGAGCAAACCGTGCTTGATGTGCGGTTTCGTTTCTTCTGTTTGAGGGCGGACGATGGCATTGAGCAGCGTATGAATGTGCCGCAATTGGTTTTGGGCCCATTGACGATCAAGGCCAGACGATTGGAGTTCGTGTTGTTTCTCGATCGGAAAATCGTCGCAAAAATTGAAGTTTTGGCATCAAAACTTGCTGAGAAGTTGTTCAAAATTTCGGCACAGGTTCAGAACCTGTCCATACTGGAAACCGCCCAGCAGGGAAATGTTGATGAAATGCTGCGGCAATCCATGTTTGCGATGCACACATTTTTGCACCTGGAGGCGGGCGAATTTGTTTCCTTGCTCAGTCCTCCAGAAGAATTCAGGGAATCAGCCTTGCAGTGTGACAGCCTGGGAACGCAAGCTGTGTTATATGGAAAAAACGGCGAACGAAAAACGATGTTGTCATCGCCATTCATTCGCCGCGATTATCCTGAAGTTGTCGTCGAAAAATCGGACGAGCCGACATTGCGCTTGCACCCTGACTGGCGAAAGTCGGATTTACGAAGCTGATTGAGCGCCAGGTTTTTTCGGCAATTTCAAGAACGTCGCCAACACTCCGGCGACCAAAATACAGACAACCAAAAACCATTGGCCAGAAGCATAGTTGCCGGTCTTAACGCTCAGCCAGCCGACAACCTTCGGGCCGAAATATCCGCCAAGATTGCCGAAAGAATTGATCAATCCAACTGCTGCTGCCGCCGCCGAAGCCGCTAAAAATCGCGACGGCCAAGTCCAGAAAACCGGCAGATAGGCGTGAACTCCTACGCCGACCATGCATAAAAACGTGAACGCAAAAATCACATTGCTGCCGGAAAGAATGCTCAGAGCGAGCGCGACCCCGCCAAACAAAATCGGCCAGGCTGTGTGCCAACGGCGTTCGCCGGTTTTGTCAGAATGCGCGCTGTTCAACAGCATTCCCACCAACCCGAACAAATAAGGGACAGCGGGAATCAGATAATCCTTCAATAACTGATCTGTCTTTGATGTGCCGGGAACCAACTCTCTGGCAATCGAAGGCAGGAAAAAAGTCAGGCCGTAAAACCCTGTCACAATACAAATATAAATTACTGCCAGCAGCAGAGTTTTTGGATTCGTCAGACCGGATTTCAACCCCTGCCAAATGTTGTCTTCGCCGGAAACCGATTTTTCCTTTCGCTCGCGCTCCAATTCATTTGTGATCCATTGCTTTTCGTCTTCTGGCAACCACTTGGCTTCGTGCGGCCAGTCAGTCAAATAGAAAATCGTGACGATTCCAAAAATGACCGATGGAATCCCTTCCAGGATAAAAACCCAGCGCCAACCCTCATACCCAGCCCAATGAACGTGATCCATAATCAATCGCGACAACGGGAAGCCAATCATGGTGGCAATCGGAATCCCAATCATAAAATTGGCTTTGGCTTTTGCGCGGTCTTCGGGGCGAAACCAGTGAGTCAGAAAAACCACGATGCCAGGAAAGAAACCGGCTTCAGCCATACCCAGAATGAATCGCAGCACATAAAACTGTGTGACATTGTCGCTGAAATTCATCCACTTGGTGCCGATGAAGCCCATGCAGGTGGCGATGATTCCCCACGAAATCATGATGCGAGCGATCCACTTTCGCGCGCTCCACTTTTCAACGATCAGCGTGCCGGGAATTTCCAGCAAAAAGTAACCGATAAAGAAAATGCCCGCGCCTGAGCCAATGATGTTGTCGTTGAACCCGAGTCCGCCCGCGTCCAAAGACTTTTTCATGTTCAGCGCCGTAATGCTGACATTGGTGCGGTCAATGTAAGCCAGAAAATACAACAGCAACAAAAAAGGCATCAGTCGCCAAGTGATGCGTCGCCGCGCGCGTTCGGCAATAGGCAGGGAAGAGTCAGCTACGCTAACCGCCATCTGGTTTGATCTCCTTGGTTGTGTTGAGTGAAAGCGATGAGTGATTGGTGACGATTCGATAGCCTGAAATCAGTTTCTTTGGCGTCACCGGTTCGTGATGCGGCGCGATGCTACTATCGAGGTGCAGGGATGGCAAGTTAATCTGCGGAGTGACGTGACGCTCCGCTACCGTATAATCAATTACTTGATGCTGATCTCCACCGAGTTCGCCGATTGGCCGTCAACGGTTAACACAATGTTGACCATGCCGCGACCGGCTAAGGTCTGCGGCAGGCGGATGTTGACCTGGTCCAAACCTGCAAACTCTGTTGTGGCACCGGCAAAAAGTACTTCCGCATTCGTGCCGCCCAGTTTGACCAGCACGTTGGATAGACTGCTGCGGTTTTTGATTCCCGTGCCATAAAGCAGCAAAAAGACCTGATCTGTCGGCTGGCTTAGATCAATTGGAACTGCGACCAGCTTGCCCAAGGTTGAGTCAAAACGGGAAGTTGCTTCGTAACTGATTGCGCCGTTCGCCTTTCTTCGCTGCACAACGGCGACGGCAAGTCCTTGGCCAGTGGCGCTGGCGGAAAAAAGCGATGGCGCGACAGTTGTGATTTCCGTGTTGGTGACTGAAAGAATGCCATCGCCATTTGTGGCAATGATTGCTGCCGGGCCAGTCGCTGTGCCTACTGGAATCAGAAAGTTAACTTGCGTAGGAGAAACGAAAAAGAGTGGGGCATTGCGTTCGGTGCCCAGGCTGTCTTTGACGATCAAACTGGAGCCAGCCAGTGAAGTCGGCAACGGCAAAGAAGTCGCGGCTTGCGTTTTTGTCGCCAAGCGATTGCCAAAAGCCGTGGCAATCGAATCGCCGGACAATTTGGCATTGCTGAAGCTGGCGGCTGAAACGGCGGCCATTGGTTGCGCGAAAGTCAGTGTGGCTCCGGAAAAGTTGGCTGCCACTGCATTTGCGGAAGTGTCGACGACTTCGCGCGCAATCGGCTGATCCCCGAAACTCAAAAATGTGTTTGAGACATTTTCAGTTGCCAACACGGTAAAGGTGATGATGGCGATGGCTTGTTTGCCCAGGACGAGTTTCTGGCCACCCGGTAATGCCAACGCAATTCCCACTTTGCCAACACCAACCATTGAAGTGTTGATATTTATCGCCGCTCCGGTCGAACCGCCAAAAGTCGAAGCCGAAACATACCGCAACTGACTGGCATCGAAATTCAAACTGAAGCCCACTGCATTTTCATTTCCGACGGCTTCCATTTCGACAACAACGCTCTGATTTTGTCCGCGCGCAGCAATGGACTGTTGGACTCTTAGCATGCGTGTCGTTTGAGCCGAAACCTGAATTGAGCCAAAGCTCAGAAAGCCGCACAAAGCGATCAAAGAAAAAAATGGCGCAAGAAAACGTGTGAGAAGTTGAAGAGGCGTCATGGCCTTTGCTCCCAAACACGACAGATGGAATTAAAGCGTGTTTGCCGAAACGACGGGAGTCAGAAACTGTAGGCACCAACTTGAGTGATTTTTGGGGCGTGGGGCTTTCGGGGAGTGCTTTTTTAGGGGCTGTAGTGAGGGCGGCTCAGTGATTGACGGGGTAAACAAAATCAGCCGCTTTCGAGGCACAAGGATAATAGCCGTAAGTTCGTATGCTGTACAGTCTACTTTACGGGTTGAAACAAACTGGCTTCGTAACTGACACCAAAACTGATTCCGCTTTGGGCACTGTTATTGTGAATGCCTTTGATTCCGGCGATGTCCCAGATCAACCCGGCAGCGCGAATTCGAGCGCCCAATCTGGCAGATCCTTCAGATTCAGTGCCGAGCGGGGCTTGGCCACGAGTATTGTAGCGTCCGTTGACTTCCCCGACCAAAGTGACCCGATCGTTGTACAGATAACTCATTCCCAAGCCGTAAAGTAAGACGTCGTTTTGCGTAAACCGATCAATCGGCGCGGTCAAAATTCCCAAGCCCAGATTGCCAACAACGCGAACTCGTTTGCCAAAATTTTTGCCAACCAGTGTTGTCGCAAAAAAATTGATTTGATTCACCCCAATTCCGCGCGATTGATTCGAGTTTGGCAACTCAGCACCAAAGCGAAAACCAACACCGGGCAGTCGTTTGGTTTCAGGTCGCAGCTTAATTTTTGTGGCCAGGTAAAAATCGCCAGAGTCATGCGTTGAATTTGTCGCCTGGCTCAATTGCAATGGCACGGCAGACGGGCGGTACGGGCGGTTAATGCTGAGAAAGTTCTGGATCACACCGCCGGTTTCAAACTCGACGTTGGGAGCAAGTCCAAACGTGGCGGAAACGACCCCAAAGCGGGTCAGATCGCCATTCAATCCGGACAAGGTAAAGTTTTTATCCTGCGAAAAATCAAAGCCGAACTCGAACCGGACCGAGCCAGGCTTTACGATCTCAACATCTTCGGTGATTAAGGGCCGTTGCTGGGCCACGGCAGATGAAGAGATAAACAGGATTGCCAATGTCGCAAAAAGCAAAAGCTGACTGGAAATTGGTCTGGAAAATTTTCTCTTCACTTGCTTGCTCCTTGTTTGATTTCGCGCACGACGCGGAAGCCTATATCAAACCGGCTTTTGTCCGGAAAATACTGATTTCGTTCGGCTGCCCGCAATAAAACTTGCCCTTTCCCAAAGCCGCCTCCACGCAAAGATTTTGTTTGTCCTTCGAAGCCCATCATCTTGATTTTTTTACCTACGACGGGGCCTTGTGGATTGATGCGATCACGCAGCTTGTAATATCCGGGATCATACCAATCAGAGCACCATTCCCAAACTCTGCCTGCCGACAAGAATTTTTCGTTGGATTGATCTGCTGTTTCAGGCGTTGATCGTATTTTTGCCGCCTTCTCCCACTCCGCTTCTGTTGGCAACCGATATGTGCTGCCGCTTTCTTGTGACAACCACTTGCAAAACGCGGCGGCGTCATTCCAACTTACAAAAACAACTGGAAAGTCGTCATGACCAAGAGGGTATTGATTAGCGCGCCAGCCATAGCCTAATCCTTGCGGAGGCTGATGGCCCGCTTCGTCAACAAACTTTTTGTATAACCGATTGGTTATTTCAGTTCTGGAAATTTCAAACGCTGAAACGAAAACCTGATGCTTGGGGCGATGATCACCATCGCCTGTGTCGCTGCCCATTTCAAAAACGCCTTCTCCGATAACCAGCATGTCTGGATCAATCAAAGGTTTCAGGACGATTTTTACCGTGTTGGTCTTGCCAGGTTCAACCGCAACCTCTCCGTTCCAATCATAGAAGTTCTTTTTCTTGGCGACGATCTTGTGCGTTCCTGTTGATAAACCGGATAGCAAGCTCTGTTGGCCAACCTTCGGATTCAGTTTTTCAAGTCCATCAACTGTTACCAATGCATCGGATTCGTTGATTATGATCGCGATCTTGCCTGGATCAGGCTTTTTCTTCATGGGAACTTCAAATTTGGTGACAGCAGCTCCGACAGGAAGAGGTCCATTCCAATCTTCGTAACCGGTAAGTCTCGCGCTTAATTGGTGATTTCCAGTAGCAACTCCTAACACGACAAGATTGCCATCAATCCCGGCAAACCCTTTTGTTGAGCCATCAATTTCAATCAAAGCTCCCGGAGGCGCAAGAATGGTGAGACGTCTAACAGGAACCGGTGTCGGTTTAGTAATTGCGACTTTAGACTCGGCTGGCTTGTTGCCTTTTTTGGTTGGCTTAGGAGTAGGTGTGGAAGATTTCTTCGTAGGTTTGGGAAGCTCGCGGCCAGTCGAATCCTGAGCGGAAAGCGGTTGCCAAAATGCCAGGGCAGCAATCAACAACAGTCCAATGCTACACAGCAAATGAGAAAGATGCTTGTGATAGAAGATTCCCACTCCGTTCATGATAATTCGCTTTCAAAAGTCCGACTGAGGGCATCAATCGGAAATCAGTGAGGTTTTGAAAGTTGAATCGCTTTTATTTCGCGTCCTTTACCAGACGAAATCCTGTTTTATCGCGTAACCGATCCGATGGTAATACACCTCTGTAAGTAGCTGTCGCCCGCTTGCTTGGAGTATCGTAAGCGCCGCCTCGAATAACTTTTCCGGGAGCAATTTCTTTTTGGTCCGCGTAATTGACCAAGCTGCTTGAGGTCCATTCCCAAACGTTGCCGCACAAATCCATGATTCCAAATTGACTGGCTCCATTGGGGAAACTTCCAACCTTACTAATGCTCCCACCCGGTTCCTTGCCCGCATTTGCATTGGCTGTGTTCCAGGAATTTCCCCAAGGATAAATTCTGCCGTCTGATCCACGAGCGGCAAATTCCCATTCCTCTTCTGTTGGCAATCGTTTCCCAATCCATTGAGCATAAGCATTGGCATCATCCCAGGAAACATTCACGACAGGAAGTTTCGCTTCATTCAAGGGGAACTTGCCGCCTCGCCAATGAGGAGGCGGCCTATGTCCGGTTGCTGTGACAAACAATTGATACTCTTCATTCGTCACTTCCGTGCGATCCATATAAAAGGGATTGACTGTTACAGCGTGAACCGGAGTCTCATACTCATCACCATTATTGCGTCCCATATCCAGCTTGCCGCCAGGAATGAATGCCATGTTTTCCAGCCCATTTTTGCTTGTAGCAACCGTGAGCTTGTTCGTGTTCGAAGTGGATGACGCTCCGGGCTGCGCCGTAGAAGGTTGCGATGAGGAATTACCATCAATTCCAACTTTGAAATCTCGATTAAACCACCAATACACAAACAAAATGAGCAATAAAGCCAGCACAAAAAATACAGAAGTTTGTAACAGGGCGCGTTTGCCATGCGTTTGGGATTCGGCGAGAACGCCTGATTGTTTGGTGCGAAATTCACCACCAAATGGAGGCAAAGGCGTAACCACAGTTTTTGGCTGCGAGCCATTCTCTTCCGATACAGTCGGTAAGTGAGTGGCGGTTCCAAGTTTTCCAGAAGAGTCAGATATTGTTGCCGCAGGCGTGCCAGATTCCAGAACCAAATTTCCAGAGTCTGGCAATTCTGATGAGGAAAGACTGTCTGTGCGATGATTCAAGGCGTCAGACATTTTAGGCTCATGTGCAGCAGGCTTTTTATCAGATTCGGAAAGCGAGCGAGGCTCAAAGATTGTCGGGGAAGGCTGGTAGGTGTGCTCAGGTTTTTTGCGGTTTACGGGCAATGATTCTGCCTGACTTGGCTGCGACACAGTGGAAGCCACGGTTTCCACTGTGTTTGACTTGGTGCCAACAAGATTGCTGCCGCAAGCTTCGCAAAATCGTGAATATGGTTTGGCTTCTGCGCCACAGGATTTGCAATTAGTCTTGGTAAATTCAGGGACTTCCTCCGGCTGCGGCGGCATTCCGGCTGCGGGGCCGCCAGGCGAAGGGGTTGATGTCGAAAGTAAAAGCGCTCGTTTACGATCAAGGCCGCAATTTTTGCAATAGATCCAGCCGCTACGCCAGGATGTTCCGCAATGATAACAAGCTCCTATTACCGTTTCCTGCAATGCAACACCGACCCTGTTCCCGCAATGTTGGCAAAAGTTTTCTCCACGAACAACGCGTGCTCCGCATCGCGTGCAACACTGCGACTCTATCAACGTTTCAGCATTTGAATGCACCAGCGATTGGCCGCAGCGACGGCAGAAGCTTAAATGATCGGGATAATGCAGGCTGCATTTTTGGCAAAACATAAAACGATCAACCTAAAAGCTTGGTATTGTTTGAGTCCCCACGAACGCTGACGCGAAAGGATACGTCATGAAACGCGATAATGATATGGCAGCAGCAATTTCCTCTGCAAGCTGGGGATAGATGGTAGGGAAGTTTCGCCCTTAGTCCGTCGAAAAACGATCTATGATCAAGACACTAAATCCTTTTTCACAGAGCATCGAAAGCCTTCCTCTCTTTCGCAAAAAATTTTTCAGGCAAAGCCAGTTTTTACGATTGACACTTTCGGTTGTTTTCGGTAAAGTTTCGGTTGTCGCAAGGAAGAAACAGCAACCTGTTAAACGTAAATTTGGAGCACATATGGCGCTGACACCACGTCAACAAGAATTTTTCAATCACCTTGTCCGTTTTCAGCGAGAACATGGGTTTGCGCCAACGATAGCGGAAATTCAAGCTTATTTTGCTCTGAACTCACCGGCCAGTGTACATCAAAAACTTACGGAGCTTGAAGACGAAGGATTTATCCGACGTCACAAAAATGTCCATCGGGGAATTGAAATTACCCAGAAGGAAAGTGAGCAACTTTCTTTTGTGGTGGCCAATTCCGATGGAGTAGAAAAACTGGGCATTCCATTACTTGGAGTTATTGCTGCTGGGCTTCCAATTCAGGCAGTGACACAGTCCGAAGTTTTATTGGTTCCACCGGATATGTATGCTCCCGGCAGGTTCGCTTTGAAGGTCCGAGGAGAGTCCATGAAGGACGAGCAAATCTCCGATGGTGATTACATCGTGGCTGAGCCTCCTCAAAACAAACCTTTCAATGGAAAATCAGTCGTTGCACTAATTGATGACAGCGAAGCAACCGTCAAAAAATTTTACGACGAGCGGACGCAGATTCGTTTACAACCGGCCAATGATGCCTTTGAACCAATCCTGATTAGTCCGCCGGATCGAGTCAAAATTCAGGGCCTGGTTTGCGGTTTGATTCGCAAATATAGATAAGCAATATTTTCGACCGTTCAATATCTAAGAATATCTGCACGGTCTTTTTTAGAAATATTCTGTTTTATCTGTGAAACAGAATATGGGTTCTTTATTTGTAACAACAGGAAATCAGTAGTGTAGCGGTCACAAGTAATCAATTTGTGATTGCTCTCTGGGAGAAATTGCTCAGGCGTTCTGCGCTGAGCATCGCTTACCCGCCTGCACCACTTGAACCGAATAAACTCAGCCTGGGGCGTTCATCCGGTTTGACTGCCCGCGTCAAGCCGGATGAGCCAGCGCCCTATGAAAAGTTACCCGATGGCGTGCTGCAACAGCATCGGAGTTGGGATTGCCTTGTCAGTGGTGGGAAGAGCGGAATCGTAAAGCGAATTTTTTACTCGAACCAAACATCAACTTGTAGCTTTCCGTCAGGATCAAACAAGGTCTGCACTGACTCTGTGATCGGCTGGGAAAAGTGTGTCTTGATCTTACTTTTCGGAAGTGAATAGCAAAAAAAGGAGGCAAAAATGAACAGCGTTCAAGACGCATTTAAGCACAACCGAGCGCGCAGAAATGTGATCGTGGCAGGAGGGTTGATTTTGGTGTGCATCACATTATTGAGCTGCGTTTCGTCGTTTATGATTTATCGCGAAGGCTTCGGCGACACGCCGTGGTTTGTTCAGCAATCTTTGTCTCTCTTTGCTGTCATCGTTGTGGAAGGCGCGTTCATTTGGCTGGTTTATGGATTCACGCGCGCGTTTTCTTCATTTAGCGAAAGGATCATTTCGCTGCTGGGAATGGGGTTTTTGGTATGTGTGATGTTAACGAACATCATTACGCATTTTATGATGGTCAAACACTTGC
>CAZMXG010000006.1:0-105694 GCA_964570175.1 uncultured Heliomicrobium sp. | reverse complement strand
CGCCATCTTGCTGAAAGCGAAGGCATTTGGGTTAATTTTTCGGCGGAAATCCGTGCTGAATCTCTGGAAGCAAAAGGTCGGACGGTCGCCTTTTTTGGCTGGGATGGGCAATTTCGCGGATTAATGGGATTGGGCGATCAGGTTAAAGCAGATGCAAACGCAGTAATTGGTGATTTCCGGCAACGAGGTGTCAAAACCATGATTGTTTCCGGCGATGCGCAGGCGACAACTTCTTATGTGGCTTCGCAGGTTGGTGCGGATGATTTTCTTGCCGAAGCTTTGCCAAACGATAAAACTGCCGTCATCGAACGCCTACAGCAACAAGGGCAATTTGTGGCCATGATCGGGGACGGCATCAACGATGCTCCGGCGCTGGCCGCCGCAGATTTGGGAATCGCGGTTGGATCCGGCGCTGACATTGCCATGAAAGCGGCGGCGATCGTGTTGATGACCAACTCGCTCAGCAAACTTTCCGAAGTGTTTGATCTGGCCAACAAAACCTGGCGAATTGTCCGGCAAAACCTGTTCTGGGCATTTTTCTACAACTCACTCGGCATCACGCTGGCCGTGGCCGGAATTCTAAATCCAATTATGGCCGCCGGAGCGATGCTGCTTTCCAGTTTGTCTGTGATCGGGAATTCGCTTCGTTTGAGCAGACGGGAGGCAGAGAAAAGAGTAGTCGGGAATCGGTAGTCGGTAACGACCGTTGATGGAACCCGTTTTAGGACTTATGTCGAATCATCGGTTTAACGCAAAGACGCCAAGTGGCAAAGGCGCTAAGCAGATTTTCTGAAAACAACTTTTGGAAACTTTGGCGGCTTTCTTACTGAAACCAACTTTGCGTCTTTCAAGCTTTGCGCCTTTGCGTTGAAATTGTTCTCCCTGCGTAAGTGCTACGTTTTTTGGAAATTCTGGTTGATAGTTTGAACCAGGCGAACGCCATCCTTCCCGACTCCCGACTCCCGACTCCCGACTCCCGACTCCCGACTCCCGACTCCTGTCCACTGTCTACCATCTATCCCTTCCGCTATAATCCCGCCCGATGATCCGTTTTGAAGAGATCCAAAGCAAAATTGAGCGCTATCACTCAGACGCAGACCTGGATATGCTTCGCCGCGCTTATTTGTATTCGGCGATGATGCACAAAGATCAAGTTCGCGCGTCAGGAGAGCCATATCTTAGCCACCCGCTATCCGTTGCCAATCTTCTAGCCGACATGAAATTGGACGTGGAAACCGTCTGCACTGGATTGCTGCATGATGTAGTAGAAGACACGCTGGCCAAGTTGCCGGACATTGAGAAGAATTTCGGTCCAACTGTTGCGCATCTGGTAGACGGAGTGACCAAAATCAGCAACCTCGGCAATGTTTCCAAAGAAGACGCCCAAGCCGAAAGTTTGCGCAAAATGGTGTTGGCGATGGTGGATGACGTGCGCGTGGTAATGGTCAAGCTGGCGGATCGTTTACACAACATGCAGACGCTGCAACACCTGAAAACGGAAAAGCGCAAACGGATCGCCCAGGAAACCCTGGACGTGTACGCGCCCATCGCTCATCGTTTGGGAATGAGCAAGATTCGCGCTGAACTGGAAGAACTGTCGTTTCAAAATCTTGAGCCGGAAATCTATAAAAAGCTGAAAGAGCAGGTGGAGCAGCAGCGAATTTCGACCGAAGCCTTTCTGGGAGAAGTGAAATCGCGAATTGGGGAGCGGCTGGCAGAAAACAACGTCCCCTACATCAGAATTGATGGCCGCATCAAACGTCTGTACAGCATTTATCTGAAACTGAAAAAGCAGAGAATTCCCCTGGACAAGGTTTACGACCTGGCCGCCGTTCGTATCATTGTTCCGGACAAGCGCGACTGTTATTTCGCTTTGGGTGTGATGCATCAATACTGGACGCCTTTTGAAGACCGCATCAAGGATTTCATCGCCAAGCCGCGCGCCAACGGCTATCAGTCGCTGCACACATCCGTCATTGGCGACGAAGGACATCACTTTGAAGTGCAAATTCGCACGGAAGAGATGCACCATATCGCTGAAGAAGGCATTGCCGCGCATTGGAAATACAAAGAAGGCAAAGGACAGGACAACAGCGAAGATGAAAAGATGAAATGGCTGCGCAGGCTGGTCGAATCTCAACAAGACCTGGATGCGCGGGATTTTGTGGATTCGCTGAAACAGGAATTGCCGGTGCAATCGGCGGAAGTGTTTGCCAGAACGCCAAAAGGCCGCGTGATCGAGCTGCCGAACAAAGCCACTCCGGTTGATTTCGCCTACGCCATTCACACGCAGGTCGGAGATCAATGTGTCGGCGCAAAGGTCAATGGAAGAATCGTTCCTTTGCAGTATCAGATTCAAAGTGGTGACACGATTGAGATTCTGACCAGTCCAAGCCATAAACCGAACCGAGATTGGTTGAAGTTCGTCTCGACCACGCGCGCGAAAAACAAGATCAAACATTACGTTGCCCAACGGCAGCGCGAAGAAGCGATTGAAGTCGGTCGAAAGCTGTTTGAGAAGGAAACTTCGCGCCTGGGGCTGAAGCTGAAAAAGATCCTGGACGACCCGCAACTGGAAAAATACCGGACGGAAAACGGCTACCCCAAGCTGGAAGATATGTACGCCGCGATTGGATATGGCAAGTTGTTGTCCAAAACTGCGCTGACGCGCTTTATCCCGGCAGACAAGCTGGAAGAGCTGGACAATGCGGAAACGACGCGTTTGCAGCAAATGACGCAGGTGGTCAAACGGGCGTTGAAGCTGGGAGACGACCGGATTGCAATCAAAGGTGTTGATAATGTACTAGTTTACCGCGCTCAGTGCTGCAACCCGATTCGCGGAGAAGAAGTGATTGGATACATTACTCGCGGAAAAGGCGTGGGCGTTCATGCCCGTCGCTGCAAAAACGTCGCCAACTTGATGGTCAACCGCGAGCGTGTTATCGAAGTTACCTGGGTTGGGGATGGCGGCAATGAACCTTACGCCGTGACGCTGGCCGTCAGAACCGAAGACCGCACAGGGCAATTGGCGGCGTTGACCAACGCCGTCGCGGACGCGAAAACCAACATTCGCGATGCCCGCACAGACAATCGGGAAACAGGCGACGGCATTCGTTTGATTGAAATGACGGTGGACATTTTGGATTTGAATCACCTGGAACGCGTGCGCAACGCCCTCAGAAAGGTTCAAGGCGTGATTGAAGTCGAACGAGTTGCGCCTCAGTTCTAAACTACCACGAATCATTCCGCCGGGTTGGAAATCAACAACTGGCAACTAATCACTGACAATTTTTGCTGACGCTACAATTCAGTAATGGAAAAGACTGCGCTCAGCCTAGAAAAACCAAGAGAGGAACCACATGCCTAAATCGGCCAATCGCAAGAGGATGAAGGGGAATTTGTCATGGCTGCTGACGTTGATCGTTGCTTCGTTGTCAGCAGGGATTGTGCTGCCATTGCTGGCAGTTTCAGGGCAGGAAAAAGAATCGGCGATTAGAGAGCGGATTGAAGCTGCCCGCGCCAGAAAAGGAAGCCGGTTTCGTCCGAAACAGAAACATCAGCCGAAACGACCTGTTCAAACACAGATTCCTTTGCTGCAACAGGAGACAGATTCTTTGGTGACAGGATTGCAGAATTGGCCGCAGCAGATGGCGAATGGCGAATTACCCTGGCCGAATTTCAGGCTTGAAGACAAACGCGAGGAAGAAAAAGAGGAGATGTTCGACAAGCCCAGGGAAGCCGCCGAATACTTTTTGAAAAAGCGTTTGCCTTTAGGGGAAAAAGAGTTTCCGATTGAAAAATACTTCGAAGCGCAGCAACAGATGCTTGCCATGCCGCAATTTTCCACGTCGCTGAACCGGTTTTTGACCACGGCAGAATCGGCGGCTTTGCGGGCAAAATCCGAGGCCGAATCTCCCGCAGCCGCCTGGACTCCGCTGGGACCGGGTAACATCGGCGGCCGCACGCGCGCCCTGCTGATTAATCCGCAAAACCCAAATGTGATGTATGCCGCGGGGGTGACCGGAGGCGTTTGGAAGTCCACCAACGCTGGGCAGACCTGGACGCCGATTGCGGACTTACTGGGTAACATCACGGTCAGCACAATGGCGATGGAACCAGGCAACCCCAACACGATTTACGTCGGCACGGGTGAAGGCGTGAACGGTTCGGAATATGAAGGCGATATCGCCAGCGGAGATTTCAGAGGCGCGGGAATTTTCAAAACGACCGATGGCGGCGCGAATTGGACGCGGTTAGAAGGCACGAAGACCGAAGATTTTTACTTTGTAAACGACATCGTCATCAGCACGACGGACAAAAATCGGATTTACGCCGGCACAAAATCTGGCGTTATGCGGTCGCTGGATGGCGGAACAACCTGGGCGCGAGTCCATAATCCGATTGGGCCGCGCGGCGTAACAGTCAACGCCGGATGTCTTGATCTGGCCATCCGAACCGACAAAACCACGGACGTCGTTTTTGCTTCCTGCGGAAACTTTGAACAGGCGTTGATTTACCGCAACTCTGACGCCAGCGGCGCAGGCACCTGGGACGTTTCGCTTCGGGAATCTGGTGTTGGCCGCACGGCGATTGCCATTGCGCCTTCCAATCAAGAGATTGTTTACGCGGTTGCGACCAGCATTCAAAACAACGATTCGCAATATTCGCTGTATGCCGTTTTCCGTTCGACCAACGGCGGCACAAACTGGAATGCGCAGGTTCGCAATACCGATTCCAACAAAATCAACCGTTCCATTCTGGCGGCTTTTGCCGGATCGGTGGCGACCGATTGCGGGTTTGATCTGGAAGATTTCACCGTGGCGCAAGGCTGGTACGATCTGGCGATTGCGGTTGACCCGGTGGATTCGAATCGCGTTTGGGTTGGCGGTATTGAGCTTGCCCGGTCGGATGATGGCGGCGTGAATTGGGGCCTTGCGGGGCAAGGTTACGCCAATGCAAACTTTGAGCTGGGGCCAATTCATCCGGATCAGCACACCATTGTTTTCCATCCGAACTACAACGGAGGCTCCAACCAAACGATTTACGTCGGCAACGACGGCGGATTGTATCGAAGCGACAATTCCCGCGCGGCGACGGCGACGACTCCGGCCAGCATCTGCAATCCGAATTCCGTCGCCGTCAAATGGACAGTGCTGAACAGCAATTATGGTGTGACGCAGTTTTACGATGGCGCGGTTTCCGCCGACGGCAAAACGTACATCGGTGGCACGCAAGACAACGGAACGGTGTTGGGTACCGATGATAAAGGTGTAAATGCATGGCGATTGATTAACGGAGGCGACGGCGGATACGTTGCCATTGACCAAAGCAATTCGAATACGCTGTATGCCACGTATGCCGGCGACATTTTCTTCCGCAAAAGCACCGATGGCGGTGGAAGTTTCGGTGATTCGACGTTTGGCGTCAGCGACGTCGGATCGTATTTTCTGGCCCCCCTAGCGATGGACCCCAGCGATTCTCAACGGTTGTGGACTGGCGGCTATTATTTGTGGCGCACGAACAATGGCGCGGCATTTTGGGGGCGAGGAAGTTCACTGACGCCAGGCACGGAATCTGTCAGCGCAATCGCAATCGCGCCGACGGATTCAAACCGAATGCTGGTCGGAATGGGCGACGGTTTGGTCCTGCGCAATAGCGCTGCATTGACCGCAACGACAACCACCGACTGGTCCTATACGCAGCCCAGAGACGGCTGGGTTTCCTCACTGACTTTTGATCCCAATAACAAAGACATCGCTTATGCGACGTACTCCAATTTCGGAGGCGCGCACGTTTACCGAACGATTGACGGAGGCTTGACCTGGTCAGTCGCAGACGGCAGCCAGGGAAGCGGCGGAAATCCAACCGGAAGAATCCCGGATGTGCCGGTTCATAGTTTGGCGGTTGATCCATCCAATACTGCTCGGCTGTACGTCGGCACGGACGTTGGTGTTTTCGTCAGTAATGATGGCGGCGCAAATTGGGCGCAGGAAACAACCGGTTTCACCAACGCCATCACCGAAAAAGTCCAGATTCAAATTTCCGGCGGTGTTACGTCCGTGTATGCCTTCACGCATGGTCGTGGCGCATGGCGAACCGTGGTTAACAACAGCGGTTGCAGCTATTCGCTGACTTCGCCGACGCGTGAAATCGGGGCTACGGCATCCACCGGTACGGTTGCTGTCAAAGCTTCTCCGGGAGGTTGCAACTGGACTGCGACTTCAAACGCTTCGTGGTTGACGGTAACCGGCAGCGGCAGCAGCGACGGAACCGTCAATTTCCAGGCGGCAGCGAATACAACCTTCAATTCGCGCACTGCGACAGCGACCATTGCCGGGCGAACCTTTGTGGTGAACCAAGCCGGCCAATTGGATTCCGACGCGCCAACCGTTGAAATCACAGAACCTTCCGTGACGCTTCCAAATAGCAGCGGCCTGGTGAATATGGCCGGAAAAGCGACGGACAATAACTCCGTTTCTTCGGTTGTTTGGCAAACGGATCGCGGCGCTGCTGGGACCGCTGTGTACACGCCTGCAACCGGCGTCTGGACGGCAACCGGAGTGCCGCTTTCACCCGGCAGCAATGTGATTACAGTCACAGCGCGTGATGGAGCTGGCAACCTGGGGCGGTCGGCAATTTCCATTGCTTCCACGCCAGATGCGGTTTTGGTTACCTTTGCGGGCACAGGATCGAACGGTTTTGCGGGCGATGGCGGGCAAGCTGCTGCCGCGCAGATTTCCCGTCCGTATCAGATTGCTATTGATGGCGCAGGCAATGTGTATTTCACGGACACAGACAACCACACAATCCGCAAAGTGGCTCCCAACGGCGTAATTTCCAGAATTGCAGGAATTGCCGGATCGGCTGGCTTCAGCAGTGATGGCGAACTGGCAACAAATGCCAGGCTTAATCAGCCTACTGGTGTTGCTGTGGATGGTTCGGGCAATGTTTATATCTCCGACACCACCAACAACCGAATTCGCAAAATCACTGCCGCTGACGGCAAAATCAGCACGATTGCCGGAAATGGTCAGGCAGGTTCCAGTGGAGACGGTGGCCCGGCTTTATCGGCCAGCATGAATTTTCCGTATGGCTTGGCGGTTGATCAAAACGGCGATGTTTATTACGCCGAATTCAGCAGCCATCGCGTTCGAAAAATCACTGTTGCGACTGGTGTCATTTCCACAGTCGCCGGAACCGGAACTGCGGCTTACAACGGTGATGACAGGCTTGCGACAGAAGCTGCCGTCAATGCGCCAATCAATGTGACTTTCGACAACAATGGGAACCTGGTCGTCGCCGACAGCGGAAATAACCGCATTCGGCGCATCAATAAGGCAGACGGCAAGATCAGCACGATTGTTGGAATCGGAACATCCGGCTTTGCAGGGGATGGCGGCCCAGCCACCGACGCGCGTGTAAACGTCCCCGCTGGAATCGTTTACGATTCGGCAGGCAATCTTTATTTTGCGGATAGAGGCAACAGCCGTATTCGCAAAGTTGCCGCCGGAACGAACATCATTACAACGATTGCTGGAGTCGGCTTGTCCGGATTCAATGGAGATGGCCTGGCTGCGCTGGCTTCGCGGCTGTCCGTGCCGAATTCTGTCGCTGTTGACTCGGCTGGCAATATTTATATCGGTGACCGGGAAAATTTGCGTATTCGCCGCATTCTTTTTGCTTCGACGAATGACACCGTCGCGCCAACGATTGCCATTACCGCGCCAACTGCTGCGGCGACGTTTACCACTTCTACTTCTCCATTGACGCTGAGTGGAACTGCGGCAGACAACGCAGCCGTTTTCCTGGTTCGCTGGAGCAACGACCGTGGTGGCAGTGGCGTCGCGGGAGGAACCACTTCCTGGACAGTGCCGAGGATCGCCTTGCAAAACGGCCCCAATAATCTGACGGTCACTGCCTGGGATGTCAGAGGGAATGCCGCCAGCGCCAAACTGCTGGTCAATTTTAACGCCCAACAAATCATCACGACTTTGGCGGGTAATGGCCAAACTGGTGGAACCGGAGACGGCGCAGCAGCAATTGGCGCTCGGTTGTTCCTGCCGACCGGCGTCGCTGTGGATGCAACAGGGAATTTGTATATCGCCGATTCTGCAAATAACCGCGTGCGCAAAGTCACTCCCGCCGGAGTGATTTTGCCGTTTGCCGGAAACGGAATGTTGGGTTCCAGCGGCGATGGCGGGCAAGCCATCAATGCCACATTCAATCAACCGCAAAGCGTTGCCGTTGATTCTGCTGGCAACGTTTTCATTTCTGATACGGGAAACCATCGCATCCGAAAAGTCTCAACCAACGGCGTGATTTCGACGGTCGCGGGTACCGGAGACGATTCGTTTGGCGGGGATGGAGGAGCGGCGACGCAGGCGCAGTTGAATACGCCGTTCCAGATCGCGATTGATGCTGCGGACAATCTTTATATTGCCGATTCGATCAACCGCAGAGTGCGCAAGGTCACGGCCACCACAAGTGTCATTTCCACAATTGCCGGCGACGGGCGTATTGGAACCGGCGGTGATGGCGGCGCAGCTGTCAGCGCTCAATTCTTATTGCCGTATGGTGTGGCGGTTGATCGAAGCGGCGTTGTTTTTGTGCTCGACGCGTTTGATGGGCGCGTGCGCAGGGTGGCGACCAACGGGACAATCACAAATTACGTGGGAACAGGAAATTTCGGATACTCCGGAGACGGTGGCCCAGCCACCAGCGCCGAAATTGACCCGCAGTCTTTTATCACGACAGACACGGACGGCAATCTGTACATTGCCGACCTGTATAATCACGTCATTCGCAAAGTAACCGCAGCAACGGGAATTATCAGTACTGTTGTTGGAACGGGCGTGGGTGGGTTTAGCGGGGATGGCGGCTCGCCGCTTGGCGCGCAACTGGCATTTCCGAACGACGTGGCTTTTGATCGTGCTGGGAACATGTATATCGCTGATTACAACAATCAACGCATCCGCAAAGTTTCCAGCGCCAGTTTGCTCAAATCCGTGGCCACCGTTTCTGCCGCCAGTTTCCAGGGAGATACGTTGGCCAGCGATTTAATCGCCGCCGCCTTTGGCCAAAACCTGGCGACCAGCATTCAAGTTGGAAGCACTGTTCCTTTGCCGACGACGTTGGCGAACACTTCTGTCGCAGTTCGTGACGCTTCCGGAATTGAAAGGTTGGCTCCGCTGTTTTTTGTGGCGCCAACCCAGGTCAACTTCCAAATACCGCCGGGCACTGCCAATGGAGCTGCAACCGTCACGATTACCGGTGGGGATGGTTCAATTTCTACTGGAGTCGTGCAAATCGCGTCCGTTGCGCCAGGGCTTTTCTCCGCAAATTCCGACGGGCAGGGAATTGCTGCTGCTGTCGTGTTTCGTGTTCGGGGTAATGGCGAACAGGTTTACGAACCTGTTTCTCGGTTTGACACTGCTACGGGCCGAAACGTCGCCGTGCCGATTGACCTTGGGCCAGAATCCGATCAGGTTTTCCTGATTGCTTACGGTACAGGAGAGCGTTTCCGCACTTCGCTGGCCAATGCTTCAGCAAGCGTTGGCGGGGCCAATGCTGAATTGTCATACCTGGGTTCTCAAGGAGGTTTTGTTGGCCTGGATCAGGCAAACATCCGCTTGAGCCGAGCACTGATTGGCAAAGGAGATGTTGACGTTAAACTGACCGTGGATGGAAAGCCGTCCAATACAGTTAGAATTAATATCAAGTAGGGATCGGCAAAAATGCGATGCGCTCGCCGTACACTTGGGCCGGCGCATCGCATTCTGGAAATTTCGATTTGATCAAATTGGCTCAATGGCTTGCAATCAGAAGGTCTTACAGTACAATACCCGCTCGGTCGCCCTTGACTGAGATTTTCCAAACTAAAATTTCATTTTTCACCCGAATCTTTGAGGAAGGAGACAGCGATAATGGCAGTTTACATCATTTGTGAACCGTGCATTGGTACGAAAGATACAGCTTGTGTCGAGGTTTGTCCGGTGGATTGTATTCACCCACGAAAGGACGAAGGAGAGTTTGAAGCGGCTACGCAACTATACATCCATCCCGATGAGTGTATTGATTGTGGGGCTTGTCAGCCTGCTTGCCCGGTTGAGGCTATTTACCGCGATGAAGATGTGCCGGAACAATGGCAGAATTACATTGAAATCAACGCGAATTATTTCAAGTAAGGACGTCCGAAAGTTGTCTTCACAAGCCGGATGGTTTGGACACGAGTTCAAATCATCCGGCTTGTTTGTTATTGCACCTGGAAATAACCTGACTCTTTTTTCTGTACGTTGATCAGGCATAACACTATGGCTCACATTGTAATTTTTTCCGGAAGCTACCATAGAAGCTAAATTTATTAGTTACTATGGTTTTAATGCTTGACACTTAACTAATGAGCGTAGTATTTAATCTTTGTCTTTGAGCATCCCATCCCGCCTGAGTTCTTCAGGCATTTGCCCTTCAAACTCACCGTAAGATCACTTTTAGTTCATTGAAGTTGTTCATCGGGCGTGTCCTTTTGTGCCTAGATAAGTCTTATTACTGGGCTCATATGGATTCCGCCGATGCTAAAAGCATAGCGATCAGAAGGAAAGTGCATCGCCAGCAAATTCAATTACATTATTTACTATCAGCCCTCCTATTACCCCCGTTGGCTACACACCATAACGGCGAATGCATCAAAAAAATAATCTGATTGGTTAATCTAGGTCTGTTGACATGGCTTCAAGCAATGAGGCAGGAGTTTGCCCAATTGCTGCGCCAATCAAACCGTTGCTGCGAAAAAGCAGGCTGGGAGAAGTGTGTCTTGGAATCGGTAAAATGTTAATCAGAAAATAGCTATTTAGTGCCAGCCCCGAGTTAGATTATTCCGAACCCCGATTGTATTTAATAACAGCTTCAAGGAATTCCTATGAGAGTCCTTGTGGCAATGAAATTTTTGTTGGCTACGTTCAAGTTAGTCAGCAGTAGCTATAAGTGTGCCCGTTTAACACAAAAAATATAGTGATGCTTGTGAAGTTACTCAAATATTGAACGTAGTTCGAAGAAAGAGGAAATTGAAATGGTGCCAAATAACCAAGTGTCGTTGCCTGCGGGCAAAAATGAAACATCGGTAGCAATGCGGAATAGTAGAGTGATTCGCTGGCTAGGCCCTGAGTTGTCGAAGGTCCTGGTTATCACAATTAGCTTTGCGATGGTTTTCGGAAATTTTGCCATCCTCGACAAAAGCGTTTTTGCAGGACCGGTTCAAACGATAAATCTTTCAGCGGAAGTGCTTTCAGGAAGTCAGGTAAGATTGGCCTGGAGCATCACCAATCCCGGATCCAATTCTTCAATTCGAGTCTATCGCACCGATGCGGCAACACCCGATAACTTCGAAATGATTGCTTCGCTGGCCGATAGTGCCAGAAGTTATGTTGATCCAACCGTAAGCTCAAATGGCGCTTATCTATATTTGGTAAAAACTGTCAGGGCCGGTGGGGTTTTGCTGTCCAGTCCATCAAACACTGTTTCTGTAAGATTATCGGGTAATCCCTTGCCCACTCCGACCCCAGTTTCAACACCGAATCCAACACCAACTCCGAATGCAACTCCAACGCCCGCGCCAACCGCGACGCCAGTTCCAACGCCGAGTCCAAACCCACCTCCACAGGGAAATGAGACTCTAGTTGCAAGAGCAGTTTCAGCTACTCAGGTTGAGCTTTCCTGGCAAATTCGGACAACCAGACGGGTAACTACGGTTCGCATCTACCGAACTACGGCAGCCGAACCTCAGGGCTTCAACTTTCTGACGGCTGTCAGCCTACTGCCAAACCAGTTCGTGGATTCAAGCTTAACACCAGGCACAACGTATCTGTATCAGATCAAATGGCCAGAAAGTGGTGTTTTACTTTCGCCGCCATCGAATACTGCGATTGCGACAACGCTTGGTGGAGCGCCGACGCCTTCACCAACGCCAAGAGCAACGCCAACACCATCGCCCACGCCAGGGGCGACGCCGACGCCAACTCCCGCTTCAACGCCTAGGCCAAGCCCGACACCAGTTCCAACGCCATCGCCCACGCCTGTGACTCCACCAAATCCTGGAGGAACGCCTACAGGGCCGATTCCACTGGATGATGAAGAGAAGGAGTTGGTGCGTTTGATTGGAAACTACAGGGAAACTCGATTTTTAGGTCCCGTGCGCGCCTCGATTGCTTTGACGAAATCAAGCGATTTTTTGAGCCGCGATCTTGCCACCCGTAACACTGTCAGCAGGGTTGATAGTCTTGGACGGGACGTGGAAGCCCGCGCAAGGGCTTTCGGGTTTCAACCGGTAACAACTCTGGAGGCATTGGCAGCGGCAGGCAATTTATCTGCGCAACAAGTGATGGATGTTTGGAAGTCTTCATCCATGGAAAACGAAGTGTTGCTGAATCCCAATTGGAAGGTCGCCGGGATTGGGCGCACATATAGTGCCACGTCTGGCCGCTGGTTCTGGGTGATTGAGTTTGCGGGCTTTTGGGATAAAACGATCCCAATTCCCGGTGAAGATGATGACGGTAGGGTGGACGGTAGCGAGTCTATTCGCACCCGCCCGCCTGGCGCCGCAATTGTTGCAGGCCACCATTTTTCCGGATACGGGGACGACGGCAACTGGTACAGCGCATTGCACTGCGATATGGATATTCCCGGATCCTTGCGAGACAGGTGCTGGAAAGACGAGCCTCCGCAGGGAAATCCCAGTTTGAAGCAGCCTTCATTGCCAGACAATCTAACCGGGACTTGGCACGTGCAGTATTCCATCTCGCCGACCGGGGTTGTTCATTACAATGATTACAGCGGTTGGGACGCGACCGGGTTTACCATTACGCTACGTCTCAATGCCGATGGAACCTGGAAAACTCAGGGGTACCGAGCCTATCAAGTACCGACTCCGACTGAAACAGGAACCTGGGTATCAGTACACGACGCTGCGCGCGATGAGGAAATCGTGACCTTCTATCGTCCCGGAAAACCTACGGCGACTATCCGTATTCATGCTGTAAGAGGAGTTTTGACTCTTTATGCTGTAGACGGTGGGGCAACTATGCAGGGGTTTCTGAAAGGGCATCCGGCAGACAGTAATCCACTGGATGATCCGCAAATCATCCTGCATCCGGGCGTGGGGTACTTTAACGCTCCGCATGCTCCCTTTTGATATTGTTTATCACCAGGCTTTTCAAACAATGTAAGAAATTCGTATTTTTTCCTTGGTTGAAAAGCCTGAAGGTCTTGAATTGATGAAATATTGAATCAGCAGTTAGTTCATTAGGAAATTTATTAAGCGTGGCTGGGTTTTCTAATTTACTACTTGACAGAGCATGCTCTGCATAGTATCTAAGAAGCCGCATCCCTAGTTATTACCTTAGCAAAATGATCAATCAGACATCCCCAGAGTCTGGCGATTAGCTGGAATTCACTACAGCGTGCTCCCCAGGCACAATGTTAGTGATTTATTTCAGGTTGGTCTGGTGTAGGGCGAAGGTATTTTTGGAGTAGGTGACTATAGAATGGTGCCCCGTTCTTAGATTCTACATGCGCCTATTTTTAAGTTTCCCTCCAAAATCTCAACAGCTACCCAACATGTTTTCTTACTGACTTTGACTAGCTGGTCAACCTGGCTATGGTTTATCTAAGCCCAAGTTGCTCCCATGGCTAAGCGGTGTGTTCTGCGATGATCATGCAGAACACTCTGTTTGCTAGCCTCACACGTGGTCTTGTTGGTAGGTTAAGTCTTAGGCTTGGTGCCAGAATTTTTGGCAAACAAGCCTGGGTTAAGGCGTCGTGTGCCGAAGGTTGTCTTGAATACGCTTTCAATGGCTTCCTGGCGTATAGCTAGTCGACGTAGTAAGTGAGTATTGTCAGAAAGTCAGAAATGTCTTTCTGCAAGGAGAAGAATTATGGTGCCTCGTAACTTGTATCACTCGGAAGAACACAAAAAAAATATTCGTAAATTCTCTACTTTGTTGGTTGCTGCTTTATTGCTGAGCTGCTTGATCGTGCTAGGTGCATATACCCCCGTATCAGCGCAGATTTCTGGCATGAAGTCGCAAACAATTGACCTTGAAGCAACGCCACTTTCGGATTCCCAAATCCGTCTGGTCTGGCGAATTAACAACCCAGGGTATGTTGGTGGAATCCGTATTTATCGTGCTCACTATGTAACGCCCGATAACTTTGTATTTATCACCTCGCTACCTTCTAACGCACTCAGCTATGTTGATTCCGGGCTGAAAGCGAAAAGCACATGGATTTATCGCATTCAAACCCAGGAGAAAAAACCTGCGATGTTGTCAGCGCCGTCAAATTCGGCAAAAGCAACGACGTTAGCTTCTAGCGGGGATGGCACAAACCAGCAAAACAACAATGAGCCACCGGTGACGACTGAAAACCCCTCGCTTAATGCTATTCAGACACTTAGCGCGAAAGCAGTTTCGGCAAATCAGATTGAGCTTCGGTGGGCAATTCCAGGTTTGGCTCATGTGGCGTCATTGCGAATTTTTCGTGCATCATCCGATGATCCGAAAAACTATGTGATGATCGGAGCCATTGGGTCGAATCTCAATGTCTATTTGGATCAGGATCTGAAACCGAGAACGACGTACTCGTATTACATGAAGTACAACGAAAACAGCCATAGTGCGAACCTGTCAGCGCCTTCTAACACGGCGACTGCCACGACGCCGGATGGCGACGATCCGAATCCGCGTCGGCGCTATGAAGGATTGCGGCCAAAGCCGGGCATTCCTTACGTCTTGCCGGATGGCGGCATCGGAAGCGCAATTCCGTTGGACGACCAGGAAAGCGAATTCCTGTACTTTCTCAACAAGTATCGAGCAGCCAATGGACGCGGTCCGGTTCGAGCCTCAGTTTCTTTGACAATGTCAGCCGATGCGTTGAGCAGGGACCTTGCGCCGCGTGGTGAAATCAGCAAATTCGATTCAAATGGATCCAGCCCCTTTATGCGTGCCCGTGCATTCGGTTTTCCCAAACTTGAAGAAACTAAGTTCGACACGCTTGCTGTTGCAGGGAGGTTTCTTGACGTAGAAGCGTTCTTCAACTTCGTCAGACAGGCTCCTGAAAATAACGAAATGCTGCTTCGGCCTGAATGGAAAGTCGTCGGTGTCGGGCGCGGCTATGAGGGTGGGAGCTATTTTTGGGTTCTGGATTTTGCCGATTACTGGGATAAGACCATTCCGTTACCCGGTGAAGACACAGACGGTCGTGTTGATGGCAATGAGCGAATTCGCACGCGTCCTCCCATTGATGCGCTGGCGGCTCGCGCCAAATTCAGCGGTTATGGAGACGACGGCAAGGCTTACTCGCCAGTTCATTGCGATCTGGAAACCAAGGAATGCTGGCGCGACCCGGCTCCGGCTGGCAATCGCAGCCTGCGGGACAACTCATTTCCGGAAAACATGATCGGGCAATGGCATGTGGAATATCAGATTGATGCGAGAGGCGTTACGCATTTCAATTCAACTGACAAATTTGATATGACCGATTTCACGATGGCATTGCAGATCAATGAAGACGGAACCTGGGTGTCGCAAGGGTACAAGACTTATCAGGACCCGGTTCCTGCTGAAGCCGGTACCTGGAAATGGGTGCATGATGCTGGTCGCAACGAAGAGATCATTACCTTCTTCCGTGACAACGGCAAAGTGACTGCGACAATCCGCGTTCATGCTGCTCCGGGAATGATGACCTTCTACGCGACGGATGGCGGTGATTTCTTCAAAGGCGTAAAGGCTGACGGAAATCGCTATGATGACCCGCAAGTCATTTTTACGCCCGGCCTGGGTTTCTTTTATACCTCGGCGCCTGCTTTCCCTGCGAACATGCGCTGCACTACCTGTCCACAGACGAACCCGTAATTGTTGGTAGCGGTTTTGCCAACAATCACTGAATTTTCAGTTAATCTGTGAGCTTCGAAGAGGCGAGAGGAAAAAATCCTTTCGCCTCTTTTCTATATCCTGGCAAACAAATAAACGCCGCAATGGAGTGCCAACCAGTGCGGCGTTTTCATTTTCACAGAACCAGATCCGAGCGTCCGGACAGTCGGCAACGCTAGTAGCGATTGCTGTGCTAGAATCCGCTTCGTCAAAAAACAATGTTCACTAACAAGAAGTAAGGAGAAAGCCAGGCAATGAGTTTCCCACGGACAAGCGGAGTTTTGCTTCATCCAACGTCTTTACCGCAGGGCAGCGGCATTGGAGATTTGGGAAAAGCGGCTTATGAATTCGTTGATTTTCTGGAAGAAGCTGGCCAAAGCCTTTGGCAGGTTCTGCCGCTAGGGCCGACGGGTTATGGAGATTCTCCTTACCAGAGTTTTTCAGCCTTTGCCGGAAATCCATTGCTAATCAGCCTGGAGACCTTGGTCGAAGATGGGGTGCTGTCGGCTGCCGATTTAGCCGAAGCATCAAACTTTCCTCAAGACAGAGTGGAGTACGGCGCGGTGATTGAGTTCAAAACCAGAATGCTAACCAAAGCCCATGGGAACTTTGCGGCTCAGGCTTCCGAAGCAGACAAGGCCAACTATTTGAACTTCGCCAAACAGACTGATTGGTGGTTGGAAGATTACGCCACTTTTCGAGCGATCAAGGATCAATGCGGAGGGCAGGAATGGACAAAATGGGAGCCGTATTTGCGTGACCGTCAGAATGAAGCAATGCATTTCTTTCGCGAAAATAACGCAATTGAAATCAGCCGCCACAAATTTTGGCAATATCTGTTTTTCAAACAGTGGTTGAAGCTGGCTGAGTATGCCAACAGTAAAGGCGTCAAAATCATTGGCGACATCCCCATCTTTGTTGCGCATGATTCAGCCGATGTTTGGGCAAGCCCGCACCTTTTTCATCTGGATGAAGAAGGGCATCCTACTTCTGTGGCCGGAGTTCCGCCGGATTATTTCAGCGAAACGGGGCAGCTTTGGGGAAATCCGCTTTACCGCTGGGACGTGATGGCAAAAGACGGTTATCAGTGGTGGATCAAACGCATTCGAGCCACGCTTTCGCAAGTGGACATCATCCGTCTCGATCACTTCCGAGGGTTTGAAAAGTATTGGGCTGTGCCCGCTGGCGAAGAAACAGCCGTGAACGGAAATTGGGAGCTGGGGCCGGGAGCGAAACTGTTTAACGCGATCAAGCAAGCTTTTGCCAATGCCGAAGGTCAGTTGCCGATTATTGCGGAAGACCTGGGATTCATCACGCCGGAAGTGCATCAGCTTCGCCATGAATTTGGCTTTCCGGGAATGTATGTGTTGCAGTTTTGTTTCGGTCCTTCTGCTGAAGAAGACAAGAACAAACCCTATAGTTTTGTGCCCAATTCGGTTGTTTACCCAGGAACACATGACAACGACACAATCATGGGATGGTTCACGGCGGAAAACGGCAGCACGGTCAGCAGCGAAGAAGTGCAGCGAGAGCGCGAATTTATCTTAAAGTATATTGGGACGGACGGCAGCGAACTGAATTGGGACTTCATACGCGTGGCGCTTGCATCAGTTGCCGATACGGCAATCATTTCTTTGCAGGATGTTTTAGGGCTGGGAAGCGAAGCGAGAATGAATGTCCCTTCGCGTGAAAGCGGCAACTGGAGCTGGCGGTTTCAAGCCAAAGACTTGACGCCGGAGCTTCGCGCACGCCTCGGTGAACTCACTGAAATTTACGGGCGCAACCGCGCGCGATTGAAAAAAGATGCTGCGCCGGATTCACAGCAAGACGGCGCAACAGCGGAACCCACTCAGGATCAGTAAGCGGCGGAAATGAACTCACCCACTGGAAAAATCTTGTTGTTGTTGGCTTTGGTCTTTTGCACAGCGGTTCCTGCCGTTTCGCAAGAACCGGCCCAAAGTTCAGACGTCGTAAAAATCAACACAGATTTGGTGGTTCTGGACGCACAGGTTTTACGGAAGAAAGACGGGCGGGCAGTGAACTCTCTGAAGCGCGAAGATTTTCTGCTTTTCGAAGACGGCCAGCGGCAGGAAATTGTTCACTTCAGTCAGGACAGGTTGCCGCTTTCCATCCTGTTGCTGCTTGATTTAAGCGCGAGCGTGCGACCCGTCATCGAAGAAATTCGCAACGGCGCTTTGCAGGCGATGGAGCATTTGCGGCCAGAAGATGAGGTCGCCCTGATGACTTTTGCCGACAAGACCCGGTTGTTGCAGGATTTCACGCGCGACCGAAAAATAATCGTCGAACAAATCAGCCGCACGCTGGAAAAGTCTTTTGTCGGCGTCGGAACTTCCATTCACACATCGCTTTACGACGCAGTTCTGCAAATGGATAAAGCGCATGATCGGCTCAGCCGCCGCGTTATCATCGTTGTCACAGACAACATCGCCACAATGCACAGCTTCACCAAGCCGACCGTCGCCGAAGTCAATGAACGCTTGCTGGAACACAGCACGGTCGTTTGTGGTTTGATCATCGGAGGCGAAAACTCCAAGACGCTGAAGATGTTCATGCGCGGCCGAGCAGAGAAGTACAACTGGACTGTTCGTGTGGACGAATTTGCCGAGCCGACCGGCGGCGAAGTGATGATTTCCGACACTGCGACTGTCAACCAACGACTGGCGGATTTAATCAGCCATCTGCGAACCCGCTACAGCATCGGATATTCGCCAACCAATGCCACGCGCGACGGCAAGTTTCGCAAGGTAAACCTTTCTCTGACCGGCGAAACCACAAAACGCGAAGGCGAAATCCTCGTCAAAACCCGCCAAGGCTACTTCGCGCGCGAACATCAAAGCTCGCCGAAGCCAGATTGAGCCTTAAGTCGCTACTCCTCGGTAAGATTCATTGCCTGATCATTTTCCGAACTATCTGCCAGTTGATGTGTAGGCTGTCGAGATTTGAAATTCTTCGCTCGTTCGATGAACCAATGAAGGCTGAACGCGATGGCCATTACTGCCCAAAGGATTCCAATGCTTAAATACAATTCCCGATGCGTAGCAACGTCCCAAACGAAGGGATTTCCGACCAGCCAGCGACCGTAATCTTCTCGCCACCAGTCCGGGTTGTTCATAAACGCTAGGGTGCCGATCAAAAACGGGATCGTGGCTCCAATGGCAATCAGGACCAGAGCGATTAACCACGTCAGATTCGTGCTGATTCGTTTCAGCAAATACCTTCTGAGCAGTGCCGCCGTCAGCGCGTAACAGAGCAGATAGAGGTTCATCACTGTCATCCAACGCGTTGAGCCGACGAAGTCCGGCAAATTCCTAAAATTCGGAAACAGCCACCACCAAATCCAACAGATGAAATAAGTTTTGGCGATCATCGCCACGGTCCAGGCTAGTCCGTTGGCCGAACCGCTGAAAAAGAAAAAGCTGAAATATCGCCGCAAGCCTGATTTGGGAACGGTGCGTAATACGCGCTGCCCTGGCCAGTCACGCTCGCTGACAGCAACCAGAAGGGAAAACGCAAACAAAATATTGAACGCAATCTGCCAATAAACCAGCGGGTCATGCGTGGACTCCACCCAGCTTCCCAACAAAGCCGCCGCTCCGCCAACCAGCCAGATTGCCGTCAGATATAGCCGAACGGGCAGCGCTCGATTGGCCGATGCTGGTTTGATCAATGCCACGGACAATACAAATAACAGGCCAAGTTGGGAGACGTAATTCAGGGCAATGATGCCCGTCCATTGCCAGAAATTGCCTGTGCCGACGGTGCTGCCGATGCCTTCCCACAGCATTGCGCCTGATGCGCCCATTGTGCTGATGTAGCCGAGCACAAATTGAATGAAGGCGATCAGGCCAAGAATGAATTTGAACGCGCGGCCAACCGGCAGGCAGGCAACAAAAATTGCAATCTGTGTGCTCAAGGTGACGGCGACAAAGCCCAGGGCCAGGACAACCAGCATTGATGGCAGATCAATCCCGCGCAGAAAATACGTGAAGGTCAGAAACGGCAAACACGCGCTGAAGATAATTCCCGTCAGCATAGCGGCGGCCAGCATTTTTCCGGCGATGATGCTGCGGGGTTTGATGGTGGTGATGAACAACAAATCAAGGTTGGTTTCCGAGCGTTCCGCCGCCAGCCGCACACCAGTGTATAGCGGCACAAACAGCATGCTGATGGCAAGCATAATGCCGAACAGAATCATGAACACCGTTCGCCCGGAATCGGAACTGAAACTGAGATCGCTGTTGGTCAACAGGTAAATGCCAACGGCAACGATCTGAATTGCCAGCAAGACAAGCAATGCCGTGATGACGAAACGGCTCTGAACGGCCTGGCGCAATTCTTTGATGACGATTGGATTCAGCCAGTCGTTGATACGCAAAGCCAGGCTTTCGTTTGGCTGAGCAGGAGGTTGGGCTGAGTTGTTGATTTCGGCTTCGGCTGTCATTGCACAACTCCTTTGGTCACGTTCATGAAGATTTCTTCCAGGTTGGCGCGTTGCTGTTTGAACTCGACGACGCGATAGCCGCGCGCGATCAGGGCAGACAGCAGCTCCGCGCAGGCTTCGTCTGTGCCGCTGACTTCCGCGGCGACTTCTTCACCGACGAAGCGAGAAGATTCAATGTGCGGCATTTGCAGCAAGTCACGATGAAGCTCTTCCTGACGTCCCAGCGTTCGAATCAGCACTGTCCGGCGCGGGACACTGTCGCTGAGCAAATCGCCGATGCCGCCCGCCATCAGAATTTTGCCGTGTTCGATGATGATTGCACCGTGACAGATTTCCGCCAGCTCGGTCAGGATGTGCGAACTGATCAAAATGGCTTTGCCCTGCGAAGACAACACGCGCAGCAATTCGCGCAATTCGATGCGCGCGCGCGGATCAAGGCCCGCCGCCGGTTCATCCATAATCAGCACGGGCGGGTCGTGCAACAGCGCGCGCGCCAGCGTGACGCGCTGTTTCATCCCTTTGGACAATGCGACCAGCATTTTTTCCCGAATGCCGCTCAGATTGGTGAACTCTTCGATGCTTTCGACCGTTTGTGTGCGTTTCGCGCCTTTCAAACCATAAGCCCGCGCAAAAAAATCCAGATATTCGTGAACCGAAATATCGCGATGTGTGGGCAGGGAATCGGGCACATAGCCGACCAAGCGCCGAGCTTGTTCCGGGTCTTCAATCACCGATACTCCGTCAATTGTCGCTTGCCCGAAAGTCGGTTCATCCAATGTCGCTAGAATTCGCATTGTTGTGGTTTTGCCTGCACCGTTTGGGCCGACGAAACCTACGACCTGGCCGGAAGCGAACGAAAACGACACGTCATCCACTGCACGCGTCGAGCCAAAATATTTTTTCAGATTGGCGACCTCGACTCTCATCGCTCACCTCCCACGCCATAAACCAGGTTGCGGGCGTTGCGGGTTTTGACGTTTTTCAATCCTTCTTCGACAAACGGCGCGCTGTTGAGCACAGCCAGGTAACTGTTTGGCATCAACACTTCTTGCGGGTTTTCGCTGAAGGTTTTGAACTCTTTCAACCAGTCGCCGCTGTACGTCTGGCGCAGTTTTGTTGGCGTTGCCGACGCTTTCAGGCTGGTCGGTTTCAATGAAATCTGCGCGCCGGCGGCAATGTTTTCGGCGGAATGAATTTTTCCGGTGGCATCCGCCCACCACACCTGCGCGATTTCTGCGCCCAAGCCATTGACCAGCGTTGCACCGCCATTGGCAGATTGCCGGATGTTCAATCGTTCGCGCCGCGCTTCATTTTTTTGCAGCTTGAAAAACGCTGGGACGCGCGCCGCCACCCAGCCTGTGTCCAGGTGCTGATCATTCGTCCAATCAATCGTGCGTTCGGGAACTCTGCGGCGGTAATCCCAGCCCTGGGGCAGTTGCGGGATCAATTCGGTGTCGTAGCTGAAGTGCAAGCCTTCGCTGGGAGTAATCGGTGAATAGAATGCAGTCCAGCCGATGGTTGTCGCCCGATGAGCGGTTTCGTCCAGAATCGTCAACGCTTCGGTTCGCGCAGTGGCGTTCCAGCCTTCGCCAAAGAGCGAAAATCCGGCGACGAATAAACATGTCAGCAGCGAAATCGCTGGAATTGTCCACAGCATCCAGATTTTTCGCTTTCGCTTTGCGAGCCAGATCAAATTGACCGGGCCGATCACGATGACGAACAGCAACATCAAGACGAACAATCCGCGAATCGGCACGCCGAATTTTTCAACGACCTGGAACGACTGGTTGATAGTGGCCAATGTGGAGTAATCGTCGGCACTCAAATGCTGGTTCACAAGGAATTGACTAATCTGTTTCCATTGATTGGCGGGGATTTCTTTTGGATCAACCGAACCTGTGACGATGACCGCGCCGAATCCCACGTAAAAGATCGGCAAATCGGGTTGAGGTTTGTATTTCGGTGTTGGGGTTGGAGCAGGTTCGATTTTGCTTTCGGTTTCATCGTCTTCAACTGGTTCATCTTTGACTCCGCTGCGCAAAGCTCGCCACTCAGCGGGCGGCTGCCAGGCACCGGCTACGATCAAAGCTCCGCCGCGTTCGACGTAACGCAGCAGCGCCGTGCGAACCGATTCTGGCGCGGCTCTGAATTCATCAGCTTGCAAAAGGACGCCGCCGAAGCGTGCGTATGACATCAAATTCTGGCTCCATTCTGAAACAGGGAGGTCAGGTGACTGCATTGCGATCAGCCATTTGCCTGCGGGGGTCTTCAAGCCCTGTTCAAAGTTGGCGGAACTCCAAAGCCCGCTTTTGAAAATCTGCTGGCTGAGCAGCAGGCTTCCTTCTTCTCCAGAACTGATGTTCCCGACCCTTTCTTCGGTTACCGTCACTCGTTCTTGCTGTCTGACCTCGTCAATGGCGACCTCTGCGGTGCCGCCATACGCCGGGAATGAAGGGCTAAACAGCGACATGGTTGCAGTCGCCAGCGGCGCCAGCTCTGCGGTTCGCCGAACCTCCTTGATCCCCGGCTGATCGTAAGCGTAATTGCTCAGCAACACTGTGACTTTGTGCGATTGAGTCGTCGAATGGTTGGTGATCGTCGCGCGATATTCGCCATACCCCTTGCCGACGTTGTACGAATGCAGATGTTCGACTTTGACCGAAAGATCGCCGTAATTCGGCAATTGCGCTTGCGCCAGAATTGGCATCAGCAAAATAAATAAAAGGCCGCCCAATTTACCGGAATGAGCAGAAATCTTGCGAAGGGCAATTGGCGCAAGCTTTTGTCCTAAAGCCCCAAAGGGGCGCGAGATAATAGCCTGGGGCAAAGCGAAGCGACGCCCCTGGTCTGCGATTGCATTTACCGGCAAGCCCTGAAGGGGCGAAAGAAAAGATTGATCTTTCGCCCCTTCAGGGCTTGGAAAATTTTTCGCGTCCATACCCAGGGCGTTGCCCTGGGCTACTATATTTCGCCCCTTTGGGGCTTTCGTGGGTAAAAACGAAATGGCTGTCTGATTCATTTTTCAATCTCCACATCATGGGGCAATTTGATGCCGGTTTCATCTATCTGGCTGAGAAGGCGTGCAATCAAGTTGTGAGCACCAACGCCGTCAAATTTGGCTTTGTAATTCAGCACCAACCGATGATTGAGCACCGGCGTGGCGACGGCTTTTACGTCTTCAAACCCGACGGTCGGTCGTCCGGACAGCAGTGCAAATGCGCGTGCTGCTTCGGCGATGGCGATGGCTGCGCGCGGCGAAGCTCCGTAAGCAATGTAGCTTTTCACTTCTTCGGTCGCTTCCGGTGAATCCGTGTGCGTGGCGGCGACGATGCGCGAGATAAACCGCGAAACCGGTTTCGGCAAATAGATTCGATCCATCACGGCAAACAATTGCGCAAGCTGGTCGGCGGAAACCACAAATTCCGGCTGAGGGGCTTCGCCGCGCCGCCGTGTCGAAATAATCTGATCCAGCGTTTCGACATCCGCGCCGCCGACATTCAGCTTGAATAGAAAACGATCCAACTGCGCTTCGGGCAATGGGTAGGTTCCTTCCAGTTCAATCGGGTTTTGCGAAGCCAGCACGAAAAAAGGATCGGGAAGTTGCCGCGTTGCGCCAAGCAAAGTCACCGAGTGTTCCTGCATGGCTTCCAGCAAGGCAGATTGCGTTTTTGGCGAAGCGCGATTGATTTCATCCGCCAGCAACAGATTGGTGAAAATCGGCCCGGCATGAAATTCCATTGCTCGGTGGCCATCGCCGTCACCTTGCAAAATGTGTGAGCCCAGAATGTCGCTCGGCATCAAGTCTGGCGTGAACTGAACCCGTTTGAACTGAAGGCCGAGCAGATCACTGAGCGTTTTGACCAGCGCCGTTTTGCCGACGCCGGGCAAACCTTCCAGCAGGATGTGGCCACGGCTCAAAAGCCCGGCAAGCACCATTCGATGCAGTTCAGGCCGTCCCAGCAAAATGCGGTCAAGCTGCGCCAGAATTCGGTTGGCAAGTTCGATTGCCGGATTGATTTCTTCGGGTTGGAGGATTGGATTCATAAAAGGAGTCGGGAGCCGGGAGCCGGGAGTCGAGTAGCAACATCACTACTGACTACCGGCTTCCGACTACTTTCGATCAAAATATTTTTTTACTGCGCCTTTGTGTTTTGGCAAAACGGTCTGCGTGTAAGCTGATCCGCCGCCTGTGGCTGAGTTGTTGAGCGCGCCGTGCGCGGACAGATTGCCTTTTTGAACTTCGGGCGCTGAGGCGCTAAGGCCGACCAACTGGCTATCCTGCAAACCGGCGACTGAACCGGGCGGCAGCACTTTTTCTTTGAATTTGGCGTTGGCTTCGTCGGAACCTTCTGACCAGGTCATAGCGGCGTCGCCGCGACCACGACCGATACCGCCTTTGCCGCCTCGTCCATTGCCGTTACCCTTGCCATCTCCGTTCCCTTCGCACCATTGGCCGACGGCATCAGCGACGGACATCTTTTGAGCATTTTCCTTCAGGAATTTCGACAAGCCTGAATTGTCTCGTTTGTTGGCCGAAGCGCCGCCTTTCAGAGAATTCGGGTTGATGTTTCCACGGTTCATTCCGGATTGATTCAGTTTGGAAAGTTGTTGGTTGAGTTTTTCTTTGGACTGGCCCAAGGCTTTGGCAACTTCGTTCATTTGCTCCGGGTTCAACGAACCGTTTTTGAGGGCTTCCTGCGTTTCGGGCGAAAGCTGGCTGGCCAGAGCTTCGTTTTCCTTCATCGCGCCCTGCATCATTGTCGAAAGCGTCTGCATGGCTTCGGTCATTGTTTTGGCGTCCAGTTGATCGCTTCCGGCCATCAGGCCTTCGGCCAGGGCTTCGGCTTTTTCAAGTTGCGCCTGCTTTTCAGCGGCAGAAGCGGCAGCGTCTTTAGCGGCTTTTTCGACTGAGTTCGCCAGGTGATCCAGCGCTTCCCAGGTTTTGGCCGGGTCTTCGCCAGCGGCTTCGGCGGCAAGTTGATCAAGCTTTTCTTTCAACTCTTCGGCTTTCGCTTCGCTGAGGATTTGTTCTTCTTTCAGCGTTTCGATTTGTGTTGCCAGCGTTCCGGCCTCTTTGCCGACATCCAGCGAGCGGCTGGCGTTCACGGAAACGTATTTAATCGGCAGCAGCAAACAGATGGCTGCGAAGGCAACAGACAGAGTCATCAAGCCCCAGGCGCGCGAGCTTCGCCAGCGCAGTTTGGGCATATTCACAACGTTCAAATAAGTTTCCCAATTGCCAAGCGGCTGTTCGCCAGCAGCCATCAGCAAACCGCCGTAATCGTTTTGGCGGTCGAGCAGGGAACGAACTGAAGCTGACGTTGGCAACTGTTTTCTGGCGATCAGATAAGCGGCGATGGCGGCAAGAACAATTCCAGTGGCCCCGAACAATAAAGGTTTTCGAGGTGTAGCCATCGAAGCCCGCAAGGCCAATGACACAGCGCCCCAGGCAAAACACCACGCCGTGGCAATCATTAGCCAGGTTTTCAGCGTCAACAGGGTGGCCAGTTTTCTCAGAAACGTGTTTATCGCAAGGTCGTGGCTGGCTGAGTTGGTTGTCGGCTCGATTCTTTTTTCCATAGCGCAAGCATATCAAAGTTATGTTGGCGGAGTCTTCCAAAATTTCTTTCCCGGCGCGTCAGGTGCGGCTATCATCGCACCTGTAGACGCCCGATGAGGTCATGCTGTTCCACAAAGATGTTCTACCGACCGTGCGTCGCAAGAAATTCAATTGTCGGCGTTCCCTTCAACACTCGGAACCCCTTGCCGTAAAACTCGATCCAAATTCAGGAGATATCTTATGTTGATGACTTTTTGCGCATTGTTGTTGTGCTTGATTCCGGCCAATGATGCCGTTGCCGTAACGGCACAGGATGGCCGAGAGCCGATTGAATATAAATTATTGGCGACCAACAAAACCTCGACGATGGAAAAAGAAATGAATGCCGCTGCTGCCGAAGGCTTTCGTTTTGAAGGCACCATGGGCGGCGAAACGGCTGGCGGCGGCAATGAAATTGTCGCGATTATGTCTCGCCGCGACAGCGCCAAAAGCGAGCGCTTGCAGTACAAGCTACTGGCGACGAATAAAACTTCAACGATGCAGAAAGAGCTGGCCGAAGCGGGCGCGCAGGGATTTTCTTATGTTGGCCAGTCAATTTACGACTCCGCTTTTGGCGGCAGGGAAGTTGTGGTCATTTTGGAGCGGAACGACAAGGTGAAAACGACCTACGAATACCGATTGCAGGCGACCAGCCGAACTTCGACGATGCAGAAAGAATTGAATCTGGTTGGACGCGATGGCTTTCAGTTTTGCGGAATCACGGTGGCGGAAACGTCATTCGGCGGCAGAGAAGTCGTCAGCATCATGCGGCGTGCAAAATAGATTGGTGCGGAGTGCGGCCTGAATCGTCGCACTCCGCAAATTATCTTATTTCCCTTTGGCGATTGCTTTCAGAATCCTGTCGGCGTGATTGCGGGCAATGAGCGGGACGCCTTCATCCAGCTTAATGTCATTTAGCAAGGGAACGAAGCGATTGGGATCGGCGATTCGCTTCGAGCGCAAATCATCGTCCAGCAGCCGCATTTGCGCAGGTGTGGAAATCGGATCGGTCGAACGCACGACTTCAATTTCGAAAAAACGCGTTTCCTGCGTAATGATGTTCTGAAAAATATCGCGCAACTGTGACATGGCTTGGTTATCTGTGTAGTTGAATTTCACCGTGCGCTCTTTGCCGCTCCGCGATTGCGCAATGGTCACAGTGCCCAGATGCGAGAAATCTTTTTTGTGCTGGTAATCTTCCTGGCTGGCCAGAAAGTTCAATTGATCAAACAGCGATTGAATGCGAGCCAGCAGCGTTGCTGAAACCTCCAAATCATTCACAATCTCTTCGTTGTCTTTCTTTTGGAAACGGAACTTGCCGCGTCCCGAGCCGTCAAATTCGACTTCCTGAAGCGGTGTCGTGAATTTTTCGTTTTCGAATCGGTAATGATAAGAAACTGCGGACGATTTCGCGCCGGTTTCGGAGCTGCTGGTTTGAGAAAGTTTGAGAGGAATTTGTGAGTAAGCTTCGCTTTGAAGCGTGATTGCAAAGATGATTCCGTAAAGTGCCAAAACGATTTTGCGCATAAGGTAATGTGGAAATCGCCAGTAGTTCGTTGGCAACTACTGGCGATTATCAACTGACGATTGGATTATTCTTCACTGCTTTGAGCGGCGGCTGCTTTTTTCTTGCCAAAGGGTTCAGCCAAAAATCCCTTGGCCGCTTCCTGGGCATTGTCGTAGTTGTTGCCGTTGCTGATTGCCTTGTTGTATTCGGCGACGGCGCGTTCCCGCTGGCCGACCATGTCCCAGCAATTTCCGCTGTAAATATACGACCAGACTTCGATCCAATCCGGGCGCAGGTTTCCGCTGAGCGTTTGCTCAAAAGCATCCAACCCTTTTTTCCAGTTGCGCTGTGCGATGTACAGCAAGCCCAGGTTGTACCAGGCCCAGGAATTGCCGCGATTGAGTTTGATCGCCGCCTGGAATTGCTGTTCGGCTTCGACGTATTCCATTTCGCGGAAATGCTCAATGCCGCGCCGGACGATGACACCTTCGCGCAAGGTTTCCGACGTGCGCAGCAGCTTGGTGTCTGGGTCCGCCTGTACTTCTATCGGATTGCTTTTGGTGTTGATGTCGAAATCCGCGGACGTGCCTTTCAGCCAGATGGTCTGGCGCTCGTTGCCTGCTTCGGTTTTCAGCAGAATGTCCACGGGCATTTCAAAGGTATCCAAGTCCTGTTTGATTGTTCCGCGAACGCGGAATGTGCTGTCTTTGGTTCTGGAGATAATGTATTCCGCACGGAATTCCGGCACGCCGGTCGAATCCACCCACTGGCCAAAAAAGAAGCGCAGATCGCGTCCGGCAGCCTTTGAGGCAAACGTTTCAAACTCATCCAGCGAGATGTTTTGCCCGTTATATTGTTTGTAGTAATCCTGAATCATCTTGTCGAACGTTGGCTCAGTCATCAGTTGGCGCAACATGTTCAGAACCAATGCGCCCTTGTTAAACACGATCGAGCGGAAGGCCGGAGTTTGGTCGTCAAGCTGTTTCGGAGCGTTGCGGATTGAGGCCGATTGTTCGAACGCCAGCGCTTTTTCCAGTTGCGCCTGGACGGTTTGCTGGAATTGCGATTCGTTTAGTTCCTGTTTCTGGTACAGCAGCGTGCTGAATTCGGCCAGGCCTTGCGACAGCCAGGTGTCGTCAAAGGATTTCAGCCCGACAGATTGTCCCCACCATTGGTAAGCGACTTCGCGGGCCAGTTTTTCATCAATGCCGGAAGTCAGAGCGCGCGGCGAAACAAACATGGTTCCGGGACCGCTAAATGTTTCCAGCGTGTCTTCGTCGGTTTCGGCAATGATCAATTTGTTGCCAAACGCGTAACGGCCAAACTTCGACGAATAAAATTCCAGATGCTGGCCGATGACTTCCATCGCGTGATCCGCCCATTTTTCATCCCCGGCCTTCACATAAAAGTCCACCGTGAAACCGCCAACTTTCAGGGTTCGGATCAGATATTTGGCTGCTGCCAGACTGCCCGGCAACACTGGCTTGGTGCTGACGAATTTATAAATCGAATACTCGGCTTTGGTTTTGGGGTCAACCATCGGAACGGCGGCGACAGGCTGTTCACTGTATCCAACCGCCATAATGTCTTGTGGAACTTTCAGGTCAATTTCGTATGTCGCACGGTCGGCGGCATATTCGTGGAAAGGGAACCAGCGAGCAGAATAAAACAGATACGATCCCGAATCGCCGACATAGGCCAGTCGCGCATTCGCAATCACTCCGCCTTGCGCCGATTCCAGCGCGCCTTCGTATTCAAACACCAACGTTACGGGCTGACCGGTTTTGGCGACGCTGCCCAGGTCAACTCGGACGTTCATGTTTTCCTTTGCGTCCTGAATAAACTGCAAGCCGGGCGTTTCTAAAACTGCGGGTTGCCCGGGTTTTTGAGGTTCTTTATTCAGGTTTGCTTTTGGGGGAGCGGCAGGTTTGATGACTTTCGACTCCGCTGCCTTAGCGGCTGTGCGAATCGCGCCCGTCGTTTCGGTACCAGCCATCGCCGTGGTTGCAGGCTGGTCGGCTCGCGTGATGGTTTTGATCGCCAGCGACCCGTTCATTTCGAAAATCACGGTGCGCGTATCGCTGAGCGGTATAAACCTGACCTCGGTTCGGGCTCGCAATAGCTGTTCCGCGGGAATCAACTCGGCGTCAATTTTGTAATGCTGAACGTCTATGTCGGCAATGCCTTTTTGAGCATTTGCCACGCGCGGAGCCAGTGCGAACGACGCGATAGCAATCGCCAGCATCCCGATCAGGCCAGTCAAGAAATTCCTCTTCATCTCCTCGTCCCCATTCGTTTGAATCTTGAATCGTTGTACTGCATTTGCGGCGCGGCGATTATAGCCTTCGCCAATTGCTTTGTGAATCTTCGCTTGGCTGAACGGACGGTTAGGGCAAACTTGCAAGTTGGTGGTTGGTGGCCGGTTATTGGTGGCTGGCAAGCTTTCCTGGGTTAACGATTCGTTTCGGGCTTCAGGCCATGGCCATCAACCTTCCATCTTGTGGCATAATTCGCGCCACCTTAGAGGCGTTCACATGAAGCACCTGCTGAAGTTTTACCGATACATATTTGGCTGGGAGAATTACCTGTTGTTGATGCGGGCGATTGAAGCCGCGCGCTTGGTCAGAAGGCATTTGCCTGAACAGGCAATGTCGCCGCATTTTGCTTCGGCGGTGGCGGCGGTCGAAGGGCTTTATCTTTCGCCTCAAGCTGGATGGAAAATTTCCCAAGAAGAAAAGATTGCGCGATTTGCCGCCTTTGTCACAGCGTTTCCGGTCGAATGGGGCAAATGCGTTCAGCAGGCTTTGATCGTCTACAGGCTGCTGAATGGATATGGAATTCCTGCGAAAATCTGTTTTGGCGTCAGCCGCAACAAGGCGACAACCGAAGGGCATGCCTGGGTCATCAAGCTGAGCGACCCGAACCGGCCCTTTGCGGAAAAAACGGATCCGAACGAAAAATTCACGATGGTTTATACTTCGCGGCAACCAGAAACTGGCTGAAAGTTGTTCAAATCAACCCTGGAGGAAAAAGATACATGTCGGTCAAGTGTGCGTCTTGCGGAAGCGAATTGCCGGAAAACGTTAAATTCTGCGTTATGTGTGGGGCGTCAATTGCGCCCGCGAAGTCCTATGAAACAAACATTACTCCGATTGGGACAGAGCCGTTGTTTACGCCTGGAACAGCAGATGTTTACGGAAAAACCGAGGTCCTTTCGCCCGACGCACTTGATACAAACGATCTGCCGACAAAGCCAGGTCCGACCGGAAAAGTTTCAGAACCGGCCACGGACCCGCTGAAATACACCACCAAAGCCACAACGATTCCAGCAGCGACCGATCCGTTGAAGCACCAAACAAAAGAAACCTCTATTCCGACGGCTGCAATCAAACAGAAATCGCCGATGAAGCTAGTGGCTTTGGCCGCTGTCTGTGTGCTGGCAATTGCGGGGGCCGCAGCTTTTTACTTCTTTTCTGGAAATTCATCGAATCTAGCGCTTGAACCTGTTTCAACGCCAACTCCGATTTCTGAGCCATCGCCAAGTGTGACGCAGGTGCCCGCGAATTTAGCAACTCCAGTACAAACTCAAGCACAGGTTGCAGCGTCTTCTCCAACCGTCTCCAATCAAAAGGTGCCTGATCAGAAAGTGTCTGAGCCAACCGCCGAAGTCGTCAGCGCAAAGTCAAAGCCCACACCTGAAAGCGCGCCTGTACCCGCTCCCACGCCAGTGATTGTAAAAAATGAAGCGCCGCCTACTTTGTCAGCCGCAGAACATATACAACGTGGTTTGAAGGCGAAAACACCTTCGGCGGCGCTGGCGGAATATCAGTCGGCACTGAAAGCAGATCCTGCCAACAAGGACGTGCATTATTTGATGGGACTGGCGTATCAACAACTGGGGCAAACCGATCAAGCGTTTGCCGCATATCGCAAATGTACTTCCGGGCCGTATGCTTCGGTTGCCGCCCAGCACGTTAAGAAGCTGGAAAAAGACTCGAAAAAGTCCAAGTACTGATTCAGCCAGGTTCGAATAACTCCGATGAATTCTTTCCGCTTTCGGGAACCGCCAATCCCGCGAACGGACAATTCAACGCCCCCTTTCCGCTTTTAGCAGTCGCGAAACCAAGCAAACTCAACAGTTATCGGAGTTCGGACATTGCCAGAAATTGGCACAGGCTTTGGGTAAGACTCCAAATAATTCGATTTCCAGGAAAAGCAGTTTCAAGCTCGAAAGTAATTTGGTCATCCGTAAAGGAGAAGATATGCGGACTTTGTGGCAAGACCTGCGCTATGGCTTGCGAATGTTGATGAGGCAAAAGGGAATTACGGCAATTGCCGTTCTTTCATTGGCTTTGGGCATTGGGGCGAATACGGCGTTGTTCAGCATCGTTGACGCAATGCTGTTGCGGATGTTGCCGGTCAAGGAGCCGGAGCGGCTGGTGCTGTTCAGGTCAGTAGCTCCACGCGAATTCAGCGTGGGCAGTTACTCCGGCAATTCCAACACGGATCCTGCAACAGGGCAGCGCCGCATGACCTCGTTTGCCCACATCAGCTATCAGCGAATGCGCGAGCAGGAAAGTCCGTTGTCCGACATTTTTGCCTTTGGCGAAGTTGGGCTGAATGTGATCGCCGATGGCCAATCCGATGTTGCCAACGGACAAGCAGTGTCTGGAAATTACTTTCAAGGGTTGGGCCTGCAAGCAATGCGTGGCCGCGTTTTGACCGATGACGACGACAAAGCCTCCGCCAGCCCCGCGGCTGTCATCAGTTATCGCTACTGGCAACAACGGTTTAGCGGCAATGAAGCGGTGATTGGGAAGCAGATCAATCTGAACAACATCGCGTTTACAATTGTCGGGATAACACCTGCCGGATTTGAAGGAACGATGCAGGCTGGTTCGACGCAGGACGTGACCATTCCGCTTGCCTGGGAGCCGCAACTTTATCCTGATCCGCAACGCTCAAACCAGAGCGGCGCAGGAACCTGGTGGTTACGGATTATGGGGCGACTGAAGCCGGGGGCGACAGCAGAAGCCGCCCGCGCTCAGTTGGAAACCGCATTTCATCAATCTGTCGTTGAGCATCGTGCCGCGCGCCAGGCGCAAGCCCAGGCAACCGGCGGAAATGCAATCAACACACTTGAACCGAAACAGTATCCGCGCTTGTTCCTGGACCCGGGTGGGCAAGGCGAAATGAACACCCGCCAGTCGTATGCCCCTTCGCTTTATATGCTGCTCGGCGTTGTCGGTCTTGTGTTGCTGATCGCCTGCGCGAATGTGGCGAATCTGTTGCTGGCCCGAGCCGCTGCACGGCAGAAAGAGATCGGCGTCCGTTTGGCGCTAGGCGCCAGCCGCTGGCGATTGATCCGGCAACTGCTGACCGAAAGCGTGCTGCTATCAGTCATTGGCGGAGCGCTGGGAATTCTGTTTGCCTTGTGGATCAAAGACGGGTTGCTGGCAACGAACGATTGGGGTGGTCGCGGAATGCGCGCCCTGGAACCGCAACTGGATTGGCGTGTATTGGGTTTTACGATGGCGCTGTCGTTGCTGACCGGAATCATCTTTGGACTGGCTCCGGCTTGGAAGGCGACCAATGTGGATTTGACGCCAACGCTGAAAGACAGTGGGCGCGGTTCCAGCGCAATCTCGCGTTCCTTGCTCAGCCGTGGCTTGGTCGTTGTGCAAGTGGCGTTGTCATTGTTGTTGCTGATCGGCGCAGGATTGTTTGTGCGCACCTTGCTGAATCTGCAACACGTCGAGCCGGGTTTCAACACGCGCAACCTGATGCTGTTCAACATTCAGCCCGGACTGATTGGATACAAAGACGAAAAGCTGGTGAATCTTTACGAGCGGGCGATGGAGCGTTTGGAAGCTGTTCCGGGGGTGGAAGCTGCCACGTTTTCAAGGATGGCTTTGTTGGCGCAGGGCTCCAGTTCGCGCAGCGTATTTTTGCGAGATGCGCTGAACGCTCCGCCGGATTCCGAAGGCCGCATCAAGGAAAGCGGCGAAGGATACATTCACCAGGTCCGTGAAAACTTTCTGGAAGCGATGCAGATTCCGCTGTTGGCCGGACGGCGGTTGACTGCTCAAGACGATGCCAAAGCTCCCAAGGCTGTGATCGTCAATCAAACCTTTGCCAACAAATATTTCCCCAATGAAAACCCGGTTGGAAAACGCTTCACATTCGATCCGAAAAAGCCGGACGAAATCGAAATCGTTGGCTTGGCCAAAGACGCGAAATACACGCGGCAACGCGATGAAATTCCGCCGACGGTTTATTCGCCCTGGCGGCAGGAACTGCGCGGGATGAGCAACGCGACCATAGAAGTCCGAACCACCGGAGACCCTGCAAATTCCGTTGCTGCTGTTCGTCAGGCAATGCGCGAAGTGGACAGTAATTTGCCTTTGATCAACGTCCGGACACAGATTGAACAGGCTGAAGAAACGCTGCGGATGGAACGGCTGTTTGCCAAGCTGCTGACATTATTTGGGCTGCTGGCCCAGCAACTTGCTTCCATTGGTTTGTTCGGCGTGATGGCGTATGCCGTTTCGCAGCGAACGCATGAAATCGGAATTCGCATGGCGCTGGGAGCAGAGCGAACCGATGTGCTGAAGATGGTTTTGCGGCAGGGAATGATTCTGGTTTTCTTTGGCGTCGTGCTGGGATTGATCGCGGCCTATGTGACGACGAAATACCTGGAAAGCTGGATGAACCTGTCCCGCATGCTCTTTGGCGTACAGGCGACTGATCCGATGACTTACGCTGTGATTGTCGCAGGGCTGACGCTGGTTGCGCTGGTGGCGTGTTTCATTCCTGCCTGGCGAGCGACGAAGGTGGATCCGATGATTGCGCTTCGGTATGAATAGATTTCAGATTCTGGATGTCAGGTGTTCGCCCAGTGCTCACTATTCAATGCCTAGCATCTAACATCCAGCATCTTTCCTGGAGATTTATGCAAACGTTCCTGCAAGACTTACGCTATGGATTGCGGCTGTTGTGGAAAAAGCCCGGTTTTACAGCCGCGGCGATTCTGTCGCTGGCGTTGGGGATTGGCGCGGCAACGGCGATTTTCAGCTTTGTAGACGCGGTGTTGTTGCGGCCTTTGCCATATCTGGAACCTGATCGTCTGGTGCAAATGCGCGAAGTCGGCAGCAAGGGCGGACAAATGCGCGTTGCCGAGCCAAACTATGGCGATGTGCGCGACAACATCCGCAGCCTTGAATCCGTGGCCCAATACAACAATTTCGTGACAACTGTCACCGGAGCCAGCGAACCTGCGCGGGCGCGTATGTCCATGGTTTCAGGCGCATTCTTTCGCGTGCTGGGCGTGCAACCGCAAGCCGGACGCGCATTTTCGCCGGAAGAGCACAAACCCGGTGGCAATGCGGTCGCGGTTGTCAGCCACGGGTTTTGGCAGCGATTGTTGGGCGGCAAACAGGATTTCAGCAGCACAACGCTGAAAATTGACAGCCAGAATTACACCGTCATCGGCGTAATGCCTGCTGGATTCGATTTTCCAGGGCGCACGGAAATCTGGGTTGCGCGTGAATTGTTTCCATTGAACATTTCGCGCACGGCGCATAACTGGAATGTCATCGGACGATTAGCCGATGGAGTGTCGCTGGCACAGGCGCGGACGGAAGTCAGCGGGCTTGGCCGCCAACTGAAACAGCAATACGGCAAAGACATGGACGCAGTGGATTTTGCCTTGACTCCACAGCACGAATTTCTGGTTGGCAATGTGAAAAGCGGATTATGGTTGATCAGCGGCGCGGTCGTGTTGTTGCTGTTGATTGCTTGCGCGAATGTCGCCAACCTGTTGCTGGCACAGGCGACGGCCCGGCAACAGGAATTGAGTTTGCGCCAGGCGCTTGGCGCGTCGCGATTTCGGCTGATGCGACAGTTTGTCACCGAATGCGTGCTGTTGACGCTGGTTGGAGCCAGCCTGGGCGCTGTGCTTTCGTTCTGGGGCGTAGACTTGTTGACCAGCCTGATTGGTAATGGATTGCCGCGCGCCGAAATGATCAGCGTCAATTGGCGAGTCTTGGCCTTCACGTTTGGATTGGCGATGTTGACGGGACTTCTGCTAGGTCTGGTTCCGGCCTTGAGAAGCGGTACCAAGAATCTGCAAGCCGATCTGAAAGGCACGCGCGAAACGTCTGGCGCAGCAACACAGCGATTACAAGGCGCATTCGCCGTTGTGCAGGTCGCCTTAACCATGATGTTGCTGGTTGGCGCAGGATTGTTGATGCGAAGCTTTTACAAACTGCTTCAAAACGATCTGGGATTCCAGACGGAAAGCGCCGTGGTGATGACGCTATCGGTTCCGGATTACGAATCGGATCCGGAGAGAGGCAAAAAACTTGGGGAATTTTTCAAGCGGTTAAGCAACGGCGAAAAAGTTGCTGACGCTGAATTCGTGCGATACGAAGAGGACGCGAACGAAAAGCGGATGGCGCTGTTTTACCAACAATTGCTAGAACGGTTACAAAATTTACCCGGTGTGACTGCCGTCGGCGGCATCACGGATTTGCCGTTGACCGGACAAGGCCCAGATGGAACCTTTGTCATTGATAACGATCCGGCGAAAAAAGGCTATGCCAATTATCGCCGCACCAGTCCCGGCTATTTTGCGGCGCTGGGAATTCCGCTGCTGCGCGGACGTTTGTTTGAAACAACAGACAGGCCGGGTGGAGAACAAGTTGCCGTCATCAGCCAATCGCTGGCACGAAAGTATTGGCCAGACGAAAACCCGATCGGCAAACGTATCCAGTTCGGCAATATGGATGGAGATTTGCGCTTGATGAACGTCGTCGGTGTCGTCGGCGATGTGCGCGAACTGCTAGACGTGGAAGCCGAACCCACCGTGTATGCAAATTCGCTTCAGCGCCCACAGCCAACCGGGTTTGCAATTGTCGTTCGAGGCAATGCCCAGCCGGGAACCTTGATTTCGGCGATGCGGCAAACACTGCAAACCCTGAATCCGGAAATTCCAGCAACGTATAGGACATTGAATCAGGTCTTTTCGGATTCGCTGGATGGTCGTCGGTTTAATCTGGTGTTGTTCAGTTTGTTCGCTGTGGTCGCGCTGCTGCTGTCTGTAATGGGAATTTACAGTGTGCTGGCCTATCTGGTGACGCAACAGACGCGCGAGATTGGCATTCGCATGGCACTGGGAGCACAGCGTGGCAACGTGCTGAAAATGATTATGGCAAAAGGCATGAAGCTGACAGCAATTGGTGTTTTGGTTGGCATTGCGGGCGCATTGGCCTTGCGTCAATTCGTCGCTTCGCTGCTGTATGGCATCACACCTTCGGACCCGCTGACGTTCACCGCCATCGCCTTGTTATTGGGAGCCGTCGCGCTGTTGGCCTGCTGGATTCCCGCGCGAAGAGCGACGAAAGTTGATCCGATGATCGCCCTTCGGTGCGAGTAAGCTTCGATGATAGCGACAGGCATCAATCGAATCGGTATTCGATTGATGCCTGAACTGTCCGAACATGCGAACCGACACACCGTGGTTTCCGCAAAGTGACGGTCGGTGTAATTTTATTGGGGGACTTTTGAGCCGCCTGCAAATAAAATTTTAGCGGTCGCTTAGCCGCGTGAATTTGACGTTGCGAAGCAATGGATTGCTGTACTCTAGCCCAGTTACTTTTCCCGCCTTGTCCCGAACGAAGCGAAGGATCAATCCGGAAAACTGGAAGGTGTCACGATCAACAGGCTTGAATTCGAAGGGCGGTCCAGGCCTATCGTTCGCTTGGCCTATCAAACTGTCTTTACCGGGCTTCATCTGGAAGTCTGCCATTAGCTCGTCGCTGTGGTAACGACCGGCAAAAGCCTGAAGCTCGGCTGCGGTGGGCGTGAATGGCTGGGCCCGGCGATACCTTGTCGTTTGCCCCTCCTTCGTTTTGACCTCGATCTGATCTGCCGACAAGAATCGCAATTCGAACTCCGCCTCTGACATGAAAGACGCAGATTTCCGCTGGCTACGGAAATGGTCGGCAGCCAAGGTAACCAGAGGGCCGGCGCCAGCGATTGCCAGCGTGTTGTTATTGACCGCCAGGCGCAACGGCTGGCCGGTCTTTTCGTCGAAGAACAGTCCAGCCCGGCTGCTCAAATCGCCCGAAGTCACGCTTGCGCCTGCGGCATTGCTGGCCGGAGTGGTTGCCTCAGAATTACTGCCAGCGGGGAGAAACAGGTCGAAAAGGCGACCCGCGTAGGCAGAGCGCGCGCTTCCGTCCGCGTTGCACATAATGGCAACAGAGATTCCTTGTTCCGGCAGACGTCCCGCGATGGTGCTGTACCCCGCCGCCCCGCCGCTATGCCACACCAGTTGGCCGCCGCGACGGAAGGGATCCACTTGCAGGCCGCGGGCATAACTGAGCTTCCTGCCGTTGTTCAGTATTGCCGGTTCCTGGAGCTTCTGCGTGACAAATGCGCCGAGGCGATTATTGGTCAAGGCGTCGTTCCAGGTGACAAGGTCGCTTGCCGTCGTGAACAGGCTGCCAGCACCGCCGCGATCGTTGCCGAGATACATGTCTATCTTCCAGGCGCTTGCCTCTTTCTTGTAGGCCAGCGCCCGGTTCTTGATAAGCCGGAGCGGGTCATCAACGTACGTCGTCAACTTCATGCCCAATGGCTCGAACAGACGTTTGCGAGCAAATTCAGAAAATGGCACTCCGCTCACGCGCGCAACGATCTCTGGCAACAGCACGTAGTTGCTGTTCGAATAGGACCATTCCTCGCCGGGAGCGAAATTGAGTTCGCGCTGGCGCAGAATCATGGTCATCGCGTCTGGATCGCCGCCCGCCAGGTTGAGCAGGGGCTGCCAGTCACGAATGCCGCTGGTATGGGTGAGCAGATGCTCTACTGTGAGTTTATGGCCGTAATCAGGCAACTGCGGAATATATTTGCGGACATCGTCGGCGAGCGATAGTTTTCCTTCCTCGACAAGCAGCAGGATTGCTGCGGCCACAAACTGCTTTCTCACCGAGCCGGCGTCAAAAACCGTGTTCGGGGTGATTGAAACATCGCGCTCAAGGTCGGCTGAGCCGTAAGCTTTGTTCACAACGATCTTCCCGTTCTGCGAAACGGCGACCGCGCATCCGGGTTCGTTCGGCTTGGTCCAACTGAAAATCTTGTCTACCTCCGCGGTCTTGTCCTGAGCGAAAGCCGTTGTTGCGATCAGCAAAGCGGTAATCACCAAAGAGATTATCCGGAAAGAATAACTGTTATTACTGGAGTTCTTCATTGTGTTCTCATTTACTGTATTTTGTAAATTTGTGACCGGCGAACGCTTTGGGAGAGGTTGGATTCTGCCCGCGACATTGTTCGTGAAAGTTGATTTGTGCCCGTATCACTTCGACTCCGTGCCCACGGTTTGCCATCAACGTCCAGCACTTGATCGCCCGTGATCTAGCGCCCACCTTGCGGCGGGTACATCGAGGGCGGGCGGTGAATTTCGATCTGTTCGACGTCGATCCAGAGCACGTACTCGGGGTGCTGACTGCCTTCGACGAAGATCAGCATGCCGCCATTCGCTTCGCCGAGGTCGCCGCGGCACTCAAGCTGCAGCTCCTCGCCGTTATGGAGCGTTACCTTGGCGCGCTGGGTGCCGCGCTCTTCGCGGTCGGGAAGCACGATTGAGGCGATCAGGCCGAAGGGAATGGTGTAGTTCACGCCCTGGGATGGGGCGTCGAGCGTCTCGGTGGTCTCGCTCTCGTCCAGGTCATAGACCAGGCGGCCGGTGAGGCGGCGACCGTCGCGGGTGGTGACGCTGCCCGTGAGTGGTTGCCCTGGCGGGAAATCGCCGTAGGCAGGGCCGCTACCGCCAGGGCTGAAGTCGAGGCGCTCAAAGGCATCCCAGGAGATCAGAACCCGACCGTAGCGCCGGTCGTCAACGTAAATCCCGAGGTTATCCTTGCCGGCTTCGCGGGTGCCGGAAAGCACGACCTCGCTACCATCAAGCAGCGTCACCAGGGAACTGTCGCTTGACTGGCGCGCAATGGAGCGCAGAGTGTCGAAACGCAGGCTGAGATTCCCATTGGCGGTGCGGCCTCTCAGTTCGTCGGTGCCGATCCCCTGATTTCGGTTCCACTGGACAAAGCCGGTAAAGTTGCCTTGCCCCGTGCGCACCGTACCGTGGAGTCGCTGGGGGACCATGCCTGCTGGGCTTGGCGGAGCAGCAGGGAGAAGGTCTATGGCGCGGATCCGCCGAGCGCCGAGGTCCAGGACGCCCCGACTGCCGTCCCACACACGCACGCCATCATCCAGGTCATTGGAGGAGTACCAGTCGGAGTCGAACACGGTCCCGCTCTTGAGTGTCACACGGACGTTTCTACCGAGCATTTCGATACGCGTGATGTCGCCGAAGCGCGCCATGAAAGGCCTCACAAGTTCAATCTGCTCCTCCCGCTTCGCGATTGTGATGCCGAAGATCTTAATCGGGCGCGGCTCTTTGCGCAGTCGTTCGGGCGGCACGTAGGTGGCCCAGGGGTTCTGATTCTTGAATCCGTTGAAGTAGTCGCCCCAGAACGCCTCCTGGTGTAGCCCCCAACGCAGCCGCCCCTCGTAGGTGGCGCCGTCGGTGAGGGTGATGCGGCCGTAGAGGAAGCTAGGGTGCGCCTCCGCCACTTCGGTCGAGGACGTGCTCGCGGTCGAGGTAGGCGTGGTGGGGCCGACGTTTTTCTTAAGTGCCACGTAAGCGGCAATGGCGAGGCCGAGCACAATCGCCAATGCCACGCCAATAATTATAGCTCTCTTCATGATCAGCTCTCCCGGGTTACTGGCGATGCGTACAGGGTCGCTAATTCCACGACGTTCATATGCTTTGCAGCGATCATTGACGGTCGCTCAGCTTTTACGTCTTTGGCCTTTGCATGCGCCTTTGAAAAACAGCCGCAACGATTGCAACTACGCTCGAAAGAAACGTGATCAGCAATGCAGGCGCAATGATCCCCGTGATGTCTTCGCCTGTCCCTCGAGCGAGAAACATCAAAGTAGCGATTCCTGCCACCATCAAGCCGCTGATTGTGACCGCAGCGTATTTGATATATTTCAATGCCGTTGTGTCTTGTTGGATAGAAAACCTCTTAATCTTGTCGCGTTGGTTCAGAAAGTAGGCTGTCCTTATTTCCTTCTTGTCATTTTTCTAGCCCACCTTTTCGGCTCTATTTGTCCTTCGTGAAAACCCGCTGCCCGCCGCTCCGTTTTATCGTCATCTGGTTTTTCTCGACGTCGAATTCAAAAACGATGCCAGTAGCGGTGCCATTATCGAGTTTGAATTTATCCTGGGCCGTTGCTTCAAGTGGGACAGCAGCTCCCGCTCCGGGCGGTTGCGCGTAAAGCGTGGCACCGTTGCGAGTGATCGTAAATTTCACGGGAGCTTCGGTAGCCGAATAAACCCCGACGTATTTGTCCAGGACTTCCGTGCTGATGGCGACGGACTCGAAAGTGGGAATCTGAAATGGCTTATTGTAGTAGATGTCCATCAGGCTGCTCATAATATCTTTTACCGGATAAACCTTTGCGTTCGTCGTGTAGGCGATGGCCAGCTTTTCTTCCGGCAGGTACATCAGCCACGATCCGTAATTGTCTGCTCCACCCGTGTGCCCGTAAAAGGTCTTACCGGCGTACGTGAAGTGCTCCATTCCTGATAACTCGCCGTTTTTGATCGCTTTCATCTGATCCACATTCTCTTTTGACACAATCTTCCCGTCGAACAGTGCCTGGATGAATTTGGCCAGGTCGTTTGGCGTCGAAACAATCGCGCCCGCGCTGAACAGGATGCTTGGATGTGTCTCAGCCACCGGTTTCCATCCCTCGCCGAAATTCATATAGGTAAGCGCTTCGTTTTTGCTAACATTAATATTGCCGGTCGCCAGGTATGTATTCGCAAGCCCGATCTTTGAGGTGATTCTTTCCGTGAGGACCTCCCCATAGGGCTTGCCGGTCACCTTTTCAAGGATAAGACCTAAAAGCTGATAACCGGCGTTGCTGTAGGAATACTTGGTGTCCGGTTCGAATTCGGGTGTGGCTTTGACGATCAGGGCAAGCATTTCATCCTTCGTCATTGGAATCGTATTCACGTTTCCCTGAGCATTCTGCTGAGGCCTTACGTTAGGGATACCGCTGCGATGCCAGAGGATTTGCACGATCGTAATTTTCTTGGCGTTTGGAACCTGCGGGAAGAATTTGTCGAGCGTGTCAGTCGGCTTTAGTTTTCCTTCCTCAATGAGCTGCAAGATCATCGAGGCGGTGAACATTTTGGTGATTGAGCCAATGCGGAACCTGTTCGCCGCAGTCAAAGGTTTCTTTTCGGTTCCGTTGACCTGGCTGTAGCCAATGGCGCGGGTGTAAACAACGTTGCCGTCTTTAGTGATGACCAAGCTGCCCATCGCCTTATTCTTTTCGGCGAGGCGGTCAAAAAACTGGTCGAGTTTGGCTTTGTCCAGCGTCTGCGCAGAGCTGGCGGTGAACAACGCCAGTGTCAGTAAGGTTGCGAATAGTATTTTAGTTTTCATGAAAGCCTTTCTGCTTCCGCGGTGGGGAAGCAGAAAGGCTTTTAAGATACTCTCTTGTGTCTGTCAAGGACTTTGCCTAGAAAAGTTCTTGAGGCTGTCTCGGAAAAATCATGAAAAGCGGTAAGCGCCACACCGGACACGAACGGCTACATCAAGCCGACCGGGAACACCAATATGCTATATGGGCGCGATTACCTGTTAGAGACGCTGGAAATTCCGCTGCTGGCCGGGCGCGCATTCAACCGGCAGGATGATGAACGCGCACCCAGAGTTGCAGTCGTGAACCAAACCTTCGCCAACAAGTATTTCCCAGGCGAATCTCCGGTCGGAAAACGGTTTACCTTCGATCCCAAAAAGCCGGATGAAATCGAAATCGTCGGCTTGGTCAAGGACGCCAAATACGCCACCCAACGCGAAGACACTCGCCCCACAACATACTTACCCTGGCGACAAGACCAGCGTTCGATGTCAGGCGCAAATTTCTTTCTACGCACCACAGGCGATCCAAGTGCGCTGGTAGCTGCATTGCGACAGACAATGCGCGAGATAGACCAAAACCTGCCGCTGACCAGCATCAAGACGCAAGCTGAACGCGCCACCGAAACACTGCAAATGGAACGGTTGTTTGCCAAACTCGTCACGCTGTTTGGATTGTTGGCACAACAGCTTGCGGCAATTGGATTGTTTGGCGTGCTGGCGTACGCCGTTTCGCAGCGTACACACGAAATCGGCATTCGCATGGCGCTCGGCGCTTCACAAACGGACGTGCTGAAAATGATCGTCAAGCAAGGCATGACGCTGGCGATTATCGGCATCGTGTTGGGACTGGGCGGCGCCTATGTGCTGACGAAGTATCTGGAAAGCCAGATGCAGCTTTCTAAAATGCTCTTTGGTATCAAACCGAATGATCCGGTCACGTACGGCATTGTTGCCGTCTTGTTGACCATCGTGGCCTTGATCGCTTGTTACCTTCCGGCGCGGCGCGCGACGAAGATCGAGCCGATGGAAGCGCTTCGGTGCGAATGACCGGTGCGCCGTTTATCCATCGCCTACAAAACCTGCGAGCCTTTACCCAAGAGGGCAATGTCGGTATTGAAGTCTCTGCCGGAAATCGCAGTTTGGTGGCACGCCGCTGAACAGTGCTAGAATCCGGCAATGGACCTTCGTACCTCTGAACCCTATTGGCTGCTGAAAAGCGGCTTGCTCAACGTTTATCCTTCCTTACAAGAAAACCTGAACGTAGATTTTGCGATTATGGGCGGCGGCATTACTGGCGCTCTGGTCGCGTATTACCTGTCGCAGGCAGGCATCAGCGTCGCCCTTTGTGATCGCCGTCATATCGGAATGGGCAGCACCTGCGCTAGCACAGGGCTGTTGCAGTACGAAATTGACAAGCCGTTGTTTGAGTTGACTGAACTGGTCGGCGAACAGCAGGCAGCCCGCAGTTATCACCTTTGCCTGGAATCCATTGCCAAGCTCGCAGAGCTAACCCGCAAGCTGAAGATTGAGGCGGAATTCGAGCATAAGCAAAGTTTCTATTACGCTTCTCGCAAAAAAGACGTCCCCGATCAGATAGAGAAGGAATACAAAATTCGCCGCAAGCACGGCATCGCTGTCCGGTTGCTTGATGAAGCCGCGATTGCTGAGCGGTTCCCCTTTGCGGCACCCGCCGCTTTGTTATCTGACACGGGCGCTCAGGTGGACGCGTATCGCCTGGCGCAAGGATTGTTACAGGCCAGCATCAAACGCGGCGCGCAGGTTTTCGACCAGACGGAGATTGTGAAGATCGAACATCCAACGCGCGGCGTTCTGTTGCGCACCGAACACGGCTGCACGATCAGGGCGAAAAAACTGGTCATTGCCAACGGCTACGAAGCGTTCAACTACCTGCCGTTCAACGTGATTCGTTTGCATTCAACGTATGCGTTGATCAGCGAACCTCTGCCGCAGAAAGAGATTTGGTACAAAAACTGTTTGATCTGGGAAACCGCAACGCCTTACCTGTACATGCGCACCACCAAAGATCGCCGGGTCCTGATGGGTGGCAAGGACGAAACTTTTCAAAGTCCAAACAAACGAGACAAGTTACTGACGCGTAAAACGCGCGAACTGGTCGAAGCTTTCGGCAGAAAGTTTCCTGACATTCCCATACGCGTTGATTTTGCCTGGGCGGGAACCTTTGCCGAAACCGAAGACGGATTGCCCTACATCGGCTCCATCAAGCAATTGCCCAACACATATTTTGCGCTTGGGTTTGGTGGCAATGGCATCACCTTCAGCCAGATTGCCGCTGAAATTCTTCGGGATTTGGCGCTTGGCAAAAAGAACCCCGACGCGAAAATCTTCTCGTTTGACCGCTCGAAATAACGTTCGGATTGAGAAACTGTTGAATCGCAATTCAGCAATTGTTATTCCGATTCTGGGAATCCAACGTCCCGAAAGTGAAGAGAAAAACCGTTCATTTATTTTGCCATCAGCCTCCTAACTTCAGTCCTGACAGCGTTTATCGCATAGATCGAATTGGCACGCCATTTGGAATGAAATCCCAAAACTCTCTGCATCGAAATTCGATTGATTAAATATCGGGTCACCATGACTTGTCAGATTCTTGGGAGGAAACATGCAAACCCTGTTGCAGGACTTGCGCTACGGCGCGCGATTGATGCTAAAAAATCCTGGCTTCAGTTTAATCGCCGCTCTGACGTTGGCTCTGGGCATTGGCGCGAACACGGCAATTTTCAGCATGGTTTACAGCATTTTGCTCAGGCCGCTGAATTACCCGGAATCTGAGCGGATCGTGACGCTTTGGGAAGATCACACGCGGCGTGGAGGTCCATTGCGCGAATGGACTTCGCCACCGGGATACCAGGATTGGCGGGAACAAAGCACCGTGTTTTCGCACACGGCAGCGATGACGGGTTGGGGCCCTACTTTGACCGAAGCGGGTGAGCCAGAGCGATTGGTGGGAGCAACTGTCGGGCACGAAGCCTTTGCCGTGCTGGGCGTCAAGCCGATGCTTGGACGCGAATTCACGCCCCAGGAAGACACGCGCGGCGCAGCCAAAGTCGCCATCATCAGCCACAGTTTGTGGCAGCGGCATTTTAGTGGCGATCAATCCATTGTCGGCAAAGCGATTCGGTTGAGCGGCGAAAGCTTCACTGTGGTTGGCGTAATGCCCGCCGGATTTCAATTTCCGATTCTTGGCATGGTTGAGGTCTGGGCTCCGTGGTTGCCGGCGCAGGGACAAGGCTGTCAGCGCGGTTGTTACACGCAGCGAGTAATCGCGCGGCTGAAACCCGGCGTCAGCTTGGAACAAGCGCGCACGGAGCTAACTGCCATCGGCCAGCGCATCGAACAACAATTTCCCGAAGACAATAAAAACATCGGTGTGACCGTGACGCCGTTGCAGGAGTTTCTGGTCGGCAATGCGCGCGAAGGAATGTTGGCGTTGTTGCTGGCTGTCGGATTGGTGCTGGCCATTGCCTGCGCCAACGTCGCCAGTTTGTTGCTGGTCAAAGCCGCTTCGCGTGTGCGGGAAATCGCTGTCCGCGCCGCGCTGGGGGCCAGCCGCTGGCAAATCATCCGCCAATTGTTGACCGAAAGTTTACTGCTGGCATTGATCGGCGGTGGGCTGGGCGTGTTGCTGGGATACTGGCTGGTGGATTTGCTGAAACGCATTGCCCCAGACGGCACGCCGCGCATTGAAGAAATCGCCATCAACAACCGTGTGTTGCTGTTCAGCCTGGCAATGTCCGTGTTGACCGGATTGCTGTGCGGATTGGCTCCGGCGCTGCAAGCCACCAAACCGGATTTGAATCAAACCTTGCGCGATTCCGGTGCGGGAAATAAAGGCAGCGCTGGCGGTGGTCGCGTCCGTTCAGGCTTGGTGATTTTGGAAATGGCTTTGGCCTTGACGCTGCTGGTTGGAGCGGGATTGCTGTTACGCAGCTTTGTGAAATTGCAAAACGTTGATCCTGGCTTCAATCCGGCGAATGTGTTGACCGCTCGCTTTGGTTTGCCTCAGAGCGCGTATCCGGATCGCCAGCAAGTTGCCAACTTTCATCGCCAGCTTCACGAACGGCTCAAAGCGCTGCCGGGCGTGCAATCGGTCGCGTACAGCACCTCCGTTCCGATGACGGGCGTAGATACCGATACAGGCTTTATTATCGAAGGCCGCCCGATTCCTCCGCCGGACGAACGCCCGAATTCATGGTTCAGCGTGGTCAGCCCGGATTACTTCGACACGATGAAAATCGGATTGAAGCAAGGCCGCGCCTTTGCGAGCACCGATCACGAAACCGCGCCGAAGGTCGTCCTGATCAGCGAAGCGACGGCGCGCCGTTACTGGCCGAATGAAAACCCGGTCGGCAAACGCATCGGCTTTGGCATGGAAAAACCGGATTGGCGCGAAATTGTTGGCGTTGTCGCCGATGTCCATCATTTCGGGTTGAGTGTGGATTCGCGGCCGACCATGTACTTTTCTTCGCTGCAAATTTCGCGTTCAGTCACCAACGTGCTGATGCGCGTGCAAGGCGATCCGGCCAGTTACACCACGGCGCTGCGCCGCGAAGTGCAGGCGCTGGACAAAAACCTGGCGCTTTCCACGACGCAAACCATGGACGAAGCGATGGCTTCCACCATTGCCACGCCGAAATTGCTGATGTTGCTCTTTGCTGGATTTGCCGTCATTGCATTGTTGCTGGCAGCGCTGGGCATTTACGGGGTTATGGCGTACGCGGTGTCACAGCGCACGAATGAGATCGGCATCCGCATCGCGCTTGGCGCACAGGCGCGTGACGTACTGACACTGATCATCGGGCAGGGAATGCGGCTGGCGTTGATTGGCGTCGCGCTCGGTTTGGCAGCTTCGCTGATGGTGACAAGGCTGATGAAAACGCTGCTGTTTGGCGTCAACGCAACCGATCCTGTGACGTTTGGAGTGATCCCGGTGCTGTTGCTGGCGGTTGTGTTGCTGGCCTGCTGGATTCCGGCGAGGCGTGCGACAAAAGTTGATCCGATGATTGCCTTGCGGTACGAATAAGCCATCGCAGAAAAAAAATCAGGGAAGAAAATCCGAAGTTGCTTCGTCTTATGGACGAACGCAAAAATTCTCACCACAAATGGGGAGAAGGCACCAAACCTGTATGATCGGTTTTGTGATTTCTGCGCCTTTTGTGGTGAACGCATTTTTATAGCGCGATGGTCATTTACGATAAGGGGAAGCGATGCAAACACTCTGGCAAGACTTGCGGTACGGCGTGCGAATGTTGCTGAAGAAGCCAGGCTTTGCCTTGATTGCTGTTTTTACGCTGGCGCTTGGTATCGGCGCGAACACAACGATCTTCAGTGTCATCAACGCAGTGTTGCTGCGTCCGTTGCCATACGACCAGCCGGATCGTGTGGTCATGCTGTGGGAAAGCGACCCGCGCCGAAACATCGAACAGGAGATGGTGTCGCCGCTGAATTACAAACAATGGCTGGAACAAAGCCAGTCTTTCGAAAACATCGGGTATTGGACTGGCACCGGAGAGTTCAATCTGGTCAATGCTGAAGGCGTTGAAAAGGCCAGGTGCGCGTACATTTCTTCGGGCGTGTTCGCCGGGTTGCGGGTTCGCCCGCATCTGGGGCGAGGTTTTCAGCCCGATGAAGACAAGGAAAAAGGCGAGCGCTCTGCTTTGCTCAGTTACGATTATTGGCAATGGCGATTTGCCGCCGACCCCAACGTCGTGGGCCGAACCATTACGGTAGACACGTATGGCCGTCGCGATTACGTCATTGCCGGTGTGATGCAGCCGGGCTTTCGCTTTCCCAACCAGACGGATGTTTGGTTGCCCGTGGGTTGGGACGGGATTCCGCGCCAGCGGAACGGCCACTGGCTGAACGTCATCGCGCGGCTTCGGAATGGCGTGACGCTGCCCCAGGCGCGCGCGGAAATGAACACCATTCAGGGACGCATTGCCGCGCCAACCCCGGAAATGCTGATCGGTTCGCAGGTCGCCATCATCCCGCTGCTGGAACAGACGGTGGGAGCGCGCTTGTCCACGGCGCTGATGCTGTTGTGGGGTGTCGTTGCGTGCGTGTTGCTGATTGCCTGCGCCAATGTCGCCAACCTGTTACTGGCGCGCGCTGCTGACCGGCAGAAAGAAATCGCCGTCCGGTTGGCGTTGGGCGCAGGCCGCTTCCGAATGATTCGGCAACTGCTGACCGAAAGCTTGTTGCTGGCAATGGCGGGCGGCGTGGTGGGTGTGCTGCTTGCGGTGTGGAGTCTGAAACTGCTGATTGCCTTCAATGCCGATGTCATTCCGCGTTTGAGCGAAACGCGATTGGATGGCCGTTCGCTTGGTTTCACGCTGGCGATGACGTGTGTGACCAGTTTGCTCTTTGGCATTGCGCCCGCGTGGCAAATGACCAAACCGGATTTGACAGTTGCCCTGAAAGACAGCGGCAAAGGCGCAACCGCTGGATTGCAACGAAGCCGATTGCGCAGCCTGCTGGTTGTGGCAGAAGTTGCGCTTTCGATGATGCTGCTGGTCGGAACAGGGCTAATGATTCGCAGCTTTGCGCAATTGGCGAGTGTGGATCGCGGCTTTGCGCCGGAGCACCTGCTGACGGCGAAACTGGATTTTTCGATTTCGGGGTTCACCAGTTGGGTTCAGGCAACTGAAACGCGACCGCAAGTCACTTTGCGCCAATTGCTTGAACGTCTGAAAGGGCAGCCCGGAGTGCAATCCGTCGGCGCGGTCAGCGACAAAGCCAGTTTCCAGCTCACCATCGAAAACCGTCAGACCGGCGTGGAAAGCGATTATCCGCGCACCGCCTCGCAAGCCATCACGCCGGATTATTTCCGGGCAATGGGCATGAACTTGCTGCGTGGCCGCACCATCGCGGAAAGCGACACGCTGGAATCTCCGCGCGTCGCCGTCCTCAGCGAATCGTTGGCCAAACGTTGTTTTCCAAACGAAGACCCGATCGGCAAGCGCATCTATCACGGCCGATTGAATCCCGGCGTGGTGCCGGAGCCGGATCGCTGGACGAATGTGTCCCTGTGGGCAGAGGTTATCGGCGTAGTTTCGGACGTGAAAAGCTTGAACCTGGACCCGAAAGTCGAACCGAATATCTACATTCCGTATTGGCAATGGCCCATGCAATCGCCGACGCTGGCCCTTCGAGCCGCGGGCAATCCGGCTAACCTGGGCGCCGCTATTTATAGCGAAGTCAAAGCGGTCAACAAAAATTTGCCCTTGCCGAAAGTGCAGACGATGAACGAACGGCTGTCGGATGTTGTCGCCGAACCGCGCTTTCAAACCTTGCTGCTGGGATTGTTTGGCTTGGTGACGCTGGTGCTGGTTAGCGCGGGCATTTACGGCGTCGTGTCTTATTCCGTCGCGCAACGCACACACGAAATCGGCGTGCGCATGGCCCTCGGAGCTGAATCGCGAGATGTGTTGTGGCTAGTGCTGAGGCAAGGGATGACGCTGGCAGGTTTGGGCATTGGGCTTGGCTTGTTGGGCGCATTGGGGCTGACACGATTGTTGAAAACCTTGTTGTTTGGCATCAGCACAACTGATCCGCTGTCCATTGGCTTGGCTGCGCTTCTGCTGGCGGGCGTGATGTTGTTGGCCTGTTATCTGCCCGCTCGCCGAGCGACGAAAGTTGATCCGATGATTGCATTGCGGTGCGAATGATCCTTCTTATCCATAGGAACGATGCGTGGGTGGGTGAAGGCCATCATTCAACAACAGCCGCCGCAAATTGAGAACGCCTTGGCGATTCAAGGATAGGGCTTCGATAGTCGCTCTCCCAGTAGGCGTGACTCCAACAAGCGACAGACAATCAGGACTCCAAGCAAAATGATCGTGCCAATCGTCTTTACGGGGGTGAAAGAGCGGAACGAACTCCTGACTGACCGGATCAATGGCTTGAGTTTTAATGTGTTTGAGATTGTTACAACCCTGGCAGGCCAGCGCCAAATTGTCTGCGGTGGTTTCGCCACCCAAAACTTCCGGCATGATATGTTCGTTGGAATGAGCCTGTGTCGCGTGTGTTTCCGGACAGATACAATACTCGCAATACCCTAGAGCGCGTTCTTTGACCAGCCGATGCAAATTTGCCGGAATGCGTCTTTTGGTCCGTTTAGTCATGAGGAACTGGCTTGATCCCCAACTGCTGGATCAAATTTTCAAGAGGGACTTGGCGTAAATGCGAGAGTTCGATCAGGTGTTCCAGTCGGTCGGCATCAAACAATTCAACCTGATTGGTCAATCCGATCAGTTCCTGCAATTCTTCTTCCGTGATCGTGTAAGCCTGCCGCTTTTCAATCAATTCATTCAGTCGCGGTTGTGTCTCAGAAGGGAGTGGCTGGTAGATTTTGTCCAGCAACTCCGCTTCGCGTTCGGAAAGCACAGGCGCACGCTCTTTGGCCTTGAGAGTGAAAAGCCGGGCGACGAATTGTTCCAGCTCCTTCTGCGGCATCTGCATCGCCGCATTCAACAACTGCTCCGTTTCAATTTGAATGGTCGGCATAACGATTGACTCCTGTTAAAACAACGCCGCGATGATAAGCTAGATTGTCTAAGTTTGGCTACTTGCCCAACAATTCCAAATTCTTCCGCACAGTCACCGTATTCGGATGCTCCGCACCCAGCCGCGCCGTGAAGATGCGCAAGGCGCGCTCGTAACACTGGCGTGCGCCCGCCAAATCGCCGAGGGGGCCCAGCACTCTGCCTAGATTGTTGACGTAAATCGCCGCTTGAGGATGGTCGGGGCCAAAGGCAACTTCACCCAGGTGTAAGGCGCGTTCGAAACACTGGCGTGCGCCCGCCAAATCGCCGAGGTCTTGCTGCACACGGCCCAGATTGTTGACAATAATAGTCACTGTGGAATCCTCAGACGCAGCTTCAGCCAGGGGTAAGGCGCGCTCGAAACACTGACGCGCACCTGCCAAATCGCCAATGTATAGAAGTGCTTCGCCCAAATTGTTGACACTAGTTGCCACTTTAGAATCGTCGGAGGCGGCTTCAGCCAAACGTAAGGTGCGCTCGTAACATAGGCGTGCTCCTGCCCAATCTCCTAGGTTTCGCAGCACAAGTCCCAGGTTGTTGACAATAATCGCCACTTCGAGATGTTCGAGGCCAAAAGTAGCTTCAGCCAGACGCAAAGATCTCTCAAGTGTCTGTTTGGCTTCAGCGTATTGCGCGCGGCCATTGAAATAAATTCCCATCTGATTAACCAGTCGTGAGGTGACTCCCGGTCCAAGCTGCCAAATTTCGGCAAAGTCCGTCACCGCTTGAGCGTGGGGCAAAAGTCGAGCGCAGGCGTCCCAAGTGCGTACATCTTCGCTCTCAAAAGGAAACGCCTCATTGACTAAGCGCAATGCAGCATCAGCCCAACGCGGCTGTTCAGCTTCTGACAGACGGTCTCGCGCTACTAATTGCACCAGCCGATGCAATGTCACACTGTCGCTCCGCCGAGTCAGTAATGAGTAACGCCGCAAAGCCGCAATGGCGTCTTCAAGTGCAATTTCATTGGCGACGGTAACGGCCAGTGTGGCAGGCGGCTTCTCGGCCTTGTTCAGTTTTCGTATTAGCCAACCTCTCACCCCAGAACGCCAGAGACTTTGCGTCAACTGATTTACCCCATCGCGCAGCACCGAAAGCGGCAATTCCTCCGGCGCGCAAAAGGCCAACAGGTTCAGCAGCGCGGCTGCCGCAGGGCATTCTCGCTCGGCGGCTTCAAATGAAATCTCCCAGGTTGTTGCTACCGTTGCTGGATAATTGTCTGGTTTGCCGCGTCGCAGCAACTCTTGCCAGCGTTGCTTGAAGAGCCCCAAGTATGCTGCCAGCGGCTGACCAGTTGTTTCGCAATACGCGCCGGCCTGTTCCAGCGCCAGCGGCAATCCGCCTAACTCTTTGGCCAGTTCGAGCGCAGCCGTCGCATCGGTTTGTCCAGTGCGTTCCAACAGGAATTGCGCTCCCGATTCTGCATCGAGGACTTTGACTTCGAGCGGCTCGGCCAGCCCTCGCCAGTTCGGATCGCGCGAAGTCACAATTACGTGTCCGCTGCGCGCTTGCGGCAGGCAATCGCGGATCGCCGCCGCGTCCGTAGCGTTGTCGTAAATTAGCAACCAACCCGTGTGTGTGTTCAGCCACTGCAAGACTGCGGCGACGATGACGGGAATTTCTCTCGCGTCTTTTTCGGGCAAATTCAGCGCGCTGGCCATAGCGGCCAGATCGTTCGCCATCGTTGCTTCAGTTTCGGAATTAAGCCACCAAACGGCTTTGTAATCAGCACGATGCGCGTAGGCGTATTCCGCCGCCAGTTGCGTTTTGCCGACGCCGCCCATCCCGTGCAGGGCCGTCAATGCCGCTGCTTTTCCAGCCAACAAGGTTTGCCGTATTTCGGCCAGCAATTCGTCTCGGCCAACGAAATGCGGATTCTGTGGACGCGGAATGTGCCAGACCGGCGGAAAAGCTCCGGGAAAGTCTGGCTTTTCGGCAATCGAACGTTCGGCGGTTGGCAGAGTGGGCGTTGCGCCGGGAAAGGCTGGGGCGGTTGCGGGTTTAGCGCGGTCGCGGTTGAGGCCTTCCAGCAAACGCTGTTTGGCTTCGTCTTCGCTCACGCCGATCAGGTCAATGAAGATGAGTTGCCGCAACAATCCGTCCGGCTTGCAGTCTCGGACTTTCACGGGAACCAGCGTGCGTCGCTCTCCGGTTGGGTCTTCGGCAAACGCCGCCGCCCATTCGGGATGGACGTAGACGGCTTGCAGAAAATCTTCGGAGAGCACTGCGACAGTGCGTTCGGATTGGCTGATGGCTCGGTGCATATCCAGCGCGAAGTTTCCGCCTGCGCGAAAGTCCCAGTCCTCGAAAATAACGGAAAACCCTGCCTCTTCCAATTGCCACGCGATCCATTCAGCCCACGCGCGGTCGGCTTTGTTGTAGCTGATGAAAAAGTCTTTTTTGTCTGGGCGGTCTGGCATTGCGGATCAACCTTAGTGTTGGCGTTGCGTAACGTGTCGGAACTTGTGCTGAAACCTAGCTGAACTGCGCGCGGATTATAGCCCGTTTTGCGGCGCTGGCCAGTTCGTTTTTGGGAACAGCGGATTTCAAAACTGGACACACGCGGCCAAAGCCGATTCGGCTTACCGGTGTGACTGCAACACTTGCGCGCTTCAGGTGTCGAGAAAGTCTGGCACGTCGCTTGGTAAAAAGAACCCAAGCACGCCCATTCGGCGATGCGTCAGAAACAGGAAAACTTCATTCATCCACTCACATTTGGAAACACCCAGGATTGAGTTTTTCGCCGTGATTCCCAATGTGACCTTCAGAGATTTCAGGCGAGGACACCATGCAAACACTTTGGCAAGATGTGCGGTTCGGCGCGCGAATGCTGGTTAAGAAACCTGGCTTTACGTTGATTGCGGTGCTGACGTTGGCACTGGGCATTGGACTGAATAGCGCATTTTTCAGCATCATCAACGCGATTTTGCTGAAGCCGGTCAATCTGCCTGAACTCAATCGTACGGTGACGATTTGGGAGACGGTGCCCAGCCAAGGAGTTGAGCGCAACGAAGCCGCTCCGGCCAATTACTTCGACTGGCGCGATCAAAGCAATTCTTTCGAACAAGTCGGCCTGTACACCTGGTGGAGCGTCAACCTTTCCGCCGTTGAACCGCCCGAACGGCTGCGCGGATTTCGCGCTACGGCCAATCTGTTTGATGCGCTGGGCGTGAAGCCAATGCTTGGCCGCACCTTCCGGCCCGAAGAGGAAGAAACCGGCAAAGACAATGTCGCCATTTTGACGCACGGGCTGTGGCAGCGCCGGTTTGCCAGCGATCCGCAAATCATCGGCAAAACCATTACGCTGAACGGCGTGGCACGCACCGTCATCGGCGTGTTGCCAGCGGACCTGAATTATCCGCGCGGCGGCGAAGTGTTTGCGCCGCTGGTGTTTTCGCTGGAGCTGCGCCAATCGCGCGGCAACCACGGGTATCTGAGCGTGGCACGGTTAAAAGAAGGCGTCAGCGTCGCCCAGGCCCAAGCTGATCTGAGCACAGTCATGGGCAGATTGCGGCAGCAGTTTCCGCAATCGAATACAGGCCGCGATGTGGTCGTGCGCACGGTGCTGGACGACACGGTGTTGAATTACAGCAAGCTGATGCCAGCGTTTTGGGGCGCAGCGTTTTTCGTTTTGCTAATTGCCTGCGCGAATGTGGCGAATCTGATGCTGGCGCGCGCTTCCGGGCGAACCAAAGAAATTTCCGTCCGACTGGCGCTCGGCGCAAGCCGATGGCGCATTGTGCGACAGATGTTGACCGAAAGCTGTTTGCTTGGTTTGGGCGGCGGTACCTTGGGATTGCTGGTGGCATTGTGGGGATTGGCGGCATTCAAAGCCATTCTGCCAGACGATGCGCCCGCAATGATGCCGGGGTTTGAACAGTTGGGAATCAATTGGACCGTGGCGGGGTACGCGACGCTGGTGTCGCTGGGAGCAGGCTTTCTGTTCGGTCTTGCGCCTGCGTGGCAATCTTCAAGGCAGGATTTGAATTCGACGTTGAAGGATGGCGGCGGGCGCACATCGGACATTGCCGGCCGCAGCCGTTTGCGCAGCGCGTTTGTGGTTGCCGAAGTCGCGCTGGCATTGATTCTGTTGCTTGGCGCTGGATTGTTGATGAACAACTTCCTGAATCTGCTGAAAGCCAATCCAGGGTTTGAAGCGGACAATGTGCTGACGTTGAGCTTGACGGTTCCGGCTGCAAAATATCCGACACCCAAACAGCGTGGCGAGTTTTACGGTCAACTGGCAGAGCGGATTAACGCGATGCCCGGCGTTGAATCCGCTGGATTCATCAGCCATCTGCCGTTGGGACAAAGCAATTCGTCCAGCACCTTTCTGATCGAAGGCCGCCCGGAACCGCCGCCGGGGCAGGAGATGGAAGGACGTGAACGAGCTTGCACACCGCTTTACTTTCAAACGATGAGAATCCCGTTGCTGAAGGGAAGATTCTTCAACGAACGGGATACAGCCGACGCGCCGCCCGTCATCATCATTAACGAACAACTGGCGAAACGATATTGGCCTAGCAACAACCCGGACGGCCACGATGCCATCGGCAAGCGAATGCGTTTGACCGGACCGATTGAACGAAATCCCTGGCGTGAAGTTGTGGGCGTTGTTGGCAGTGTTCGTCACGAACTGAATCAGCCGCTGTCGCCCGATTACTTTTCGCCGCAAGCTCAAGACCCTTGGTCAACCATGTTTTTGGTCGCTCGCACACAAACTGATCCGCTGGCGTTGGTGGGCGCAATTCGCAGTGAAGTCAAAGCGATTGATCCCGACCAACCCGTCGCCGAAGTGCGAACGATGGTGGCGGTGCGCGACCGTTCGATTATGCACTTCCGGTTTTCCAGCGGCGTGATGGGCGTGTTTGGCTTTTTCGCGCTGTTGCTGGCCGCAGTGGGAATTTACGGGGTGATGTCGTACGCCGTTTCGCAGCGCACGCACGAAATCGGCGTGCGAATGGCGCTGGGCGCAACGCCGCGAAGCGTGGTTGCGCTGATGTTGCGGCAAGGGCTGCGCTTGATTTTGATCGGCGTCAGCATCGGTTTGGCAGGTGGTTTGGGGTTGTCCCAACTGCTGGCGAAGCTGCTGAAGCTGACCGGCGCAACCGACTGGCTGACCTTTGCAGCCGTCACGTTGTGTTTGGCTGCTGTCGCCATGCTGGCTTGCTGGATACCGGCACGGCGCGCGACGAAAGTTGATCCGATGATCGCTTTGCGATGTGAATAGATGCTAGATGTCAGATGCTGGGCCTCTTGCTCAGCACCTAGCATCCAGCATCTGGCATCTTCACAAGAGGATTTATGCAAACACTCTCACAAGACCTGCGCTACGGCGCGCAAATGTTGCGGAAAAATCCAGCGTTCACCTTGATCGCGGCGATTACGCTGGGATTAGGCATCGGCGCAAACACGGCGATTTTCAGTTTGGTCAACGCTGTGTTGTTGCGACCAACGCCGTATCTGGATAGCCCGCGGCTGGTTGTCATCGAATCGGGCAATGAATTGCGCGGCGTGGAAAGCTTTGGCGGCGCGGCCCCGGCGGATTTCTGGGATTGGAAGGAACAGTGTCCGGCGTTTGAACAATTGGCCGCAATGTCGGGTGATGGTGGCGTGGCAGTGCGTGGAGATCGTCCCGAATTGTTGCGTGGGCCGCGCGTTTCCACCAACTTCTTTGACTTGATGAATGCCAAACCCTTGCTTGGTCGCACCTTCACTCCGGAAGACGGCGTGGTGGCCGCGCCGGACACAGTTGTGCTGAGTTACAGCACGTGGCAGCGCAAATTCGGGGGCGACCCAAACATCATCGGCAAGATGCTGGACGACAACGGCGTGCAGGTGATTGGCGTCATGCAGCCCGATTTTAAATACCCGGATTATGCCGAAAGCTGGATTCCGCTATCGCGCGATTCGGGGGAAATGCAGCGCCGCCGCAACCGGTATTTCAACGTGTTTGGTTTGATCAAGCCCGGACAAACGGTGGCGACCGCGCAAAACGAATTGAAAGCTGTCGCGGGACGTTTGGCGCAGCAATACCCGGACACTAACAAAGGCATCACCGTTGCTTTGTCGCCCTTGCGCGAGCGAATGGTTCGTGACGTGAAACGGTCGCTGTTGATTATGCTGGCGGCAGTAGGCTTCGTGCTGTTGATTGCCTGCGCGAACCTGGCGAACTTGTTGCTGGCGCGCGCGGCTTCGCGGCGCAGGGAGCTGGCAATTCGCGCAGCAATGGGGGCCACACGCGGGCAATTGATCCAACAGTTGCTGGTGGAAAACTTATTGCTGGCGCTGGTGGGCGGCGTTTTGGGGTTGCTGCTGGCAGTTTGGGGCAAAGACCTGCTGGTCGGGCTGATGCCCGCTTCGTACGCCTATTTGCAGTTACAGGATGCGGTGCGCATTGATGGCGCTGTGTTGCTGTTCACCCTGGGCGCAACGCTTGTGACGGGATTCCTCTTCGGCTTATTGCCCGCCTGGCGCGCTTCGCGCACCGATGTCAACGAATGCTTGAAAGATGGCCGCTCTGGTCAGGACAGCGTTGCTGGACAACGCACGCGGAGCGTTTTGGTTGTGGCGGAAATCGGCCTGACACTGGTTTTGCTGGTTGGCGCAGGATTGTTGATCGGCAGCTTTTTACGCTTGCAGCGTGTTGACTTGGGATTTGAACCGCAGAATCTGATCGCCGTCAGCATCAACTTGTCGCCGGGAGAGTTTCGCGACGAAGCGACGCGCGTCGCCCGCGTCCAACAGCTTCAGCAACAGGCGGCGGGGGTTCCCGGTGTTGCCAGCGTAGGCGTGATGACCGGTGCGCCGTTCGCCTATCTACAATTTGCCTTCAATCGTGTAAACGATCCCTTGCCTGCGGAAGAGCGCGCATTGTACGACGCCGTCAGCGCGAACTATTTCCAGACAATGGGAACGCCCTTGATCAAGGGACGCGCGTTCAACGAATTTGACCGCGCAGGGACAGCGCCGGTTGTCGTAATCAACGAAAAATTGGCGCGGCAATACTTCGCTGGCAAAGACCCGATTGGCGAATCCATCGCTTACAATTATCTGGGCGGCAAACAACAACGTCAGATTGTAGGTGTCGTCAAAGATCAGGTACAGGGCGAACCGACAAACGTTTTGCCGCAAATCTATATTCCCTACACGCAACAAACCTGGTTTTCGCAGACGCTGCTTGTGCGTTCGGTTGGGGATGCGGCAAGCACGCAAGCCGCCGTCGAGCGTGCTATCGGCCAAATTGATCCAAAGTACATTCCGGCCAAAATTCCTACGCCTGTTGAATCACTGGGTCGCGCGCTGGCGGAACCCAAACTTTACACCTGGCTGCTGGGCACGTTCGCGGCGATTTCCTTGCTGTTGGCGGTGGTCGGCATATACGGCGTTATGTCGTACAGCGTTTCGCAGCGCACACGCGAAATCGGCATTCGCATGGCACTCGGCGCGCAAACGAAAGACGCCCTGAACCTGGTGCTGAAACACGGAATGACATTGGTATTCAGCGGCATCGCCTTTGGCTTGGTGGCTTCGTTTGCGCTGACGCGATTGATGAAAACCCTGCTGTTTGGCGTCGGCGCAACCGATCCGACGACGTTTGCCGGGATTGCCTTGTTGCTGGCCGTTGTCGCGTTTCTGGCTTGCTGGATTCCAGCGCGGCGTGCCGCAAAGGTAGACCCGATAGTTGCGCTCCGTTGCGATTAAAGAGAGGTAAAATGAAATCAAAATACTATTTACTGATCCTGTTGCTGCTTGTCTTCCCAGATGCTTACGGTCAGACACCGGCTGGCAAAAGCGATTCTTTAACAAAGGCGGAGCAGGAAGTTCTGGCCCGAAACCAAGCTTGGTGCGATGCCATTGTCAAAGGCGACAAGGCACAGTTGGAAAACCTGCTGGATGACGATTTCATCATCACGTCCGGCGACGGCATCTTGCGCGACAAGGCGGCGGAACTGAAAGACCTGCTGCCCACGGAAGATTTGAAGACCTTGTTTTTTCGCACTGAGCAGTTGCGGGTGCGCGTGTATGGCGATTCCGCCGTGCTGACGGGCAGGGCAGTCTGGCGCATCAATTACAAAGGACGCGAGATTGATAACGAGCGCCGCTTCACATCCTTGTTCGTCAGACAAAACGGCGTCTGGCGCATCGCCGCACAGCAAATGACTCGCCCCCCACAAAGAACTCAACCTCAATAAAGGGGAAAACATGAGTTTATCGGACGTGCCTCAGGGGCAAGTGTCCTGGGCCGAATATCTGAATCAACAAAAGGGGCAGTCCGAACCGGCGAAGTTACGCCTTGGCGGTTCTGGCGCTGATTCTTCGCTGAAGCTCTCGCTCAGCAAACAGGAATACAAAGCGGCGCTGGTAGGCGGGCTTGGCGCGCTTCGCAACCGTGTGCGGCAAGACGTGCGTGCGGGATTGCGCACATTGGAATTCAAGCTGGAAGATTTGGCTGGCGGTGTGGCGCGGCTGAATGCCGACTTCTCGCCGTTGCTTGGGGACATTGTCTGGAAGCTGGAAATGCAGCAGACGGCATTGCTGGACGTGCTGGAAGAAATCCGGCTTGCAGAATTCGAACGTGAAGCCAGGGCCTATCGCACGCGGGCCGAACGTGCGTATTTGAACGGCTGGTACGAAGAAGCGCTGCGCGATTTCCTGAAAGCTGAAAAGCGAAACTACCCTGATTACGTGGTGCTGCGGTCCATCGCGAATCTGTACCTGTACCATTGCATTAACCTGCCGAACGCACTGATCTATTTTCGTAAGGCGGCAAAATACGCGCGGCCCAACGACGCCCAACAAGCAGCCGAAGCGCATTACTTCGCCGGCCTGACCTGCCTGATCCAGCAACATCAAGAAGAAGCGCTGGCCGAATGGAAAGAGGCAATCGCATTGCAGCCGCAATTTTACGACGCCTACTATCGTTACGCCGCTGTCGCAGCCATGCTTGGAAAGGAAGACGCCGCCATTGCCAATTTGGAACAGGCCATCAGCGGGGACCCGCGATATTACGAACGCGCAAAAACTGATCCGGTCTTTGATTCGTTGCGTCCGCAAGTCGAACTGTTGCTGGAACGGCTGGTGCAACCTGTGCGTGACCGATTTGAACAGGTCAAGCACGATGCCGCGCAGTTGCAGGGCTATGTGATCGCAGAATCGGTGCGGGAAAAAATGGACAGTGTCTTTCGCCAAGTTGAGCAGCAAACGGCGGATGCGACGTATCGTGATCGTTTGCAGATGCTGGAACGGCTGACGGAGTTCCAGCACGATTTGCAGCATATTCATGAACGCTTCGACAAACGTTACGCCATTGATCCGCGCGATTACGTGCGCTCCATTGCATTCAGCCATGCTGGCAGCCACTCCGGCCTGATGCTGGCCGCGGGATTTCTGCACGGCGGCGTGCAGCTTTGGGAAGTGGATTCGATGTCGCAGCTTCACACCTTCACGGGACATGCTGCCAGCGTCAATTCCGTCGCGTTCAGCCCGAACGATCTGATGCTGGTGACGGGCAGCCGCGACAATTCCATCAAACTGTGGGAAGCGGACACGGGCAAAGAGCTTCAGGTGTTGCGCGGCCATTCCGAAGAAGTGCGCGCCGTGACGTTCAGCCCGGACGGCCAATGGCTGGTGTCTGGCAGTCACGACAAAACAATTCGCATCTGGCGCGCAGTAACAGGCCACGAAGTCGAAACCTTGCGCGGCCATACGCGCCCCGTCACATCTGTGGTCTTCACGCCGGACGGGCAATTGCTGGTGTCAGGTAGTTGGGATCACACGATCATGCTTTGGGATATGGATTCCGGCAGGGCGAAAAGCATTTTGACCGGCCATAGCAAAGGCATCGCTTCGCTGACGATCAGCCCGGACGGCCGCTGGCTGGCTTCTGGCGGCGAATTCGGCGAAGTGAAGCTTTGGGATTTACAGACCGGACGCGAAGTGCGCGACTTTCCAGGTTTGCGCAACAGCGTGACTTCGGTTGCCTTCAGCCCGGACGGTGATCTGCTGGCGGCTGGCAGTTTAGGCGTATGCGTCATGGTTTGGAAAACCGATACCGCAGAAGTCGTCCGGCGACTACAATACGACAACATCAGTTACAACTCCGCCGCCTTCAGTCCCAGCGGGCAATGGCTGGCGCTGGGCAGCCGCGACCTGCAACTGTGGCTGAAAGTGATTTTGACCGAAGAAGAATACTCTGCTGTCAAAGCCGGCGAAGAGCGCGCCGTGCGTGCCGCGCAAGAACGAGAAGAAAAATTGCGGCCCGGTTATGTGCCGCTGCTCAATCGGTAAAAGGGGAAGACGGCGCTCGGACACGAATCAGCTCAACGTTTGACGGGAGACATTGTCATGAAAAAAGCTTTCTCTTTTTGAATGGTCCGATCACGCTTGCCAGCAATCGTGGAGAACACAATCTGAAAGTCCAAAACGGCCCGCTCACAGTTGAATTGCTCGGCAGTCGTTGGGAAAGCGGCGAAGTCGAAGGCAGCACGCAAAATGGTCCCATCGAACTGATTGTCCCGCCCGATTACCAATCGCCGGTTCGCGCCATTACGTCAAAGCACTCTCCTGTCGAATGCCGCGCCGCGTAATGCAAAGAAGCCGTACGCACCTGGGAAAAACCAAGCCTGATCGAATTCGGCGGCCTGAATCCGGTGATTCGTCTTTCCACGGTCAACGGCCCAACCACCGTCCGAGGTCCAAAATCCGCTGGTCAAAAGCACGATTAAAATGATGAGGCAAATACTGCGGCTAGTCAGTTTCAACGGAAATAGGCGGATGTTTCCCGACCGCATAAAGCGCCTGTCGCAAATTGATAACGCCGGGACGATTCAAGTGCAAAGCTGCAACGGTGGCGCGGCCACTAGGCGTCAACCCAATAACCAGTGAACAATCTTGATTCCATGTGAAATGCTCAGGCCATTGCTGAACGCGAGGGTGAAAAAGTGAAACGGGTTGCTTGGTTAGAGGGTCAATTGCTTCGGTTTTCGTGAACTTATGACTGTTACAACCCTGACAAGACAAGGCCAGATTTTCGGCTGCTGTCGGTCCGCCTTTTTCCACTGGAATAATGTGTTCAATGCAGAATGATGAAATGGCATGAGAAACCGGGCACAGGCAATACTCGCAGCAACCGCGCGCACGAGCGGTAACCGAGCGTCGCAATTCGGCAGAAACGTATGATCTAGGCATAAAACGGCGGCTGAAGGCCGAGCTGATTCATCAATTCGTCGAGAGTGATCCGTCGTAGCTGCGCCAATTCAATCAGGCGCTTCATTCTTTCCGCTTCCAGCAATTCAATCTGATCCGTCAGCGCTAGCAATTCTTCGTGCTCTTCTGATGTCAGTGTGCGTGCGTCGCGCCGTGCAAGCAGTTCGTCATATCTTCGCTGAAGATCATCGGGAACAGGATAATTGATTTTCAAAAGCAATTCCGATTCAGCAGTCGGTAAAACAGGAGCGCCGCGTTCCGCACGCAGGCTCAGCACTCGCGTGACAAACTGGTCGAACTCCCGCCGAGGCAATTGCCGCGCAGCGCTTAGTAGTTGGTCAGACGACAAATCAGCCTCAATATGGATAGTCGGCATAAACAATAGACTCCTTTGTGAAGACGTGGCAATGATAGGCTACGTTTTAGGCATTCGCTAGCTGGCCTCACCAGAGACATACTCGTCAACGGTTCTACATTCAAAGCTCTTCACAAACTCAGGTCGCTTTTCATAAAGTCGCCGATAGCAAGCGTCAGAAACACACAAGATCAGATCACCTTGAGTTCGAGTCATAGCGACATATGCAATGCGCTTTTCTTCGCGGTCTGCCCACCACATGACGGATGGACAATGATTGGACTTGGTATCCGAGCAAACAAATATGGTGGCGTTATGTGTCTCACCCTTTACTCCATGGACTGTTGTGACAGGCACATCTCCAAGTCCCTTTGGCGGTGTGCCGATCTGAGGAAGATAGTCTGCACAAGCCTTATCCCAATCCTCTCCTCGCTTCTGTGGTTTGAGCTTGCCAGGAGTGAATTGAAGTGGCGGGGCGAAGCCAAACTTTCCTAGTTCTTCGTCAAGAATCTTGCCTACGTTAGCCTGCAAATCATAAACATTGCCAGAAATCGTTTCTGCGCTAGCACGCAGCAAGCAATCAACAGCTAAGCGCTTCCAACGACTCGGATCAATACCATGCTCTTCTAAATCAGGATCCTCAACGCCTTCGTAACCGAAGATTATCAACTCAAGTGCAGAACGGGCGGCTGCCAGAGCCCCAACTTGGCGGCCTTGTCGGAACTGAATCACAGCTCTGTGCAGGTGAGTTAGCGACGGACAACCGAGCTTTGGAGCGGGTCTGGTGCTTCGTCCAATAAGATCTGCTACTGTCTGATTCTGCCTCGCTATAACTTTAACAGTGCCAGAGTTTTGCATTCTTATAACTGCTTCAACAATGCGTGGAATATCTGCAACCATATTGCTGTAGTGCACAAGGAATACCCTTCCACTATTACAATTGGCAGCTACTATGCTACCTCCCGAGTCCTTCAGATGCGATGCCGCAGTTGCGATGGGGGCAGGACAGCGTCGGGTACTAGACAGTGGCAGCGTGACAGCATCCACGATAGATTCAAAGCGATTGAACAAGTCAGGTCGGGCACCGTTGAACTCGTAGATGGCTTGGTCGGGGTCGCCCACGAGCACTCCGCGAGCAGTAAGTTCTAAGAGCAGCAGAAGAATGCTTTTGCCCAGAAAGTAACCAGTGTCTTGAAGCTCATCCACGATTATGAGCGGGAAGCGTCTGACAAGCTCTGCACGAACTCTAGCACCAAGGGTTTCGTGTTCGAGTATTTTACTGGCTAATAACGCAACATCGGAATGTGTGAGACGACCAGACCTCATCCACATATCCCATTTGGCCTTCTTGATCTCCTCTGACTCTTGGTCGTCAAGATGTCGCAACCGTCGTTCATATTGTGGTTTGTGAGCAACCACAGCTTTGACGCCAACTTCGTCAATGAATACACAGTCGAATAGATTGATGCGTGGACCGTTGGCTATCTTATGATTCCGTCGGTAGTTGCTCCAATTCTCTGCACCCCACTCACCAGGAATTAAACGGGGAGCCGCAAGATTGGGAAAGCATTTTTGAAGAAATGGGCGCACCACGTAACGAAAGAGGAAGGCATCAATTGTGCCAACAAAATGTGGATGACTGAGTTCATGATTCACGGCCTTACGAATCTCTTCGCCGCCGACGCGCGTGAAAGAAAGGGCTGCAATGCCACTTGTTTTTGCCAGCCATTGATCTAACTCTTGTCGGATCAATTCTGCAACTAGCCATGTCTTTCCACTTCCCGGCACGGCTCGAACGACGCGCACACGAGCCATGCTATCGAGAATTTCTTGCTGTTCGGGTGTCGGCTCTCTCATAAAACAACGTCTCCAGAGGTTTAAGCGATAGGCGTCCTTTTGCTGACTACGTACTCGATTGCTCTCTGGAGATACTTTGGCACGCTGAATAATGGGCAAAACCCCTCGCCATTGTCACAATCCAAATAAGTAGTGAGTTGGTGGGCGAACTCGGCCTTGCTACCTGAATGCTTGGCTCGGCAAATACCACGCCAAGCGACCAAAGCCTTATCGGCCCGTGTTCCACTTGCAATCACTGCCGCCTTGTTGAAGGTGCCAGGAAGCCTAACAAAACATCTTTCCCATACCTCAGCCATTACAGCGGCGTTCTCATCACCTGCTTCTGCAAGGTCATATTCGAGTGTAAGTTTTGAGTGAAAGACCTGTACCGTTGGATGTCCAGCAAATATCTCAATTAGTTTCTTGGTTCGGTCAGATAGTTTGAATATGCCATTTTCAGATTCAGGTATAGTATCCTTCCACAACACATCGTTCGGCACAGGTGGGTCTGCATCTGTCACCATCGAAACGGGTATTCCAAGGACGGCTGGATTCAATAACTTCTTGAATGTCTCGAAAGCTACCCCGCAAATTGGGATTACCGAAATATGCTGTTTCGCCAAGTCATAACCGAGTCGTTTAGCCAAAACTGGAACCAGCAGCGATTCCGAGATACCTTCAACGAGTATTGCAGCTTTCGCAAAGTAGAGTGTTGCCCGCGTGACATCCATCATGCGCTGAAGCTGGCCTTCCTCTTTTGGGCTCAGGTCGGCTTGCACGATACTGTTGCATCGAGGCCGTCTATTTGTTTGGTCGGTGAAAATCACATGCACTCGGTTTGGAGGGATACATGCGGCCAATGTGGGCGAGTGTGTCGTGACTATTGTTTGTGGGGTGCTTCTTCCCGGCGTTTTGTTGGCGAGGTAGTCAGCCAGAAGCAATGTTAATTGAGGGTGAAGATGGGCTTCTGGCTCTTCTACTAAAAACAGCGGATTTTCATCCGGATCAGGCTCCTTGAGATGCTCTAGCACAACAGCCATATACAAAAGGTTATTGTAGCCAAGCCCATTTGCATCCAGTGTACCGATCGGTGCACCGTCCATCTGTACCTGTAGCGAGCGAAGAATTTTGTCAAATTTGACTTCGGCAGTCCTAATCGCTGACGGAGAGTGGTCGCTTCCAGCAAGGTTTGCAGTCGTAGCTTGGAGCGATTCTTTTGTTCTACTGATGAGCTGTCTTTTTTCAAGTCGCCTGTTCGCTTTGACGTATATTTTTTTGATATCACCTTCGACATCGCCCTCCATTCGCTTGGCCAAATCCCGAAGAAGTAGTGCAAGACGGCTTCGGTTTCCTGGCGCTAAAGACGCCTCCGCGTCACGAAGCGCAGGCAAAAATGTGATGGGCAAAGACTGTAAGAGACTAGTTGACACTTCAGTGGGGGTAGCGATGACGGGACCGCCAGTTCGCTTGGGAAAGGCCATACGCCTATTTTTCGACCACGAAGCTTCGAACCTAATAATCGCAGTTGATTTCTCAATATCTGAGAGGTTGAAGTCCACAATTTCAAAGAAATGAGAACGCTGCTCCGCTGACAGCCCTGCGAAAGTCAGCGTGATGGAGATCGTACGGTCTGCTTCGTCTTCCGGAGATTCTCTGTAAAAATCTTCGTCCTCTAACCAAAGGGAATCTCCGCGTGAAGCGCTTGGGCCAAGCGCAAGACGAATGGCTTGTAGTAAATTGGTCTTGCCAGTGTTATTCCGGCCAACCAATACATTTAACCCTGCCTGAAACTCAACTTTTAGCTCTTTGAGCGACCTGAAGTTCTTGATCTCGACGGTGGATAGGTGCATTGATCAGGTATCTCCTAAATCATTGGAAGATGGATTTGGTTTAGGGCTGTTACCAAATAGACCGAGCGGCGCGAAGTATACGGCTGGCCTGACTGTAGGGCAATAATTTTGCAAAGTAGCATCATGTCCACTTCTCCACTTCAATTTTGGGAATAGGTGATCCCAAGATCGGACAAGGCAGGGATTTTTCTGACCCTCAGCATCAATACAAATCAAGTCATTGAAGCACTTATGCCTCAAACTAAGCTGGCACGCAGCTTGGTTATCTAGCAGAGATAATCATAGAGGATTGCTGTGTCTAGCTGTTGGTGTTGGGCTAGTGTGTAGAGCAATAAAATTAAATCCCATGATCGCACTCAAAGGTGAGTAAGGGGTGAAGTGGCAGTTTCAGGTAGCAGAATCGAACTTTGCGAATGAGGTTGGAACCTTCGCGGCGTCGCAGTCACTAACTGCGATATTTAAAACTTTCCATTTCAGATTACAGGAGACTGCATGCAAACGTTCTGGCAAGACTTGCGCTTTGGCGCGCGGATGTTGGTGAAAAAGCCTGGCTTTACTTTGATCGCGGTGTTGACGCTGGCGCTTGGCATTGGTGCGAATACGGCGATTTTCAGCGTGGTGAATGCACTGCTGTTTCGACCGCTGCCGTTTCGCGAGCCGGAGCGGTTAGTCTGGATTGCGAATAACTCGCCGGGCGGAGGCGGGCTTTCCTCACAAACCACGCAGGTGAACAACTTCCTGGATTGGCGCAGTACCAACAAATCTTTTGAAGATTTGGGGGCCTATTTCGCCTTCTTTGATTACGGCAGCTACAACCTGACCGGCGTAGGCGAGCCAGAGCGTGTAATTGGTGTGGGTGTGTCGCAGAACTTCTTTGATTTGTTAGGTGTGCCGCCGCAGCTTGGCCGAGGCTTTACCGAAGAAGAGTGCCGCTGGAATGGCAGCCAGGCGACGATTTTGAATTATGGATTCTGGCAGCGGCGATTCGGCGGGGATGCAGGAATCGTCGGGCGCACGATTTCGCTCAACAACAAGCCGACGACGGTGGTCGGCGTGATGCCGCCGACATTCGATTTTTCCTCCGTATTTTCGCCGGGTTCCAAAGTGGACATGCTGGTGCCGTTCCCGCTGACGCAGGAAACCAATCGCTGGGGAAACACGCTGGCAGTGATCGGACGGTTGAAACCCGGCGCCAACATCGAACAGGCGCAGGCCGAATTCGATTTGATGAACCAACAGTTGAAGCAGGCGCATCCGGAGCGAGGAAACAGATTCGGCGCGCGGATGACCGGCTTGCAAGCGCAAATCAGCGGACGGTTTCGCCGAGCGTTTTTGGTGCTGTTTGGAGCGGTGGGCTGCGTTTTGCTGATTGCCTGCACGAATTTGTCGAACCTGTTGTTGGCCCGAGCGGCTGCGCGGCGAAAAGAAATCGCCGTGCGAATTGCTCTGGGTGCAAGCCGTGCGCGATTGGTTCGCCAGATGTTGACGGAAAGTTTGTTGCTTTCTTTGTTCGGTGCAGCGATTGGGTTGCCGCTGGCGTATGCGGGGACGAAAGCGCTGGCAGCGTCGAAAGCATTCAGCATTCCTCTGTTACAAACGGTGAAAATTGACGGAACTGCGCTTTCCTTTACGGTGATCGTCGCAGTCGTCACCGGTTTGCTGTTTGGAATTATGCCTGCACTGCACATGTCCGGCACGGACGTTCACGAAGATTTGAAAGACGCCAGCCGTGGTTCCAGCGAAGGAAAAGGGCGCGCGTGGACTCGGCAGGCGCTGGTTGTCGCGGAAGTGGCGATGGCTTGCGTGTTGTTGGTCGGCGCGGGATTGCTGATTCGCAGCTTCAAGCGACTGCTGGAAGTGGACCTGGGATTTCGACCGGAACAGACCGCGGCGTGGCGCATTGAAACCGGCGACCGATTCCAAAATCAGGAACAGCGAAATGTCTTTTTCAGCCAATTGGTTCAATCGGTCGAAGCTGTGCCCGGTGTTGAATCTGTTGGATTGACCGACACGCTCCCGCTGGGACGCAATCGCAGTTGGGTGCTGCGGGCAAAGGGAGAGACGTATTCGGAAGGACAACTTCCCATCGTTTTCCCGCGAATTGTGGATCACGGGTACATTTCTACGATGCGCATTCCGCTGCGTGCCGGTCGCGATTTCACGGAACACGATACAGCGGAAAGCGAAAAGGTGCTGATCATCAACGAAACGGCGGCGCGGCGGCTTTGGCCGGGTAAAGACGCCGTTGGCCAAATCGGAATGCTAGGCAATCAGGAATGGAAAGTCATCGCTGTGGTTAGCAACGTGCGGCACAGCGAACTGGAAAAAGAAGCCGGAATGGAAATGTATTTGCCGATTACGCAATCCGGTTCCAACTCCGTAGAGCTTGTGGTTAGAACGAAATCCACGACTGAATCACTAGCGCCAAACGTGCGGGAAGCGCTCAGGCGAGTTGATCCGAATCTGCCGACCACCGAATACCAAACGCTGGGACAATTGGTTGATCAGGCGGCTTCGCCAAAACGCTTGGTGACGATGTTGCTGGGAGGATTTTCGTTTTTGGCATTAGTGCTGGCGGCAATCGGCATTTACGGCGTCATTTCGTATTCGGTGGCGCAACGCACGCACGAAATTGGCATTCGCTTAGCGCTGGGCGCGCGCGGTGTTGATGTTCTCAAGCAAGTCATTGGACAAGGCATGATGCCCGTCGCCATCGGACTGGCTGTCGGGTTGATTGCCGCCCTTGTCTTAACCCGCTTGATGTCGGGATTACTTTTCGGAGTGGGCGCCACTGACCCAGCAACATTCGCCGTGATTACGTTGCTGCTGGGCTGTGTCGCCTTGCTGGCTTGCTGGGTTCCAGCGCGCCGTGCAGCGAAAGTAGACCCAATGATTGCCTTGCGGTACGAATGACCGAAAGGCGCGTTTTGCCGAAGCTTTTTTGATGAAAACAATTCTTGCTGGAATTCGATTGTGCTTGCTGCTTTCCACGACTGCCGTCGTGCTGGCGCAACCCAAAGAGCCTGTGTTGCGTGAACTGGAAACCGTCATTCAGGCGGAACTGAAAGAAACGAACACGCCAGGTGCCGCCGTTGCGGTGATCAACGGCGGGCGGATTGTTTTTGCCAAAGGCTTCGGCGTTATCAGTGTTGAAACCGGCGCGCCGGTTGCGACCGAAACGTTGTTTCGTCTGGGTTCGACCACAAAGATGTTTACGGCGGCCGCTTTAGTGAGGAGTGCGGAACAAGGTCGGCTGAAGCTGGATGCGCCCATCGGCAATTTCGCCAAAGGCTTGGCTCCGGAGCTTGCGCGTTTAACGACGCATCAACTGCTCAGCAACAGCGCTGGCGTGGCGGATTTCGCCGCGCCTGTGGTTGCGCAAGAAGACGCCGCGCTGGCGGCGATGGTGCGCGGATGGAAAGCCGATGCGCTATTTGCGGAACCGGGCAAGATTTATTCGTACGCCAGTCCGGGGTTTTGGCTGGCCGGATACGTGCTGGAAGAAGTCAGCGGCAAACCGTACGCCGATGCGATGGAAGAATTGATTTTCAAACCGCTGGGGATGCAACGCACGACGTTGCGTCCGCTTGCCGCGATGACATATCCACTGGCGCTTGGCCATAACTTGAACGCTAAAAATGGCAAACCCGAAGTCATCCGCCCGGTTTACAACAATGTGGCGATGTGGCCCGCCGGTTCGATCTTTTCCAGCGCGAACGAATTGGCGCGGTTTGTGATGGCTTTTCTTTCGGGCGGAAAGCTGGACGGCAAAGAGATTTTTTCGCCGTCTTTGTTTTCCAAGTTGTCGGGTAAACACATTGCGATGCCTGGTGATCCGAACACGTTTTACGGCTACGGTTTGATGAATTTTGAAGATCGTGGCGTGCGATTGCTAATGCACGGCGGGTTCAGTCGTGGTTACGGTTCGATGATTCAGATGGCGCCAGAACACGGTTTCGCTGTTATCGTACTGACCAACAAAAGCGGCGAAACGCTGAACAAGACGACGACCAAGGCGAAAGAAATGTTTCTGCCGCTGAAACCCGCCGTGGCCGAAACAACCAAGAAAGCGATTCCAATTACGGCGACAGACCTGACTACCTTCGCAGGCAAATTCGTCAACGGGCCGCAAGCCTGGGAAATCATTGCAACGAGCGGAAAACTAGTTCTGAAAGCTGAAGGCGCGGAATACGCGTTAAGTAAAGTTGCCGATTGGCGGCTGGCGTTTGGCGCAGAACTCGAAAACGAATTGGTGTTGGTTCCAGGCGCGAACGGTCGCGCCGAATACATCTTCAACGGCCTCTACTCCGCCAAACGTGTTGGCGCGAATCAATAGAAGCTTCACCGATAGGGAGAAAGTTATGAAAACACAATTGATGATGGCTACGATGCTTGGCCTGATAATCGCGCTTTCGTCTTCCAGCTTAATGGCAGGCGCGGCCGACATTTCGGGAACCTGGAATTTTTCTGTTGATCTGGACGAAGGCGGTCACGGTGACCCGACCTTTGTGTTTAAGCAGGAAGGAGAAATGCTGACGGGAACGTATTCCGGGCCGTTGGGAGAGCAAAAAGTCACGGGAACCGTGAAAGGGGATCAAGCCGTGTTCGAGTTTGAATTCAAGAGGGAAGATCAAACATACAAGGCAACCTACACCGGTAAAATCGAAAGTGCCGCCAAAATGACCGGGACCGTCGAATTAGGCGGACAGGCAAAAGGGAAGTGGACAGCTACTAAAAAAGCGTAATGCATCAAGCTTTTAATTGGCTGCACGGCTCGAGGGGGAATTGACCTGAGCGGATGAATTTCAAACGTCTGCTGTTGGAGACGGCAATTCATTCCCGCAGGTCAACTTTTTTGCTACCTCCGCACCCCTTTTGTCACTCACAACCGTAAATCCATCTGACAAAGGGGAAAAAATGGAAACATTGTGGCAAGACCTTCGATTCGGTTTGCGTCAACTGCTGGGCAAACCCGGCTTCACGCTGATAGCTGTGCTTTCGTTGGCGCTGGGTATCGGCGCGAACACGGCAATCTTCAGCTTGGTAGACGCAGTGCTGCTCCGTCCGCTGCCATTCAGCGATCCAGACCGGCTGGTGATGGTGTGGGAAGACGCGGCCAAGGTTGGCTTCCCGCGCAATACACCCGCTCCCGCAAATTACGTTGACTGGAAAACACAGAACAAAGTGTTTGAAGATATGGCCGCCGTCACCTATGGCAGTTATGCCTTGACCGACGAAGGCGAACCGGAAAAGGTCGAATCGCAAAATGTGACCTTTAACTTTTTTCCGCTGTTGGGCGTCAAGCCAATCCAAGGCCGTATATTTACTGAGGAAGAGGACAAACCCGGGGCAAATCGCGTGGCTTTGGTCAGCTACGGTTTGTGGCAGCGGCGCTTTGGCGGCGATCCTGCCTTGGTCGGAAAAGAGATTTTGCTGGATGGTCGCAAATATAACGTCCTGGGCGTTATGCCATCCGGATTTCAGTTTCTGGCAAAAGAGGTAGGTATTTGGACTCCTGCGGCTTTCAGCCCGGAAGAACTGGCGAATCGCGGAGGTCATTACCTGACCGTGGTGGCGCGGCTGAAACCCGGTATATCAATTGCGCAGGCAGGCACCGACATCGCTGCCGTAACGCAGCGAATCAACCAGGCGAACCCAACGCCCGCCGGATTTGAACTTGGCTCGGTTGTGATTTCTCTGCGTGAACAACTGGCTGGCGATGTGCGTCCGGCGCTGATCGTGTTGCTGGTTGCGGTCGGGTTTGTGTTGCTGATCGCCTGCGCCAACATTGCGAATCTGCTGCTGGCGCGGGGCGCGGCTCGATATAGGGAAATCGCCGTGCGCACAGCGCTTGGCGCAGGTCGCCGCCGTATCGTGCGCCAGTTGCTGACCGAAAGCGTCTTGCTGGCCATCGCAGGTGGCGCTACCGGACTGCTTTTCGCGTGGCTCAGCTTTTCCTTCCTTAAACAAATCATTCCGAACAGCATGGCGTTGAATGCAAGCGTCAGAATTGACGCCAAAGTGTTTGGCTTCACGATGCTGCTTTCATTGCTGACAGGCGTCATTTTTGGACTCGTACCTGCATTTCAAGCCGCAAAAGTTGATTTGAACGAAGCACTAAAACAAAGCGGCGGACGCACAGGCACTGGCGTAGGACATCGCCGGTTGCGAAGCGCGCTGGTCGTAACTGAAATTGCCCTTGCGCTGGTATTACTTGTCGGCGCGGGATTGCTGATCCAAACCTTTTTGCGGCTGCGGGCGCTGGACATCGGCGTTAACCCTGAAAACGTGCTGACTCTCAGAACCTCACTCCCGCGAAGCAAATACAGTGAATTGCCAAAGCGTGCCGCGTTTTACGAACAAGTGCTGGAACGCGTTCGCGCTGTGCCCGGCGTGGTTGCCGCGGGTTACACGACGGCTGTGCCGTTGACCTGGAAGGGCGGAACGAATGGCTTCACAGTGGAAGGCCGCGAACAGGGGCCTGGGCAGGATGCGAACAGCCGGCAAGCATCTACGGGATACATGGAAACGATGGGCGTAAAATTGCGCGAAGGGCGATTTTTCAATCAGCACGACGATGCGCAATCGCAACCATCGGCGATCATCAACGAAACAATGGCGCGCCAATACTGGCCGGGCGATAGGGCTGTCGGCAAACGTTTTAAACTCGGCGACCCCGACTCAACAAGGCCGTGGGTGACAGTTGTCGGCATCATTGGCGACATCAAAGAGATGGGCCTGGAAGCCGCTCCTAAACCGGAAATGTTTTTTCCGTACCAGCAACTACCGGAAACGCTGTGGAACATGCCGCGCGACCTGACGGTGCGTACCACTGGCGATCCGCTGAGCATCACAGCAACGGTTCGACAAGCCATCTGGTCGGTTGATCCCTCGCAGCCGATTTCAAACGTCAGAACGATGGAAGAAATCCTTTCCGAAGAAGTGGCCCAGCGCCGCATCGGCATGACCCTTCTGGTCGCTTTCGCAGGGCTTGCGTTGCTGCTGGCCAGCCTGGGGATTTACGGCGTGCTTTCATATTCCGTTACGCAGCGCACACAAGAAATTGGCATCCGAATGGCGCTTGGCGCTGGCCGACGCGACGTGTTGCAACAGGTGATGGGTAATGGTTTGCGACTTGCCGGGGCAGGCGTTGCCATTGGACTAGGCGTGTCGTTTGCTTTAACGCGCTTGATGACAGGCTTGCTGTTTGGCGTCAGCGCCAGTGACCCGCGCACGCTGATCGGCGTAACGGTGTTGCTGACCGCCGTTGCATTGTTGGCTTGCTACATCCCCGCACGTCGAGCGACGAAGATAGATCCAATGATTGCGCTTCGGTATGAATAAAGGTTTCAGGTTTCAGGTTTCAGGTGGCAGGTTATAGGGAATTGATATTGATAAGGGATGAAGATAAGCCGTCTGCTTTCTAACTACGATCTACACCTGACACCTGACACCTGACACCTGACACCTGACACCTGACACCTATCACCTGACACCTCCGGAGAGTTTTATGCAAACCCTTCTTCATGACTTACGATTCGGATTCCGAATGTTGATAAAAAGCCCCGGCTTTACTGCCGTGGCTGTGCTTACGCTTGCGCTCGGCATTGGAGCCAACACCGCGATTTTTTCGCTGGTCAACGATGTGCTTCTGCGTTCGCTGCCGGTGAAAAATCCCGAAGAGCTGGTTCTGTTTCGCAATATCGAAGGGGCAGGCGGCCGCATGTCACGCGCCGGAGAGAACAATGGCTCCCTTGATCCTGTTACCGGACGGCCAGCCAGCACGTCATTTTCGCTCGCCGCGTTCGAACGTTTCCAGGCCCACCACCCAGCACTTTCCGACGTGTTCGCCTACGCGCCGTTTAACCAGATCAACCTGCTGGTTGATGGCCAGCCAGAGGCAAGTGTTTTGGGCCAACTTGTTTCCGGCACGTATTACAGTGGGCTTGGCGTGCCCGCAGTTCTTGGGCGCACGCTTACCCCACAAGACGATCAAGCTTCTGCCGAACCGGTTGCCGTTATTTCACATCGGTACTGGCAAAATCGGTTCAGCGGCGATCCGGCAGTGATTGGGAAAACGGTGCAGGTGAACAAAGTCCCTACGACAATTATCGGGGTCACTCCGGCGGGCTTTGCTGGCGCGATGCAAATTGGCGAATCCGCTGATATTTCCGTGCCCCTTGCGCATCACGCGCGCTTTCAACCGGATCGTGGCGCGAGTAGAGCGAAGCCCTGGTATTGGTGGATTCGTGTTATGGGTCGCCTTGCGCCCAAGGCGACCGCTGCACAAGCCAGCGCCAGCCTGGAGCCGATCTTCCAGGAAACTGCCCGCGAAGCTTGGCTTGCGGGCCAGGCGCTTGAAACCACACCCCGCGACATGCCGCAAGTTTCGACGCTGGCAGCAGACCCCGGCGGCCAAGGCGAAAACGATAGACGCCGGCAATATGCACAGTCGCTGCGCATTCTGATGGGAATGGTCAGCCTGGTGCTGCTGGCCGCTTGCGCCAATGTCGCCAATCTATTGCTTGCGCGCGGAGCCGCGCGTCGTCGTGAAATTGCGTTGCGTCTTGCTTTAGGAGCCAGCCGCGCTCGCATTGTTCGCCAGCTTTTGGTCGAAAGTTTGTTGCTGGCTTTTCTCGGCGCTGGGCTTGGCGCGTTATTCGCGCAATGGAGCCGCAGCCTGCTTGTGGGGCTGCGCCAGTTTGGCGGTGCTCCAGCAGCTCTGGATTTGCCACTCGATGGGCGGGTTCTAGGGTTCACCATCACCGTTACTGCGGCGACGGCGGTGCTTTTCGGCTTGGTGCCTGCGCTGCGTGCAACGCGCCTCAATCTTACCGCGGAGTTTCAAGGCGGCGTTCGACAACTCGGAGCCGGAGTGCGCTCGCGGCTTAGCCAGGCGCTGATGGTTGCACAGATTGCGTTGTCGCTGGTGCTGCTGGTCAGCACAGGGCTTTTCGTTCGCACGCTGCGCAACCTGCAAAATGTTGATCCTGGCTTTAATCCGCATCAACTCGCACTCTTTCGGCTCGATGCGATTTCTGCGGGGTATAACCGGGAACAATTCGCGGCATTTCAAGCACGGCTGCAAGCAAGGCTTGAAGGAATTCCTGGCGTACGTGCAGCTACGTTTTCACGAGTGGCGCTGCTCTCTGGCACGCGCAGCAATCGCAGAATTATTGTGCCGGGTGAGACGCAGCCGCGAGATAATTCGGTGGCCTTCAATATCAACGGCCTCGCACCCAATTTTCTGGCCGCGATGGAAATACCGCTCCTTCTGGGGCGTGACTTTACGGATCATGACACCGCTACCGGGCCAAAAGTGGCGATCGTCAACCAAGGATTTGCGCGAAGAATTTTCGGCGACGAAAACCCTATCGGACGCCGCTTTCTGTTTGGTAGCACTCCCAATACTTCCGCTGCCGACATTGAAATTGTCGGTGTTGCCCGTGACGCAAAATATACGGGCCTGCGCGAAGCTGCGCCGCCGACGATTTATGTTCCCGCGACGCAAATGCCGGAAGGCGTTGCCAACTACGCGATACGCGCGGCTGGCAATCCCGCCGCGCTATTTCCTGCAATTCGTGCTGCTGTTCGCGAGCTTGATCCCACACTTCCGGTCATCAACCTTCGCACCCAAGACGAACAAATCGCGCGCATCAGTTCCGAAGAACGACTGTTCGCAAAGCTTTCCGGCTTTTTCGGATTTGTCGCCATGACGCTGGCCTGCATTGGGCTTTACGGGTTGATGTCATTTCTTGTGCTTCATCGCACGGGAGAGATTGGGTTGCGAATGGCGCTCGGCGCATTGCCCGGGCAGGTGTTGTGGATGGTCTTGCGAGAATCGCTTGTGCTGGCTGGCTTGGGCGTTGTGGTAGGTCTTCTGGCTGCATACGGCAGCAGCCGTTTCATTGAGTCTATGCTTTTTGGCCTTTCCCCGACTGATCCGTTGACGTATGGAGTTGTCGCATTGCTGCTTGTTGTCGTGGTGATGCTTGCATCCTTGATTCCTGCTCGTCGCGCTGCTCAGGTGGAGCCGATGGTGGCGCTCAGGAACGAGTGACGCCTGAACTTACGCTAACACCAGTCACGCCTGTCTTGGTGCATTAACCGCCGCGTAGCGGCATGTTGAATTTAGCCGTGGGTGCCTGACCCACGGAAGAAGTCCGACCTTACGCTAACACCAGTTACGCCTGTCTTGGTGCATTAACCGCCGCGTAGCGGCATGTTGAATTTAGCCGTGGGTGCCTGACCCACGGAAAATGCGTGCATCAATTTCCCGCGTCGCGTCAGCGACGCTTGAATCAACCCCACACATAACGCTCGTCATAATCCACACCGTGCCTGTTCAAACATTCGCGATACTCATCCTGAAAACCTTGCTTTTGATGATGCGTGCGTTGGTTTTGAATGTAGCTGGCGACGGCGGACACACTCGATTTGCTGACCGTGAATGCTCCATACCCATCCTGCCAAGCAAAATCCTGCAAATCGGCAAAGGTCTCGTGAATCCATTTCGAAGAATCCCGTTTGATGTATTTGGCGATTTCAAATGGCGCCATCGTTGGCGGAGCCATAATCAGCGCGTGGATGTGATCGTCCACGCCGCCGATCTGAATGGCCGTCATCTTTTGTTCTCGTGCAATGCCGCCGAGATATGCCCAAACGCGCGTTTCGATTTCCGGGTGGAGGAAGGCAGTCCGATTTTTGGTGCTGAAAACGAGGTGATAGAACAAGGCGGAGTATGTGTTTGCCATGGCTTTGCTCCTTGAGATGGTGGATCAAGCGTCGCTGACGCGACGCGAAGGTGGGGTGGCTTTGGTTACCGTGGATCGGACATCCACGGCTAAATTCAACATGCCGCTACGCGGCGGAAAGTCTATGGTTACAATTTAGTGGCGAGTGTTACGTCTTATAACAAACGAGATGATTGAAGAATTCCCAGGTTTCAGGAACGGTAATCATCGAAAAACTTTTTATCTACCCGATATGCCCGAACAGGAATCAAGCCGAGTTCAAGATTTTCAAGCATCTCGATCAGCTTTTCACCATCCAGCAACTCTATAGGCGGAACACCATCACGAACAGATTCCTTTTTTGCATCAGAGGAAAAAGAGCCAGTCGTAATAATGATGCCTTTATCGGCACGACCTTGCATGGCGCCGCGAAAATCACGGACGTGGGAAGGGGTTACGGTGCCACGATACCGTTTGCATTGGAACAAAACCTTGAAGCTGACTAGCGGATTGACTTGAAGGATACCTATACCATCGATACCTCCGTCACCGGAGCGGCCAGTAACAGTTACATCTTGGAAGCCAGATTCCCGTAAAAGTCGCTGACAAAAACGTTCAAATCCCTCAGGTGGTAAATTCTGAAGCATTTCCAGAAGCTCTTGGCGATAGCTTGTAACTTGCCCATCAGACGAATTTTCAGGTGCTAGGACTTCATCCACATTGCCAGATTCGCTAGCTGGCGATGTAGAGCGTGGAAATTCAGCATGTACTTCACGGAAGATTTTTAAGGCTTCGCGGTGATCGAGGTCAGCGGCACGGCCCTTATCTGTGAGCGACCATACGCCTCGGCGTGACGAATCAATGTACCCAGATTTCGCCAAATAGAAGCGAGCCCAAGCAACCTGATTATCAAACCGTGATGTGCCGCTATCGAGCAGTTCGTCAATCTTCGTTTCGGAAATATCGAGGTCTGCGGCAACTTTATCCCTAACTTCAGCAGGTCGAGCAGACTCCCCGAGTTCGCGCAATGCACGAAGAACTGGTCCGAAAAACTTGACGAACTGTGGGCCGCCAGAATTCGATTTTGACGCCATAATTTTCACCTCCTATACAAGCGGAACGTAATCGTATTCGCCGATGCCTTGAAGCACCAGAAACGTTGCTGAGCTATTTCCGCCATTGATGACAAGATGCGGACGGCGAGGCGCGACCGAATACGTCTCACCGGGACCAAGCCGTACTTCCTCTTTTGGATCACGCAGGAATATTCTGAGTTGGCCTTCGAGCACGTAAAACGTGTCCTGGGTATTGCTGTGGTAATGCCAGGGCACTTGCTGGGTTGGCGAAATCTGCAATTCGCTGATGCGGAAGCCGGGCCGTTCGGCGTGTCGAGCCCGGCGTTCGACTTCGTAATGTTGGCTGGCGTCTTTGAGTGGTTCCATAGCGCACCTCGTTCAAGGATCAATTCTTCATCGCTTCGCTTTTTCAAACACCAGGTTTTGCGAGAAAAACGGAAGCGTTTTGGTTTGCAGGCGCTCTGCGATGCGGTTCAGGTGGTCGCCGTCGTAGCTTTCGTACATGTGTGCAATGCCGTAATCGGTCAGGATTTTGTCCAGTTCTTTGGTGGCAGCGTGGATGCTGATGTCTTTGGTTCCGGCGTCCATGCCGATGGCTTTCAGTCGCTTCAAGGTTGGAATGTATTGGTGAATGGCAATCAGCGTGGCGTTGGCGTGCTGGCGGGCCAGAATGTCCGGAATGACTTCGCCATCACGGTAGGGAAGATCAATGTACAACGGCGCGTTTTTCGGGTTTGGTGACCACGCGGCGGCAGAAGCCAGCATCGCCAAGCCCAGGAAGTTTTGTTTGCCTACTTCCTCGTCGGTTTTCACAGCTTCGATGTTTTTCATGATGACCTTCATGCCCGGATTTGGACGGGTTGCGTCCATACAGCAAGGGCTGAGCGCGTAAATGCTGGAATACACATCCTGGCTTTTCATCCCCAAGCGCATTGTGCCGTATCCGCCCATCGAATGGCCTGCAAGTCCTCGGCTGGAAGCTTGCGCCAGCGTGCGGTAATGCGAATCCACGTAACTGACCAACTCTTTCGTAACGAAAGTTTCCCAGTCGCCAACCGTGACGGAATTGGAATACATGCTGCCTTTGAATCGGGTGAAGGCATTTGGCATGACGACAATCATCTCGCGTGTCTTGCCATCGGCAAAGGTTTTGTTCAGCACTTCAGGCAGGTTGATCCAGTGTTTGACCAGGCCAAACCATTTGTCGTCGCTGTCAGTAAAGCCATGCAGCATATACACCACCGGATAACGGCGATTCTTTTCGGTTTTGTAGCTGGGCGGCAGGTAGATAGACACATCACGATCCGGCGAATCGCCGCTTAGATTGCCTTCCAGAGATTTGCCGTGGACTTTGATCCGCTCGACTGTGCCTTGTTTGGCTTGGCCGTTAATTTGCTGAACCAGCAGAATGCTGGAAGCGGCAATGAACACAAAGCAAATTGCCAGAAATCCCAAAGCTTTTGTCGAAGGTGCGAAGTTGGACGTGCGCATGAAATTTTCCTCTTTTCCTTTTTGGCAAGGCGAAATGCTTGAAAGGCCGATACTGCCGTAGCCATGTGAATGCAAGACGGCGCGGAGTATACGAAAGGCTTGGCAGCGCTACAACGGTTTCACCAGTCTACGAGTCGCCGAAAATGGGATGGCGCAGTCCCAGAAGCGCACAAGTTCTCAGTGAAATCTGGCTACGCATTCTGTCGCCAAACCGTATCAACGCAGTGAGTTGGCGGTGCGATTTGGCTGGCACAGAGTTTGGTATGTAGTAACAGTTACCTGAAGAAGAATACGCAAACGCAGTGCAGAATCCGGCTACCGATAGGAGGAAATCATGTCTTCGTTATTGCAAGACCTGCGCTATGGCGCGCGAATGCTGTGGAAACAGCCTGGCTTCACGCTGGTCGCCATCATCACCTTGGCGCTGGGCATTGGCGCAAACACGGCCATTTTCAGTGTCGTTAATGCCGTGCTGTTGCAATCCTTGCCCTACCGCGAAGCCGACCGTTTGGTGACCGTGTGGGAAAAAAGCCAGCGGCGCGAACAGAACGTCATCAATCTTGCCAACTTCAACGATTGGAAGACGCAAAACGACGTCTTCGAAGATATGGCGACCTTCGCGGATTTTCGCACCAATTTGACCGGAAGCGGCGATCCGGTGGAAATCCCTGCACAAATTGCCAGCGAAAATCTGTTTCGTGTGCTGGGCGTCACGCCAATCCTGGGACAAGGCTTCAAGCCAGAAAACGGCATTCAAGGACAGGATAATGTCGTCGTGTTGAGTTATGGGTTGTGGCAACGTCAGTTCGGCGGCGATGCCAACATCATTGGGCGCAAACTGATCCTGAACAACAATGAAAACACCGTGATTGGTGTGCTGCCGCCCGATTTCAAATGGCACATCCAGGGAAACTCTTTGACCAGCCAAGCCGCTGAATTGTGGACTCCGTGGGCGATTACCGAACAAATGAAGCAGCAGCGGCGCGGGCGTTTTGCCAGTTCCGTCGCGCGGCTAAAACCGGGCGTCAGTCTAACGCAGGCGAAAGTTTCCATGGACACGCTCGCCGCGCGATTGCGTGAACAATACAAAGAATTCAACACGGGCTGGGGCGTCACGGTCGTTGCATTGCGTGATCAATTCGCGGGCGAGCTTCGCCCGGCACTGCGCGTGTTGATGTTTGCGGTCGGGTTCGTTTTGCTGATTGCCTGCGCAAATGTGGCAAACCTGTTGCTGGCGCGGACTGGAATTCGCCAGCGCGAAATCGCTGTTCGTTCGGCAGTCGGCGCAGGCAGAAGACGCATCGTGCGGCAGTTGCTGACCGAAAGTGTTTTATTGTCTGTGTTTGGTGGAGCCGCAGGATTGTTGCTGGCCTGGTGGGGAACGGCGGCGCTGGTCAGATTAAGCCCGCCGGAACTTGGCGGGCTGCGGGGACTTGAATTGAGCCTGCCGGTACTCGGCTTCACATTTGTCGTCGCTTTGTTGACCGGCGTGTTGTTTGGATTGGTTCCGGCAATGGAGGCTTCGAACCTGAATCTAAGCGAAACTCTGAAAGATGCCGGCAGGTCGTTGGCGGGCGGATTGCGCAGCAAGCGTTTGCGAAGTGCCTTGGTGGTTGCTGAAGTCGCGTTGGCGTTGGTGCTATTGGTCGGCGCTGGGCTGCTGATTCGCAGCTTTCAACGGTTGCAGATGGTCGGAACAGGTTTCAACGCCGATAAGGTGATGACCATGCGCGTGGCATTGCCCGGACGCCGGTACACGCAAGACCCACAACGCATCAATTTCTTCACCCAGGCCGTTGCGGAAATGCAGGCTTTGCCGGGCGTTGAAACCGCCGGAGTCATCAACTTTTTGCCGTTCGCCGGGCCAGGCTCAGGCACAGGCTTTGAAATCGAAGGCTTGCCAAAGCCGCTGCCGGGTCAAGGGCCTGTCACGGGTGTTTGCGTCGCGGATCAAAATTTCTTTTCTGCCATGCAGATTTCGCTGAAACGCGGGCGCATGTTCACCGATCAGGAAGTCAAAGAAATGCGCCATGTTGTTGTCGTCAACGAATCCCTTGCCAACAAATACTTCCCGAACGAAGAAGCCCTCGGCAAACGCATCACCATTGCGATGAAAAACGAAAACGTGCCGAGCGAAATCATCGGCATCGTGGCCGATGTGAAGCACGCACAGTTCGATAAGCCCGCGGAGCCAATGTCGTATTGGCCGATAGCCGAACTGCCGTACAACAGCATGACGTTTGTGTTGCGCACGAAAGGCGAGCCGGAGTCCGTCGCCGCGGCTGCGCGGCAGGTGATTCAGCGGCTTGATCCACAACAACCCGTTGCCGATGTGCGAACGATGTCCAGCCTGCTTGGGAATTCGATTGCGCGGCAACGATTCAACACCTTGCTGCTTTCGATCTTTGCTGGCGTGGCATTGCTGCTGTCAGCCATCGGAATTTACGGCGTCTTGGCGTATTCCGTCACCCAACGGACCCACGAAATCGGATTGCGTATCGCGCTGGGAGCGCAGTTGCGCGACGTGTTGCGGTTGGTGGTTGGACAGGGAATCACGCTGATTTTGATCGGCGTGGCAGTTGGACTGGGCGCATCTTTCCTGCTGACGCGCTGGCTGAAAACGATGCTGTTTGAAGTCAGTACCACCGATCCGCTGACCTTTCTGATTGTGTCGCTGTTGTTGATTGCCGTGGCGCTATTGGCTTGCTGGATTCCGGCGCGGCGTGCCACGAAAGTAGATCCGATGGTCGCGCTACGATACGAATAGCCGATGGTTGCCAAGCTTGCGGCAAAATCGTTTATTGAGACATGTTTTAGACAGGATTTTCAGGATGAATCAGGATTAGCGTAAATCAGATCGCTGTCGGGCCGACTGTTATCTTGAAGAATCCTGATCATCCTGTCTAAAAGTTTTACGCACTGATTCAGACGAACTCTCCTCGACAAAATCGCCATCCCAATTCTGGGAACAGCCTTATCCCGCAATCGGACAACCAAGCCCGCCAAAATACTTCGCCTTTTCTCTAACTTCACTTATTGCAGCAATTGATCTTCTATCGCTGTTGGCACGCTAATTGGTAAAACGACTGCGTCTCCCTGTCTATCGGAAATCCAAAGTTCAATAGTCGGTTCTGAAGCTCAAACTACTTCTTCGGAGGAATCATGCAGACACTCTGGCAGGATTTGCGTTACGGCGCGCGAATGCTTCTGAAAAACCCTGGGTTTACCCTGGTTGCCATTTTGACATTGGCGATTGGTATTGGAGCCAATACGGCGATTTTCAGCATCGTGAACGGTGTGCTGTTGAAACCACTGCCGTACCGCGCTCCGGAACAATTGCTGCGGATTTATGAACGCAGCGAAACGCAGCCCAAATTTCCCATGGCGATTGGCAATTTCCAGGATTACCGCGCGCAGAACACGACGCTGGAAGGTCTGGCGCTGTACACGCGTCAGGACATGGAATTATCGCAAGACAATCGTCCAGAGCGGCTGGCTGCGTTGGGAGTGACGGCCGGTTTTTTTGAATTGTTAGGCGCAAAGCCGTTGCTGGGCAGAGAGTTTCGTCGCGAAGATGAATTGCCTGGCAATGGCTCCATCGTTATTCTGAGTCACAAATTGTGGGAACGCCGGTTCAACAGCGATTCGGCCATTGTTGGCAAATCCATCACGCTGTCAGGCCGGCCTTTCACAGTGGTGGGCGTCATGTCTCCCGGCGTCCAGCATATTGGCGGCGATTACCGTTCAACGGCGCACGGAGAAAGCGTGGATGTCTGGGGGCCGCTGGAAGTCCCCCCGCAAGCCGGGCGAGGAGCGCATTTTTGTAATGCCGTTGGACGCTTGAAACCGGGTGTTTCCATCGCACAGGCAGATGCCGATCTGAACAGTATCGCGGAGCGGTTGGCGCAGCAGTATCCCAACACAAACCGGCCCTGGCGCATTGCCACCAAATCTTTACATAACGAAATCGTTGGCAATTCCCGCACAAGTCTGCTGGTGCTGTTCGGCGCAGTTTTCTTTGTGTTGCTGATTGCCTGCGTGAACGTTGCGAATCTGTTGTTGGCCAGAGCCACTGCACGCGAACGGGAAATTGCAATTCGCACTTCAGTCGGCGCAGGGCGTGGCCGGATTGTGCGGCAACTGCTGACCGAAAGCTTGCTGTTGGCCTTGATCAGCAGCGCCCTCGGAATTCTGTTGGCGCAATGGGCGATTGACGCGCTTCGCCTCCTTGGGCCGGAACAACTGCCCCGCTTGCAAGCCATCAGCCTGGATGGGCGAATCTTGCTGTTCACGCTTGGGCTGACGGTGTTAACCGGATTTTTGTTTGGTCTGGCGCCTGCGCTCCAAGCGGGTCAAGTGAATCTGAACGAATTGCTCAAAGAAGGCGGGCGAGCCGGCGCCAGCAATCGGCAACGCCGTTTGCGCGACGCGTTGGTGGTTGTGGAAGTCGCACTGGCGCTGGTGTTGCTGGTTGGCGCGGGATTGTTAATTCGCAGCTTTTGGAAGCTGAATCAAACCGATCCCGGCTTTAATCCTGACAATGTATTGACAACCAGCCTGACGTTGCCGCGCGCTCGATACGATACTCCGGAAAAGGTAACGGCTTTTCAGCAACTATTGCTGAAAAAAATGGCCGCACTGCCCGGCGTGCAATCTGCCGGATTAACTTCTGATCTTCCGTGGACGGGTTACGATGAAAATGCCGGTTTCACAATCGAAGGCAAAACCTTTCCGCCCAATGCAGGGCCGGGGGGCCGCTATCATTTCGTTTCAGCCGATTACTTTTCCACGACTGGCGTGCCGCTGGTTGCTGGCCGCTTTTTTACTGCGAATGATGGCTTGAATTCGCCAAACGTTGTGCTCATCAACCGCAGCATGGCTGAGTTGTATTGGCCGGGCGAAAGCGCCGTTGGCAAACGCTTCACCTTCTCGAACCAACCTAAAGAAAAGGATTGGTACAACATCGTCGGCGTTGTCGGCGACGTGAAAGACTTCCCCACCTCGACAGCGGCGGTTCCTGCATTTTATTGGCCGACGATGCAGCAGGCTCCTCGCCAAACCATTCTGGCGGTGCGCAGTACTGCCCACCCAACTGCGCTGATCGAAGCGGTGCGCAACCAAGTTCGCTTGCTGGACAAAGACTTGCCGTTGGCGGATGTGAGGATGCTGGACACTGTTGCGGCCACGGCCGTCGCTGGCCGTCGCTTTACCCTGTGGTTAGTGGGCTTTTTCGCGTTGATGGCATTGTTGCTTTCGGCCATTGGGATTTACAGCGTGTTGTCGTATCTGGTGGCGCAACGAACGCACGAAATTGGCGTGCGAATGGCGCTCGGAGCGCAATTCAGCGATGTCCTGCGAATGGTTTTGCGGCAGGGAATGGCCTTGGTGTTTGTGGGGGTGGCGCTAGGAGTGGTGGGCGCTCTGGCGCTGACTCGATTGATGAAAGGCTTGCTGTTTGAAGTGCGCGCGTCTGATCCAATGACCTTCGTGCTTGTCGCAGCAATATTGGCAAGCGTGGCGCTGATTGCTTGCTATCTTCCTGCGCGTCGCGCGACCAAGGTAGACCCGATGATCGCGCTCCGATACGAGTAGATTCCGGATGCCAGATTCTGGGTGTTAGGTAGGATCGGGCTTTCCCGCCAGTATCTAGCACCCAACATCCAGCATCTCCTTGGAGATTTATGCAAACCCTACTGCAAGACCTGCGTTTCGGGACGCGAATGCTGCTAAAACAGCCCGGCTTTACGGTGATCGCCATCATCACGCTGGCGCTGGGCATTGGCGCAAACACGGCAATTTTCAGTGTTGTGAATGCAGTGTTGCTGCGACCGCTGCCGTTCGCGGAGCCAGAGCGCATCGTCAGGATGTATGGCAAATTCAGCGGAGGGAGCCAGGCCGCAACTTCGCCACCTGATTTCCTGGATTACCGTGCACAAAATCAAGCGTTTGAAGATTTTGCTGCCTTGCGCAACAGCTCTTACAACCTTTCCGGCGAAGGCGAGCCGGAGCGCGTGCTCGGCGCGGAAGTGACGGCCAATTTCTTTCATGCGTTGGGGATCACCCTTTTACAAGGACGCGCTTTCACACCTGAAGAAGAAGGCGGACAAACGCGCATTGCCCTGATCAGCGAAGGATTATGGCAACGTCGTTTTGCCGCGGATCCGGCAATTGTTGGCAAAACGTTTCCGCTGGATGGTCAGACGCACACGATTGTGGGCGTTGTGCCCAAAGAAGCCCGAATGCTAAACGAGATCGAAGTTTGGCGTCCGCTGACTTTCGATTCCCAGCAAATGAAAGCTCGCCGGTTTCATTTTCTGCGTGCCTTTGGGCGACTGAAACCCGGCATCAGTCTGGCGCAGGCCCAGGCGGATTTAGACACCATCGCAGTTGGGCTGGAACAACAATATCCGGCTTCCAACACAAGTTGGCGGTTGCGCATGGTGCCGCTACGACAAGAGTTGCTTGGAACGGTAACTTCTGCGCTGTACGTGTTGCTTGGCGCAGTGGGGTTGGTGCTGTTGATTGCTTGCGCAAATGTCGCGAATTTATTGCTGGCAAAAGCGACTGCGCGGCAAAAGGAAATTGCAATCCGAAGCGCGCTCGGAGCAGGACGCGGGCGTCTGTTGAAGCAAATGCTGACGGAAAGTTTCCTGCTTTCTGTTGCTGGCGGAGCCGCCGGCTTGCTGGTCGCCGTTTGGGGCGCGGAGTTGTTGGTAAAGCTGACGCCGAGTTCCATTCCCAGAGCCGATAATATTGGCGTGGATGCTGCGGTGTTGAGCTTCACGCTGCTGCTTTCTCTTTTGACGGGGACCATTTTTGGGCTGCTGCCCGCCTGGCAAGCGTCCAAACCAGATTTCAATGAAGCGCTCAAAGATGGCGGCAAGGGGGCAGCGGGAACTCGTGGCGCTAAAACGCGCAACATATTGGTTGTTGCTGAGATTGCCCTGGCGTTGGTGCTGTTGATTGGCGCCGGGCTATTACTGCAAAGCTTCTATCGGTTGCAAAATGTTGAACTGGGCTTCAATCCGAACAATGTGTTGACGATGCGGATTGTTTTGCCCGAAGCAAAATATGGGGAATCGGGCAAACCTGGTCTTTTCTTTGATCAAGTCTTGCAACGCGTAAACGCCATGCCCGGCGTGCAGGCGGCGGGAACCACCACACAATTGCCTTTGCGGGGCGGCGGAGACACGTACTTCAAAATCGAAGGCCGTCCATTCCCTGGTTCAAACCAGCAAGTCACAGCCTTCGATCCCGCGGTCAGTCACGATTACTTTCGCGCCATTGGCATTCCGTTTGTCAAAGGCCGCCCATTCACAGAAGCTGAGACAAAAGAACAGCCCAAAGTTGTCATTATCAACGAAAGCTTCGCCCAAACATTTTTCCGCGAGGAAAATCCGCTTGGCCAACGCCTGCTGATTGACGAAGGGAATACATTGACCTGTGAAATTGTCGGTGTGGTCGCCAATAGCAAACAGTTTTCCTTGGCGAGCGGTTCGCCCCCAACGATATATTTACCCAGGTTGGAAGTCGGGCAGGCCAGCTTGGTGATACGCACTTCCGGCGATCCAATGGCGCTGGCTTCAGCAGTGACCTCAGCGGTGCGGGCCGTTGACAATGATCAGCCAGTGTCCAACGTGCAATCCATGGAGCGTATTATTGCCAGTTCCGTTGCAGAACCGAGATTTCGAACTTTGCTGCTTGGCCTGTTTGCGGTTTTGGCTGTTGGTCTGGCCGGAATTGGAATTTATGGAGTGCTTTCCTATTCCATCAATCAGCGCCGCCACGAAATCGGCATCCGGATGGCGCTTGGCGCGAAAGCTGGCGATGTAATGGCAATGGTGCTTCGGCAAGGAATGTTTTTGGCAGTAGCGGGACTGGGCGGCGGATTGTTGATTGCGTTTGCCCTGACTCGCTTGATGAGAGATTTCCTGTTTGGCGTCAGCGCCACGGACCCGCTGACATTTGTAGTGGTGTCCTTGGTGTTGGCGTTTGTCGCGTTCGCGGCTTGTTATTTTCCCGCACGGCGGGCGACCAAAGTTGATCCGATGATTGCGCTTCGCTGTGAATGATGAAGTCGGAATGAAGAATGATGAATTCGAGGCTCTTCATTCCGCATTCATCATTCAGAATTCATCCTTTTCAAGGGGGAACTATGCAGACACTCTGGCAAGACCTGCGTTTTGGCGCGCGAATGTTGCTCAAAAATCCGGGCTTCACGTTAACTGCGATTATCACACTGGCATTGGGCATAGGCGCGAACACGGCAATTTTCAGCGTCGTGTATGGCGTGCTGCTGAAACCGCTGCCATACAAAGACGCCGAGCACATTGTTGTGGCAAACGTTTCGCCCCCGGATTTTCGTGACATCAAAGAATCCAGCCAGAGTTTTGATTGGATGGCATTGTGGGCGTCAAATATGTACAACGTCACGCTTGGCAATGAAACCACTCAGGTTCGTGGCGCGATTGTCACACCGGAATTGTTGCCACAACTGACGCAACCGGCTCTGGGCCGATTCTGGCTAGCGGAAGAGGATCGGCAACAACTGGCCGTCATCAGTCACGATTTCTGGCAAAGTCATTTCAGCGGCGACCCAAACGTCATCGGCCAGACGATTCGGCTTTACGGCAAACCGCACACCATCGTTGGCGTGACGCAGCCGGAATTTCAATATCCCAGCCGCGATTTCAAAATCTGGAACACCTTTGGTGCGGCGATGGCCGAGGCTCCACAGCAAATGGAAAACCGCCAATTTCGAATCTTCCGAACGGTCGCTCATCTGAAACCTGGCGTCAGCTTGCCGCAAATGCAAATCGAGATGGAAACGATCTCCCAGCGATTGCAACAGCAATATCCCGACACCAATTCGAACATCCGGTTGAACTTCACGCCTTTATATCAACGCATTGTCGGCGACATCAGTCGCGCGTTGTGGGTGTTGCTTGCAACCGTCGGGTTCGTGTTGCTGATTGCCTGTGTCAACGTCGCCAACTTGACACTAGCGCGCATGGCGGTACGCGAACGGGAATTGGCGATTCGCGCATCCCTTGGAGCGGGCCGCTGGAGGCTGCTGCGCCAATTGCTGACAGAAAGTTTGTTGCTGGCGATTTTGGGCGGCGCAGCAGGATTATTGCTGGCGGTTTGGAGCGTGGATGCGCTGGTCAGTTTCAATCCGGACGACGTTCCGCGGTTGACGGAAGTTCGTCTGAGCGCGCCAGTGCTATTGTTTACACTGGGTGCCGTCGTGTTGACCGGTTTGATTTTCGGGCTGGTTCCGGCGTGGCAAGTCGCGCGTGGCAATTTGAATCAGACGCTCAGAACCGGTGGGCGCGGCGCGTTTGGCAGTATCAAAGGCAATCGTTTGCGGAGCAGTCTGGTTGTGGTTGAAATCGCCTTGTCCTTGATCGTGCTGGTTGGCGCGGGATTATTGCTGAAAAGCTTCAATCGGCTGTTGAATGTAGATACTGGATTTAAGGCGGAAAACCTGCTGACTGTCAATTTGCCACTGGTCGAAATCAGAGAGCCTCAACAGCGCGCATCCGCAGTGCGCGAAGTTCTGGCCCGCATCGGGCAAGTTCCAGGCATCCAAGCTGCCAGCGGAGGCAGCGCTTTGCCTCCCGTAACTGCGCAACGCGCAACACGCTTTGCCGTGCAGGGGGCAGCCGACAATAACGCCGGTGCTCGATCCGCGTACTTCATTGCCGTCAGTCCCGATTACTTCCGGGCGCTGGGAACGCCTGTGCGCGAAGGCCGCGAATTCACGGAACGCGATGACGATAAAGCCGCCAAAACAGTCATCATCAATCAAACGCTGGCGCGCAATTTGTTTCCAAACGAAAGCGCGCTGGGCAAACGGCTGCAACTGATCAACTCCGAACAATCGAATGAATGGCGGGAAATTGTTGGCGTTGTCGCTGATGTGCGATATTCCGGCCTGGATGACACCAGCGACGCGACGATTTATACACCTTTTGCCCAGACGCCCTTTCAGTGGAGCAATCTGATGATCCGCACAGCGGTTTCGCCGCAATCGCTGACGCAGGGCGTGCGCGAAGCCATCAAGTCGGCCAATCCGGCGTTGGAACCGACAGGCTTTCTGACAATGGAACAACTGGTTTCAAACTCCGTCGCGCAACCGCGTTTTTACACATTTCTGCTAGGTGCTTTTGCGGCCTTGGCAATGGCCTTGGCTGCGATTGGCATTTACGGAGTTCTGGCTTACGCCGTCGCCCAGCGCACACGCGAAATCGGCGTACGGCTTGCTTTGGGCGCGGGGCAGGGAACCGTGCTGCGCCTGGTTTTGAAGCATGGGATGATTCTGGCTTTGGTTGGCACGGTGCTCGGATTGGTGGGAGCCTGGGGCCTGACGCGGCTAATGAGCACTCTGTTGTTTGAAGTCAGCGTGACTGATCCAGTGACCTACGCCAGTGTTGCTGCTTTGTTAGTCTTGGTGGCGTTATTGGCTTGCTGGATTCCGGCGCGACGCGCGACAAAAGTTGATCCGATGGTGGCGCTTCGCTGTGAATGATGAATGAGGAGTAAATCGGCTCATCATTCATCATTCCGAATTCATCATTTCAAGAGGATTATGCAAACACTTTTACAAGATTTGCGCTACGGCGCGCGGGCTTTGATGAAGACTCCGGGATTTACCCTGGTTGCGATTCTGATGCTGGCGCTGGGCATTGGCGCGAACACGGCAATTTTTAGCGTGGTCAATGCCGCGTTGTTGCGTCCGCTGGCCTTCAAACAGCCGGAACATCTGGTCATGGTCTTTTCAAAGACAAGCGGCGAAGCGCGCGGTTCGGTCTCGATTCCGGACTTGCTGGATTGGCGGGCGCAAAGCCAATCCTTTTCGCAGCTTTCAGCCGTGACTCCGCAAAGCGTCAACCTGACCGGACACGCTGAACCTGGCCGTGTGATCGGCGGATTTGTTTCAGCAGACTTTTTCACAACGCTGGGTGTCGAACCGGCGCTGGGTCGCGCATTTCTTCCCGGCGAAGACCAGGCGGGCGCGGAGCGCGTTGCCATTGTCAATCCAGTGGTCTGGCGTGACCGCTTCGGTGCCGATCCCAATTTGGTCGGCCAAACGCTGACGTTGAACGGACAGCTTTTCACCGTCGTCGGAATTATGCCGGAAGGGTTTCGTTTTCCTTATTCCGACATTGATGTGTGGATGCCGGTGCAATATCACCCTGGCTTTTCGCTCGACCGAAAATCCGCGCCGGTGGAAGTCATAGGGCGGTTGAAACCCGGAGTGACAGAACGTCAGGCACAAGTGGAAATGGACACGATTGCCGCGCGATTGGCGCAGCAATATCCCGAAACAAACAAAGATCGCGGCGTGACGCTGGTGAATTTGCAGGCAATGGTTGTCGAGCGGTTGCAACCTTTGTTGCTGGCGTTGTTGGGAGCCGTCGGCTTCGTGCTGCTGATTGCCTGTGCGAACGTAGCGAACCTGATGCTGAGCCGTGCGGTTGGACGATCCAAAGAACTGGCTTTGCGCGCCGCGCTGGGTGCCAGCCGGTTTCGGCTGGTGCAACAACTGCTGACGGAATCGTTGATGCTGTCGCTGGCTGGCGGCCTGATAGGCTTTCTGATTGGTGTTTGGGGAATGGATGCGCTGGCGGCCAGCAGCGGTATCGTTTTGCCTTTCGGCGTTACGGTGAAACTCGATCCGGCGGTGTTCGGTTTTACTTTCGGCGTGACGGTGCTGACCGGCGTGTTGTTTGGCTTGCTGCCTGCAATGCGCTTTTCGCGGCCTGACTTAAACGAAGCGCTAAAAGAAGGCGGCAGGTCGTCTGGCGCAAACCTGGGACGCAGCCGATTGCGCAGCGCGCTGGTTGTGATTCAAATCGTGCTGGCAATTGTTTTGTTGACCGGCGCGGGGTTGATGGTCAGGAGTTTTGTCAATTACCTGCGCGTTGATCCCGGCTTCGATGCGAAAAACTTGCTGACGCTGGAATATCGCGTCCCGCGCAACAAATATCCTGAACCAAAGCAACAGCAGCAATTTCATGAAGAAGTTGTGTCGCGCGTTCAGGCGCTGCCGGGCGTGCAATCGGCGGCACTCGTGATGTCTGTGCCGCACGGCGCAGGCATTGGCGAATCGGGGTTTGTTTTGCCGGATCGCTCCGCGCCGCCGCAAGGCCAGGAGCCGCGCGCGCAGGTCAATCGCACAGATGCGAATTACTTTCGCACGATGCGCATTCCGCTGTTGAAAGGCCGAATTTTTTCAGCACAGGATCAGCCGGATGCACCGCGCGCCATGGTCATCAACCAGACAATGGCGCGCCGCTTCTGGCCGAACGAAGACCCAATTGGCAAGCAGGTACAATTGCTGGGTTCGGACGTGAAAGCCACGATTATTGGTGTGGTTGGCGACATCAAACACGGCAGCCTGGACGAACGGGAATCGGCGCAAATCTATCTGGCATATTCTCAGCGGCCAGACATTTTCGCTTCGCTGGTGGTGCGCACTTCGGGCGACGCGCTGAGCTATTCAAAAGCCGTGCGCGACGCAATCTGGTCCATAGATAAAGACCAGCCGGTCTGGAAAGTGCGAACGATGGAATTTTTGTTGAATCGTTCGCTGGGCGGGCAGCGATTTATGGTGCAGTTGCTTGGCATTTTCTCTTTGCTGGCGTTGTTGCTGGCGTCAGTCGGCATTTACGGCGTCATGTCGTATGCCGTTAGTCAGCGGACGAATGAGATTGGCATTCGAATGGCGCTGGGCGCGCAAACAGGCGATGTGCTGCGTATGGTGATGCGGCAAGGAATGACGCTGACATTGATTGGCGTGACGATTGGGATGATCGCCACGTTTGGATTGACACGGCTGACGGGATTGTTGCTGGTGAACCAGTTGTTCGGCGTCAGCCCGACTGACCCGCTGACTTTCGGTGGAATTGCATTGCTGCTGACTTTGGTCGCCGTGCTGGCGTGCTGGGTTCCGGCAAGGCGGGCAGCAAAGGTTGATCCAATGATTGCGCTTCGAAATGAGTGATACACGCATCGTAAGAACAAAACAGTGATGAGGTGGTCTTTTGAAGGTTGCGGCTTATCAAACTCCTCTGCCGGCCACTGGCTCGATGAAAGTCATTGATCTGATTCGCGAACAGGTCACTCGGTGTGAAGCGCAGGGAGTAGAGATTTTGTGTTGCCCGGAAGCTGTGCTTGGAGGCTTGGCGGATTACGTGGATTCACCTGCTGGCATCGCCCTGGATGTTGAAAGTGGGCAGTTGCAGGCGCTGCTGGCGCCTCTGGCAAGTGACAAGGTGGCAACCATTCTAGGGTTCACGGAAATTGATCGAAGCGGCCGACTCTACAATTCGGCTGCGGTTTTTCATCAAGGAGCGGTCGCGGGCATTTACCGCAAGTTGTATCCGGCGATTAACAAGTCCATTTACGACGCAGGAGACAAGCTGCCAGTTTTCACGTTGGGCGATCTGACGTTTGGGATCATCATCTGCAACGATTCCAACTATTACGAGCCCGCTAGAATTATGGCTTCGCAAGGAGCGATAGCGCTGTTTGTTCCCACGAACAATGGCCTTCCACCGGCAAAAGCAGGGCAGGAATTGGTCGCCGAAGCCAGAGCTGTAGACATCGCGCGAGCGGTCGAGAACAGCGTTTCTGTCATTCGTGCCGATGTTGCCGGGCGCACGGATTACCTGGTGTCATATGGCTCATCCGGAATCGTTGATCCCAATGGCCAGATGCTTCAAACCGCACGGCAGCTTGGCGGAGAACTAATCGTAGCGGAAATCAAACCATCCCCGCGGTCTCAACGTCGCGGTTGGGATACTGCAAAAAATCGCGCAGTTATGGATGAATACATTCGTCTGGTAAACAGCACTGAACGACAGTGAATTTCGATCGCAACTCTTCAGCCCAATCAAAACAGAATCTAAATCGGCTTCAGTTCAGCCTAGTCTCGATTCAGCAGCAAAGCTCATTGGCCTCGCTCAAGCGCAACGCTTCAAGTTTTTATACACGAATTTGGCATAGTTCCATTTTTCAAGACCCGCCCGCCAGGCGCAGGTGATTTTTTATCTCTCAATGCTGTTTAAGCGAGGGAATCTTTTTGACGTTTTATAGACGCCTACATAATATGTGTTTATGGCACCTATCAATTCACAGAAATTTGACCGCGAGTTAAAGAAGGGAAGCGCGGAGTTGCTGATCCTGTCTTTGCTGGAAGCTCGCCAGCGTCACGGCTACGAAATTCGCAAACTGATTGAAACGCGCTCGGACGGCGTGTTGAAGTTCAATGCCGCTTCGCTTTATCCGCTGCTGTATCGGCTGGAAAAACGCGGCTGGATTGAAGGGAAGTGGGTGGAAAAAGCGGGACAACGTCGTCGTCGTTATTACCATTTGACGAAAGATGGAAAGAAAGTGCTGGCAGCACAACGCAGCATCTGGGAATCCTTTGTCGCAGCAATTAACCGCGTTACAGGAACCGAAAGTGCCTGACTGGAAACTACAAATCAGACGGCGATTAGCAAAGCTGGAATTGGAGCCGACGCGTGAAGCCGTCATTGTCGAGGAACTCGCGCAGCATTTGGCTGATTGTTACGCGGAGTTGCTGGCGAGTGGCGCGACAGCGGCAGAGGCCGAACGTCAAACGCGTGCGGAATTGAGCGGGAGTGAATTACTGGAGCGTGAACTGCGACGCGTAGAGCGGCGGACCCATCAGGAACCAATCATTCTGGGAACCAACCGAAGGAGAAATATGATCGCAGACCTGTGGCAAGATTTGCGTTACGGCGCACGAATGTTGTTGAAGCAGCCTGGCTTCAGCCTGATCGCCATCCTCACGCTGGCATTGGGCATTGGTGCGAACACGGCAATGTTCAGTGTCGTGAATGCGGTCCTACTACGACCTTTGCCTTTCCCTGAACCCGAACGCCTGATGCTCCTGGTGGATGGGAAGGGACCCGCCAACTTTGCAGGCGCGGATGTTCGCGACCTGTCGCTGCCGAACCGCTCCTTCGCGCAATTCGGTGCTTACTCGATAGCAACGTTCAACGTGGCTGGGGGCAGTGTGCCGGAGCGCGTCAATGGTGCGCGCGTCTCGGCTGGCCTGTTGCCGACGCTTGGCGTGCAGCCCCTGTACGGCAGAAATTTGACAGCGGAAGAAGATCGGGAGGGCGGTGCAAAAGTTATTCTGCTCGGTCACGGAGTTTGGAAAAGACAGTTTGGCGCTGACCCCAACGTGGTAGGCCGCGCGATCAGCCTTGACGAACAGAGCTACACGGTGATCGGTGTGCTGCCGCCGAAGCTCAATTTTCCTGCTGACAACGAACTGTTTGTGCCCCTGGCCTTGAGCGCGAAAGACCTGGACAGTTATTTCAGCCCCTTTTTTATCAACATCACTGTTCGCTTGAAGCCAGACGTCACTCGTTCACAGGCCGACGCCGAACTGTCCACAATCATCAAAAAGCAGGAGCCGGAAGAGAAAGGCCCGCGCTTCCAGCGACTGCGCGCAATGGGCTTGCAAGATGCGATGGTGGGTGACGCGCGCACGATGATGCTGGTGCTGCTGGGCGCAGTCGGCTTCGTCGTGCTGATCGCTTGCGCCAATCTGGCGAACCTGCTGCTGACGGCAGCGGCGCGGCGACACAAAGAAATCGCTGTCCGCTTAAGCCTTGGCGCCAGCCGCAAACGCGTTGTGCGGCAATTCCTGACCGAAAGTTTGCTGCTCGCTGGTTTGGGCGGGGTGGCCGGTTTGTTCCTCGCTTATGAAGGAATGACGCTGATCAATGCGCTGTTACCCAGCACGGTTCCGCGCAACGGCGAGATCAGCGTGGATGGCCGAGTGCTCGCGTTTACTTGCGTGCTAACCGTGCTGGCCGGGCTGTTATTTGGCACACTGCCAGCATTGCGCGCTTCGCAGACGGCGTTGAGCGAAGCGATGAAGGCGGGCAGCCCAACGCTTGGCGGTAGCTTCGGCGCGAACCGCTTGCGTGCGCTATTGGTAATTTCGCAGGTCGCGTTGACCGTGGTGTTGCTGACGGGCGCAGGGTTGATGATCAAGAGTTTTATGCAGCTACAGCAAACACGATTGGGTTTCCGGCCTGAACGGTTGCTGACGGCGCGTATCTCACTGCCGCGTTACCCGCGCCAACAATCCACTTCCGCTCAATTGCCCTACGCGACGCCGGAGCAGCGACGTAGTTTTGCTGACCGGCTGCTGGAAGAGACGCGCCAACAGCCTGGGATGCAAGAGGCAGTGCTGACCTCTTTTCTTCCGTTCGCCACTGGCAATTATATGTTTGGCGTTCTCATGAATGGTCAAAAAATTGAGGAGCGCCGACCGGGCATGCCCATGGCCAACTTCCGCGCTGTCAGCCCGGACTATTTTCGGGTGCTGGGCATCCCGCTGCTGAAGGGGCGCGAGTTTTCGAGCGCGGATCACGAGCGAGCGCCACTCGTGGTCGTCATCAACGAGACGATGGCGAAACGCTATTGGCCCAATGCCAATCCAATTGGGCAGCGCATCAATGAAACGAATGACGATGCGAATTGGCGGGAGATTGTCGGCATCGCTGGCAGCGTGCAGCATCTGGCCAGAGGAGAAGAACCGCAGCCGGAAATGTTCGTGCCTGTGAGCCAAAAGCCTCCCGATACACTCAATGTGGCAGTACGCACCCAAGTGGAACAGGCGGTCTTCGAGGCCACCTTGCGCCGCACGGTGACAGCCCTTGACGCAAATTTGCCTGTCTTCGAAGTGCGGACGATGGAAGAGCGATTGTTTGAATCGGTCGCTCAACCACGCTTCCGCACGGTGCTGCTTGGTGTCTTTGCCGCGCTTGCGCTGCTGATGGCCGTGGTCGGTCTGTACGCGGTGATGGCTGTTTCTGTCGCTCAACGCACCCACGAACTGGGCATTCGCATTGCGCTGGGCGCACAGCGCCGCGATGTGATCGGAATGGTTTTGGGGCAAGGGATCAAGCTGGTAAGCCTGGGCATTATGATCGGTCTTGCTGGCGCGTGGGCGCTCACGCGTGTCCTGACGACGCTGCTTTACGGGGTCAAGCCGACCGATCCGCTGACTTTCATTGCAGTTCCGGTCTTGCTGATCGCCGTAGCCATCCTGGCTTGCTGGTTGCCTGCGCGCCAAGCCGCCAATGTAGACCCGCTCACTGCTCTCCGTTATGAGTGAGGACGATGCCTGACTGGAAATCAGAAATCAGACGGCGCTTGGAGAAGCTACGGCTTGAGCCGGCACGCGAAGCTGCCGTCATCGAGGAACTCGCGCAGCATTTAGAAGATTGTTATGCAGAGTTGCTGGCAGGCGGCGTATTGCCAGCGGAAGCCAGCCGCCGGACGCTGAGGGAATTGAGTGGCAGTGAATTGCTGGTTTGGGAGCTACAGCGCGTGGCGCGGCCAATACATCCTGACCCTATTGTGATGGGAACCAACCGAAGGAGAAATATGATCGCAGATTTATGGCAGGACCTGCGCTATGCGGCGCGCACCTTGGGCAAAAATCCCGGCTTCACCTTGATCGTGGTGGCGACGCTTGCGCTTGGGATCGGCTTGAACACGGCGGTTTATAGCGTTGTGGATGCGGTGCTGTTTCGTCCGCTGCCGTTTGCCGAACCGGACCGGTTGGTGGAAATCCAGCAACTGGAAACAAAGAGTGGTTTTTCTTATCCGGGCTTGCGCTGGGATGCTTTTCAGGAATGGCGCAGTCAGTTGAATTTCTTCACCCAGGTAGAAGCGTACAGTCCGGGCACTTACACGCTGACGGGCGGCAAAGAGCCTGAAACAGTGAATGCTCCTGCCGTAACACCGGGGTTGTTTGCAATGCTGGGCGTTAATCCGAAATTGGGACGATCATTTAGTGCCGAGGATGCCGAACCGGGGAACGATCGCGTTGTGTTAGTCGGTGACAGTTTCTGGAAAAGCCACTTGGGCGGCAGCCCGGACGCCCTTGGAAAAACACTGACGCTCAACGACCAGCGTTACACCGTAGTCGGTGTGATGCCGCCAAAATTCAAATTCCCGTATGGCAAGTTTCAGCTTTGGGTGCCTTTGCCGCTGACAGCAACGGATGAACAAAAACGGCCGCGCCGGTTCAATACTGTCGCTCGTTTGCGCGGCGACACCGCGTTGCCCACGGTGCAGGCTGCACTGACGGCGTTGAGTGCGCAGCTCGACAAAGAACGTCCCGATCCGCGCGGCTGGGGCACGAAACTTTCACAGTTGGGGACAATCCGGGTTAATCCCGGGCCGCGGCGAGCCATGCTGGTGTTGCTGGGCGCAGTCGGCTTTGTCTTGTTGCTGGCATGCGCGAATGCTGCAAACTTATTGCTGGCGCGGTCGGCAAACCGGCAAGGTGAAATTGCGATTCGACTGGCATTGGGCGCAGGACGCAGTCGGCTGATCCGGCAATTGCTGACCGAAAGCTTGTTGCTGGCGTTGCTGGCAGGTGGACTCGGTATGTCGCTGGCGTGGTGGGGCGTAGATGCGCTGGCGAACTGGGTGCCGGACGAACTGACATTCCTCAGCGTCAATGAAATCGGCGTGGAAAAGCGTGTCTTGCTCTTTACGCTAGGCCTCACGGTATTGACCGGCTTTATCTGCGGTTTGCTACCTGCGTTCAAAGCTTCGCGTCCTGATTTGCACAACGTGCTGAAAGGCGCAACGGGCAAAGCAACGGCGGATCGCGCGCAAAATCGTTTGCGCAATACCCTGGTGGTGGTTGAAGTGGCTTTGTCGCTCGTCTTGTTGATCGGAGCAGGTTTGATGATGCGCAGCTTCTTGCACCTGAGCAGCGTTCCGCCCGGCTATGAACCGAAAAACCTGATTGCCGCCACGCTTTCCTTGCCGCCGCAACGATACTCGACGCTGGAACAAGAGGAAGAGTTCTTCAGCAATCTCAAAAACAATTTGGCGGCAATACCCGGCATCGAATCTGCTACTACGGCGATGGGCGTGCCGCCGCAAGGTGGAGGCATCAGTTTTGATCTGGAAATCGAAGTTGAAGGCCGTCCGCCCGAACCCGCCGATCCGAAAATGGTCTTGCCGTTCAGCCACGTTGACGCTGCCTACTTCCAGACCTTGCGTGTTCCGATCTTGCAAGGCCGTCCATTTAACGCCGAAGACACCGTCAATGCGCCGCCCGCAATGATCATTAACGAAAGGATGGCGCGTCGTTATTGGCCGAACGAAAATCCAGTCGGCCAGCGCATCCGCTTTGGCAAAGAAGGCAAGTGGCTAACCGTGGTCGGTGTCGCAGGCGACGTCAATCTGGGCAAACCCGGCGATGGGTTCAGCGATATGGAAGTCTATTATCCTTGGACCCAGCAAACGCGCCGTTCCGGGCAACGCGCTTTGATTGTGCGAACCACGACGGAAGCCAGCGCCTTGATCCCTGTGGTCAAAAGCGCGATCTGGACGCTGGACAAGGATCAGCCGATTTATCAGATCAATCTGGTCGAAGACCTGGTCAGCAACGCCTTGGCTGAGCCGCGCTTTTACCTTCTGCTGCTCGGCTGTTTTGCCGGCTTCACATTGCTGCTGGTTGCGCTCGGCATTTATGGCGTGATGGCTTACGCTGTTACGCAACGAACGCACGAAATCGGAATTCGCGTGGCGCTGGGAGCGAGTCAAACACAGGTGTTGACGATGATCCTCAGACAAGGTGTTGGCTTGGTATTGCTGGGCATTGCGCTGGGCATCGGTGCAGCGTTGGCGTTGGCGCGGTTGATGGCGGCGTTCCTGTTTGGCGTGCCTGCTACCGATCCGTTGACGTTTGCAGCGATTGCTCTGTTGCTTGTTGCGGTCGCTTTCCTGGCTTGTTTTGTCCCGGCCAGACGAGCAGCGCGGATAGATCCGATGAACGCTTTACGAAGTGAATAACCAAAAAGGAAAAGAAATTATGCAAAGACTTTGGCAAGACTGGCACTTCTGTGCAGGCAGGGTATGGAAACAATCTGGCTTCTTTTTGTTGGCGATAGTGACGCTATCCCTGGGCAACGGTTTTGCGCAGGTCAAGACCACACCCATTCCGTTGGACAACCTGAGCGCGTTGCAGTCCCGCAACGTGAAAGCGGAACAAGTGACGTACAAAGGTCGAGCCGCGTTGCGCGTCACTGACACCGCAGCGGCAAGCGTTGCAGACGGAGAGCGGCTTGTCATATTGAACAAATCCGATTTTCACGACGGCGTGATTGAAATCGAATTGGCAGGCGAACCGCGGGCCAATGCCGGGGAAGGCGCGCGGGGATTTGTGGGCGTGGCTTTTCGCGTCAATCTCGACGCTGCCAAAGATGCCGTAAAGTACGAATGCTTCTACCTGCGCCCGACCAATGGCCGCGCCGACGATCAAGTGCGGCGCAACCATTCGACCCAATACATTTCCCACCCTGAATTCCCCTGGCACCGATTGCGCAAGGAGTTCCCCGAGAAGTACGAAAGCTATGTGGACCTCGTGCCGGGCGAGTGGACAAAAGTAAAGATTGAAGTCCGCGGCGACAAAGCGCGCTTGTTTGTGCATGACGCGCCGCAACCTGTCTTGATTGTCAATGATCTCAAACTTGGACAGAGCACAGGGCAGATTGCGTTACAGATTGGTCCGGGAACGGTCGCGCATTTTGCAAATTTGCGCGTGTCAAAGTGAAAGCAAAAACACCCGGCAGACGATCCATTTGAACCCTCTTTCGCGCCGCTTCAACCGACCTTTTTGTTGGGCCAGGCTTGGTTTCGGAACCGATCCTGGCTCGTTCCGTTCTCAACTTCCTGTTGCGATTTTGAGATATTGCATTCTCACAAGCGTACACTTCAAGCCATCTTCATAGCCGAATTTCCCTACGGCTTTGCTACTCCCACAAGCAGTTAGCTCAAAAATCTGACTGGCACACAATTTGGCTTAAACGCCAAAAACTTCTCTATTTGAAGTCGTTCGGCAATCTCATTGGCAAGGCCGTGGGAATACGTCCGCACTGAAATTCCAGGAACGGAGAATTGACCATGGAAACTCTATTGAAAGACATTCGCTATGGCATTCGCATGCTGACTAAAAAGCCAGGGTTTACGCTGGTGGCGGTGATTACACTGGCGCTGGGCATTGGCGCGAATGCGGCAATTTTCAGCGTTGTCAATGCGGTGTTGCTGCGGCCGCTGCCTTACAAAGAGCCAGGCCGGCTGATGCTGATTCGCGAAACCAAGCTGCCACAGTTCCCGGAATTTTCGGTTTCGCCAGGGAATTTTCTGGACTGGAAAGCGCAGAACACTGTGTTTGAGCGGTTGGTGGCAATGAACGGTTCGTCCTTCAACCTGATCGGCACGGGCGATCCGGAACGGTTGCGCGGGACGTTGGTAACCGATGGATTTTTTGCGACCTTCGGCGCAACGCCACAGCTTGGGCGGGACTTTTTACCGGAAGAAGATCAGCCCGGGCGCAACTTCGTAGTGGTGCTGAGCAATGGATTCTGGCAGCGCCGCTTCGGCGGCGACCCAAAAATTGTCAATCAGACGATTACGCTCAACGGCCAAAGCTACACGGTGATTGGCGTGATGCCCGCGTCGTTCCGTTATGGCGGGCGCGACGTGGATTTGTGGACGCCGATTGCCTTCACTGCGCAGCAAGCGCAAAACCACGGCGGCCATTATCTGCAAGTTGTCGGACGGCTGAAGCCAGGCGTCAGCGTTGAACAGGCGCGAACAGAAATGGTGGCGATTGCCGGACGGCTGGCCACGCAATATCCCGATGCCAACACAGGCTGGAGCGTGAAGCTTGGGCCGATGCTGGAATTTGCCGTCCGCGATATCAAACCGGCGTTGCTGGTGTTGCTGGCGGCAGTGGCGTTTGTGCTGCTGATTGCCTGCGCAAACGTTGCCAACTTGTTGCTGGCGCGCGCTGCCGGGCGACAGAAAGAAATTGCCATTCGCACGGCAATGGGCGCTGGACGCTGGCGCATCGTTCGCCAGTTGTTGACCGAAAGCGTGCTGCTGTCGCTGACCGGCGGACTGGTTGGGTTGTTGCTGGCCAAATGGGGAATGGATTTGTTGCTGAAGCTGGCACCGCAAAACCTGCCGCGTATGAGCGACGTTTCGCTGGATGGCCGCGCGCTTGGGTTTACCGCAGCCATCACTTTGCTGACGGGAATCGTTTTTGGACTGGTTCCCGCCTTGCAATCTTCCAAGCCCAATCTGAACGAAGTGATGAAAGACGCCGGACGCGGTTCGACCGAAGGCGGCCGGCGACAATTGATCCGCAGTTCGTTGGTCGTGCTGGAAGTCGCTTCGGCGCTGGTGCTGCTGGTCGGAGCAGGATTGATGATCAAAAGCTTCTGGAAATTGCAGCAAGTTGATCCGGGCTTTAAACCTGACAACGCGCTGACGGCGTCTGTGACGCTGCCGCGCAGGAAGTACCCTGAAGCAGACAAGCAAGCTGCCTTTTTCAAGCAGTTGATCGAAAATGTGGCGACGCTGCCCGGCGTGAAGGCAGTCGGCGCGGGCAATGTCATCCCCTTAAGCGATGATGATTATGTATTGGGTTTTGTGATTGATGGCCGCCCACCGCTTCCGCCAGGTTCCAGCCAAAGCACGAATTACTACGCCGTGAGCGCCGATTACTTCAAAGCGATGGGTATTCCGTTGCTGCGAGGCCGCGTGTTCACCGATCAGGACACCAAAGACACAACCCGCGTAGCCGTCATCAACGAGACAATGGCGAAGAAGTTTTTCCCGGACGAAGACCCCATCGGCAAGCGCATCCACGTCACCAACGGGCCAACGACGTTTCGGGAAATTGTCGGCATCGTCGGCGACGTCAAACATTACGGCCTGGATCAGACAACGACCTTGCAGACGTACGAACCGTACATGCAGCGGCCTGATACGTATATGTCGCTGGTCGTGCGCACGGCTGGCGATCCCACCAGCCTGAGTTCCGCCATTCGCAACGAAGTTTTGAAGCTGGATAAAGAACAACCGGTTTCTACCATCACCACGCTGGATAAACTGGTTTCAACTTCCATCGCGCAACAGAAATTTTCGATGTTGCTGCTAGGCGTTTTCGCGGCGGTGGCAATGCTGCTGGCAGCCATAGGTATTTACGGTGTGCTGAGTTATGCCGTCACGCAGCGCACGCACGAAATCGGCATCCGCATGGCGCTGGGCGCAGGGCGGCGAGACGTGTTGCGGCTGGTCGTAGGGCACGGAATGATTCTGGCAGGAATTGGCGTTGCGCTGGGTTTAGGAGCGGCATTCTTGCTGACTCGTTTGATGTCTACATTGCTGTTTAACGTCAACGCGACCGATCCACTGACGTTTGGCGTGATTGCTTTGTTGCTGGCGAGCATCGCTTTGCTGGCTTGTTGGATTCCGGCGCGGCGAGCGACAAAAGTGGACCCGATGATTGCGCTTCGCTATGAATAGAGTTTGGGTGTCGGATGTTAGATGCCGGCAAATTGCCAACATCTAGTATCCAGCACCTGACACCTTCTCCAGGAGGCTGTATGCAAACACTCTGGCAAGATTTGCGCTACGCCGCGCGAATGTTCATCAAGTATCCAGGCTTTACGGCGGTGGCGGTGCTGACGCTGGCAGTTGGCATTGGCGCGACGACGGCAATCTTTAGCGTCGTCAATGCTGTGCTGTTGCAGCCGTTGCCGTATCGGCAGGCAGATCGGCTGGTGGCTGTTTCGCTCAACGACAATGATGGCGGGTTTGGCAACACGGGCTTTGCGACGTTTGTGGATTGGCAGGTGCGCGCAAAATCCTTCGACCAACTTGCGCTCATCCGGTCGTGGGGCGGAACCCTGACCGGGCACGGCGAGCCGGAAAATGTTGAAGGGCTGCGCGTGACGCCGGAATACTTCAAGATGCTGGGCGTTTCGCCCGCGCTTGGCCGAGATTTTCGCGCGGAAGAAAATCGCCCCAGCACACGGTTTGTCGTCATGCTCAGCCACGCGCTTTGGCAGCGGAGGTTCCAGGCGGACCAAAACGTGTTGGGCAAACCGATTGTGCTCAGCGGTCAAACCTTCACGGTGATCGGCGTGATGCCGCAGGGCTTCGAAGATTTGCTGGCGGCGAATTATTACCAGAAGGCGGAAGTCTGGGCAGTCCTCGGCTATGACGTCACGCAGGAATGGGCCTGCCGTTCGTGTCAGCATCTGAAAGCCTTCGGTCGTTTGAAAGTGGGCGTAGAACTTTCACAGGCCCAAGCCGAGATGAATACGCTTGCCGCCGCGTTGAAGCAGGAACATCCGACTGAATATCCCGTGGGGACTACTGTGGTTTTTGGATTGCAGGATGAATTCGTCAAAGGCATTCGTCCGGCGTTGTACCTGTTTTTGATTGCCGTGAGCGCACTGTTGCTGATTGCGTGCGCGAATGTCGCCAACTTGTTGCTGGCGCGGGCAACCGGCCGGTCGCGCGAAATGGCCGTGCGCGCAGCACTCGGCGCAGGGCGGTTCAGGATCATTCGTCAATTGCTGGTCGAAAGTTTGCTGCTTTCCAGCATGGGAGCAGCCGCCGGTTTGGTGCTGGCCGTTTGGGGCGTTGACCTGTTGATGGCCTTGAAACCGGAAACCCTGTTGAAGCTGCAAACCGTGACAATGGACGGGCGTGTGCTGGGTTTTGCGGCGGCGGTTTCTTTGCTGACTGGAATTCTGTTTGGCCTGGCTCCGGCGTGGCAATTGTCGAAACCCAATTTGCAACTGGCGCTCAAAGCGAATGATCGCAGCGTGACAGGCACAGGCCGCTTGCGCAGTTTGCTGGTTGTCAGCGAAATCGCTTTGGCGCTGGTCATCCTGATTGGCGCGGGCCTGCTTCTGAAAAGTTTTGTGCGCTTGCTGAATGTGTCGCCAGGCTTTGAGGCCGGAAACATGATCACAATGATGGTTCCAGCGACGGGCGCAAAGTATGCGCAGGAAGAATCCGTCCGGCAATTTTATGGGCAAGTGCTGGAACGCGTGTCGAAGATGCCCGGCGTGGAAGCGGCAGGCATCGTCAGCAATTTGCCTTTGTCCGGGAACGGAGACCGCATCAGTGTTCACATCGAAGAAAAACCGCTGCCAAATCCGGCAGATGCGCCGAGCCTGGAACGATACGGCATCACGCCCGATTACCTGCGAACGATGCGCATACCGGTTTTGCGCGGGCGCAGCTTCACCGAACAGGACAACGCAAACGTGCCGCTGGTGGCGATGATTAGCGCAACAGCAGCAAGGAAGTTTTGGCCGGGCGAAGATCCACTGGGAAAACGCGTTCGGCTGGGCGCGGTCACAAATCCAATGCGTACCATTGTTGGAATCGTGTCCGATGTGCATCACCAAGGATTGGAAGACGCGCCGGATACACAAGTTTATGTGCCGCATGCACAATGGACAGATTCGTTTATGCAGCTTGCCGTGCGCACGACAAACGACCCTACAAGTGTTGTTGCCGCAATTCGCCACGAAGTCGCTGCCGTGGACAAAGACATCCCGATTTACCAAATCGCCACCATGGACAAATTGTTGGCGACTACAACCGCACAGCGCCGCTTTACGCTATTGCTGTCGGGCATCTTTGCCGGATTGTCTTTGTTACTGGCAGGTGTGGGGATTTACAGCGTGATCGCTTACGCCGTCGCGCAGCGCACGCACGAAATCGGCATCCGTATGGCGTTGGGCGCGCAAATGCGCGATGTGCTGCAACTGGTGCTGCGACAGGGAATGAAGCTAACGCTCGCGGGAGTGGCCTTGGGAGTGTTGGCTTCGCTGGCGTTGACGCATTTTATGAAGAGCCTGTTGTTTGGCATCAGCGCAACCGACCCATTGACGTTCACCTTCATTGCCTTGTTGCTGGCAATCGTGGCTTTGCTGGCTTGCTGGATACCGGCTCGTCGAGCAACGAAAGTTGATCCGATGATCGCGCTGAGATGCGAGTAACTGATGGTAGATAGGTGAGGGAATTGAAAATCGTTTGACCGGCTTTCGAGCGCCGAAGGTGCGACCAGAAATTAGCCGGTGGTGCAGCGAAGCGTAACCACCGGAAAGCCAACAAACGATGCCCGCGCTCTAGCAGGAGCGCAGGACAATCACGGTCATAAAACCCAACGCTTGTCCGGCGTCCCTGCCGGGACGCGAATGTCTTGGCGATACGGTTCCGGTGGTTGCGGCTATCGCCTTCACCACCGGCTAATCTCCGCTGTGCCTCCGGCACAAAGAGTCTGTTGGACAATAGAATTGTTTCTTCAGCTACGGTGTTGATTTCGCCTGGGCAAGTTTCTCAATGGCTTTAGCAATCTCCGTCCAAATACGGTCTCTGTCACCCGTGGCCTCTGGGAACGTAATCACGGCTTTCCCATCCCTCGGTAGTGCCTGCAAATCTTTCAGCACAGGTTCAGATTGCCACAGACAATCGCGGACGATGATAGAAAGTATCGTCATGCCCTCTTGCTGGCGGCGCTCAACAAAGACCGGCAATTCTTCCTTGTAGATGAATCCAGAAGCAATGAAATCGGTGCTGACCAACAGCACAGCCAGATCACATTCGTTGAGAGCGTTTTTGATGGCCGGAAACCACTCCTCGCCGGGTTCAATCAGTCGGTCATCCCACGTATCAATG